>DATLXI010000001.1:0-235848 GCA_035575755.1 Sphingomonas sp.
TCGTCGAGGAAGCGCGCCGCTTCGCGATCGCCGACTATGCGTCCGCGCTTCTCCAAGGCCAGCGCTTGCAGGGCGAACCGCGCGCCGCGATCCGTCGCCGCCTAGCGCGGTTCACCGGCCTGTCCGAAGCCTTCCTCGACCGCGCCGACCTGCGCGTCACCGATGGCCGCTTCTACAAGGAGTTGTTGCGCGACCGCGGTTTGACGATCGGGCGGCTCGACGCGCGCTACACGGGCAAGGATTTCGACACGGCGGGCGAGGAGCCCGATAACGACCCGAGCTTCTACGGCATTGACGGTGGCTACACCGCCGCGATCAACGGCTGGGCGCGCGACGGCCTCAAGTTCCGCACCGACCGGCAATATGTCACCATCGGCAGCGTCCAGCCGTGGGACTGGGACCTGGGCCGCGGCGAGGCGGTCTATTACAAGAACGTCGCGCCGTATCTCGGCAAGGCGATGCGCGAGAATGGCGGCATGCGGCTGTTCGTCGGCCAGGGCTATTTCGACTTCGCGACTCCGTTCTTCGGCGCCGAATACGCGCTGACCCGCACCGGCATCCCGCAGGACCGCGTGACGTTCCGCTACTACGGCTCGGGCCACATGATGTACGTTCGCGACGACGATCGCGCAGGCTTAACCCGGGATATCCGGGAGTTCATCCGGGGGCGCTAACGACCCGGCTATGACGACTCTCGTCCCGATCCTGGGCGACCAGCTCTCTTTCGACCTGTCGGCGCTCGACGGCGCGGATGCGGCGACTTCGGTCCTGCTCCTCGCTGAGGGCGGCGACGAGACCACCTACGTCCGTCATCACCGTCGCAAGCTCGCCTACATCCTGTCCGCCATGCGCCACCATGCCGAGGCGTTGCGGGGCAAAGGCTGGACCGTCGACTACGTCAAGCTTGACGATCCGGACAGCAGCGGCAGCTTCACGGGCGAGATCGCGCGCGCCATCTCGCGCCACCCTATCGACCGCATCGTCGTCACCGAAGCGGGCGAATGGCGCGTCCAGGCGATGCTCGAAGCGTGGCAAACTTTGTTCGGCCTTCCGGTAGAAATCCGGACTGACACGCGCTTCATCGCCAGCCATGCCGACTTCGAGGCCTTCGCCGAAGGCCGCCGCGTCCTCGTCATGGAATTCTTCTACCGCGAGCAGCGGCGCAAGACCGGCCTCCTCATGAACGGCGACAAGCCCGAAGGCGGCCGCTGGAACTTCGACAGGGAAAACCGCAAGCCGGCCGCCGCGGACCTGTTCATGCCCGTCCAGCCGCGCTTCCCACCCGACGCGATTACCCGCGAGGTGATCGCGCTCGTCGAGACGGGCTTCCCGGAGCTCGTCGGCAGTCTCGACGACTGGGATCTGGCGGTCACGCACGAAGACGCACTCGCCGCGCAGGACTTTTTCCTTCAGACTTCGCTGACGAGCTTCGGCGACTTCCAGGACACGATGGTCACGGGGCACACGCGCATGTGGCACGCGCATCTGTCGCCCTACATCAATTCGGGGTTGCTGAACCCGCTCGCACTGTGCCGCGCGGTCGAGGGCGAGTATCGCGCCGGCCGGGTGGCGCTCAACGGCGCCGAAGGGTTCATCCGCCAGATCATCGGCTGGCGCGAATATATGCGCGGGATCTACTGGCGCGAGGGGCCGGACTATGTCGAGCGCAACTTCCTCGACCACACCCGTGAGCTCCCCGGCTGGTACTGGACCGGCGACACCGACATGCATTGCCTGCGCGAGGCGATCGGCCAGACGCTGGAGACCGCGCACGCGCACCATATCCAGCGGCTGATGGTGACGGGCAATTTCGCGCTGCTGATCGGCGCGGACCCGGCCAAGGTCCATAAATGGTATCTCGAGGTGTATGTCGACGCGTATGAATGGGTGGAGCTGCCCAACACGCTGGGGATGAGCCAGTTCGGCGATGGCGGCTTGTTAGGGTCCAAGCCGTATATCTCATCGGGCGCGTATATCGACCGGATGTCCGATTATTGCGGGCAATGTCGCTACAAGGTGAAACAGCGGATCGGGCCCGATGCATGCCCGTTCAACGCGCTCTACTGGGATTTCCTTGCGCGGCACGAGGACAAGCTCGGGCGCAACAACCGGCTCGCAATGCCATATCGCAACTGGCACAAGCAGACCGAGGCGGACCGGGACGCGACGCGCGCACAGGCGGCTGGGTTCCTCGCCTCCCTCGACGCGAGCGGCGAGGCTGGGTACTGACTCGGAGCATATTCACGGAGGGCTTGGCATGGACGCGTTGGTGACCACCGAATGGCTGGCGGGTGAACTCGGCGCGAGCGATCTCAGGATCGTCGACGCGACCTACGCCGACGGACGCGATGCGGCGGCGGAGTATGAGGCGGCGCATATCCCCGGCGCGGTGTTCATGAACCTGGCCGATCTGTGCGATACCGACAGCGACCTGCCCAACATGCTGCCCTCCGCGGAAAAGTTCGCGAGCCGGATGCAGACGCTGGGACTCGGCGATGGCAGCCGGATCGTGCTGTACGATAGCTCGCCCTGGCACACGTCGGCGCGGGCGTGGTGGATGCTGCGGCTGTTCGGGGCGCACAATGTGGCGATTCTCGATGGCGGGCTGGCCAAGTGGCAGGCCGAGGGGCGCGAGATCGCCAGCGGCAAGGAAACGCTGCGGCATCGGCATTTCACCGTGTGGGCCGATCTGAACGGCGTGCGCGATCTTGACCAGATGAAGGCGAACATCGCCAGCGGCGCTGAGCAGGTGCTCGATGCCCGGTCGGCGGCGCGGTTCACCGGTGAGGAAAGCGACCCGCGGCCGAGCATCGCGGCGGGGCATATTCCGGGGGCGAAGAACCTGCCGTACGGCGCGCTGTTCGACGCCGACGGGACGTGGAAGACCGGCGACGCGCTGAAGGCCGAGTTCGAGCGCGTCGGGGTCGACCTGTCCAAGCCGCTCGTCACTACCTGCGGTTCGGGAATCACCGCGTCGGTGCTCGCGTTCGGCGCGCATCTGCTCGGCAACGAGGCGGCGTTGTATGACGGTAGCTGGTCCGAATGGGGCGGCGATCCGTCCACGCCTAAAGCGACAGGACCTGCATGAGCGATATCGACAAGCCGGTCGGCGATGCGACCAAGGTCGTCAACGCCGGACGCCGACCCGAGTGGACGCAGGGGATAGTCAGTCCTCCCGTCTGGCGCGCCTCGACGATCCTCTACGATTCGGTCGCACATCTTCGCGAAAGTGCGTCACGCGACACGCATCACCGGCTGTTCTACGGGCGAAAGGGTACGCCGACGCAGTGGAGCCTCGCCGACGCGCTGACCTCGCTGGAGCCCGGCGCGGAGGGGACGTTCCTCTATTGCTCGGGCGTCGCGGCGGTCGCGGCGGCGTTGTTGTCGGTGCTGTCGCCGGGCGACGAGCTGCTGCTGGTCGACAGCGCCTATGATCCGACGCGCGGGATCGCCAACGGGCTGCTCAAGCGGTTCGGCATCACGACGCGCTATTACGACCCGCTGATCGGCGCGGGCATCGCCGACCTGATCGGCGACAAGACGCGCGCGATCTTCATGGAAAGCCCCGGCTCGCTGAGCTTCGAGGTGCAGGACGTCCCCGCGATCGTCGCCGCGGCAAAGGCGCGCGGCGTGACGACGTTGCTCGACAACACCTGGGCGACGCCGCTGTTCTTCCCCGCGATCGAACACGGTGTCGACCTGACGATCCTCGCCTGCACGAAATATGTCGTCGGCCATTCGGACGTGATGCTCGGCTCGGTCACCGCCGGCCCCGGTCATTTCAGGAAACTGCGCGAGACGAGCTTCCAGCTCGGCCAGGTCGCCAGCCCCGACGATTGCTGGCTCGGCAGCCGCGGCCTGCGGACGATGGCGATCCGGTTGGCTCAGCACCAGTCTAGCGCGCTGACGATCGCCAAGTGGCTCCAGTCACGCCCCGAAGTCGTGCAGGTGCTGCACCCCGCGCTCCCCGATTGCCCCGGCCACGACCGGTTCGTGCGCGACTTCAAGGGCTCCAGCGGTCTCTTCTCGTTCGTCCTGAACGGCGGCGACGACGCCGCGCGGGCGGCGCTCATCGACGGGCTCCAGCTGTTCGGCATCGGCTATAGCTGGGGCGGGTTCGAAAGCCTCGCCATCCCCGCCGACCCGCAACGCTATCGCAGCGTCACTAAGCGCGAGCCGGCGGGCCCGATGGTGCGACTCCAGATCGGCCTCGAAGACCCCGCCGACCTGATCGCCGATCTCGAAGCGGGCTTCGCCGCCTTTACGGCCACGCGGAGATAGAGGCAGCGAACACCCGCTGCGTTCCGATCAACAAGGGCTTTGCGGTTGCCTGCCCGATCCGACGCGAATGCTTCAGCCCCTGAGCTCCCCTCACTGTGGCTGTTGCGCAACATACGTGGCGTCAATCCCACGATTGGCGCAATATTACCTTGTGCGCCTGACGCCCCGCTGTCACATGTCCGTCATCGCAAGGAAAGACCGCACTCGGAGGGCACGCCCTCGATAGATGCGGCGTCCGCGGTTGCAGGCGGGGACATCGCATTTCCAGTATCGAAAGGGAAACGATGCGCTTCACCACACTTCTTCTCGGCGGCATCGCATTGGCCGCTGCTACCCCCGCGTTCGCACAGGACGAGGCTACCGCACCGCCCAAGGAGGTTACCGTCTCGGGTTCGGTCGGGCTCGTCAGCGATTACCGCTTCCGCGGCGTGTCGCAGTCGGACGAGAATCTCGCCGTGCAGGGCGGGATCACGATCGCGCACAAGAGCGGCCTCTATATAGGTACCTGGGCGTCCAACCTGTCCGGCTGGGGCACGTTCGGCGGCGCCAACATGGAGCTCGACCTGATTGCGGGCTACAAGGTGCCTGTCGGCGGCGGTACGCTCGACGTCGGCGCGACGTGGTACATGTACCCGTCAGGCTTCAACAACACCGACTTCATCGAACCCTATGCCAAGCTGTCGGGCACCGCCGGCCCGGTCGCGCTGACCGCGGGCGTCGCCTATGCGCCCAAGCAGCAGGCGCTCGGGCCCTGGTATGCGAACGGCACGTCGGCAGCGGCCGGCGTTTATGACCGCGTGAACGCCAAGGACGACAACCTCTACCTCTGGGGTGACGTCAGCAGCGGCATTCCCAACACCGGTCTGACCGTGAAGGCCCATGTCGGCTATTCGAACGGCAACAAGGGCCTCGGGCCGTTCGCGACCAGCGTGTCGCCGACCGGTGAGTATTTCGACTGGCTGTTCGGCGCGGATTACGTGATCCCGACGACGCCGCTGACGCTGGGCGTCGCCTATGTCGACACCGACATCGGCAAGGGCGAGTCGGCGTATCTGCAGCCGAGCTTCAGCCGCGGGCAGGACGGCAGCGGCTCGATCGCCAACGGCAAGGTCCTGGTGTCGCTGACCGCGGCGTTCTGATCGGATCGTCATCCTGGGCTTGACCCAGGATCCAGGGCCACTGGCGTTCCGCTTGTGGCTCTGGATCCTGACTTTCGTCAGGATGACGGGGCAATAAAAAAGGGCGGCTCCCTCGCGGGGCCGCCCTTTTTGGTGTGTGCGGTAAGCCGATCAGTTCGCGGTGGCGCGTGCGTCCTGGCCGTCGCCTTCGGGGGCGGCAACGATGTCGCGCGTGGTCGTACCCTTGTCGACGACCGTCGTGCCGGGATCGCCAACGCTGGAACGGATGCCGGGATCGTCCGAATCCGCGCCGGCGTCGTTCAGCACGCCGGTCTCGGCCGGGCTACGCGCCGCGGTGCCGCCGAACAGTGCGTCGAGCGTCTGTGCGTTGGCGGCGGTATCTTGCGGGCGGGCAGCGCCGGGCTGCGGCGGGACCAGCGCGAAGTCGGGCGGGATCACGAGCGGCGCCTGGCGCGCGACGGCGAACTCGTCGGGACGCGCGCGATCGAGGCTCTTGCTCGTCGCACAGCCGGACAAAAGGACGACGACGCTCGCCATACCGGCAGCCAGGGGCACAAACTTACGCATGGGAATTCTCCACAGGGGGCTTCTCGCGCACGAGCAGCGCCCGAACAAGCAGGACGAGCACGCCGACAGTAATCGCTGCATCGGCGACATTGAAGACCAAAAACGGACGCCACTCGCCGATATGCAGGTCGGCGAAATCGACGACATAGCCGAGCCGCATCCGGTCGAGGATATTGCCGACCGCGCCGCCTAGCACGAAGCCGAGCGCCATCTGGTCCGCGGGGTTCTTCTCGCGAGTCATCCACACCGCGACGCCGACCGCGATCGCGCCGGTCAGCAGCACCAGCGCCCAGCGGGTCAAATGCCCGTCGGCGGGGAGCAGCCCGAGCGAGATGCCGATGTTCGGCACGAAGCGCAGGTCGAAGAACGAGGTGAGCGTCCGCGCATCGCCCAGCGAGTCGATCCCGAGCGGCCCCGTGACCGCCCATTTGCTGAGCTGATCGGCGAGGAACAGCGCGATTGCTGCGCCGAACCCGGCTTTGGGGAGGTTACGCATGTGCCACGACCTTGTCGCAGCGGTCGCAGAGATCGCCGTCGACCGTCACCTCGGGGAGGTGACGCCAGCAGCGGCCGCATTTGTGGAAGTCGGTGCGGGTGACCGTGACGCCGTCGCCCGGCGTGACCTTAGCGACAATGAACGCCTCGGCCAGCGCGTCGGCGTCGAGCAGCATCGAGGGCACGGTGATCTCGGCCTCGAGGCTGGAGCGCACCGTCTTTTCGCGGCGCAACGGCTCGATCGCCTCGGTGACGGCCTCGCGCAACTGGCGGATCTCATGCCATTTGCTGCCGACCACGTCGTCGGCGTCGAGCGACGGCAGCGACGGCCATTCGAGGTAATGGACCGAACTGTCATCGCTCGGGAAGCGCGACTGCCACACTTCCTCGGCGGTGAAGCACAGCACCGGCGCGGCGTAGCGGACCAGTGCGTGGAACAGCACGTCGAGCACGGTGCGGTACGACCGGCGCTTGATGTCGCTCGGCGCGTCACAATAGAGCGAGTCCTTGCGGATATCGAAGAAGAACGCGGACAGGTCCTCGTTCGCGAAGTCGGTCAGCAGGCGCGTGTAGCGGTTGAACTCATAGCTTTCCGCCGCCTGGCGCAACTCGGTGTCGATCATCCGCAAGCGGTGGAGCACGTAGCGCTCTAGCTCGGGCATGTCGGCGACCGCGACGCGCTCGGATTCCTCGAAGCCTTCGAGCGCACCGAGCATGTAGCGGAAGGTGTTGCGCAGTTTGCGATACGCATCGGAGGCGGTGGCGAGCACCTCCTTGCCGATCTTCACGTCGTCGAAATAGTCGGTCGAGGCGACCCACATGCGCAGGATGTCCGCGCCGGACTCGCCGATGATCTTCAAGGGATCGACGACGTTGCCGAGCGATTTCGACATCTTCCGGCCCTGGCCGTCGAGCGCGAAGCCGTGGGTGAGGACCGCGTCATAGGGTGCGCGGCCGCGCGTGCCGCAGCTCTCGAGCAGCGACGACTGGAACCAGCCGCGATGCTGGTCGGAGCCTTCGAGGTAGAGATTGGCCCGCGTGCCTTCGCCGTAGCGTGCTTCCACGGTGAAGACGTGGGTGCAGCCGGAGTCGAACCAGACGTCGAGGATGTCCTTCACGACCTCGTAATCGGCGAGGTCGTAGTCGGGGCCGAGCAGCGCCTGGTGGCCGTCGGCGTACCACGCGTCCGCGCCGTGCTGGCGGAAGGCGGCGATGATGCGCGCGTTGACTGCTGGGTCGTTGAGATACTGGCCGGTCGCGCGGTTGACGAACAGCGCGATCGGGACGCCCCAGGCGCGCTGGCGCGAGATGACCCAGTCGGGGCGGCCCTGCACCATCGCCGTGATCCGGTTCTCCGCACGCGCGGGGATCCAGGTGGTCGCGGCGATCGCGTCGAGCGCGATTTCGCGGAGGGTTGCGCCGTTGTCCTCTGGCTCCCTCTCCCCTGCGGGGAGAGGGCTGGGGTGAGGGGCTGTTCCGGGCGCAGCATTGCTGGGCTGCCCCTCACCCCGACCCTCTCCCCAGAGGGGAGAGGGAGCAGGCGCATCCATCGGGATGAACCATTGCGGTGTCGCGCGGAAGATCACCTTGGCCTTCGAGCGCCACGAATGCGGATAGCTGTGCTTGAAGTCGTCGCTCGCCGCCAGCAACGCGCCGGTTTCGCGCAGGTCCGAGCAGATCGGGCCGTCCGCACCAACGAACTTCTTGTTGATGACCGAGCCTTGCCCGCCAAGCCACGCCCAGTCCGCGCGGTACATGCCCGCGCCGTCGACTGCGAAGACCGGGTCGAGGCCGTATTGCTTGCAGAGTTCGAAATCGTCCTCGCCGTGGTCCGGCGCCATGTGGACGAGCCCGGTGCCCGCGTCGGTCGTGACGAACTCGCCGGGGAGGAACGGGCGCGGCTTCGCGAAGAACCCGCCGAGTGCGTGCATCGGGTGACGTGCGGTGGCGTCGGCGAGTTGTGAGCCCTTGACCGACGAAACATGGATAGCGTCGACGGTGATCGATACCGGATGTCCACCTGCACGCGCTACAGAAGTGAAATATGTGGCTAGGCGGCTACTAACCGACTGGATCAACGGCGTTGCAACGATAACTCGCAGATCGCCAAGTGCCTTCTGCGCGATATCCAGACCGGCCTTTACGTCGGTACCATCTGACGAGGTAACGGCACCCAAACGAAAGCCGAAGAGACCGTACTCGATCTCAGGGCCATAGCTCAGCGCCTGGTTCACCGGGATCGTCCACGGCGTCGTCGTCCAGATCACCGCATGCGCGCCGACCAGTTCCGGCGCGTTCGGCGCGTCGACGATTTCGAACGCGACGTCGATCTGGGTCGAGACGATGTCCTCATACTCGACCTCGGCGTCGGCGAGCGCGGTCTTCTCGACGGGTGACCACATCACCGGCTTCGCACCGCGGTACAGCTGGCCCGACTCCGCGAACTTGAGCAGTTCGCCGACGATCGTCGCTTCCGCCTCGTACTTCATCGTCAGATACGGATCGGCCCAGTCGCCCATCACGCCGAGGCGCTCGAATTCGCCCTTCTGCACGTCGACCCATTTTTCGGCATAGGCGCGGCATTCGGCGCGGAACTGGTCGACGGGGACGTCGTCCTTGTTGAGCTTCTTCGCGCGATACGCTTCCTCGACCTTCCACTCGATCGGCAGGCCGTGGCAGTCCCAACCGGGGACATAGGGCGCGTCCTTGCCCATCAAGGATTGCGAGCGGACGATGATGTCCTTCAGCACCTTGTTCATGGCGTGACCCATGTGGATGTCGCCGTTCGCGTAGGGCGGGCCGTCGTGCAGGATGAACCGCTCGCGCCCGAGCCGCTGTTCGCGCAACCGGTCGTAGATGCCGAGCTTCGCCCAGCGCTCGAGGATCGCCGGCTCCTTGGCGGCGAGGCCGGCCTTCATCGGGAAGTCGGTCTTCGGCAGGAAGACGGTGTCGCGGTAATCGCGGGCGGGGGTAGCGGTGGCGTCGGTCATAGGTGGTGCGGGCTGTAGCCGTTAGCGCCGCGCGTTGCCATCCCTGTCCGGCACCTGCTCGCCTCCCTGAAAGGGAGGGGCTGGGGGTGGGTTGGCTTGGGTTGGGCACGACGGTAGCCAACCGGCCGACTCACCCCCGACCCCTCCCTTCGAGGGAGGAGGGAAACTAGGCCAAAATCGCCCGCGCGCGTGCGCAGTCGGCGTCCATCTGGGTGATCAGCGCGTCGAGGCTGTCGAACTTCGCCTCGGGCCGGAGATAGTCGATCAGCGCGACCTCGATCGTCTGGCCGTACAGATCCTCCGAGAAGTCGAAGAAATGCGGCTCGAGCAATTCCTTGGGCGGATCGAAGCTCGGGCGGATGCCGAGGTTGGCGGCGCCCTTGAGCACGCGGCCATCCTCCAGCCGGCCGGTCACCGCGTAGATCCCGTAGGCGGGACGCAGATACTTGCCCATGTCGACGTTCGCGGTCGGGTAGCCGATCGTCCGGCCGACCTTGTCACCGTGCTGGACCACGCCCTCAATCGCGAACGGCCGGGTCAGCAGCCGGGTGGCGGTCGCCATGTCGCCGGTGCGCAGCGCGTCGCGGATGCGGGTGGAGGACACGGTCTCGCCGTTCAGCGACACCGCGGCGACCGTCTCCGCGCGAAAGCCGTGCGCTGGACCGCGGGTCGCTAGCGTGTGGACGGTGCCGGCCTTGGCCTTGCCGAAGGTGAAGTCCTCGCCGGTGACGACGCCTGCGACGCGCAAATTGCGTTCGAGGCGGTCGGCGATGAACTGCTCGGCGGTCAGCGCGGCGAGGTCGCCGTCGAAGTGGAACACCACCATCGCGTCGGCGCCGGCGTCTGCGAACAACCGCGCGCGCTGGTCGAGCGTCGTGAGGCGGAACGGCGCGGTGTCGGGGCGGAAATGGCGGACCGGATGCGGATCGAACGTCGCCACCAGCGCGGGGCGGCCCTCCGCCTTCGCCCAGGCGATCGCACGCGCGACGACGGCCTGGTGACCGAGGTGGAATCCGTCGAAATTACCGAGCGCGACGATCCCGTCCGCGAGCCGCGGGGGGATGGGCGCACCGCCGTCTAGCCGCTGCATGGGGCCGGGCTATACGGGTGTGGCGAGGGCGGCGCTAGGTGGCACAGATGCCTTAGATTCCCCTCCCTGGAAGGGAGGGGTTAGGGGTGGGTCGGCTTCCGCACGCTCCAGACGCCGGTGGCCTGAACTGGCCGACCCACCCCGGCCCCTCCCTTCCAGGGAGGGGGGAAGTCAGGGGCGGGTGAGGGTGACGAAGCTGTAGGCGGGCCGATCGGCTTCGGCGGGATGGTCCTCGCGGGCGATTTCGGTCCAGCCCTCAAACGCGGGGACGGTGGCATCGCCCTCGGGTTCGGCATGGACTTCGGTCAGTTCGATGCGGTCGGCGTACGGCAGCAGGGCGGCATAGATCTGTGCGCCGCCGATCACCGCGACGTCGTCGCCGGCCATCGCCAGCGCCTCGTCGACGGAATGCGCCACCTCCGCACCGCCCGCGGTCCAGTCGCCGCGCGTGAGGACGATGTGACGACGACCGGGGAGGGGGTTGGGGAAGCTCTCGAAGGTCTTGCGTCCCATCACCATCGGCTTGCCCATCGTCAACGCCTTGAAGCGCTTGAGGTCGGCGGGGAGGCGCCAGGGAAGCTGGCCGTCGCGGCCGATGACGCCGTTTGTGGCGCGGGCGAGGTAGAAGGTGATCATCGCCACGACATGCCGTAGCTGAGGTTGAACGACCACCCCGTTCTCCTGCGAACGCAGGAGCCCAGGGTCGGCAGCGGTGCCGTTCGTAACCCTGGACTCCTGCGTGCGCAGGAGAACAGGTATCTCAGTGCGTCACCCCGCCGCATGCGCCTTCACATACGCCTCGGGGTCCTTCTCCACGACCTTCACGCCGTTCAGGTGGTTCGCCTCGAACGCCGCGAACCGGACGCCCAGTTCATGCCGCTCTTCCAGCGTCGCATGCTTGCGGAAGTCGGTCAGGCCCTGGCGCTCTTCCTCGGCGAGGTGATCGCTGTTGGCCTTGTTGCACGCGCCGACCGCCTCGAACCACGCGTCCGAGCCGACCGGGTGCGTGTCGACCGCTTCGCCGGTTTCGCGGATGTCGTTGTGATCCTCGATCGCGTCCTCGGTCTCCTCGGCGGCCGAGTCGGCGTCGTTGCCACCGGTGCCGATCTTCATCAGCCGCGGGTAGAAGAAGCGCTCCTCCGCCTCGGCATGCGCGTCGAGCAGGTTCTTGAGGCGAGTCCATAGCGCCGACAGCGCGTCGGTGTCCTTGGCGTCGATCGAATCGATCTGCGCGAACAGAGCGCGCTGCTGCGCGTGTTCGTCGAGGATGAGCTGGGTGATGTCCATGATAGGCCTTCCGAATAGGGTCGGACGGTCAACCCTGCGCGCCAAGCCGGGTTCCTATTGCGATTCGCTCTCTGTCTTCAGATGGCAACGGGCGCCTTGATATGAGGCTGGGCTTCGTAACCGTGCAGCACGAAGTCCTCATACTCATAGGCGTTGATCGAATCCGGCTTGCTCAGGATATCCAGGCGCGGGAGCGGACCCGGTGAGCGAGTCAGTTGCAGTTGCGCCTGCTCGAGATGGTTCGAATAGAGGTGGCAGTCGCCGCCGGTCCAGATGAACTCGCCGACCTCGAGCCCGCATTGCTGCGCGAGGATGTGGGTCAGCAGCGCGTAGCTGGCGATGTTGAACGGCACGCCGAGGAAGATGTCGCCCGAGCGCTGGTAGAGCTGGAGCGAGAGCTTGCCGTTCGCGACATGCGTCTGGAATAGGCAGTGGCACGGCGCGAGCGCCATCGCGTGCAGGTCGCCCGGGTTCCACGCGCAGACGATCTGGCGGCGCGAGGCGGGGTTGGTCCTGATCTGGTCGATCAGCTCGGCGATCTGGTCGATATGGCGGCCGTCGGCGGTGATCCAGTCGCGCCATTGCTTGCCGTAGACCGGGCCGAGATCGCCGTTCTCGTCCGCCCATTCGTCCCAGATCGCGACCTTGCGCTCCTGCAGCCAGCGGACGTTGGTGTCGCCGCGCAGGAACCACAAAAGCTCGACGATGATCGAGCGGAGGTGGAGCTTCTTGGTGGTGAGGACGGGGAAGCCCTGCGCGAGATCGAAGCGCATCTGTGCGCCAAAGACGCTGAGCGTGCCGGTGCCAGTGCGGTCCATCGTCTCGACGCCGGTCGAGAGCACGCGGTCCATGAGGTCTAGATATTGGCGCATGGCGGCCTGCGTAGCGGCGCGGGGGCGGGGGCTCAAGCGGATGTGGACGCGGTTGCGCGTGCGGGCGGTCGCGATTTGGCGCAGGTAGGTACGTGCTGCCGCTGCTCGTGCCTTGCCCTCGTATTGCCGATATCGCCGCAGCATGTGCGCTGTTCGCCAGATTGCGCGAGGCGACTGTCGAGATTGTGGCAGTCGCGTATCTTGATCCGAATCGGAGGCTTCTCGGCATGCGGCATGTCACGGGAGGCCGGGATCATGTGACGATCTCGATTCGGCGGATTGCTGCGGATGCGCTGGCGTTCGACGCGGCGGGGGTGGTGATCGCGCACAACCATCCGAGCGGGGATGCGACGCCGAGCGCGCAGGATCTGGCGTTCACGCGCGCGTTGGCGGCGGGGTTGCGGACGTTGGAGGTAGTGCTGCTCGATCACCTCGTGATCGCGCGGGAGCGGGTGACGAGTCTGCGGGCGATGGGGGTGGTGTGAGGCGCCAGCCAAACCCCCGTCGTCATCCTGACGAGAGTCAGGACCCAGAGCCACAGGCCGCGTCGTTCGCGATCCTGGGTCCTGACTTTCGTCAGGATGACGGAGGAGGGGGCTTCTTGGCCTGAGGCTGTGTCACCCCAGCCGGCACGCCCGGATCGCCTCCGGCGCCGGCCTTGGCCCGGTGGCCTTGAACGTCGCGAGATACCCGCCGGCAGACGGCATGTCCTCCATAGCCACCTGCGTATATCCCACCGCCGAAAACTCGCACTTCAACAGCGCGGGCGGCGTGCCGTGATCGCGCGTCTGGCGGTTCGCATCGACCACCACGACCAGCCCGTCGGGCTTCAACGACGGCCGCAGCCGCCACAGGAACTCGTACGGCTGCTCGATCTCGTGATACATATGGACCATCACGACCCGGTCGAAGCTCGCATCGGGCAGCTTGGGATCGTTCGCCTCGCCCAGCTTCACGCTGACGTTCGCCAGATCCTCGCGCGCGACGCGTTCGGCGAGCTGGTCGCGCACCGCGGGGAGGATGTCCTCGGCCAGCACGCGCCCGTCCTTGCCGACGCGCGCGGCCATGCGGATCGTGTAATAGCCTTCGCCCGCGCCGATGTCCGCGACCGTCATGCCCGTGCGGATCGCGGCCTTGTTCATCACTTCGCCCGCTTCGTTCAGCCGGTCGCGCACCTCTTCGTTCGACCAGCGCGCCGAGACGATCGACGCGACCGGACGATCGGCGGCGGGGAACGCCGGTTCCTTCGCCTCGCGCTTGATCAGTGGCTTGGTCCCGTCACACGCCGCGAGCAGGAACACCGGCGACAGCAGCAGGGCGAGGATCCCCTTCAGTCTCAATCGACGTCCTCCACCTCGACCGCCTCGCCGGTCACGCGCTGCGACAGCGCCGCCGCCATGAACATCTCGAGATCGCCGTCGAGCACGTCCGACGGGCTGGTCGAGACGACGCCGGTGCGCAGGTCCTTCACCATCTGGTAGGGCTGCAACACATAGCTGCGGATCTGGTGGCCCCAGCCGATATCGGTCTTGCCGGCGTTCTCGGCGTTCGCGGCGGTTTCGCGGATCGCCAGTTCGCGTTCGTACAGACGCGCGCGGAGCTGGTTATAGGCCTCGGCCTTGTTCTTGTGCTGCGATCGCTGGTTCTGGCACTGGACGACGATGCCGGTCGGGATGTGCGTGATACGCACCGCCGAGTCGGTCGTGTTGATGTGCTGCCCGCCGGCTCCGCTCGCGCGATAGGTGTCGATGCGCAGGTCGCTCTCGTTATATTCGACCTCGATATTGTCGTCGACGACCGGATACACCCAGACGCTGGCAAACGACGTGTGCCGCCGCGCTGCCGAGTCGTAGGGGCTGATCCGGACGAGACGGTGGACGCCGCTCTCGGTCTTGGCATAGCCGTACGCGTTCTCGCCCTTCAGCAGCAGCGTGGCCGACTTGATCCCCGCCTGTTCGCCCGAATGCTGGTCGACCAGCTCGACCTTCAGCCCGTGGCGCTCACCCCAGCGCGAATACATTCGGCTGAGCATGCCCGCCCAGTCCTGGCTCTCGGTGCCGCCGGCGCCCGCATTCACCTCGATATACGTATCGTTGGCATCGGCCTCGCCCGCGAGCAGCGCCTTGATCTTGTCCTTGTCGGCACGCGCGGCAAGTTCGGCGAGCGCGGCGACGCCGTCCGCTTCCATCGCGGTATCGCCCTCGGCCTCGGCCATCTCGATCAGTTCGGACGTGTCGCTGAGCTCGCTCTCGATTGCGCGCGTGGCGCTGATCGCCTCGTCGAGACGACGACGCTCGCGCATCACCTCCTGTGCGGCCTTGGGGTCCGACCAGAGCGCCTGATCCTCGACGCGCGCGTTTAGCTCGTCGAGACGACGCAGCGCGCGGTCCCAGTCGAGGAAGCGGCGCAGCAATGCCAGCGCGTCTTTGATGGTGTCGACGTGAGCCTGCGCTTCGGCGCGCATGATATTCTCCAAAAATTCCGTCATCCCAGCGAACGCTGGGATCTTCGTCCGCAAGCGCGCGGCTGAAGGATTGAGATCCCAGCTTTCGCTGGGAAGACGATATAGGGTCTGCGCTAGTAGATTCCGCCTTGTCTTTGCAAGAAATCGCTGTCCCGAGGCGCCTCGGCCTTCTTCACCGCGGTCTTGGACGCGGCGGTCGTCGGCGCGACATCGGACCGTCGCGCGGCACGCCGCGGTTCGCTCTCGGGCTTGAACGCTTCCCAGATCACCGCGGGTTTCGGGTCGTCGGTGTTGGGCCAAGTGCCATAGACCGGCCGGCCGCTCGCGCGATCGACCCGGACCATGCGGATGCCCGGCGGCGCGCGGAACGGCAGCTTGGGCAAATTCTCATACGCCTTCACCGCGAACTGCTTGAAGATCGGTGCGGCGAGCGTGCCGCCCTGTGCCGCGCTACCGAGATTCTGCGGCGTGTCGAAGCCGATATACAGCCCGCCGACAAACTGCGGCGTGCCGCCGATGAACCACACGTCGGTCGGCCCATTGTTCGTGCCGGTCTTGCCGAACATCGGCCGGTCGAGATCGCGCAGCGTCACCGCGGTGCCGCGCTGGACGACGCCTTCGGTGATATGGACCATCTGGTAGGCGGTCATTGCGTCGAGCACCTGACGCTGGCGCGCAAACGGCCGCGGCATCGACTTGCCGTCCCAGTCGGGCGCGTTGCAGCGGTCGCAGGCGCGCCAATTCTCGGGCCAGATCACCTTGCCGTGACGATCCTGAACGAAATCGATCAGCGACGGCGGGCCGCCCTTGCCGTTGTTCGCGAGGATCGAATAGGCGTTGACCATCCGCCCCACGGTCGTCTCGCCGGCACCGAGCGCGAACGAGAGGTAGGGGCTGTAATCCCCGACGCCCATCTTCTTGATCGTCGCGACGACCTTGGGCATGCCGGTCTGCGCGGCGGCGCGCACGGTCATCAGGTTGCGCGACTGTTCGATGCCCCAGCGCATCGTGTGCGGCCCGGCGCCGCGTGAATTGCCGAAGTTTCGGAAGCATTTCTGCCCCAGCCGCGCGCCCTGGTAGACGCAGAACGGCCCATCGACGATGATCGAGGCGGGCGTCATGCCGTTGTCGAGCGCGGCGGAATACACGATCGGCTTGATCGTCGACCCCGGCTGCCGCATCGCCTGAGTCGCGCGGTTGAAGGCTTGCAAGCGGTCGTCGAAGCCGCCCTGCATCGCCAGCACACGCCCCGACGCGGGTTCCTCGACGACGAACGCGCCCGACACCTTGGGGATTGCCCTAAGCGCGAACACGCCGCCCTCCGGCGCCACCGCGATGATATCACCGACCTTGATCGCGCCGAACGCATTGCCGCCCTTGCCGCGGACCGGCATCTGCGCCGCATAGCGTGGCAGCGTGCCCGTCTTGCCGGTGCGGAAGCCCAGGCTCCAGTCGTTGCCGTCCTTGCCGGTGACGATCGCCGCCACCCAATCGCTGTAATCGAGCGCGATATTGCTGTTGAGCAAGGGCTGGAGCCAGTTGTCGTCCTCAATCTCGACATGCCGGATCGGCCCGTTCCAGCCACGCCCGCGATCGAACCGGATCAGCCCGTCGCGCAAAGCCTTTTGCGCCAGGTCCTGCAACCGCGCATCGAACGAAGTCCGCACCCACAGCCCGCCCGAATAGACGCTGTAGGGGCCGTCCTTCGCGTTCTCGCCGAACTTCGCCATCAGCTGGCGACGGACTTCCTCGACGAAATAGCCGCCCACGCTCTCGAATTTCGGCGTGCGACGCAGCACGGCGCCCAGCGGCTCGGCATTGGCCTGGTCATGCTGCGCGCGGGTGATGAAGCCGTTGTCGAGCATCCGGTTCAGCACATAGTTGCGCCGCGTCATCGCACGATCGGCATTGCGCACCGGGTCGTAGTTCGACGGGCCCTTGGGCAGGATCGCGAGATACGCCATCTGCGCAAGATCGAGCTTGTCGAGTTCCTTGTCGAAATAGGCGTGGCTCGCCGCCTCGACGCCGAACGCGTTACGCCCGAGCGCGATCTGGTTGAGGTACAATTCCAGGATCTGCGGCTTGGTCAGCGTATCCTCGATCTTGTACGCCAGCACCGCCTCGCGCAGTTTGCGCGACGGCGAATAGGCGTTGCCGATCAGCAGGTTCTTGGCGACCTGCTGCGTGATCGTCGAGCCGCCCTTGGCGCGCTTGCCGGTGCCGAACTTGGTCGCGTAATCATACACCGCGCCGGCGAGGCCGGGATAATCGACGCCGTGATGCTCGAAGAACGACTTGTCCTCGGCGGCGAGGAACGCCTTGACCAGCAGCGGCGGATATTCGGCGTAGCTCAGCTCGACGCGCCGCTCGCGCGCGTAGCTGTGGATCGGCGCGCCATCGATCCCGCGGACGTTGGTCGGCAGCGGCGGCTCATAGGTGCGCAGCGTATCGACCGACGGCAGGTCGCGCATGACGACCAGCCAGAACGCGAAGATCGCGACGACGCCGAGCACGACGAGCGCAAGCGCTGCCTTGGTCCAGCGGCTGGACCAGGCACGCGAGATGCCGCCGCGTAGCCTGTCGGTCGTGCGGCGCATCGCCGTCGTCTGGGTCGGGGAGGGATCGGAAGCCATAAATACTGGCGCCGCATCTAGCAGGTTCGCGCGCGCTTGCCAGCGGCGTTCGGTGGGGTGGTGGTTGGGAGAGGGCGGGAGGATGGAGGATGGAGGCCGCCCAACTCCAAACCACCCCGGCGAAGGCCGGGGCCCAATTGGAAAGGTCGATGTAACGACGGACCGTCCGCGGTTACTACCGTCCCCCCAATTGGGCCCCGGCCTCCGCCGGGGTGGTGTTATCGCGGGGGCCGGGCGAGGCAGTCTTTACGCTGGAGAGTCTCATGCCCTCTAGTCCCCCCGCGAAGGCGGGGGCCCAGGGTCACAGGCGAAAGCGTTCGTGGCTCCCGTTCCCCCGCCACCGTGGGGGAACGGGAGTACCAAAGCTGTCCCCACGGCGCACCTTGTGGCAGCAGACCCCGATGACCGCGCCACCGCTCCCGATCCTCGCCGTCCTCCCCGACCTGCTCGCCGCCCTCCGCGACTGGACCTCGGCGGTGCTGGTCGCCCCGCCGGGCGCCGGCAAAACCACCGCGGTCGCGCCAGCGCTCCTCGCCGAACCGTGGTGCACCGGCGAGATCCTGCTCCTGTCCCCCCGCCGCCTCGCCGCGCGCGCCGCCGCCGAACGCATGGCCTCGACCGCAGGCGAACCCGTCGGCCAGACCTACGGCTACGCGACCCGCATGGACAGCAAGCGCTCCGCCGCGACGCGCGTAACGGTCATTACCGAGGGCATCTTCGTCGCCCGCATCCAGGCCGATCCCGAACTCGCCGGCGTCTCCGCGGTGCTGTTCGACGAGGTCCATGAACGCAGCCTCGACGGCGACTTCGGCCTCGCGCTCGCGCTCGACGTCCAGGCCGGCTTCCGCCCCGACCTGCGCATCGTCGCGATGTCCGCAACACTCGACGGCGCACGGTTCGCCGCGTTGATGGACGGCGCGCCGGTGATCGAGAGCGAAGGGCGGAGCTATCCGCTGACGCTCCGCCACATCGGTCGGCAAGCGGAATTGCGGATCGAGGACTCGGTCGCGTCCGCCGTTCGGCAGGCGCTGGCCGAATCGGACGGCGGCGTGCTCGCGTTCCTCCCCGGCGTCGCGGAGATCGAACGGACCGCGGACCGGCTCGCGAACCTGTCCGACGATATCGTCCTGCACGAACTCCACGGCAGCCTCGACCCTGCTGCCCAGCGCGCGGCGATCCTCCCCGAGCCCGATGGCCGGCGAAAAATCGTGCTCGCGACCAGCATCGCCGAGACCAGCCTGACGCTCGACGGCATCCGCATCGTCGTCGATTCGGGGCTCGCTAGACGCCCGCGCTACGACCGCGCGGCGGGGATGACGCGCCTGGTGACCGAACGCGCAAGCCAGGCGGCGGTGACGCAGCGCGCCGGTCGTGCTGCGCGACTGGGGCCTGGCGTCGCGTATCGGTTGTGGGAGGAGGCAGCGACCGCGGGCCTGCCGCGTTACGATCCGCCCGAGATCCTCGAGGCGGACCTGTCAGCGCTGGCGCTGGCGTGCGCGCTGTGGGGCGTCGGCGATCCGCGCGACCTGCGCTGGATCGACCCGCCGCCTGCCGCCGCGATCGACGAGGCGATGGCCCGGCTGGCGACGCTGGAAGCAATCGAGGACGGCCGCCCGACGGCGCACGGCCGCGCGATCGCGAAACTGCCGATGCCGCCGCGACTCGCGCATATGCTGTTGCGGGCGGGGGAGCGGGGGCTGGCCTCGGTAGCGTCGCAGGTCGCGGTGTTGCTCGGCGAGCGGGGGATCGGCGGGCAGGACGTCGATCTGGAGACGCGTCTTCGGCGATGGAAAACCGAGCGCGGGGCCAAGGCGCAAGCGGCGCGCGCGATGGCCGAGAGATGGGCGCGCTTTGCTCCCCTCCCGCAAGCGGAAGGGGAGCAGAAGTGTGCGTTGCGCTGGGCTTCCCGGACCGCGTCGCGCGCCGCCGTGATGCGTCCGGCGAGACCTGGGCTTCGGTCGGCGGGCGTGGGTTCAAGCTCGATCCGACATCGCCGCTCGCCCGATCCGAATGGCTCGCGGTCGCCGACACGCAGGGCTCGGCTGCCGGCGCGCGCATCCTGTCCGCGGTCGCGATCGAGCAGTCCACTGTCGAAACCCTCTTCGCCGACCGCATCGAATCCCGGCGCACGGTCAATTTCGACCCCACGACCGGCGGCATCCAGGCGCTGCGCGAACGCCGGCTCGGCGCGATCCGCCTGTCGAGCGGCCCCGATAGCGGTGCCGACCCCGACGCGATCCTCGCCGCCTTGCTCGACGGCGTCCGCGAACACGGCCTCGCGCTACTGGCATGGAGCGACGGCGCGCAGGCGCTGCGCGACCGCGCGGCCTATGCCGGTGTTCCGCTCGACGATGCGACGTTGCTCGACCGCGCGGACGAGTGGCTTGCGCCCTTGCTGACCGGCAAGCGCCGACTCGACGCGATCGCCCCCGGTGCGCTCGCCGAAGGCTTGCGCAACCTGCTCGGCTGGGACGCGATGCAGACCATCGCCCGGCTTGCGCCGCCCGATTTCACCAGCCCCGCCGGCAGTACGCACGCGATCGATTACGCCGCGGAAGGCGGCCCGCGCGTCGAACTCCGCGTGCAGGCGCTGTTCGGGCTCGCGGTGCATCCGACGATCGGCGAGGCGCGCGTGCCACTGGTGCTCAGCCTCACATCCCCCGCGGGTCGCCCGATCCAGACGACCCGCGATCTGCCCGGTTTCTGGGCCGGCAGCTGGACCGCGGTCGCCAAGGAAATGCGGGGCCGCTACCCCAAGCATCCCTGGCCGGACGACCCCGCCGCGGCGTCCGCGACGCTGCGGACGAAAAAGGCGGATGCAAGGGCCGCCGGTTCGCGATAAGGGAGCATCCATGCCCACCGCCCGTATCTTCCAGCGCCCCAAGAACGCCATGCAGTCCGGCAAGCACCGGACCGACAGCTGGCAGCTCGAATTCGAACCCTCGGAGCCCAAGCGCCCCGACCCGCTGACCGGCTGGGCCGGCAGCGGCGACACGCGCGACCAGGTCCGGCTGTTCTTCCCGACCGCCGAAGCGGCGATCGCGCACTGCGAGCGGGAAGGCTTCGGCTACACCGTCGTGCCCGCGCCGCAGAAGACGCTGAAGCTGCAGAGCTACGCCGATAATTTCAAGTAAGCGGCCGCGCCCGCCGCGCGACCGTCTTCCTGCCGTCAGCCCCTATCTCCCGTCATTCCCATTTTTCCGTCATCCCAGCGAAAGCTGGGATCCAGAGCCAAGAACGTCCGTGCTCGTGGCTCTGGATCCTGGGTCGAGCCCAGGATGACGGCACGGGGCGAAACTAGAGTATCGATCCCGCCAGGATCAGCAGCATCTTCGTGTCGATCGCCACGCCCTCGGCGCGCTTCTCGGCCACGAACGCTGGCACGTCCGCCAGCGGCACCCGGTGCACCGTGATGTTCTCGTCGCCGTCGCCGCCGCCGTCCCCGACCTTGGTCAGCCCGGTCGCGCGGACCAGCGTGAAGCATTCCGACGTCATCCCCGGCGACGAATAGAACACGCCGAGATCCTCGATCGCGTCCGCACGATAGCCGGTTTCCTCCTCCAGTTCGCGACCGGCGGCCACCGCGACGCTTTCGCCCGCGGTCTGGTCACCGACCAGGCCGGCAGGCAGTTCGAGGCACGCGCGGCCCAGCGGCACGCGGAACTGCTCGACCAGGATCACGTCGCCTTGGTCGATCGCGACGATCACCGCCGCTGCGATCTCGCCCTGGCGCGCCGCGAATTCCCACGTCCCCTCGGTCTGGACGGTCAGGAACTTGCCGGCCCATACGGTCTTGCTCATAGTTCGATCAGCCTGTCGGGGAGTTCGTTGACCGGCGCACCGGTCCTCGGGAAATGCTCGGCGAGTACTGCGCCGATCTGCGCGACCGCATCGGCCATCCCGTCACCCGGACGATCGTCGCGAACGCCGGTCAGCACCGCCGCCATCGCTGCGCCCCAGGTCTCGTTCGGCACGCGCGAATGGATCGCGTCGTCGGCGATGATTTCCGCGCGGCGTTCGGCGAGCGACAGATAGAGCAGCACGCCGGTCGCGCCCTTGGTCCGCTTCTCGGCGCCCGCGCGGAACAGCAGCAGCGCACGCCGCCGCACCCGCCGTGCCTTGGTCGCGCCGGGAGTCAGCGCCAGCCGCGCCGGCGTCCAGGCCAGCACCAGCCGTACGCCCAGAAACACCAACGTCACGAGTACCAGCGCGATCACGTACAGCGCACCTTGCGGTGCCTGCGCCCAAGGATCGACCAGCGCGTAGATATGGTCCGCCGCGATCGGCCAGAACGCCAGCAGAGCGAGCGTCAGCAGCATCCCGAGCACCGCCCAGTGCAGCGACACGTCGTGATAGGAATCGGATTGCCGCGCGACGATCGTGACGATCTCGCCGGTCGTCGCGGTCTCCGCTTGCGTGACCGCCGCCGTCACGCGGTCATGGTCGGTGTCGCTCAGCCGCATGTCACCAACTCCCCGATGCGCCGCCGCCGCCGGATGATCCGCCACCGCCGCCGGTGAAACCGCCCCCCATCCAGCCGCCGCCACTATCGCTGCCACCACCGCCGCCGCCGCCCCAGCTTCCACCGCCGCTACCGCCGCCGCGGGCCATTGCGTCGGCAATGCTCCAGAGCACGATCGGCAACGCGCCGCTACCGCCACTACGGCCGCCATCGGTGTAGCGCTGACCGCCGGCGCGCCGCGAAATCATCGGGATGACGATCGCGGCCATGACGATGCCGAAGAAGATGAGGCCGATCGGCACGCCGCCGCTACCGCCGCTGCTCTTGCGCGCGTGCGTCTTGTCGTATTCCGCCGCCGCGGCCGTCGCCTTCGCGCGCGCCTCGGCATCGGGCAGCGCGAGCTGATCGGCCACCGCGTTCGTTCCCGCGACGATGCCGCCCGCCATGTCCCCCGCCTTGAAGCGCGGCAGGATCTGCTGGTTGATCAGCACGCTGGAGAACGCGTCGGTCAGCACCGGTTCCAGGCCATAGGCAGCCTCGATCCGCACCTTCCGGTCGTTCGGCGCGACCAGCAGGATCGCGCCGTTATTGGCGTCCTTCAGCCCGACGCCCCAGCTCCGCAGCAGGCGGTTGCCATAATCCTCGATCGGATAGCCTTCGAGATCGGGCACGGTCGCGACGACCAGCTGGTTGCCCGTCGTCCTTTGCAAATCGTCGAGCCGTTTGGTCAGCGCCGCCTCCTGATCGGGCGGGATGACGTTGGCCGCATCGACGACGAAGCCGGTGAAATTGGGGAAGGTCTGCGCGGTCGCGGGGCTGCTACCCAGCAGCACCGCGAGCGCCAGCGTGACGAGAGAGCGGATCATCGCGCAGACCCCGGTATCAGCTCGCGTTGCCGAAGTTCACCGTCGGCGCGGTTTCGGCGCCGGGCGTCGTCGCCGCGAACGGCACCATCGGCTTGGCACCGTAGAAGATCTTCGCGCCGACCGCGTCGGGGAAGGTGCGGATCTTGGTGTTATAGGCCTGCACCGCGCCGTTATAGTCGCGCCGCGCGATCGTGATGCGGTTCTCGGTGCCCTCGAGCTGGCTCATCAGCGTGGTGTAATCGCCCTGGCTCTTCAGCTCGGGATACGCCTCCTGCAGGCGCTGCAGCGACAGCCCGACGGCACCCTGCACGCGCGAGAATTGCTCGATCTTGGCGGGATCGGTCAGGTCGTCGCCCGACACCCGCACGGTGCTGGCGGCGGCGCGCGCCTGCGTCACTTCGACGAGGATGCTCTTCTCCTGCGCCCCCGCCGCCTTCACGGTCGCGACGAGGTTGGGGATGAGGTCGGCACGGCGCTGGTAATCATTCTGCACGTCGGCCCAGCGCGCCTTCACGTTTTCCTCGGCTGTCGGGATGCTGTTGATCCCGCACCCGGCCAGCGCCGATGCGAGCAGGATCGCGGCGGTACCGCGGGCGATTGGGGTGCGTGACATCGGGCTCTCCTGAATACCTGTGTCACCACTATAGGACAGTCGCGAGGGTTGGCGAAACCGAAATCGCCGGTTAGCCTGACTGCACTATCGAGGGACCATTATGCTCAAAGAATTCAAGGCGTTCATCATGCGCGGCAACGTGCTCGATCTCGCCATCGCGGTGATCGTCGGCGCGGCGTTCGGCAAGATCGTGACGTCGCTCACCGATGACGTGCTGATGCCGATCATCGGCAAGATCTTCGGCGGCCTCGATTTCTCGAGCTACTTCGTGCGGATGGGCGCGATCCCGGCGGGCTATGTCGGGTCGCTGACCGATTACGCCGCGTTGAAGAAGGCGGGCGTGCCGTTGATCGGCTATGGCGCGTTCGCGACGCAACTCGTCAATTTCGTGATCGTCGCGGGCATCATCTTCATGATCCTGCGCGTCGTGAACCGCGCGGCCACGCTGATCGAGCGCGAAACGGCGCGGCTGAAGCGCGAGGAAGAGACCGTGGCGGTTGCGCCCGCGCCGGAGCCGGTCGAGATCGCGCTGCTCCGCGAAATCCGCGACGAACTTAAGAAACGGGGATGACGCCCTGTCCCTTTCCGCTCAGGAGAGGGGAAGCCGCGCAAGGAGCGCCGTCACCCCGGGCTTGTTCCGGGGTCCACCGTGCCGCACACCCAAAGGCGGAGAGTTTTGCGCTGGCGTGGATGCCGGAACCAGTCCGGCATGACGGAAGCAGACGTTCGCCGAACCAAGACGCTTCTAGGCGGCGACGAGATCCTCGGCGTTGGCATCCGCCAGGCTGGTGCCATCCAGGATCCGTGCCGTCTCGTCACGGACGCGCATCATCGCGTGACGGATCGCGCAGTCGGCTTCGCTCTTGCAGTCGGGACAGGGGCGATACGCCGTCCGGCTCACGCATGGGACCAGCGCGAGCGGGCCCTCGATGATGCGGATGATCTCGCCGAGCGAAATCAGGTGGCTCGGTCGCGACAGGCAGTAACCGCCCATCTTGCCGCGGTGGCTGTGCAATAGGCCGGATTCTCGGAGGTCCGCGAGGATCAGCTCAAGGAACTTGCGCGGCACGTTGGCTTCCGCCGCGATGCGGGTCATCGGGATGGGCGGGCTACCAGCGGGGGCACCGCCAAGGAATATCATCGCGCGGAGCGCGTAGCGGGAGCGCTGCGTCAACATAATGCAGATTGCTATGCACCCGCTTTGTGGCGAGCGGAAGGCGGTTTGGCACGCCGCGTGCTAGGACATTGGCGTTTCGCGATAAAAAAGCCGATCGGCGCGGGCTTTTCATCGCGCCGTGCGTCGCCTATATCGGGCTTGCCGTCGGGGGAATCTTCTTTTGGCGGCTATGGCGATAAACCGTGGCGTGTCATAGACACAGCGGACCCGGGGGCAGTACCCGGCGACTCCACCACCGCCCTCTTCGCAAGAGGAGGACGATGACGGGGTCGAACTAGGATCGACGTGTGTTCAACGACGCTATGTTTCGCTCGGAATGGGACCACCGCAACGGCCCATACACAAGTGCCAACGATAACGAAGCACTCGCAATTGCCGCATAACTGACGGTCTAACGACCTAAGTTATACGGACGAAAGCGCGGTTCGGGCCACACCGGGCAACAGAAGTGGAAACCGGCGGTACGGGGGGCGCCGAGCAACAGAAGCTCCCCACTCATCCGACATTGAGTGCAATCCGCTCAGGCATCGCTAGAGCCGTGAGCGGCCCTTAGCCCCAGGTTCATCAGCGCTGGAGAAGTCGCGTGAGTTGCGCGCCGCTATAGGGCTTTTTGACGAACTGCGCGGCCTTGGGCAGGACATCCGTCGTGCATTTGTCGGTACCCGACGTCACCAGGATCGCGATATCGGGCCGTTGGGCATGCACCGCATTGGCGAGGTCGATGCCGTTTAAGGCTCCCGGCATGCGGACATCGGTGAACAGAGTTGCGATATCGGGCCGTTCCTCCAGCTTCATGAGAGCATCGGCCGCGTTGCTGGCTTCGACTACCTCATAGCCGGCATCCTCCAACGTGAGGTTGGAATGCACGCGAACGAGCGCGTCGTCATCGACGACGAGAATGACGGACTTCGATATGGCGTTCATCCGCGTTTGAACATTCGGCATGCCGCTCCGTTCCGCGGCAGCGTCGTTTCCAACGCCAGAACGGGGCAGGCCGAGCCTGACATGCGAAAGGGGCCCGGTTTCCCGAGCCCCTCCACCACTTGCCCAAAGGCGAAGCGTCTTAGTCGCGATCGCCCGTCAGGAACGCCGGCGCGAACTCGGCTGGCTTGTCGCCCTCCGAACGCTCGGCGCGGGGAGCGCGCTCGCCACCCTGGCCACCGCCGTCACGGCGCGGGCCGCGGCCACCGCCGTTGCCGCCGGCATCACGACCACCGTCACCGTCGCGACGCGGACCACGCGAGCCACGGTCACCCCCGCCGCCTTCGCCGCGCGGACCACGACCGCCGCCGCCACCGCCATCACGACCACCATCGCCATCACGACGCGGCGGACGCGGACCACGGTCACCGCCTTCGCGCGGCTCGCGGGCAGGACGCGTGTCCTCCAGCTCTTCGCCGGTCGTCTGGTCGACGACGCGCATCGACAGGCGAACCTTGCCGCGCGGGTCGATCTCGAGGACCTTGACCTTGACGTCCTGGCCTTCGCTCAGCGCATCCGAGACCTTCTCGACGCGCTCGTTCTTGATTTCGGACACATGGACGAGACCGTCCTTGCCACCCATGAAGTTCACGAACGCCCCGAAATCGACCAGGTTGACGACCTTGCCGTCATAGACCTTGCCGACTTCGGCTTCCTCGACGAGGCCCTTGATCCACTTGATCGCGGCTTCGATCTGCGCGGGGTCGGACGACGACACCTTGATCACGCCCTCGTCGTCGATGTCGACCTTGGCGCCGGTCTGCGCGACGATCTCGCGGATCACCTTGCCGCCGGTGCCGATGACTTCACGGATCTTCGACTTGTCGATCGTGAAGCTCTCGATACGCGGTGCGTGCGCCGACAGTTCCTCACGCGTGTGGTCGAGCGCCTTGGCCATTTCGCCCAGGATGTGCGCGCGGCCTTCCTTGGCCTGCGCCAGCGCCTTGCCCATGATCTCTTCGGTGATGCCGGCGATCTTGATGTCCATCTGCATCGTGGTGATGCCCTCCGACGTGCCCGCAACCTTGAAGTCCATGTCGCCGAGGTGATCCTCGTCGCCGAGAATGTCCGACAGAACCGCGAAGTTCTTGCCCTCGAGGATCAGGCCCATCGCGATGCCCGATACCGGACGCTTGAGCGGAACGCCCGCATCCATCATCGACAGCGAACCACCGCAGACCGTCGCCATCGACGACGAGCCGTTGCTCTCGGTAATGTCCGACAGAACGCGGATCGTGTACGGGAACTCTTCCTTCGACGGCAGCACCGGGTGCAGCGCGCGCCAGGCGAGCTTGCCGTGGCCGACTTCACGACGACCCGGCGCCCCGAAGCGACCGACTTCACCGACCGAGTAGGGCGGGAAGTTGTAGTGGAGCATGAAGTTTTCGTACGAAAGCCCGTTGAGGCTGTCGATCATCTGCTCTGCGTCGCGCGTGCCGAGCGTGGTGGTGCAGATCGACTGCGTCTCGCCGCGCGTGAACAGGGCCGAGCCGTGCGTGCGCGGGAGGAAGTGGACCATAGCCTCGATCGGACGGATCTGCGTGGTGGTGCGGCCGTCGATGCGGGTGCCGTCCTTGAGGATGGCGCCGCGGACGATCTCCGCCTCCAGCTTCTTCATCAGCTTGCCGGCTGCCATCTGGTCCTGCGGCGACGCGTCCGCAAATGCGGTCTTGCCCTTCGCACGAGCGGCATTCAGCAGGTCCGACCGCTTGGACTTGTCGGTCACCTTGTAGGCAGCCGCAATGTCCTTGCCGATCAGCTTCTTCAGCTTGTCCTTGGCGGTCGACAGGTCGGCCTGCTCGGCCATTTCCCACGGATCCTTGGCGGCCATCTCGGCCAGATCGATGATCAGGTTGGCGGCTTCGCGGCACGCCTTGTGCGCGAACTGCACGGCGCCGAGCATGATCTCTTCCGAAAGCTCCTTGGCTTCCGATTCGACCATCATCACGGCGTTGCCGGTGGCGGCGACGACGAGGTCGAGATCGCCGGTCTTGGCTTCTTCCAGCGTCGGGTTGAGGATGTACGCGCCATCGACATAACCGACGCGCGCTGCCCCGATCGGGCCCATGAACGGCACGCCCGAGATCGTCAGCGCCGCCGACGCCGCGACCATCGCGAGGACGTCCGGCTCGTTCTCGCCGTCATACGACAGAACCTGGCAGATCACGTTGATCTCGTTGTAGAAACCCTCGGGGAAGAGGGGACGGATCGGGCGATCGATGAGACGGCTGGTCAGCGTCTCCTTTTCGGTCGCGCCGCGCTCACGCTTGAAGAAGCCGCCGGGGATGCGGCCGCTCGCGGAGAACTTCTCCTGGTAATGGACGGTGAGCGGGAAGAAATCCTGCCCTTCCTTGACGGTCCGTGCAGCCGTCACGGCGCACAGAACGACGGTTTCACCGAGCGTGGCGAGGACGGCGCCATTGGCCTGACGGGCCACGCGGCCGGTCTCGAGCGTCAGCGTCTTGCCGCCCCACTGGGCGCTTACGGTCTTGGTATCGAACATTCTTTTTCCTTCACTCCAAACGCCAGATGCGTTTGGGGCCTATGTGCGGGCTAAGCCGGCCCGCGGCGGTATGGAGCGAGTTGTCGCTCCCAAAGGGATCGGCCGAATTGCCTTTCCCTTAATTCCTTCCCGGAGAAGGCCGGGGTCCCGTTGGGGTACGCTGCGTGTCGCGCGCGCCGCCAGTGTAGAATAGTTCTGCCGGAATGCCAAAAGGGGCGACCTTTCGGCCGCCCCTTGAGATTACTTGCGGAGACCGAGCTTCGCGATCAGATCCAGGTAGCGCTGGCCGTCCTTGTGACGGAGATAATCCAGCAGCGTCCGGCGCTTGTTGACCATCATGAGAAGGCCACGACGCGAGTGGTTGTCCTTCTTGTGGGTCTTGAAATGCTCGGTCAGGTTCTTGATGCGCTCGGTCAGGATCGAGACCTGGACTTCCGGCGAACCGGTATCGCCCTCGGCGCGCGAATGCTCCTTGACGAGCTCGGTCTTGCGTTCTGCGGTAATCGTCATGAAATTCGTCCTACGACATCATAGATTGAAACCGCGAACGACCCGGACGTCTCCGTCCTCGACCTCGACCAGTGCGACCGGGACAGCGTCCAGTTCGGCGAAGTATTGGCCATCGTCTGCGGCAATCCCGGCCAAGATACGCCCCTGTCGGAGCGCCCCTGCCTGGTCGGGGGTGAGGGAGAGAGCCGGGATGTCGTCCAGCGCCACCCTCAAGGGCAGAAGTACATCTTCAAGCGCGGAGGCCTTAGCGAGTTCGTCCAGTTTGTCCAGCGATATCGCGGGCGCGAGGTCGAACGGACCCGCCTTGGTGCGGCGGAGCATGGTGACATGGCCGACCGTGCCGAGGGCGATGGCGATGTCGCGCGCGAGGGAGCGGATATAGGTCCCTTTGGAGACGTGCGCGGTGAGGGTGACGTCCTGCAATTCCTCCCCGGCACGGGGAGGGGGACCGCCGTCCGCTTGGACGGGGGGGGAGGGGGGCACGCCAGAATCGTCCCGCTCGCGGAAGCCCCCCTCCACCAACTGCGCTGGTCCCCCTCCCCGTGCCGGGGAGGATCTTAGGCTATGAATCGTTACATTTCGACTGGCGAGCACCACCTCATGCCCGGCCCGAGCCAGATCATAAGCCCGCTCGCCATCCACCTTCAGCGCCGAATAGGCCGGCGGCACCTGCGAGATCGGCCCGGTAAACCGCCCCAGCACCGCCTCCACCGCCGCCATAGTCGGCCGCACATCCGACGTCGCAATCGGCACGCCCTCCCCATCGAGCGTATCGGTCTGCACCCCGAACATCACCGTGAAGTCATAGATCTTCTCGCTATCGAGCATCCGCCCCGCAAGCTTGGTCGCCTCCCCCACCGCGATCGGCAAGACGCCGGTGGCGAGCGGATCGAGCGTACCGCCATGCCCCACCTTGAACTTGCCATACCCGCCGGCCCGCAAGGCACGCTTCACCGCCGAAACCCCCTGCGTCGAGCCCAGCCCGAGCGGCTTGTCGAGAATGATCCAGCCATGCATGTTTTGCGTCCTTAAGTTCTAGGCGAGGCGGGAGCGAACCCCACCCACCGCGTCATCCTGACGAAAGTCAGGACCCAGGGTACCGGACACCGTCTTTCTTGGCTCTGGGTCCTGACTTTCGTCAGGATGACGGGGGTGGGGTGCTACCCCAAAGCCTCGGTAAAATGCCGCCGACACAGCGCGACATACCGGTCGTTCCCGCCGATCTCGGTCTGCTGCCCCTCCGCGATCGCCCGCCCGCTCGCATCCACCCGCAGGTTCATCGTCGCTTTCCGCCCACACCCGCAGACCGACTTGATCTCGACCAGCGAGTCCGCCAGCGCCAGCAGCCGCGCCGACCCCGGAAACAACGCCCCCTGAAAATCGGTCCGCAACCCGTAGGCCAGCACCGGAATCCCGACCACGTCGCAAACAAACGCCAACTGATCGACCTGCGCGGCCGTCAGAAACTGCGCCTCATCCACCAACACGCACGAAATCGCATCCTCGCCGTGCTGCCGAACCACGCAAGCCCCGATATCCGTCCCCGCATCGAACGCGATCGCCGGCGCCTCCAACCCGATCCGCGAGGTGATCGTCCCCGCCGCAAACCGGTCGTCGACGCCTGCGGTAAACAGCATCGTCCGCATCCCGCGCTCGCGGTAGTTGAAGTCCGCCTGCAACAGGTTCGTCGACTTCCCCGCGTTCATCGATGCGTAGTAGAAATACAGCTTGGCCATCAGCGCAAAGAGCGGGAACCTCGGTCCATGTCCAGACCCATTCCCACTTGCCGTTCGTCCTGAGTAGCTGCTGAGCGTGTCGAAGGATAGGTTGGCGCGCGGTACATGTGCTTCGATACGAGCCCTCGATACGCTTCTGCGAAGCTACTCGGTCCCTACTCAGCACGAACGGGGAGGGGGGCGGTCCGTCTTGGAACGCAGCAGGAAGGGTGCGAGACGCGGGGCCCGCGTCCGCCAAATCAATCTTCGCTCAAATCCCGCGCGATGTGCGGATCGCGCAGCAGCGTGTCGATGTGCGTGCCTTCGTCGAAGCTCTCGTCGGCGAGGAACTTCAGCTTGGCGGCATAGCGTGTCTGCACGCGGGTCGCGACTTCGCGCTGGAGGTAGGCGGTGTTGGTCCGCAGCGCCTTCAAAACCTTCTCCTCGTCCTTGCCGAGCAACGGCTTCACGAAGACGGTCGCATGACGAAGATCGGGGGACATGCGGACCTCGGTGATCGTCACGAGGTGTTTTTCGAGCACCGGATCGTGCACGTCGCCGCGCGCTAGGATGTCGCTGAGCGCATGACGCGCCTGCTCGCCCACGCGCAGCGCGCGGACGGTTTTAATTTCTGGGGTATCGGTCTTCATATCTAAGCTCCCTCTCCCCCTCGGGGAGAGGGCGGGGGTGAGGGGCTGCCACACGCGCAATCGCCTGGAACAGCCCCTCACCCAACCCTCTCCCCGAGGGGGAGAGGGCTTTAGTAGTTAAAGCGTGCGTTCGCGCATCTCGACTTCGAACGTCTCGAGGACGTCGCCGGCCTTGATGTCGACGAAGTTCGACGTGAACGTCACACCACATTCCAGACCCGCACGGACCTCGGCGACATCATCCTTGAAGCGACGCAGCGATGCGATTTCGCCCTGGTAGATGATGACGTCGTTGCGCGTGATACGTGCCTTGAGCGCCTTGCGGATATTGCCCTCGGTGACGAGCAGACCCGCCGCCTTGCCATGCTTGCCCGCCGAGAAGACCTCGCGGATATCGGCACGACCGACCACCGTCTCGAACGCTTCCGGCCCAAGCTCGCCGGCCATTCCCGCCCGGATCTCGTCGATCAGGTCGTAGATCACGTCGTAATATTTGAACGCGACCTTCTGGCGCTCGGCGATCTCGCGTGCCTTGGCATTCGGGCGAACGTTGAAGCCGATGATCGGCGCCCCCGATGCCGCCGCGAGCGTCACGTCGGACTCGGTGATGCCACCGACGCCCGAGCTCAGCACGCGCGCCTTGATCAGGTCGGTGGAGATCTTGTTGATCGCCCCGACGATCGCCTCGACCGTCCCTTGCGTATCTGCCTTCACGACCAGCGGATATTCGATCGCCTGCTTTTCCTTCAGCGCCGAGAACATGCTCTCGAGGCTGGCAGGAACCGAGGCGGTCCGCTTGTCGGTCTTCACGCTGCGACGATATTCCGCGACTTCGCGGGCGCGTGCCTCGTTCTCGACGACCTGGAACGGATCGCCGGCAGACGGCACACCCGACAGACCGAGGACCTCGACCGGCATCGCCGGACCCGCTTCCTTGATCTGCTTGCCCTTGTCGTCGACCAGCGCACGGACCTTGCCGCTCTCGCCACCGACCACGAAGATGTCGCCGACCCGCAGCGTACCGCGGTTGACGAGGATGGTCGCGACCGGGCCACGACCCTTGTCGAGCTTGGCCTCGATCACCGTACCCTCGGCCGCGCGATCCGGATTGGCGCGCAGTTCGAGCAGTTCGGCCTGGAGCTGGATCTTCTCGATCAGCGTATCGAGACCGATCTTCTTGGTCGCGGAGACTTCGACGTCCTGGACGTCGCCGCCCATGTCCTCGACGACGATCTCCTCGCTCAGCAGGCGCTCGCGCACCTTCTGGGCATTGGCGCCTTCCTTGTCGATCTTGTTGATCGCGACGATCATCGGCACGCCCGCCGCCTTGGTGTGGGCGATCGCCTCCACCGTCTGCGGCATCAGGCCGTCGTCCGCCGCCACCACCAGGATGACGATGTCGGTGACGTCCGCACCACGCGCACGCATCTGCGTGAACGCCTCATGGCCCGGTGTGTCGAGGAAGGTGATCTTCGACTTGTCCTTCAGCGTGACTTGATACGCGCCGATATGCTGGGTGATGCCACCCGCTTCGCCACGCACCACGTCGGTGCCGCGCAGGGCATCGAGCAGCGACGTCTTGCCGTGATCGACGTGGCCCATGATCGTGACGACCGGGGCACGCGGCTTGAGCGTCTCCTCGGCGTCGTCGATCGTGTCGTTGGCCAGATCCTGGTCGACATCGCTGACGCGGGTCAGGTTGTGGCCGAACTCGGTGACGAGCAACTCGGCGGTATCCTGGTCGATCGTCTGCGTCATCGTGACGGGCATGCCCATCTTGAACAATGCCTTGACGAGGTCGGCACCCTTCTCGGCCATACGGATGGCGAGTTCCTGCACGGTGATCGCCTCGGGGACGACCACGTCGCGGATCTGCTTGGCCTGCGCCTCGCGCGGACCACCGGTACCACGACGCTCCTTCTCACGTGCACGCTTCAGTGCGGCAAGCGAACGGGCACGCGCGCCATCACCATCGCCGAGCGCGCGGTTGACCGTAAGCTTGCCCGAGGTGCGACGATCGTCGCCCTTGCGGTCACGCTGCTGCGGACGCGCTGGGACGGCGTCGCGACGGACGCCACCAGCCGGGGCGTTCGCCCCGGTCGCGCCCGGACGGGCAGCGGTCGTGCCGGCATTGCCCGTCGTTGCCGGCGCTGCAGCAGCGGGTGCTGCGACAGGCTTTGGCGGCGGCGGAGGACGCTCTGGACGTGCCACCGGCGAAAACCGGCGCGGGGCCGGGAACGCCGGATCGCGCGTCAGTTCGAGAACGGGCGGCGGTGCCGGCGGCGCAACGGGGGCCGGCGCAGGCTTGGGAGCCGGTGCTGGTGCCGCGACCGGAGCGGGTGCGGGCGTTGGCGCCGCGACCGGAGCGGGCGCAGGCGCTGCAGCAACGGGAGCCTCGACCGGCGCTGGTGCGGGCGTCGGTGCAGCAATAGGAGAGGGAGCCGCTTCGACGACCGGTGCAGGTGCAGGTGCGGGCGCCTCGACCGGCTTCGGCGCCGGGGCAGGTGCAGGTGCGGGCGCCTCGACCGGCTTCGGCGCCGGGGCAGCCTTGGCTTCCGCTTCGGCACGCGCGCGATCGGCGACGCGGTTGCGCTCGTCCTCGGCGGCCTTGCTACGCTCGGCCTCCTGGCGACGACGCCCTTCCTCGAGCGTGTTCATGCGCTGCTCTTCCGCCTCGCGGAGGAGCTTGGCCTGACGCTCCTGCGGCGACAGATTGCTCTGCTGCTGACGCACGGGGGCAGGGGCAGGCTGCGGTGCGCGCGCCTGCGGGGCCGGTGCTGCGGGTGCAGCCAGCGTGGGCGCGGCAACCGGTGCGGCGTCCGCGACCGGGCCGTCGGGATCCCCCGGACGGCGCAGCACGCGCGCACGCTTGGTTTCCACGATCACCGTATTCGATCGGCCGTGGCTGAAGCTCTGCTTCACCTGGCCGGTCTCGACCGTGCGCTTCACACCCAAAGGTGCGCGCATGCCAAGTTTCGGCTTCTCGTTGTCCGTGTCGCTCACTCAAATTCCTCAGTCATGTCCACGGCCGGGCTTTGTCCGGTCGACCCGGACGCCCCTTTAATTTGTGACGCCGATGCGCCCTGCGAGGCCGTTTCGCAAGGCACGGAAGAAGATTCGGGGCCGATAAAATGCAGCCACCGGTCGAGCGCTTCGCTCACCCGCTTTGCTGCAGCGCGGTCTGTCAGGCCGATGTGTACCACATTTTCCCGTCCCAGCGCCAACGCCAATATGGTGCGTGGCACCGGGAGTACAAACCCCCGCAAACCCGAGCCCTCTTCATCGTTGCCGATGCGCCAGGCCTGATCGAGCTTGCGGTTGCCGTCCTCGGCAGCGTCGGACGCATGGTACAGCGTCTTCAGCTTCCCCTGCCGGGCATTCTGCTCGATCCGGTCGGAACCTATGAGAACGGTACCGGAGCGCGATTCGAGGCCGAGCCGGTCGAGCGCGTTACGCTCCAGCGCAGCCTCGATCATCGCGGGCAGTTCGGCGGGAATCGTGAACTCGCCGGTCTTGAACCCGCGAGCGAGCGCGCCTTTCAGCTTGCCCTTCTTGATCGCGGTTTCGAGTTCGACGCGGGTCACCCCGATCCACGCGCCGCGGCCGGGAGCCTTGGCACGCACGTCGGGGAAGATTTGGCCATCGGGCGACAATGCGAGTCGCACGAGGTGCGGCCGCTCGTCGCGTTCGCCGGAGAGAATGCACTTGCGGATGGGGCCGTCCTCATCCCCCTCCCGCAAGCGGGAGGGGCTAGGGGTGGGCACGCGCTCACCCCCATCGCCGTCAGCCTTGGCCGAGGCGCCGGTCTTCAACGCATGCGCCTTTGCCGAAGCGTCGCGTTTTGCCGAACCCGGGCGCCCACCCCTCGGTCCCCTCCCGCTTGCGGTAGGGGAGGAAGGAGTAGTGTCGGTCGCGCCTAGCGTCTCATCGGGAGGGTTCCGCATGTGCGTCCTCCTGCGCCGGAGTTGCTTTCGGAGCATCGCGGTCGACGAGCAATTGCCCGCCGGCGCCGTAATTCTCGGTCGAGACCTCTTCGATCACGATCTGCACCGCAGCCGGGTTCTTCCCCAGCCGCTGCACGAGCGACTGGGTGACGTCGGCGACGATGCCGGCCTTCTGGTCCTTGGTAGCGGACCCCGAGATGCGGATGCTGACGAAGGGCATCAGGCCTTGTCGTCCTCGCTCTTCGCGTCGGTCGTGTCCGCAGCGTCGTCAGCCGCAGCGTCGTCAACCGCAGTCTCTTCAACCGCAGTCTCTTCAACCGCAGCGTCGTCCGCAGCAGCGTCCTCGACCACGGTCTCTTCAGCCACAGCCGCTTCCACCGGAGCCTCGTCCGCGTCCGCGTCCTCAGCATCAGCCTCGGGAGCCTCGTCCTCGAACCAGTGCGCACGCGCGGCCATGATGATCTCGTTGCCCTGCTCGTCGCTCAGACCGTATTCCGCGAGGATACCGCCCTTCGGCTCGGGCCGCTTCGGCGCGTCCTCGTTGCGACGGCGCGGTTCGACGCGCTTCTTCTCGACCAGCTCGTCGGTCGCGAGATCGGCGAGGTCGTCGAGCGTCTTGATGCCCGCCTTGCCCAGCGTGACCAGCATCGCCTCGTTCAGATACGGCATGTCGATCAGCGCATCCTCCACGCCGAGCGCGGTACGCTCTTCGCGGCTGGCGGCATCGCGACGCTCGAGCGCCTCGGTCGCGCGGTTCTGCAACTCGCCCGCCAGGTCTTCGTCGAAGCCCTCGATGCCGGCGATCTCTTCGACCTCGACATAGGCGACCTCTTCGAGGTTGGTGAACCCTTCGGCGACCAGCAACTGCGCGAGCGTCTCGTCGACGTCGAGCTCCTTCTCGAACATCGCCGAACGCTCGACAAAGTCCTTCTGGCGCTTCTCGGAGGCATCGGCCTCGGTGAGGATGTCGATCGCCTTGCCGGTCAACTGCGACGCAAGCCGCACATTCTGGCCACGACGGCCGATCGCGAGCGAAAGCTGATCGTCGGGAACGACCACCTCGATACGCTCTTCTTCCTCGTCGATCACGACGCGGCTGACCGAAGCCGGCTGCAACGCGTTGACGACGAAGGTCGCGATGTCGGGCGACCAGGGGATGATGTCGATCTTCTCGCCCTGCATCTCCTGCACGACGGCCTGGACTCGCGACCCCTTCATGCCGACGCACGCACCGACCGGATCGATCGAGGAGTCATGCGAGATGACGCCGATCTTCGCGCGCGACCCTGGATCGCGGGCCGCGGCCTTGATCTCGATTATGCCGTCATAGATTTCGGGCACTTCCTGCGCGAACAGCTTCTTCATGAAGTCGGGATGCGCGCGGGACAGGAAGATCTGCGGCCCACGATTCTCGCGGCGCACGTTCAGGATCAGCGAGCGGATGCGGTCGTTGACGCGCACCACTTCGCGCGGGATCTGCGCGTCGCGGCGGATCACGCCTTCCGCACGGCCCAGGTCGACGACGACATGGCCGAACTCGACGCGCTTGACGACACCGGTGATGATCTCGCCGGCGCGGTCCTTATACTCTTCGAACTGGCGCTCGCGCTCGGCGTCGCGGACCTTCTGGAAGATGACCTGCTTGGCGGCCTGTGCGGCGATGCGGCCGAACTCGATCGGGGGCAGCGGATCGACGATGAAGTCGCCGAGTGCCGCGTCCTTCTGCAGCTTCTGCGCGCCCTTGACGTCGACCTGCTTGAAATAATCGTCGACCGCCTCGACCACTTCGACGACGCGCCACAAGCGCAGATCGCCGGTGTTCGGGTCGAGCTTGGCGCGGATGTCGTTCTCGGCGCCGTAGCGCGAGCGGGCGGCGCGCTGGATCGCGTCCTCCATCGCCTCGATCACGATCGCCTTGTCGATCATCTTCTCCGACGCGACCGAATTCGCGATCGCGATCAGTTCCGCGCGGTTTGCGGTGACTGCCGTGGCCATCAATGCTGTCCTTCTTCGGTGTCGGCCGCATGAGCGTCAGGCTCATCGGCGGGCGTATCTTGATAGAAAACTTCGTCCGCGCCTTCGATCGAAAGCGGCGCGGTCGCGGCGATGAGTCGGTCGGTCATGACGAGCTTCGCGTCGGCGACCTGCGCATAGTCGATCGTCATGATCTTGTGCTTGTTGACGTCGACGGTGATCTTCGTCCCCTCGACGCCCATTAGGTTGCCCGAGATCTGCTTGCGATCCTCGAACGGCTCGACGAGGCGGATACGCGCCTCCTGGCCTTCCCAGTCGGCAAAGTCCTGCAGCCGCGTCAGCGGGCGATCGATGCCGGGGCTCGACACTTCGAGACGATAGGCCTCCTCGCCGACCGGGTCCTTGCCCTCGGCCTCCAGCGCGTCGAACTTGTCCGAGATGCGGCGCGACAGTTCGGCGCAATCGTCGATCAGTAACTGTCGCGTGTCGGGGCGCTCGGCCATGACCTGCAACGTTGGATCGGACTTGCCGCCCTGCATGCGCACGCGCACGAGGCTGAGGCCGAGCGCGGTGGCCTCGGGTTCGATCAGGTCGGTCAGCAGGGCGATGTTCGCCATCGAAATTCCAAACAGGGCCAAAGCACAGGGGGTTTCCGCCGCGGAGCAAGCCCCGCAGCCTCTTCACCTGGCGATGTAGAGAAGTGACGCTTCTATACGCGGGGTGGCGCGGGTTCGCAAGCGGGAGCAACCTTCGTTTGCCACGTCGCGTTTGAATAACGATTTCCGGGAGAAGATCATGATTCGCCACACGCTGTTCGCCACCGCCCTGCTGTCCGCCACGCTGCTCGCCTCGACCGCCTGTTCTGCGCAGAGTCCGGCGGGGAAACCGTTCAAGGAAACGGTGGTCGTGGACTTCGAGTCGCCGTGGGCGATGGCGGTCTTGCCTGATGGCAATGCGTTGATAACCGAAAAGGACGGCCGGATGGTCTTCCTGATCCTTGGTTCCCGAACCGCAAATGGTAGCGTCGTGGTGACCATGCCCGTCGCCGGCATACCGAAAATTGACTCAGCGGGACAAGGAGCGCTGATGGACGTGGTTCTCGCTCCTGATTACGCACGCAGCCACCTCGTTTATTTTTCGGGATCGATCACGGGCGCAGGCGGTAAGGGCGTCGCGCTCTGGCGCGGCAAACTTGCCCTGGATAATCCCGGTCCACGTCTCGAAGGCGTCGAGGAACTGTTTCGCGCGCGGCCGTTCGTCGCAGGCAATGGCCATTATTCCGGCCGCATCGCGTTCTCGCCCGACGGCAAATATCTGTTCTTCACTAACGGCGAACGCCAGAAATTCACGCCCGCACAGGACCCCAAGGTTACGCTCGGCAAGGTCCTGCGTCTCACGCTCGACGGCAAACCCGCCCCCGGCAATCCGCTCGTGGCCAAGGGGTTCGCGCCCGAAATCTGGTCGTACGGTCACCGCAACCTGCTCGGCATCGCGTTCGACGCGCAGGGGAATCTGTGGGAGCAGGAGATGGGGCCGAAGGGCGGCGACGAGGTCAATCTGATCAAGCCCGGCCTGAATTACGGCTGGCCCAACGCCTCGGACGGCAGCAACTATGACGGCACCGACATCCCCGATCACATGCCCGGCGACGGCTACGAACCGCCCAAGGTGTTCTGGAACCCCGTGATCTCGCCCGGCGGGCTGATGATCTATTCGGGTAGCATGTTCCCGCAGTGGAAGGGCGACGCGTTCATCGGCGGCCTGTCCTCGAAGTCGCTCGTCCGCGTAGACCTGAACGGCACCAACGCCGCCAAGGGCGACCAATGGGATATGCGCGCCCGCATCCGCGACGTCGAACAAGGCCCCGACGGCGCCATCTGGGTGCTCGAAGACGGTGGTGAATCGCAAGGCCGCCTGATCAAATTGACCGCGAAGTAAGCCACACCGCCATCCCCCTCCCGCAAGCGGGAGGGGCTAGGGGTGGGCACGCGCTCACCTCCAACGCTGACGGTGCGCAAGAGGACGCCGGGTGCCCACCCCTCGGTCCCCTCCCGCTTGCGGGAGGGGAGGAAGTCAGTCTCTCACGATCAGATAGTTCATCCGCGCGGCCGCAATCGGCTTGTCGCGCTCGTCCTGCCACGCGGTCGCCTCGACATTGGCCACCCGCGTCCCCAGCCGCGTCACCACGCCCGCCGCCCGCGTCGGCTTGTCGCGCCCACCGCGCATGAAATCGACCGTGACGTTGACCGGCTTGATCGCGCCGCCGCCCTCGGCCTCGAGCGCGTGCTGCAACGCCGCGATCGCCGCCATCTCCAGCAGCCCCGAGATCGCGCCGCCATGCAGGAATCCGGGTCGCCCGAGCACGTCGTCGGCGAACGGCATCAGCAGCACCGGCGGCGCGCCGTCCTCGCCCTCGACCGACACGCGAAGAATCTCCGCATAGGGCGGCAGGCCGATCGTCATGCCTCGATCCTTCTGTTCAGGCCCATCCCCGCGACATCGCCCACCACCATGAACGTCCCTGCGACATGCGCGAGCGGATCGTCCGGATCGCCGTCATGCGCCTGGCCGCGGACGAACGCGATCGAGCGCGTGATCCGGTAGCATTCGCCGCGCCCGATCACCGTCTTGCCCGGCGTCGCGGGGCGCAGATAATCAACGCGCAGGTCCAGCGTCGCATGCGGCACGAACGCGTCGCGCTTGATCCAGATCGCCAGACTCGTCGCCATGTCCATCATCGTGATGATCGGCCCCGACGCGATCACGCCGCTCGAAGGATCGCCGATCAGTTTCGCGTCATAGGGCAGCGCAAGCTCCGCCCAATCGTCGCCATGCGCGTGATAGCGCATCCCCAGCGCGGCGCCGTGCCCGCCGAACCCGCGTGTCGAAAACCATTGTGCGTCGAAACCAGCCATCGGCGAGCCTCTACACGGCCCGCGTCGCTGCGCAACGTTGCGGGCACGGGCAGGGGCGGTTAGCGTCCTGCCAAACAGGAGAGGATGCCTAAGTGAACGACCGGGTCACGATTACCGTAGAGGGCGGCATCGCCGACGTCCGCCTCAACCGCGCGGACAAGATGAACGCGATCGACCCGGCGATGTTCGAAGGCATCGCCGCCGCGATCGACCGCCTCGCCGGCATGAAGGACGTCCGCTGCGTCGTGCTGTCGGGCGAGGGCAAGGCGTTCTGCGCCGGGCTCGACATGGCGTCGATGGCGGATGGCGGGTCGGGGCTGGCACTCGGTGACCGGACCGCGGAAGGAGCGAATCTTCCCCAGCAGGTCGCCTGGGGCTGGCGCATGCTGCCCATGCCGGTGATCGCCGCCGTCCACGGCGTCGCGTTCGGCGGCGGGTTCCAGATCATGTCGGGCGCGGACATCCGCATCGCGCATCCGGGCGCCCGCTTTGCGATCCGCGAGGCCTATTGGGGCCTGGTCCCCGACATGGCCGGCATCGCGCTGTGGCGGACGCTCGCGCGCGACGACGTGTTGCGCGAGCTCACCTACACCGCCCGCGAGTTCGACGGGACGGAGGCGCTGCACCACGGTTTCGTCACGCGCCTCGCGGACGACCCGCACGCCGAGGCAATGGCCTTGGCGCGCGAGATCGCCGCGAAGAACCCGCACGCAATCCGTGGTTCGAAGACGCTCTACAATTTCGCGGCGGACGCCGGTGCGCAAGCCGTGCTGCTCGCCGAAACCGAAGAGCAGCTGAAGGTGATCCGCACGCCCAACCAGATCGAACAGGTCCGCGCCAACATGGAAAAGCGCACGGCGGTGTTCGTCGACTGACCGCGTCATCCTGACGAAAGTCAGGATCCAGAGTACCAAAACGTTACCCTCAATGGCTCTGGATCCTGACTTTCGTCAGGATGACGGAGGGCGGCAACCAATCACACCACCCCGGCCTCCGCCGGGGTGGGTCAACAGACAGCCAGCGCCCTACTTCCCAACCTTGTCATACGGCGTAAAGTCCCGGAACCGGCAATAGCCCGACGGGATCGACATCCCCGGCGACACCGTCCGAAACCGGTCGTTGCGGCACAGCTGCCCGCCATACACATCCACGACCAGCGTATCGAACGGTCGCAGCGACACGCATTTGCCGACCGGACCGGTCTTCCAGATCCGCTTCCCCGATTGCCGGTACAGGATCGTCTGCGAATCGACGATCTGCGGGCCGCTGTTTCGCTGGATATCGATGCACCGCACGGGCTTCCCGGCGACCCGGTTCGCCAGCGGATCGGATTTCCCGGCGACCAGCGTGAGCGCCAGCGCCGCGAGGATCATGGCGCGGGTCATGGTTTGCGATAGGGCACGAAGTCGCCGAAGCTGCAACTGCCGGTCGGAAAGCGCGACGACTGGTCGAACGTCTGCGCGATGTCGCCGCGGCACAGCTGCCCGCTCGGCGTCCGCGTGACGAGGATGTCACCGCGCGCGATCCCCTCGCATCCGCCGACGGTATCGCTGCGATACACCAGCCCGCTGTTCACCCGGTACAGGATCGTCGCGCCGTATCCCGAACTCTGCTTTTGCGGGAACTGGCTGATACACGTCTCGGGCTTGCCAGGCACGAGTCCGGCAAGCTCTTTGGCCAGCTTGTCCTGGACGCCAGCCTGGCGGACTTGCGCGCGCTCGACCTCCGCCTGGGTCTGCGTACAGGCACCCAGCAGCACGGCCGGCAACATCATCAGTGGCAAGGTCCGCATACGCATCGCAACGCTCCTCCGAAATTTCGTCCAATCTTTACGCGCATTACCCGCGAAACGCATCCTTCGCCGCACGATACCCTGCCAACTGCTCGACCGACGTCGCGCGCAGAAACGGGTTGGTCGCGCGCTCGAGTCCGATCGTCGTCGGCACGGTGGGCTCGCCCTTCGCCCGCGCCGCATCGACCTCGACCATCCGCGCGGCGATCGCCGCATTGTCGGGCTCGGCGACCAGCGCATAGCGCCCGTTGCTCTGCGTATATTCATGCCCGCAGAACACTTCGGTCTCGTCGGGGAGCACGGCATAACGCTGCATGTTCGCGAACATGTCGGCGGGTGTCCCTTCGAACAGCCGCCCACAGCCCATCGCGAACAGCGTGTCGCCGGTGAAGATCGCCGCGTCGTCGGCAAAGTGGAACGCGATATGCCCCTGCGTGTGGCCGGGCACGGTCATGACGGTCGCGACGTGATCGCCGATCCGCACGACGTCGCCTTCGCCGACCTGCTCGTCGAGCGTCGGGATCTTGTCCGCCTCCGCCGCGGGGCCGACGATCGTCGCGCTATACGCCTTCATCTCCGCGTTGCCGCCGGTGTGATCGGGGTGCCAGTGCGTCGTCCACACCCGGTCGATCCGCCAGTCGCGCATCTTGGCGGCCGCAATCACGGGCGCTGCCTCGCCCGGATCGACGACGACTGTCTCGCCAGAGACGGTGTCATGGATCAGCCAGCTGTAATTGTCGGAAAGGACCGGAACGCGAACGATATCGAGCATTACCAGTGACCGGTGTTCGGCATCGACGCCCAGGGCTCGGCGGGATCGAGCGCGCCATCCGCCTGCAACAGCTCGATCGAGATGTCGTCGGGCGTGCGCACGAACGCCATGTGCCCGTCGCGCGGCGGCCGGTTGATCGTCACACCGGCGTCGTGGAGGCGCTGGCACGTCTCATAGATATTATCGACGCGGTAGGCAAGATGCCCGAAATTGCGGCCTTCGCCATAGTCTTCCGGGTCCCAATTGTGCGTCAGCTCGACCTCGGCGCTCTCGTCGCCGGGCGCGGAGAGGAAGATCAGCGTGAAGCGCCCCTTCTCGCTGTCCATCCGCCGGACCTCCTTCAGCCCGAGCAGCTCGAAGAACGCGATCGTCTTCGCCGGGTCGGTCACGCGGATCATCGTGTGGAGATATTTCATGCTGGCTCCGAGCGTTGTTCGGATCGGCAGATAGGGATGCGGGGGAGGGGGCGAAAGGGTCGCGGGCTATCCCGCTACCTCGCACCAACGATTGCCCCCCCGGCGAAGGCCGGGGCCCAAATGGGAAGGTCGGTGTAACCGGGGACAGGCCGCCGTTACCTCTGTCCCCCAATTGGGCCCCGGCCTTCGCCGGGGAGGTACGCGTAAACCAGAGCGTCTTCTTCGCAACTCCGCCGCTACTTCGCCGCGTCGAACTGCCGCAACGCCGTCACCGCACTCCGCCCCACCGCCGTATCCGGCGCCAGCCGCGCGGCCTGACCCCAGGCCTCGCGCGCGCCCGACTCATCGCCCGCCAGCGCGGCGATATTACCCGCCTCGAGCTGCACCGAGGCATCGTCGGCGGAGCGTCGCAATGCCTCGCCGATATCCTTCTTCGCGCGCACCGGATTGCCCTCGCGCCGCGCCAGCGTCGCCGACAACAGCCACGCGAGCGGATCGTCCGCCGCGTTGGTTAGCGCCAGATCGATATCGGTCCGCGCCGACTCCAGATCGCCCGTCGCCACCAGCGCACGCGCATGATCGAGCTGCGCCTCGCCCAGCGGCAAGCCGGTCAACGTCCCCGCGGTCAGCGCCGAATCGAGCGCCGCGCGCGCCTTGGCCGGGTCCGCCGCGGCGAGCCACGCATTGCCCGCCTGCGCCCAATAGGTCGCAGCACCCGCATTCTTGGCGAGTTGCGCCGCGCGCGCCGCCTCTTCGAACTCGCCCGCCGCCGCCGGCCATGCCTTCTCCGCCGCATAAGCGAGCCCGGCACATTCGCGCGCGGCGAAGCGGCCACCCGCGATCCGCCACCGCGCCGCCTCGGCCCGCGCCGCCGCCGGATCGGTCTGGACGAGCGCGATGCAGCGCTGCAACCGGTCGGTGCGGATATCGAGCGGTCCTGCCTGCGCCGACGCAGGGGTAGCGGTTGGGCCGGAAGCCTGGACGGCGGCGAGCGCGAGCAACATCGAGATCATAGGGCGGCGATCACATCCTCGACCGCCCGGATGATGAGGGAGATGTCGCTGTCGCGCGACAGGCGGTGATCGCCATCCTTGACCAGCCATGTCTGCACATCGGCTGAACGCAACAGCTCGGCGAGGCGCGCGGTGCGGTGCCACGGCACGTCGGGATCGCGCTGGCCCTGCACCAGCCGGACCGGGCCGTCGAACGCGATCTCGCCGAACATCAGCCGGTTGGCCTCGCCCGACGACCAGAATGGGCGGGTATAGACCGTCGGCTCGGGACCATAGGGATTCTTGCGCTCTATCCGGCCGTTGCTCAGCAGCGCCATCTTCTCGTCGGTGGTGAAGCCCCAGTCGGTAAAATCGGGCGCGGGCGCGATCCCGACCAGTCCCTTGACCAGATCGGGCCGCATCTTCGCCGCCAGCAGCATCAGCCAGCCGCCCAGCGACGAGCCGATCAGGATCGCCGAATCTCCAGCCAGCGCATCGATCATCGCCAGCACGTCGTCGCGCCAGTCGACCAGAGTCTGGTCCTCGAAATCGCCCTCGCTCTGTCCGCAGCCGCCATAATCGAACCGCAGGAACGCCCGGCCCTCGGACTTCGCCCAGGCCTCCAGCGTCACCGCCTTGGTGCCGGTCATGTCGGACGCGTACCCCGACAGGAAGACCAGAGTCGGGCCAGTGCCGGGCGTGTGGTGATAGGCAAGGCGCGGGCGCTCCTTGGCGGGCGGAGCGGTCGGGTCGGCGGGGGCGATGGGGCTATCGGTCATGCCGTCGCTTTAGCCCGGCTTGGACGGGCTGGTGAAGATGTCTTCGATCGCCAGCGCGAACAGTTCGGCGATCTTGAACGCCAGCGGCAGCGATGGGTCATAGCGCCCCGTCTCGATCGCGTTGACGCTCTGCCGCGACACCTCGAGCCGGTCGGCGAGATCGCCCTGGCTCCAGTCGCGCTCGGCACGCAGCACTTTCAGGCGATTCTTCATGATCGCCCGGTCCGGACCGCGAAAATATTCAAACCTCCGCCCAGCATCAATCCGGCGAACCACAGGATTCCCGACCAATAAGCAGGAACATGCGGCGTCAGGCCGAAGCTTTCGAGAAATCCCCAGATCGTCGTGCCGGAGAGCATGAACACGGTGGCGATCAACGTCTGTCGAATTGTCAGCATCCGGATATATTCGTCGGGTTCGTCCGTCAGATAGCGCCCCCAGGCCAGGAATATCCCGACCAGCGGCAAGGCCGGCAATATGGCGGCGACATAGGCGACTATCCCCGTCGGTGGGTGCGTCCTGAACAGCGCGACGACGCCGACCAGCGCCCCGATGTACGCCAGGCTCAGACCGAGAACGGTGAAGTTATAGCGCCGTAGCGCGGGACTCTTATGCATAGTCAAGCGTCCTTTCGAATCAGTAAAGGAAGCTTGTCAAAAAGAGCCAAAAGAGTCAACCGAGCTTTACACAAGGCATGGCAACCTTGTCAGGGCATGCAGCGTGCCGCCTCGCCGCAGAAGCGTTCTAGGTGTGACTATGTCGTAACCTTTGGACGTAGGGCGGCCGCGCAGCGTGCGGTCAGATGATGAACTCGACCGTCTTCATCTGCAGCTGGTCGGCCGCCACCGCGCCGCGCTTCGCGACCATCTGGCGGTGCAGTTCGGCCACCGTCTCGCTGCCCCGCGTCTTGCACAGCGCCGGTACAAAGGCATGGACCAGCGCGGCGAGGCCGCCCTTGATCATCGTCACGCCGAACCGGCCGGCGACGCCGAAATGCTCGGCATAGCTCTCGCCGACGGTGGCGGGGTGGTCGAGGAACAGGCGGCGGAACATCGGCGGTCTCCTTGGCATCTAGCGTATCACCGCGCGGCCAACGCGTCGACCATGCCCGACGCGAGCACGCTCAGCGTGTCGTCGCGCGCGCCCATCACGACGATCCGGTCGCCGGGCCGCGCCTCGGCGACCATTGCGGCGGCGGCGTCGGCCCGGTCGGCGACATGCCGCGCGTCGCGGCCGCCCTCGACGACCTGCGCGACGATGTCGGCACTGGTAACCGCGCGGTCGACGGTGCCCCCGTAATAGGCCGGGTCGGGCAGGATCAGCACATCCTCCTCCGCCATCCGCTCGACGAAGGTGGCGACAAGCTCGCGCCCCATCACCTTCAACGGGCCATAGCCGTGCGGCTGGAACAGCAGCAGCAAGCGCCCCGGAAAGGCGTGGAGCGTGTCCAGCGTGGCGGCGATCTTGTCCGGATTATGCCCGAAATCGTCGATCACCGCGACGCCGCCGGCCTCGCCCACGAAGTCGAAGCGGCGGCGCAGGCCGGTAAAGCCCGCAATCCCCTTCACCGCATCGGCCAGCGGCACGTCCGCCGCCATCGCCGCCCCGATCGCCGCCAGCGCATTGGCGACGTTATGCCGCCCCGGCACCGCGAGCTTCACCGGCGTCCGCACGCCGCGCGACACGAGGTCGAAGCGGATCGCGAACGGCTCGGGCTTGAGGTTCTCGGCGCGCAGATCGGCCGAAGCATCGATCGCGAACGTCGTGATCTGTCCGCGCGGCAGTCGCGCCGCGAGCGCGGCGGCGTCGGGGTCGTTCGCGTTGATCACCGCGGTCTCGGCCTTGGCGACGAAGTCCTCGAACAGCACGCGGAGTTCTTCGAGCGACTTGTGATCGAGGCTGACATTGTTGAGCACCGCGATCTTCGGCGCATAGCCCGCGATCGATCCGTCGCTCTCGTCGACCTCGCTCACGAACGCTTCGCCCTCACCGACCAAGGCGCTGGCGAACGGCGCATCGGGGGTGGCGAAGTTCTTCATCACCGCGCCATTCATGACCGTCGGATCGCGCCCGACCGCGTGCAGGATCCAGCCGATCATGCCGGTCACGGTCGACTTGCCGCTGGTGCCCGCGATGCCGATCGGCAACCGGCTGTCGTTGAACAGCGACGCCAGCATTGCCGCGCGGGTCGAGCGCGTGCAGCCGAGCGCGTCGGCGGCGATCATGTCCGGCACGCTCGCCTCGATCGCGGCCGAGGCGATGACGAGTTGGTCCGCCGAGACGATCCCGCTGCCGTCCTGCGGGAACAGCGCGACGCCCTTGGCGGCAAGGTCGTCGAACTTGGCGGGCACGCGGCCCTGGTCGAGGTTGCGGTCCGAGCCGGCGACGGTCGCGCCGCGCCCCGCGAGGATCATCGCGAGCGGCATCATGCCCGACCCGCCGATGCCCACAAAGAAACAAGGTTTGCTGATATCCATCGCGCCGCGATATGGGCGGTTGGGTAACGGGGCAAGGTCGGGAACACGAACAATGCGCATCGGTGTCCTCGCCGCGTCGAGCCGGACCAATCCCGCGGCGATCGCCAAGATCACCGCCTATGCGGCCACCGCGTTCCCCGAGGTCGAGCTGGTCTTTCATCCGCAATGCACCGAAACCGACGGCCACTTCGCCGGCTCCGACTTTCGGCGGGCAGCGGCGTTCCTCGAATATGCCAATGATCCCGCGTTCGACGCGCTCTGGTTCCTCCGTGGCGGCTACGGCGCGAACCGCATCCTGGCGATGGTGATGCCCGAACTCGGCCGCGCCGCGCGGCACAAGACCTATCTCGGCTATTCGGACGTCGGCTTTCTGCTCGGTGCGCTCTACGCCCGGCGGATCGGCCGGCCGGTGCACGGGCCGATGGTCAGCGATATCAACCGGCATGACGGCGAGGCGACGGTGGCGCGGGCGCTCGGCTGGATGGTGCACGGCGACCGTGCCGGGCTGGAGCCGGGGCTGGATGGGCGCCCGTCGGCGGCGTTCAACCTCAGCATCCTGACCTCGCTGATCGGCACGCCGTGGCTGCCCGACCTGACCGATCACGTGCTGATCGTCGAGGAGGTGTCGGAGGCGATGTATGCGATCGACCGGATGCTGTTCAAGGTCGCCAACGCGACTCAGCTGAAGGGAATCGCCGGGTTGCGGCTCGGCGCGGTGACGGCGGTGCAGGAGAACGACCCGCCCTGGGGCGAGACGCTCGACTACATGATGGTGCGCTGGTCGCGCGACATGGGTGTGCCGTATCTCGGGCGGGCGGAGATCGGGCATACGCAGGCCAACCGAGTGGTGCCGTTCGGGGTGGTTTGAGGGTCGGCGTTACGCCGCGCTGCTTCGTCACCCGCACTGCTTCTCCACCCCAACCGGCTCCGTCACCCCAGCGAAAGCTGGGGTATCCCCGTTGGCAGGTGCTGCGACTCGAACCGGGAGATCCCAGCTTTCGCTGGGATGACGGGTGGGGTCGGGCGCTGGTTCTAGATTAAGCTAGATTTAGGGCGTCGGGCTTACGGTCCGCGGGGCCACGGCCGCAGCCGCCGGATCGATCACCGTCACGCCCCCAAACCGCAGCTTCGGCTGGCCCGGCAGCGTGTAGCTTCCCGCAACCTGCTCCGCCGCCCAGGCCCGCAAATTCGCAACCACCTCGACGCGCTGCAACCGCTCGCGCTCCCGCATGAACACGACGAGGTCGTCGCGGCGGTTGCAATCGCGCATGTCCGCGGTCGCGCACGGCGAATAGAGGATTGCCAGCGCCACGATCCTGCCGGCCGTATCGAGCACCGCCGCGCCCTTTTCCGGGCAGCTATGCGCGCGGCAAGCGGTGAAGCGGTACAGTTCGCCGATCCGCGTCGGCTCCTCGGGCGGGCCGCCCAGCACCTCGATCTGCTGCGCGGCGACATCGCCGTCCTTGTAGAGATAGCTCGCCCTGCGCTGGCCGATGAAGCGCCGGACCGCAGTGGTGAACGCCGGCGACGCGACAAGCTGGTTCGTACCACGGCATGCCGCCGGCCGGGCCGGCGCACACCGCGGCGCGGGCCCGGGTACGGGTGCCGCGGCGGCGGACAGCATCAGCAAAATACCCAACATCACCGTCTCCCAACCGCCGCCGCCATGCTGCGCGCGCCCGCCATGTCCGTCTGGAGTAGCCCTCTTCGCGGATCGCCTTATATACACGCCCATATGCACCGGGCGCCACGCGCGCTCGCACGCACCAATCCCGAGAGAAAGTCTCCCATGTCTGCAATGTTCCGAATCACGCTCCCCGACGGTTCCGTCCGCGAGGTTGCGCCCGGGACTACCCCCGCAGACGTCGCCGCGGCGATCGGGCCGGGCCTTGCCAAGGCCGCGCTCGCCGCACGGATCGACGGGCAGGTGCGCGATCTGAGCCGGCCGTTCGAGGGGGACACCAACCTCGCACTGGTAACGGCGCGTGACGAGGCCGACGCGCTCGAACTCGTCCGCCACGATCTCGCCCACGTGATGGCGGAGGCGGTACAGCATCTGTTCCCCGCCACGCAGATCACCTTTGGTCCCGCGACCGACGACGGCTTCTATTACGACTTCGCGCCGAAAGAGCGCCCGTTCACCGACGAGGACCTGCCCGCGATCGAGGCCGAGATGCGCGCGATCATTGCGCGCAACGAGCCGTTCCTGCGTGAGGTCTGGTCGCGTCAGCAGCTGATCGACCGCTGGACCGAGCAGGGCGAGACGTTCAAGGCCGAATGGGCCGCTGAACTCCCCGAGGGCGAGGAACTGACGATCTACCGGCAGGGCGAATGGCTCGACATGTGCCGCGGACCGCACATGGTGTCGACCGGCAAGCTCGACCCGGCCGCGTTCAAGCTGACGCGCGTGTCGGGCGCCTATTGGCGCGGCGACCAGAAGAACGCGATGCTCAGCCGCATCTACGGCACCGGCTGGCTCAACAAGAAGCAGCTCGATCAGCATCTCTTCCGCCTCGAGGAAGCCGCCAAGCGCGATCACCGCAAGATCGGCGCGGAAATGGACCTGTTCCACCTCCAGTCCGAGGCGCAGGGCTCGGTGTTCTGGCATCCCAAGGGCTATATCCTCTGGCGTCAGCTCGAGGCGTATATGCGTCGCCGGCTCGATGCCGCGGGCTATGAGGAAGTGAAGACGCCGCAGCTGATGGACGCCAAGCAGTGGGAGCAGTCCGGCCATTGGGGCAAATACCGCGAGAACATGTTCGTGGTGCCCGACGAGATCCCGAACCCCGAGGACGAGGGCGAGATCTTCACCGGCAAGGCCGAGCTGATGGCGCTCAAGCCGATGAATTGCCCGGCGCACGTGTTGATCTTCCGCCAGGGGATCAAGTCGTACCGCGACCTGCCTCTGCGCCTCGCCGAGTTCGGCTGCTGCCACCGCAACGAGCCGCACGGCGCGCTGCACGGCATCATGCGAGTCCGCCAGTTCACGCAGGACGACGCGCATATCTTCTGTCGCGAGGACCAGCTCGTCGTCGAGGTCCAGCAATTCTGCGAGTTGCTCGACAGCGTCTACCGCGATCTCGGCTTCGAGGATTATGCGGTGAAGCTCGCGCTGCGCCCCGAAAAGCGGTTCGGCTCCGAAGAGATGTGGGACAAGGCGGAGAGCGAACTGCGCGAGGCGGTGCTCGGCTCCAGCCTGTCGGAGTCGATCAAGGCGAAGTTCGAGGAATTGCCGGGCGAGGGGGCATTCTATGCGCCGAAGCTCGAATTCCATCTGACCGACGCGATCGGCCGGACGTGGCAGGTCGGCACGATCCAGTCGGACCGCGTGCTGCCCGAACGACTCGATGCGTCTTATGTCGGCGCGGATGGCGAGCGCCATCGGCCGGTGATGCTGCACCGCGCGATCCTCGGCACGTTCGAGCGCTTTATCGGCATCCTGATCGAGCATCATGCCGGTCGCTTCCCGCTCTGGCTGGCGCCGGTCCAGGTGGTGGTCGCGACGATCGTCTCGGACGCCGACGACTATGCCGAGCAGGTTGCCGCCGATCTCCGCAAGGCGGGGATTCGCGTCGAGACCGACCTGCGCAACGAGAAGATCAACTACAAAGTGCGCGAGCATTCCTTGGCGAAGGTGCCGTTGCTGTTCGTGGTCGGCAAGCGCGAGGCGGACGAGGGCACCGTCGCGATCCGGCGTCTCGGCAGCCAGGGCCAGGAGATGATGGCGCTCGCCGATGCCGCCGCGCGGGTTGCGGATGAGGCACGCGCTCCCGATATGTAAACTCGACGGGGCTGGCTTTCCGAGCGCGTGGTTTTGCGCTATGTGCCGGCCCAAATACTTTGTCAGAAACTTCAGGAGCAACCCCCATACGTCCTCCCACGATACGCCGGCCGATGCAGACGCCCGCGATGAACGGTCCGCGATTCAACGAATTCATCCAGAGCCAGAAGGTCCGCGTGATCGATCACGAGGGCGAGAACCTTGGCGTCATGTTCACGCGCGAAGCGATGGAGCAGGCGGCCGAGCATGGCCTCGACCTGGTCGAGGTGTCGCCCAACGCTGATCCGCCGGTCGCCAAGTTCCTCGATGTCGGCAAGTTCAAGTACGAGGCGCAGAAGAAGGCCAACCTCGCACGCAAGTCGCAGAAGACGCAGGAGATCAAGGAGATCAAGATGCGTCCGAACATCGACGACCATGACTACGACACGAAGATGAAGAAGGTGAACGACTTCATCGGCGAGGGCGACAAGGTCAAGATCACGCTGCGCTTCCGTGGCCGCGAGCTGAGCCATGGCCAGCTTGGCATGAACCTGTTGAAGCGCGTGCAGGACGACGTCGCGGAGATCGCCAAGATCGAGGCGTATCCGCGCATGGAAGGCCGTCAGATGCTGATGGTCCTCGCGCCGAAGTGACGGCGTAACGGCTCGCGCCTCTTGACGCGCATTGAAAGGCTGGTCGGTCCCGAGGGATTTGCCGGCCTTTTTCATGTCCTGCAAAGATCGTCGATTCGGCGGCTCTGCGGGAAATGGGTGGCCGACCCCCTGTGCGCCCACGGATGGCGACTGCTCCTGGGCAAAAGTCACGATTCCGGCGGGCGCCGGCCGACTCCGGCACATGGGAGCGCTAGCAGTCCGATTCACAGAATCGTTGCGATTTGAAACTAGGGTTTGCTGCCTGTCACTCTGTGACGATTTGGAGACACACTATTCAAAAATCTCTTTCCGTATGCGGAAATTACTAGACGTTCGACGCTATATATCTCTACCTAACGTCCAAACCATAAGTTCGAAAACATTCGGACACGTCCAGGGAGAGAATGCCGATGCGTATGACCGCATATCTGTTGTCCGCCGTTGCGACGGCTGCGATCGTCACACCGGCGTTCGCCCAGCAGGCGACCTCCACCGTCGAAGCGCAGGCGACGCCGTCGCAGGGGACTGCCAACGCATCGGTCGCGGGCCAGACCAACGGCGCAACCGACGCCGACACGACCCGCGCAGCCAGCGCCGCCGCCGACGAAGGCGGTAATGCGAGCGATATCGTCATCACCGCGACCCGCCGCTCCGAGCGCCTGTCGAACGTACCGATCGCGGTATCGGCGGTCGGTCAGGAGGCGCTGCAGAACTCGGGCGGCAGCGACATCCGCTCGCTCAACCAGCTTGCACCGTCGCTGCTGATCTCGTCGACCGGCAACGAATCGAACGCGTCGGCGCGTATTCGTGGTATCGGTACGGTTGGTGACAACCCCGGTCTCGAAAGCTCGGTCGCGGTGTTCATCGACGGCGTCTATCGCAGCCGTACCGGCGTCGGCCTCAACGAACTCGGCGAGATCGACCGCGTCGAGGTGCTGCGCGGCCCGCAGGGCACGCTGTTCGGCCGCAACGCATCGGCTGGCCTCATCAACATCATCACTCGCTCGCCGGAGTTCGACTGGCACGGCAACGCCGAGGCGACTTACGGCAATTACGACCAGAAGCGCCTGGCAGCCGGCATCACCGGGCCGCTGATCGGTGACCAGCTCGCCTTCCGCGTCGACGGCGTCTACGTAAAGCGCGACGGTTTCTACAAGAACGTCACAGCGGCCAACGGTACCGAAAGCCGCGTCAACGACCGCGATCGGTACTTCGTCCGCGGGCAGCTTCTGTTCAAGCCGACCGATCGCCTGAGCTTCCGCCTGATCGGCGACTATTCGCATCGCAAGGAAAGCTGCTGCGGTGCGGTCTATTACAGCCAGGTCGAGACGACCGATCCGACGGCGAATGCCGCTGGCGTCGCGCCGTTCTTCGCGACGGTCAACACCGATGGCGCGGTGGTCAACAATGCCACCAACCGGATCACCGAGATCCTGCGTCGGCAAGGTGCCGTATTCCCGCAGGCCGGTAATACGGCCAATCCGTATAGCCGCCAGATCGCGGTCACGCCCGGCCAGACGTATCGCAACACGACCAAGGATTATGGCGGCTCGTTGCAAGCCGACTGGGATCTGGGCGGCGCGACCTTCACCTCCATCACGTCGTATCGTGAGTACAAGTCGGGCAATGCGAGCGACATCGACTATACGAACATCGATCTGACCCACCGTGCCGACGACGGCAACGCCTATCGCCAGTTCAAGACCTTTACGCAGGAAGCGCGCCTCCAGGGCTCGCTGTTCAACGACAAGCTCGACTGGTTAGTCGGCGGCTTTTACTCGAACGAGAAGCTCAAGCTCGTCGACAACGCGCAGTTCGGTGCGCAGTACGGCCAGTTCGCGGCCTGCCGCCTCGTCGCGACGGTCAGCCCTGTCACCGCGCTGCAAAACCAGAACAACCCAGGCTGCCTCAGCCCGGCCGGCCGGGCGACGCTCAACGGTGCGTTCGGTGCGCAAGCTGGGCCACTGATCACCGCGGCCCTCGACCGTCTGACGGGCGGCCCGGGCCTGGGCGGCGGCGTCAACAACGTGGGTGATTCGGGAACGGTTTACCGGCAGAAGAGCGAGAATTACGCGTTCTTCACGCACAACATCCTGCATCTGACCGACACGCTCTCGCTCACCGGCGGCCTGCGTTACACGCACGAGAAGAAGGATTTCCGTGCCAAGTTCAACAACACCAATAGCGTCTGCCCGATCCAGCAGGCAGCCCTTGCACCGTTGACGCAGTCACAGAGCGCCGCAACGGGCTTCGCGCAGGGTATCGTGACGCTCACTTGCACGGGCAATTCGAGCACGGCCCTGAACGGATTGAATCTCAACGACAGCTTCGGCGACGGCGAATTCACCGGCACGGCGGTCCTGTCGTGGAAGCCGATCACGAAGCTGCTGACCTATGCATCCTATGCCAAGGGCTACAAGGCTGGCGGGTACAATCTCGATCGATCGGATCTGGGCGGCGTAAACGGCGTATTGTCCGTACGGACCAACGCCGATGCTCCGGGCCTGCGCTTCAACGCGGAGAAGGTGAACAATTACGAGGTTGGCGCGAAGTTCAATACGCGCGGCTTTACCTTGAACGTTGCCGCATTCCGCCAGGAATTCAGCGACTTCCAGCTCAACACGTTCAACGGCTCGATCTTCGTCGTGCAGAATATCCAGGCGTGCAAGGACGGCCTCAACGGCCTCGACAGCGATAACGGCTTCAACCCCGTCACCGGTGCGCAGACCGGCACCTGCCCCACGAACCGGTCGAAGAAGCCGGGAGTGATCTCGCAGGGCGTCGAGCTCGAAGCGACGATGTCGCCGATCAAGCAGGTCACGTTCACTGCGGGCTACACCTATGCCGACACGTTTTTCCGCAAGAACCTGATCGGCAGCTCGACGACCGGCGAAGCGCTCGACCGTGCGCTGTTCCTGCTCCCGGGCAGCCAGCTGTCGAATGCGCCGAAGAACGTCGTCACGACCTCGTTCGCCTGGACCCCGGATATCGGCGCGAATGGCCTGTCGGGCTTGTTCTACGTCGATAGCCGCCTGTCGTCCGACTACAACACCGGGTCGGATCTGGCGCCCGAGAAGAAGCAGGACGGCTTCGCGGTCGTCAACGCCCGCGTCGGTCTGCGCGGCAAGGACCAGATCTGGGCGCTCGAGTTTTGGGCACAGAACGTGTTCAACAAGAACTACATCCAGGTGGCGTTCAACACGCCGTTCCAGGGTGCTGGGTCTTCGGCCAACGTCGCTGCGTATGGCGGCACCGGCAATGCGCTCTACTCGGCATTCCTCGCCGAGCCACGCACCTACGGCCTGACGCTGCGCTCGCGCTTCTGATCGAGTGACCCCCTAAAAAGCCGGTCCGCAGTTCGCTGCGGGCCGGCTTTTTCACGCCCAGGGAGCTCCCCGAACACCCCGTCTCGTTCTCCTGCGAACGCAGGAGTCCAGGGTTACAAGCGCTGTGTTCCATTACCCTGGGCTCCCGCGTTCGCGGGAGAACACGGTAACGCTACGCCGCCAGGTCGATCTCTTCGCCCGCCGCCGCCGCCAGCAACCGTCGTTCCAGAGTCTTCAACCGGGCCGGCTGGGTGATCCGGTCGCCGGTCAGATCGGTGATGTAGAACGTATCCACCGCGCGCTCGCCGTACGTCGCGACATGCGCGGAGTGAATCGTCACTTTCGACTGGAACAGCGCGTTGGCGAGCTGGTTGAGCAGCGCCGGCCGATCACGTGCATTCACCTCGACGACGGTGAACCGATTCGACGCCTTGTTGTCGACCAGCGCATTGGGGACGATGTCGAACGCCTCCGCGCGCGTCCGGGGCAGTGCCTTCGCCACTAGCCGGTCGGCAAGCTTCCCCCGGTTGGCCAGCGCATCCTCGATCGCCGTCTTCAACCGCGACACCTGTTCGGTTCCATCGAACGGGCGCCCGAATGGATCCTGTACCAGGAAGTTGTCGACCGCCATGCCGTCGCGCGTCGTGTGGATTCGCGCGTCGATGATGTTGCCGCCGGCGACATGGATCGCGCCGGCGATGCGGTAGAACAGTCCTGGATGATCGGCCGCGTAGATCGTCACCAGGGTGGCGCCGCGCCCCGGATAGACGTGCGCGTCGATCGCGAGCTGCGCGTCCCCGGTGGTCGCGAGGAAGCGGGCATTGTGCGCAAGCACGTCCTCGGGTTCGGCGATCCAATACGCTTCGGGCAGTCGGTGGACCAGCGTCGCGAACGTCGCCTCGTCCCAGCCGAGCGCATCGCGGAGATGCTCCTGCTTGGCCGCGATCCGCTCGGCACGGCCCTTCTGCTTGTGGCCAAGGCGCAGCACCTCTTCGGCGGACTCGTACAAATCGCCCAGCAACTGGCGTTTCCAGCCGTTCCAGACGCCTGGCCCCACCGCGCGGATGTCGACGATCGTCAGCGTGAGCAGCAGGCGGAGACGTTCCGGGCTCTGCACCACGTCGCAGAAATCGAGGATCGTCTTGAAGTCGCTGAGGTCGCGCTTGAACGCGGTTGCCGACATCAGCAAATGCCAGCGCACCAGCCACGCGACCGTCTCGGTCTCCGCGGGCGTCAGCCCGAAGCGCGGGCACAGCCGCTGCGCCACCTCCGCGCCAAGGATCGAATGATCGCCGCCGCGGCCCTTGGCGATGTCGTGGAGAAGGACCGCGACGTACAGCGCGCGCCGCGACACGATCTGTTCGAAGATCGCGCTGGCAAGCGGATGGTCCTCCTTCAGCACGCCGTTCTCGATCCGCGCGAGCAGCCCGATCGCGCGGATGGTGTGCTCATCGACGGTGTAGTGGTGGTACATGTCAAACTGCATCTGCGCGACGACGCGGGCGAAATCGGGCACGAACCGACCGAACACGCCCGCTTCGTTCATCCAGCGCAGCACCAGTTCGGGGTCGCGCGGCGAGGTCAGCACGTCGAGAAACAGCGCGTTGGTGGCCGGGCTGCTGCGAACGTCGTCGACCAGCTTCGCGTCGCGGGCGGCGGCGCGCATCGCGAGGGGGTGGATCTCGACGCCGTGCTTGTCGGCGAGCTGGAAGATCTCGATCAGGCGTTCGGGATCAGTCTGGAAGAAGTCGTCGCTGGGCAGTGCGAGCCGCCCGCGATCGAGCACGAAGCCGTTCAACTTGCGCGGCGACCGACGGATCGTTGGCAGGCCGAAACGCCGTCCCCGCGCCGCGAACTTCTCGTCAAGATGCGCAAGGAAAACACCGCTGAGCGTGCCCACCGTCTTCGCCTGCAGGAAGTAGAACTGCATGAACCGCTCGACCTTCGACTTGCCCGGGCGGTCGGAGAAGCGCATCCGGTCGGCGATCTCGCGTTGCAGGTCGAAGGTCAGCCGGTCCTCGGCGCGGCCGGTGATGCTGTGCAGATGGCAGCGCACGGCTTGGAAGAAATTGTCGGCGCGGTGGAACAGGCGGTACTCGGCTTTGGTGAACAGCCCGACGCCGACCAGTTCGGCGGCGCGCTGCACGTCGTAAATGTACTTGCCGATCCAGAAGAGCGCGTGGAGATCGCGCAGGCCGCCCTTGCCCTCCTTGACGTTGGGCTCGACGACGTAGCGCGTGTCGCCCATTTTCCGATGCCGCGCATCGCGTTCGGCGAGCTTGTCGGCGATGAAGGTCCGCGCGGTATCGGCCTGGACCTCGGTCTTGAAGCGGTGTGAGGCCTGTTCGTAGAGGTCGGGATCGCCGCAGACGTAGCGCGCCTCGAGCAGCGCGGTGCGGACCGTCACGTCGGCCTTGGCCTGTCGGACCATCTCATCGAGCGAGCGGCTGGACTGACCGAGCTTCAGCCCGAGATCCCACAGTGCGTAGACCATCGATTCGATCACGCGCTCGGCCCAGGGCGTCTGTTTGCCGGGCGTGAGGAAGCCGATATCGACGTCGGAATGCGGCGCCATTTCCGCACGGCCATAGCCGCCGACGGCGATGATCGTCAGCCGCTCGCCGATCGTCGGGTTAGGCAGCGGGTAGAGACGGTGCGTGGTGAAATCGAACAGGATGCGGAGCAGCGCGTCGATCAGATAGGCCTGTGCGCCGGATGCTTCGAGCCCGCGCGACGGATGTTCGACGAGACGGCGTTCGACCTCGACCCGGCCCTTCTCGAGCGCGGCCTTCAGCAGCGTTGTCGCGTCTCGACGTAGCGCGCTGGGGTCGACACCTTCCAAGGCTGCGATGGTTTCGGCGACGGCGCGGCGATCGATAATCGTGCGGCGGTTGGGGAGGTGGTCGAAGCGGCCTGTCATGTCGCCCCAGATAGGGGCGTGGGCGAGCCGCGTCATCAGGATTGCGCAAACCGCCCGCGAAACGTAACCGGACGCGCGAGTGGAGGACGAAAATGAGCGAACCATTGCGCGTGGCCCTTGCGGGGCTGGGGACTGTCGGCGGCGGCGTGATCCGGTTGTTGGATGCGAACCGGGAGTTGATCGCGCGCCGAGCCGGGCGCGAGATCGAGATCGTCGCGGTGTCCGCGCGGGATCGCGGCAAGAATCGGGGCGTCGACCTGTCGCGCTTCGCCTGGGTCGACGACACGACCGCGTTGGCGAAACAGCCGGGCGCGGATGTCGTGGTCGAACTGATCGGCGGCTCGGACGGCCCGGCGCTGACCTTGGCGCGCAGCACGCTGGCGGCGGGGCGCAGCTTCGTCACCGCGAACAAGGCGATGATCGCGCATCACGGGCTCGAACTCGCGCAGGCCGCGGAGACAGCCGGCGTCGCGCTGAAGTTCGAAGCGGCGGTCGCGGGCGGCATCCCGGTCATCAAGGGCCTGCGCGAGGGCGCGGCGGCCAACGAGATCGCGCGCGTCTACGGAATCCTCAACGGGACTTGCAATTTCATCCTGTCGAAGATGGAATCGGAAGGTCGCGATTTCGCCGAGGTGCTCGCCGAGGCGCAGGCGTTGGGGTTCGCCGAGTCCGATCCGAGCTTCGACATCGACGGCGTGGATGCGGCGCACAAGCTGTCGATCCTCGCGGCGGTCGCGTTCGGGACGCAACCGGCGTTCGACGACGTTGCGATCGGTGGCATCCGGCATCTGCTGGGCGCGGACATCGCCGAGGCGGCGGCGCTTGGCTACCGGGTGCGGCTGCTCGGGTTGGCCGAAGCGGGGGCAGACGGGCTGTTCCAGCGCGTGCACCCGCATCTGGTGCCGATCGACCATCCGCTCGCGCATGTGACGGGCTCGCTGAACGCGGTGGTGGCCGAGGGAAATTTTGTCGGTCGGTTGCTGTTCCAGGGCGCCGGTGCCGGCGACGGCCCGACCGCGAGCGCGGTGGTGGCGGACCTGATCGACATCGCGCGCGGCGAGTTCGGCCCGCCGTTCGCGATGCCGGTGGTGTCGTTGACGGCCGCGCCACAGGCGGACAGCGGCGCGCGGCGTGGGCGGGCGTATCTTCGCTTCATGGTGGCGGACCGGGTCGGCGTGCTGGCGGAGATCGCGGCGGCAATGCGCGACGCGGGCGTGTCGATCGAGAGCCTGATCCAGCGCGGCGCGATCGCCGACGGCAGCGTGCTGGTGGCGATCGTCACGCACGAAAGCCCGGAACGCTCGATCGCGCAGGCGTTGGAGAAGTTGCGGGGGTCGCAGAGCCTGGTTGGGCAACCGATGTGGATGCATATTCTGGATTGAGTGGGGGGGGGGCTTCCTGCCTGGGAGGGAGTCTCCGTTGGCGATTGTCGTCCTGCCCAAGCAGCCAACCCACCCCCGACCCCTCCCCTTCAGGGAGGGGAGATCGTACTCCCCCCGGCGGAGGCCGGGGTGGTGGCCTGTGAGCCGCTACGGTGCCGGCTCGTCCAGACGGCCGGAGGGCGGGTAAATTCCCCCCCCTCGTCATCCCGGCGAACGCCGGGACCCATGATTGCGGGGTGGCTAGTGGGTACTCGAAATCGCCGGTCCACCGTGTCCATGGGTCCCGGCGTTCGCCGGGATGACGAGGAGGGGGAGGGGGAGCGCCGTTGCGACGTGGCTGTCAGCCGCTAATTCACGGTGCCGACCGGACCGTCCAGGTCGATCGGCACGCGGCCGGACTTGTCGGGCTTCTTCGCAAGCGCGCTTTTGATCAGTCCGACGGCGGCCTTGGCGATCGGCGCGAGGGGTGGCCCGAAGCCGACCTGGCATCCGCCCTGCCGCGCGGCGCACGGCGTGTCCGACAGATCGAGCGCGCGAACCGCGCTGAGGTTGGGGTTGGAGGCGACCGGGCGATCAGACGGGCCGCGGTCGTCGCGCATCGGCAGGCGCGGGCTGGTGTTCGCGGTCGCCCCGCAGACGATGATCTCGTTGCCATCCTTCGACGAGGCGGCACAGGGACCGACGAGAATCGAGAAGCGCTCGGGAGCCGCCGGCGACGCGGTCGGCTTCGCGGAGTCAGTGCCGGTCGGGGTGGTAGCTACCTGGAGCAGAACTGCCAGAAGCGTTGTCATGACCGTACTCACGGCGCAGGCTTGCGGATCGAAGTCCCGCCTTCGCCGCCGACCATGACGCTGACCCCCGCCATTCCGCCACCGACTTGAAACGGGCTCAAATCGGCGAGCGGCGAGGTCCTGTGCAGCAGGCGCGTGCGTTCCGCCCTGAGGCTTTCATGCGCAGGATCGCCCGGATCGTGGACGATGAAAGGCACGCGGTAGCGATCGGCTTTGCGCATGCCGCAGATCGTGATGTCGGTTTCGTCAGCGCTCGGCAGACAAGGTTGCTCGGCGGCCATTCGCGACCTGGCGGCAGTCATCAGCGGATCCTCGATCAGTATCGACAGCAGCATCGCGAGCATGATCGCCTCCGGGCCAAGCGGGGCGAAGGATGACGGCGTTAGCCGCCCGCGGCAAGCATCATTCGGCGACCATTATTCGTCGGAAGTAAATTCGATCTTCGCGACGCCGAGCCTGGGAATGTCGATCGCGGGGCAACGGTCCATGACGACCTGCAACCCGGCCGCTTCGGCCCGTGCCGCCGCCTCTTCGTTGACGACGCCGAGTTGCATCCAAACGGCCTTCGCACCGGCCGCGATCGCCTGGTCGACGGCTTCGCCAGCCGCCGCGGAGTTGCGGAATATGTCAACGATATCGATCGGGTCGCCGAGTTGCGAAAGGTCGCGGAACACGAACTCGCCGTGGACATGCTCGCCAGTGATCTGCGGGTTCACCGGGATCACGCGGTAGCCGTGCGCCTGAAGCTTTGCCATGACCCCGTAAGAGGGCCGATCGGGGCGATCGGAGGCGCCGATCATCGCGATCGTTCGCGCGCTTTCGAGCAACGCCTTGATGTCGGCATCGGCGGTCAACGGCATCGATGCCTCCTTTGGCGGGAAACCTGGTCCGCTCGTATCGCAACTCTACGCGTCGGATACGACCGGTAATCAGATAACGCCGATCGGGCCCGCCGGTTTCACAGTTTTCCGAGCCATGCGACGACCTGAGCGGCGATCGGCTTGAACACCGTATCGCTGGGGTCGGCGGCCGGCGGTTTGCCGGCATCGGAGGCGGTGCGGATCGAGATCGTCAGCGGCACGCGGCCGAGGAACGGGATGCCGAGTTCGCGCGCTGCCGCCTCCGCGCCGCCATTGCCGAACGGGTCCGATGCCTCGCCGCAATGCGGGCAGATATAGCCGGCCATGTTCTCGACGAGGCCGATGATCGGGATGCCGGCCTTCTCGAACAGGTCGATCGCGCGGCGAGCGTCGATCAGTGCCAGATCCTGCGGCGTCGAGACGATCACCGCGCCCGCCGGCCGATATTTCTGGACCATCGTCAGCTGGACGTCGCCGGTGCCGGGCGGCAGGTCGAGCACGAGCGTGTCGGTCGCGCCCCAATCCGCCTCGACCAGCTGGCCGAGCGCACCCGCCGCCATCGGGCCGCGCCAAGCGATGGCCTTCCCCGGCTCGACCAGCTGACCCATCGACAGCAGCGGCACGCCATAGGGGGTGGGGACCGGGTCGAGCACCTTGTCCTTCGCGGTCGGGCGGGTGCCCTCGACGTTCATCAGCCGCGGTTGCGAAGGGCCGTAGATATCGGCATCGACCAAGCCGACGCGGCGGCCGGCGCGGGACATCGCGATGGCCAGATTGGCGGCGAGCGTCGATTTTCCGACGCCGCCCTTGCCGCTGGCGACCGCGATCAGCCGGCGGGTAGAGCGTTCGGCGGTGACTGCGATGCGGACTTCGGAGACGCCGGGATGCGTCGCCGCCATCTTGACGGTCGCCTCCAGCGCGTCGCGCGCCTGCGGGTCAAGCCCGGTGGCGTCGAGGATGATGCCGACGCGCGTGCCCTTAAGGCGGACGGTCGCACGTTTGCCGGAGACTGCGGCGACTGCCGACTTTACCGCTTCGATGTCAATCATGCAGGCCAGATAGGGCCGGTTGGGGCGCTTGCCACTGTTTTTCCTGGGGAGCCTACCTATAAAGGTCGTATGACGATCTTCTCGCGCTGGCTCGGGCGCCCCAACATCCTCGCCACCGAAACACCGAAAGGCCCCTGGGGCGGTTCGGGCGATGACGGCAAAAGCAGCGACGGCACCGGCAAGAGCGGCCCGCGCAACCCCTGGGCGCAGCCGCCCGGAGGCCGCAAACCCTCGACCAAGCCGACCGCACTCGACGAGTTCCTGCGCAAGGCGCGCGGGTCGGGCGGCGGGGGCAGTGGCTCCGGTGGGTTCGGCGGCTTTCCGTCGGGCGCCAATGCGCGGGCGCTGTGGGGCATCGGGGTCGCGATCATCGCGGTCGTCTGGATCCTGTTTACCTCGGTTCATCAGATCGGCCCGCAACAGCGCGGCGTCGTCACCTATTTCGGCAAGTACGCCGGCACGCTCGATCCCGGCATTCGCCTGACGATGCCCGCGCCGATCGCCGACGTGACCGTTGTCGACGTGCAGAAAATCCGCACCGACAATTTCCCGACCGGCGACGGCGAGAATCTGACGCTGACTGGCGATCAGAACATCATCGATCTCGCCTACTCGGTTCGCTGGGATATTTCCGACCCGCGCGATTACGTGTTCCAGCTGGCGGCGCCGAGCGAGACCGTGCGGGCCGCTTCCGAAAGCGCGATGCGGGCCGTGGTCGCGACGACGACGCTGGACCAGGCGATCGGCACCGGCCGCACCGTGATCGAGCAGCGCGTTGCCGAACTGACCCAGCAGATCCTCAACGACTATAAGTCCGGCGTTCGTATCCAGGGCGTCGCGATCAAGCAGGCCGCGGCGCCCGCGCGGATCGTCGAGGACTTCAACGCAGTTACCGCCGCGCAGCAGGAGGCGATCGCCAACCTCAACCAGTCGCGCTCGTATGCGCAGCAGGTCGTGGCACGCGCACAGGGCGAGGCGGCGTCGTTCGACAAGGTCTATGAGCAGTACAAGCTTGCGCCCGAGGTGACTCGCCGCCGCATGTATTACGAGACGATGGAAGCGGTGCTCGCCAAGAGCGACAAGACGATCGTCGAGACGCCGGGCGGTGTCGTGCCGTACCTGCCGCTGTCGAACGCCAAGCGCCTGCCGAACCCGGAGGCCGTCGCGCCTGCGCCTGCCGCCGCGGCGCCCCAAGCCCAGACCGGAGCTGCACAGTGAACGCCGTGAGTTTCCGCAACCCGATCGCCGCCGGGATTATCGCTATGTTGTTGGTGATCGTTGCCGCCGCGACCTTCGCGATCGTGCCCGAGACCAAGCAGGCGGTGATCCTGCGCTTCGGCCAGCCGATCCGGACGGTCAACGCGTGGCAACCGAACACTCCGTTCGGTCAGACTGGCGCCGGTCTGATCGCGCGCATTCCGTTCGTCGACCGGATCGTGTGGATCGACAAGCGTGTGCAGGATCTCGAACTCGACAACACGCTCGTGCTGTCGACCGACCAGTTGCGGCTCGAGGTGGACGCCTACGCGCGCTACCGGATCGTAGACCCGCGAAAGATGCGCAACGCAGTCGGTAGCGAGGACCGGATCCCCGATCAGCTTCGTCCGATCCTCGGCTCGGCGCTGCGCAACGAGCTCGGCAAGCGTCGGTTCGTCGAACTGCTGAGCCCCGAGCGGTCGGAGTTGATGGACAACATCCAGACCGGCCTGCAGCGGGTTGCTAGCCAGTACGGCGTCGAAATCGTCGACGTCCGTATCAAGCAGGCGAATTTGCCGGTCGGTCTACCGCTGGAAAGCGCGCTTAAGCGGATGTCGAGCGCGCGTCAGCAAGAGGCGATCACGATTCGTGCGGAAGGCCAGAAGCAGGCGCAGATCGTGCGTGCGCAGGCCGATGCCGATGCAGCCAAAATCTATGCCGAGAGTTTTGGCAAGGATGCGGACTTTTACGACTTCTACCGTGCGATGCAGTCGTATCGCCACACGTTCGGTGCCGATGGTGGCGCGGCGCCGGAAGGATCGACCTCGATCATTCTGTCGCCGAACAACAGCTATCTGCGGGAATTCGAGGGCCGCGGGCGTTGAGCCTACGTGACCCCGCCTGATCCCCGCGCTTAACCACCGTTCATATTCAAGCGTCGTTCAGTTGCATGCGGCGATGAAACATCTGTTTCGAACGATGAAACGAGAGGACAACATCTAGTGCGTTACGCCTACGCCATTACCAGCGCCCTTCTCCTCGGCGGCGCGACTGCGACGCTGGCGCTCCAGCCTGGCACCGCCCAGGTCGCGCAGAACGAGCCAGGGGCAATCCAGGCCGTTTCGCCGAAGCCCGGCGCGCCGATGAGCTTTGCCGACATGGTCGCGCGGCTCCAGCCTGCGGTCGTCAACATCTCGACCAAGCAGACGATCGTCCAGAAGCAGCAGGCCAATCCGTTCGCGGGTACGCCGTTCGGCGACCTGTTCGGCGGCATGGGCGGTGCGCCGGGCGCGCCCCCGGTCAAGCGGGAGGGTGCCTCGCTCGGCTCGGGCTTCCTGATCTCGCCGGATGGCTATGTCGTCACGAACAACCATGTGATCTCGCCTGGCGCGCAGGGCGCGACGGTCGATTCGATCACCGTGACTTTGAGCGACAAGAAGGAATATGTCGCCAAGGTCATCGGCAAGGATCAGGAGTCGGATCTCGCGCTGCTTAAGATTGACGCGGCCAACCTGCCGTTCGTGAAGTTCGGCGATTCGAACGGTGCGCGTGTCGGCGACTGGGTCGTCGCGATCGGCGAGCCGTTCGGGCTCGGCGGCACCGTGACCGCGGGCATCGTCTCGGCGATCAACCGCGTCACTGGCCAGGGCGGCGCGTATGACCGCTTCATCCAGACCGACGCCTCGATCAACCAGGGCAATTCGGGCGGCCCGATGTTCGACCTCAACGGCAATGTGATCGGCGTCAACTCGCAGATCTTCAGCCAGTCGGGTGGCAATATCGGCATCGGGTTCGCTATCCCCGCGGCCGTTGCCAAGCCGATCATCGCGACCTTCATGAAGGGTGGCACGATCGAGCGCGGCTATATCGGCGTTCAGTTGCAGCCAGGCGGTACGATCAACGAGGATACGGCTGCGGCGCTTGGTATTGCCAAGAACCAGGGCGAGTTGATCAATGACGTGACCGCAGGCGGTCCTGCCGCCAAGGCAGGCGTGCGCGCCGGCGACGTCGTCACCAAGGTTAACGGCCAGGCCGTGACCGTCGACCAGTCGCTGTCCTACCTGGTATCGAACGTGAAGCCCGGTCAGACGGCTCGTCTCGACATCCTGCGCAACGGCAAGCCGACCACCGCGAACGTGGTCGTGGTACCCCGTCCGAGTGCCGACAAGCTTGCGGCCACGCTCGGCGGCGATGCGCAGGGCTTTGGCGGCGATGATGGCGATGGCGATGATGATTCGGGTGGTACGGCCGTTACCCCGGCCGGTGCGCCGCTCGGGATCGTCGTACAGCCGCTGACCCCGGCGATTGCGCAGGCGGTCGGTGCGGACCCGACCACGCAGGGTGTGGTCATCGCTACGGTCGCGCAGACTAGCGATGCGTTCGGCAAGCTCAAGCGTGGCGACATCATCATCTCGGTCAACGGCACGCCAGTCCGGGCCGCGGGCGACATGCAGAACGCCGTCACCACTGCCACGGCTGCAGGACGTCCGCAGGTGCTGCTGCAGGTGAAGCGCGGGCGTGGTCCCGCGCAGTTCCTGCCGGTAAAGATCAAGGCTGGCTGATCCCGCCCGTCTACTGCGTCTGAAAAGGACCGTCGCTCCCCGAGCGGCGGTCCTTTTTCTTTACGGCGCGCGGGGTTAGGGATCGTGCGAAGCTAAACGAGGACGACACGCATGAGCGACGGCATCTTCATCGGCGCGAGCCTGGACGGCAAGCCGCAGACGCTCGAGCTGAAGCGCGCGAACCGTCACGGCCTGATCGCGGGCGCGACCGGTACCGGCAAGACGGTGACAGTGCAGGGGATCATCGAGGGCTTCTCGGCAAACGGCGTGCCGTGCTTCGTCGCTGACGTGAAGGGTGACCTGTCCGGCCTCGCGATGGCCGGCTCGCCGACCGCCAAGACGCACGCGACGTTTGCCGAGCGTGCCAAGGCGATCGGCGATGACCGCTGGGCCTATGCGGACAATCCCGTGCAGTTCTGGGACCTGTTCGGCGAGCAGGGCCACCCGATCCGCACCACGATCAGCGAAATGGGGCCGCTGCTGCTGGCGCGCCTGATGGACCTCAACGAGGTGCAGGAAGGCGTGCTTACCATCGCCTTCCATGTCGCGGACAAGGAGGGGCTGCTGCTGATCGACCTGGACGATCTCCAGGCGATGCTCAGCGACTGTGCGGGGCGGGCGGACGCGCTGACAACGACCTATGGCAACGTCTCGAAACAGTCGATCGGCGCGATCCAGCGATCACTACTCCAGTTGCGCACGCAGGGTGCGGAGCATTTCTTCGGCGAGCCCGCGCTCGAGATGAACGATTTCATCGGCGTCGACGATCGCGGCCGGGGTATCGTCAACATCCTCGCGGCCGACAGGCTGATGGCCTCGCCCAAGCTGTACTCGACCTTCCTGCTGTGGCTGATGAGCGAGCTGTTCGAGCATCTTCCCGAGGTGGGCGACCCCGACAAGCCGGTGCTGTGCTTCTTCTTCGACGAGGCGCATCTGCTGTTCGACGAAGCCCCCAAGGCGCTGCTGGAGAAGATAGAACAGGTCGTGCGGCTGATCCGGTCGAAGGGGGTAGGCCTGTATTTCATCACGCAGAACCCGATCGACATTCCCGATACCGTCGCGGGGCAGCTCGGCAACCGCGTGCAGCATGCGTTGCGCGCATTCACGCCGCGCGATCAGGCAGCGGTGCGCTCCGCGGCGGAGACGTTTCGCGCGAACCCCGGCGTCGATGTCGCGACGATCATAACCGAACTGAAGGTTGGCGAGGCACTGGCGTCGCTGCTCCAGGCGGACGGCTCGCCGACGCCGGTCGAGCGCACGTTGATCAAGCCGCCTGCCTCGCGCGTGGGACCGATCACGCCGGCCGAGCGGAAGGTGATGATCGGGACGGACGCGGTCGGCGCGAAATACGACACGCTGGTCGATCGGGAGTCGGCAGAGGAGTTGCTCGCCGCCAAGACACTTGAGGCGAGCGCCGCTGCGGCCGAGGCGAAGGCGACGACCGACGCGGAGAAGGCGGCGGCGGTGCAGGCGAAGCTCGATGCGAAGGCCGCCAAGGAGGCCGAGCGTGCGCGTGTCGCGGAGCAGCGCGAGGCGGACCGTCAGGACCGCGAAGCCAAGCGGGAGTCGGCGAACTCGCCCTGGACCAAGATGGCGACCTCCGCGACGCGCGCCGCGAGTTCGTCGATCGGGCGGCAGGTGGCGAACGAGATCGGCAAGCAGGTGTTCGGGAAGAAGTCGCGGCGGTCGTCGTCGAGCGGCGGACTGGTCGGCACCGTGCTGCGCGGGGTTTTAGGCGGGCTCTTCCGGGGGTAGACTGTGTTCAGAAGCTAGATGGCTCCACCCCAGCGAAGGCCGGGGCCCAATTGGGCGCCGAACGTTAACGCGGAAGGCGCTCCGTTACATCGACCTTCCCGATTGGGCCCCGGCCTCCGCCGGGGTGGAGCCCTTTTCAAGGAGCCTGACCATGTCCCTCGATTTCGAATCCGCCACCGACTGGACCGCAATCGGCGAGGACAGCCTCGACGACGCGATCGAACTTCGACGCGCGATCCATGCCGACCCCGAAGTCGGTCTCCACTGCCCGCGCACCTCGGACAAGATCAAGGCGGCGCTTGCCGGCCTCCCACTGGAGATCCGCGAAGGCACGTCGACCACAGGCTTCGTCGCGATCCTGCGCGGCGGGCGTGGCGGCAATGCCGGCGGCAACGGCCGCACGGTCTTGCTACGTGGCGACATGGACGCGTTGCCGATGCAGGAGGAAACCGGGCTGCCGTTCGCGTCCAAGATCGACGGCGCGATGCACGCTTGCGGTCACGACTCGCACACCGCGATGCTCGTCGGTGCGGCCAAGGCGTTGTGCACGCGCCGCGACGAACTGCCCGGCACGGTGGTCTTCATGTTCCAGCCGGGTGAAGAGGGGCATCACGGCGCCCGCCACATGATCGCCGACGGGCTGCTCGACACGCCGTTGCCCGAGGCTGGGTTCGCGCTGCACATCTCACCCAACATGCCGATGGGCCATGTTGTCAGCCGCGCGGGCACGCTGATGGCGTCGACCGATACGCTGCGCGCGACGATCACCGGGCGCGGCGGGCATGCGGCGATGCCGCACGACTGCCTCGACCCGCTGCCGATCGCGTGCGAGATCGTGACGGCGTTGCAGACCTATGTCGCGCGGCAAGTGGCGGTCACCGACCCCGCGGTGCTGTCGATCACCAAGCTCAACGCCGGCAGCGCACACAACGTCATCCCGTCGACCGTCGAGATGCTCGGCACGATGCGGACGCTGTCGGAGCGGACCCGCGAGCAGGTGCGTGCGGCGTTCATCCGCATGGTCGAGGGCATCGCCGCAGCGCACGGCGCGGTGGGGACGCCGACGATCGAGGAAGGCTATCCGGTCACCGTCAACGACGTCCGTGCGACCGAGTTGATGAAGGCATGTGCGACCGCGATCGGTGGCGAGGACGCCTATCAGGTGATGCCACCAATGATGGGCGCGGAGGACTTTTCCTACGTGCTGCAGAAGCTGCCCGGCGCGATGGCCTTTATCGGCGCCGCGCCGGAGGGCAGCGACCCGCGGACCAATCCGCCGCTGCACAACACGAAGATGATCATCGACGAGCGGGTGATGGCGCACGGGATCGCGATGCACTGCGCGGTGGCCGAACGGTTCCTGACGAACGGGTTCGACTAAGCCGCGCGCCGCATCTCCCCACTCCGTCATCCTGACGAACGTCAGGACCCGGGGTTACGGCGATATCGTATTTGGCTCTGGATCCTGACTTTCGTTAGGATGACGGAGGGTTGGTGGGGCTCAGTCCAGCGGCCGCGTGGTCGTGGCATATTGCGCGACCGCCGCCGCGGCGTTCTGGATCAGCTTCTGTCGTTCCGGCATCGGTCGGATCGTGTCGCCGATCATCACCGCGATCGCATAACGGCGGCCGTCGGGCGCGGTCAGCAGGCCGACGTCGTTGAACCCGGCGTTACGCCGGCCGAGATCCTGCCCCGTGCCCGTCTTGTGGGCGATCTGCCATCCGCCGGGCAACGCGGCGCGCAGGCGGGCGCGACCGGTGACCGATTTGCCCATCGTGTCGACCAGGATCTTGGTCGAGGTTTCGGACAGCAAGTCCCCCTTCGCCAGCCGGGCGATGGCATCGGCGATTGCGATCGGTGCGGCGCCGTCGGGTGGATTGCGGACATAGGCGTCGAGCGCGGCGGCGCGCACCGCGGGCGACAGGCGGTTGCGGGCGGTCATGAAACCGCCGTTCACCGCGTAGGAGGGCTGCCAATTCAGCCCGGCCGTACCGCTCTGCAACAGCCGCTCGCCAGGGCCGAAGCGGATTGCGCCGAGTTGCTTGCGCTCGATCATCCCACGCACCGCCGAGGGGCCGCCGACCCGCGTCAACAGCCGGTCGTTCGCCGTATTGTCGCTGTGCGTCAGCGCGCGCGTGAGAAGCTCGCCAACAGTGGTGTTATAGCCCTCGCCCTTGACCAGCATCGCGATCGGCTGGTGGAACAGCGTCAGGTCCTGGGGGCGCACGACGATCGGCTCGTCGAGGCGGATCTTGCCCTGGTCGCGCAGGTCCATGACGGTGAGCGCGACCCAGAGCTTGCTGACGGATTGCTGCGGCAACAACTGGCGCCCGCCTGCCTCGACCGTCCAGCCATCGTCGACCGCGCGGACCGCGATTCCGGCCTTGCCCTGGAAGCCGCTCTGCAATTCGGCGATCGCGTTGACGAGGCTGGCGGGTGCGGGACGCAGCGCGCGCGGCAGCGGTGGCGGCACGGGGACCGAGACGAGCCCCTGTGCTTGATAGGCCGGTGCGGCGGCGCTGGCACCGGGGCGCGACGCCGATCCGCATCCGGCCAGTCCAAGCCCGACCGTCGCACCGATAGCGGCAGTGGCGAGAAGACGTTTGAGGGCACTCGCCGATGTCATGATGGATTGAATGCCTTGTCCTGAAGGCACGACCCTTATCCGTGGATTCGACAGGCGAAACCATGGCGTCGCGTGGCTGCGACGAAGCGCGCTGACGGTACGCCAAGTCGCGGCGCGATCAGGGAACGAGTACCGTATCGACCGCCTCCGGGAGCGTCTCGGGATAGTCGAGCGTGAAATGCAACCCGCGGCTCTCGTGCCGGTGCAGCGCGCTGCGCACAATAAGCTCGGCTGTCTGGAGCAGGTTGCGCAGTTCAATCAGGTCGGGCGTGACGCGGAAATGCTGGTAATATTCGGCAACCTCGTCGTTGAGCAATTCGATCCGGTGCTGCGCGCGCTCGAGCCGCTTGGTGGTGCGGACGATGCCGACGTAATTCCACATGAACCGCCGGATTTCGGTCCAGGTCTGCTTGATGACCACCTCTTCGTCCGAATCCGTGACGCGGCTTTCGTCCCACGGTCGGATCGGCGGCGGCGGCGGCAGGCTGTCCCACGCCGCGGCGATGCTCCTGGCCGTGGCTTCGCCGAACACGAAGCATTCGAGTAGCGAGTTGGACGCGAGCCGGTTGGCGCCGTGCAGCCCGGATTCGGTACATTCGCCCGCCGCGTACAGCCCGGGCAGGTCGGTCTTGCCGTGCTCGTCGACGACGATGCCGCCGCAGGTGTAATGCTGGGCCGGGACGACGGGGATCGGCTGCGTCGTCATGTCGATGCCGACCGTCAGCAGCTTCTCGTAGATGTTCGGGAAGTGGTGCCGGATGAAGTCGGGCGGCATGTGGCTGATGTCGAGATGGACGAAGTCGAGGCCGTAGCGCTTGATCTCCGCGTCGATTGCGCGGGCGACGATGTCACGCGGCGCCAGTTCCATCCGCGCCGGGTCGTAATAGATCATGAAGCGCTTGCCGGTGGTCGGGTTGATCAACTGCCCGCCTTCACCGCGCACCGCCTCGGTGATCAGGAAATTCTTGACCTCCAGATTGTAGAGACAGGTCGGGTGGAACTGCATCATCTCCATGTTCGAGACGCGCGCGCCGGCTCGCCACGCCATTGCGATGCCGTCGCCGGTGGCGCCGCGTGGCGCCGTCGAGAACAGGTAGGTGCGGCCTGCGCCACCGGTTGCCAGGATCGTCGCGCGCGCGGTGTAGAGTTCGACGCGGCCGGTGTTGCGGTCGACCGCATAGACGCCCCAGACGTTGCCGGCGCCCGAATAGCGTTCCTCGTGGCGGCCGGTCGCGAGGTCGATGGCGATCTGGTCGGGGACGAGCGTGATGTTCGGATGCGCCTCCGCAGCCTTTTGCAGCGCCTCCTGCACCGCCCAGCCGGTCGCGTCGGCGACATGGACGATGCGGCGATGCGAATGTCCGCCTTCGCGCGTCAGGTGGAGGGCGTTGCCTTCCGTCTCGAACGGCACGCCCAGATGCGTGAGGCGTTCGATCGCGGCGGGGGCGCCTTCGACCACCATCTCGACGATCGCGCGGTCGTTGAGCCCGGCGCCGGCGACCATCGTGTCCTCGACATGGTTCTCGAACGTGTCGCCGGGTTCGAGCACCGCGGCGATCCCGCCCTGCGCCCACGCGGTCGACCCCTCGTTCAGCGCGCCCTTGGCGAGCACCGTGACGGTGAATCGCTCGGCGAGGTTGAGCGCGGCGGTCAGCCCGGCGGCACCGGAGCCGACGATCAGGATATCGCTGGTCATGCGGGCAGGCCGTCGTTCAGAATCAGACCTTTAGGCCTGTTTCGGAAGGCGTTTCGAAAAGTGAAGTATAGAAAGTGCAGACGCTGGCGCGATCGTATTGGGGTCTCATTGCGGTCAAGCGGACCGAACGATGCGGCGCTCGACGCGGGACGGCCGGGCGAAAGGGGAAGACGAACCTGCATGATGTCGCTGTGGCATAAAAGCGGGGGTGTAGGACAGGGGGGAGAGCGCCGGCGTTGATCCAGGGCATTGCCGGGTCGATCGATCTGGGGAAGCGTCGAGCTGGTGTTGGGTCTACGGAGCGTCGCTTGCCGGATCTATTCCTTCGATTCCAACCTCCCGAAATGCGCATCCTCCACAGCAACCGCATCAGAATTTTGCATTGCGCAAGCTACTCGATTTCAAGAGAATTCTCGGTGATGCAAAACGTGTGAATTTCGCATCATGCGCGGATCGCGCTCACGGCCTGAATTGCAGTTGCCTGATGCTCATGTCATCCTTCCTACCAAGGAGCCAATCATGAGACGATTACCACCAAGGCTAGATATGTTCGTTCGTCACGTTGGGACCATCGTGATTACCTATCTCGCTATAGGAGGAGCGCTTGCGATCTATGACGGCCATGCAAAAATGCCGCACTGGTGGATGATCGCTGCACTGCTGGCTGGGAGTATCTTAGGTGCCCTGATGCGCGAAGTGCCTCCGCAATATCGAGATGATCGCGGATTAAACCGGGCCTAAATTTGCTTCAGCGTGATGCAAAACTTTTGATTTTTGCATCAACGACTGAAGATTGAACCAACGAACTTCTGCGGTCTACGCGAGCTTCCCGTCAGGCGTTCGCCGCTCGCGTGAGGCTAAGGAAGACGTCCTCGAGATCGGGTTCCTTGGTCGAGACGTCGACGATGCCGAAGCCGCCGCCCTGGATCGCGGCGAGGACTTCGCCGGCGTTTACGCGGTCCTTCGCGTAGGTGATCTCCAGCGTGCGCGTGCCCATCAGCGCGATCTTCTGGAAGCAGGCGTTTTCGGGGATCTGCGCGACGTCGCGGTCGACCGTTACTGCGACGATCTTTTCCTGCGCCTTGCCGACCAGCTCGCGGGTGGGTTCGTTGGCGATCAGGCGGCCGTTGTTGATGATCGCGATCCGGTCGCAGAGTTGCTCGGCTTCCTCGAGATAGTGGGTGGTGAGGACGACCGTCACGCCGGCGGCATTGAGGCTGCGGACATAGGTCCAGAGTTGCTGGCGCAGTTCGATGTCGACGCCCGCGGTCGGCTCGTCGAGGACGAGGACGGGGGGCGAGTGGACCATCGCCTTGGCCACCATCAGGCGGCGCTTCATCCCGCCCGACAGCGTGCGGGCATAGGCGTGCGCCTTGTCCTCGAGATGCACCGCGCGGAGCAGTTCCATCGTGCGGCGCTTCGCCTTGGGCACGCCGTACAGGCCGGCCTGGATTTCGAGCGTTTCGAACGGCGAGAAGAACGGATCGAACAGGATTTCCTGGTTGACGATGCCGATCGACGCCTTGGCATTGCGCGGATGCTGGTCGGTGTCGAAACCCCAGATCGTGGCGCTGCCGTCGGTCTTGTTAACGAGGCCCGCCAGGATGTTGATCAACGTCGACTTGCCCGCGCCGTTGGGGCCGAGCAGGCCGAAGATCTGGCCGCGGGGCACGTCGAACGTTACGTCGTCGAGTGCGCGCTTGGGCGGGGCGGTGCCGACGGGGGCATAGGTCTTGCTGAGATTCGAGATGGCGATCGCGGCTTCGGTCATGGCTGCGGCATAGCGGTGCGGGGGGTGTGGGTCATCCCCTGATGGTTTAAAGAAGATTTGTGCACGCGGAGGCGCGGAGACGCGGAGGTGTCGCGTCCAACCTTTCGGTCGGGAGACGTCACTGCCGGCACTTTCTGCGTCGCCGGATGTGGTTGAGAAGGTCGCTGCGCGACACGCGCAACACCTCCGCGTCTCCGCGCCTCCGCGCGAACCCATTCTTCCTTCTCCCCACGGAACGGCCAGGCAACAAGAAGCAATTGCCCGCCCGCCGCGCGCTTGCTATCGACCGCGCATGCATCCGCCGCTCGAAACCACCCGCGTCACCCACGCCCGCGTCGCCTGCGATGGCGCCACCGACATTCCCGGCGGTGCGGCGCTCGGCCACCCACGCGTGTGGTTGCAGATCGACGAGACCGGCTATGTCGATTGCGGCTATTGCGACCGGCGCTTCATCCTCGTCGGCGGCGCGGCCGATGGCGCGGACCAGTCCACCTTGCGCGATCACGGGGATGGCGCGGGGCGCTAAGCCCCTTATATCTATCGGATGACGATAGCAGCAGATCCCCGTTCGTTCCTCTACCGCGATACGCTCGATCCCGAGCAGGCGCAGGCGCTGACCGCCAAGGCGCTGTCCAAGGCCGATGATGGCGAGCTCTATCTCCAATATCGCAAGGCCGAGGCGTTCGGGTTCGACGACGGCAGGCTGAAGACCGCGTCCTACGATACGAGCTCGGGTTTCGGCCTGCGCGCTGTGTCAGGCGAGATGACGGCATTCGCGCATTCGAACGAGATGACGCCTGCCGCGATCCGTCGTGCTGCCGAGACGATGGCGCTGATCGAACCGGGCGTTGCCGCCAAGGCTGGTCCGCCGCAGGGCACCAACCAGCGCCGTTATACCGCCGCCGATCCGCTCGACCTCGTGCCGTTCGCGGACAAGGTTAACCTTTGCCAGACGATCGACGCCGCCGCTCGGGTACGCGATCCGCGCGTGGCGCAGGTGTCGGTGAGCTTGTCGGGGACGTGGTCGGTGGTCGAGATCGTCCGCGCCGACGGCTTCGTCGCGACCGACGTGCGCCCGCTAGTCCGCCTGAACGTGTCGATCGTCGCCGAGCAGAACGGACGGCGCGAGACGGGCAGCTACGGGATCGGCGGCCGCTATCTCTATACCGACCTGTTCGAGCCCGCGACGTACAACCGCGCGATCGACGAGGCTCTGTCGCAGGCGCTGGTCAACCTCGACTCGATCGCTGCGCCGGCCGGCGAGATGACTGTGCTGCTCGGTAGCGGCTGGCCTGGTATCCTGTTGCACGAGGCGATCGGGCACGGGCTCGAAGGCGATTTCAACCGCAAGGGCACGTCGGCCTTCTCGGGACGGATCGGCGAGCGCGTTGCGGCCGAGGGCGTGACCGTGGTTGATGACGGATCGCTCCAGGATCGCCGTGGGTCGCTGACGATCGACGACGAGGGTACGCCGACGCGAGAGACCGTGCTGATCGAGGACGGTATCCTCAAGGGTTATATGCAGGACCGGCTCAACGCGCGGCTGATGGGCGTCGAGGCGACCGGTAATGGGCGCCGCGAGAGCTACGCGCATGCGCCTATGCCGCGGATGACGAACACGTTTATGAAGGCGGGCAACGACGATCCCGCCGAGCTGCTGAGCCGGGTGAAGAAGGGCATCTTCGCCAAGGCGTTCGGCGGCGGGCAGGTCGATATCGTCTCGGGCAAGTTCGTGTTCAGCTGCACCGAGGCGTATCTGATCGAGGACGGCAAGCTGGGCGCACCGATCAAGGGCGCGACGCTGATCGGCGACGGGCCGAGCTCGCTGACCAAGGTGCGCGGGATCGGCAACGACTTCGCGCTCGACGAGGGTATCGGGATTTGCGGCAAGGGCGGGCAGTCGGTGCCGGCGGGCGTCGGGCAGCCGACGTTGCTGGTCGATGGGCTTACGGTTGGTGGGACGGCGGCTTAGAAGCCGGAGATCAGCATATCGAGTGCGGCTTTGATCTCGAACTGCTCTGCGTTGAGATTGGTGATGACCGCCTCGATATCGCGGACGTCGATCGCCCGCGCCAACGGCGTGATCATCGTTAGCGCTTCACCATCCAGCGTGAATGTTGGGGTCAGCCGTTTCAGAACGACGGGGTGAGCCGGACGAAGGGGCACTACGAACCGCGTCGGCAAGTCGGACAACAGGTCGGATTGGCAATCCACGACCAGCACATTGCCGCGCACGCGATAGACATCGAATTGCGCCAATCAGAGCGACCGCAAATGTGATAGCGGATCGCCGTTTGCGGCATACCAATCGTTCCAGCCTGCGATGGCTTCGCGATTATCGTCTTTCCATCGGCGCTCCTGCTCGGTCTTCGTCGCGCGTCGAATTGCCTCTTCGCTGACTTGCGACAGGTTCAGGCCTGCCTCACGCGCGGCAGCGACGATCCCTGTATCCAGCGAAAGATTTACCGATCTCCGCTTGTTCGCGCCGATGGAATCATGTTTCATACGCTGATAGTATGCGCATGATAGGTGCGCGTCAATTCGGAGCTGATCGATGGAATTCTTCTCCGCACTGACCGACGATCATCGCGCGTTCGTGCTGCGCCAGCCAGTGTTCTTTGTCGCCACCGCGGCAGACGGCGCGCGGGTCAACCTTAGTCCCAAGGGCATGGACAGTTTCCGTGTGCTCGACGCGAAGACGGTCGCGTATCTCGACGTCGGAGGCTCCGGGAACGAGACGAACGCGCATCTCGCGGCCGATGGGCGGATCACGATCATGTTCTGCGCCTTCGACCAGCCTGCGTTGATCTTCCGCATCTATGGCAAGGGGCGGGCGATGTTGCCTCAGGATGCGGAATGGGCGGGCCTCTATGTGCAGTTCACGCCTCTGCCGGGGACCCGGCAGATCTTCGTGATCGACGTCGACGAGGTGCAGACGAGTTGCGGGTGGGGCGTGCCGTTCATGACGCTGGAACGCGAGCGGCAGACCTTGTCGAAATATCACGCCAAGCAGACCGAGGCCGAGCGTATCGAGGAACTTGCCGGGCCGACCGCGAGCATCGACGGGTTGCCGGTTCGACTCGGTACCGTGCTTCCGGAAGTTGGTAGGTTATGAGGTAAGGCGGCAGCAACACCCGGTCGTCATGCCGGGCGTGTTCCGGCATCTACGGTTCCGCGCGATCGAAAGCCTTGAGTGCGCGGAACAGGACCCCGGAACAGGTCCGGGGTGACGAATTGAAAATGTTGCCCTCGCTCTTACCGCCCGGCGCTGACTCGCCAGATCACGTTGCCGACGTCGTCGGCCACCAGCAGGCCACCGGTCTTGTCGGTGATGACGCCGACCGGACGGCCCTGCGCGTCGCCGTCCTTGTTGAGGAACCCGCCGAGCACGTCGATCGGCTTCGTGTTCGCAGCGGGGAACCCCGTGTCGCCGAACGGGATATAGACGACCTTGTAGCCCGACACCGGCTTGCGGTTCCACGAGCCGTGCTCGCCGACAAACGCGCCGTTGGTGAAGCGGTCGCCGAGCTTGGCATCCGCCGCGAAGGTCAGCCCGAGCGCTGCGACGTGCGGTCCAAGCGCATAGTCGGGGCGCTTGGAATATTGCTGGAGCGCTGGGTTCTTCGGTTCGACGCGGCTGTCGGGATAGCCGCCCCAATAATACCAGGGCCAGCCGAAGTTATCGCCGAACTCGACCTGGGTCAGGTAATCGGGTGCGAGATCGGACCCGAGCTGGTCGCGCTCGTTGACGACGGTCCACAGGCCGCCCGACTTGGGGTTGATCGCCATGCCGTTCGGGTTGCGCAGGCCCGCGGCGTAGATCCGCCAGTTCTTGTCCTTCGGCCAGACCTGCAGGATGTTCGCGCGGTATTTCTCGGCATCCATGCCGTTCTCGGCGATGTTCGACGACGAGCCGACGCCGACGTACAGCGTCTTGCCGTCCGCGGCGGTGATGACGTTACGCGCCCAGTGATTGCCGCCCGGATTGAGCTTGATGACGAGCTCGGGCTTGGCGGTGATCTTGGTCTGGCCGTCGACATAGGGCACGCGGACCAGCGCGTCGGTGTTGCCGATGTACAGCTGGCCGTCGAGCAGGGTCATGCCGAACGGCGAGTTGAGGCCGGTCATGAACACCGACTTGGTCTCCGCCACGCCGTCACCGTTCGTGTCGCGCAGCAGCGTGATGCGGTTGGCCGACGGCGTGCCCGCGCCAGCGCGGCCCATCAGCACCTTCATCACCCAGCCGGTGATCCCGCCACCTTCGCGCGGGGGCGAATTGGTCTCGGCGACGAGCACGTCGCCATTGGGCAGGCGATACATCCAGCGCGGGTGATCGAGCCCGGTCGCGAACGGCTGCACCTTCAGCCCGGCGGCAGGCGTTGGCATCGTGCCGTTCTGCCAGCCGACGACCTTGGCAACCTTGACGGTCGGGATCGTCTGGATGCGGGGGTCGGTGATCTTGGGCAGCTTGCCGGTGACTTGGTCGACCGACAGCTCGGCGGTGTCGGGCCAGGCGACATAGGTGACGCCGGCCGCGATCACGAGCAGGATCAAGCCAAGAACGATGAGGATGTGTTTGCGCATCCTGGGAGATTAGGGTGGCGAGCGGGTGGGGGCAATGGTCACAGTGCCCTATCCGTCGCCCAACGCTCGCCTCCTCCGTCATCCCAGCGAAAGCTGGGATATTTACGAGGCAAATGCGGCGGCCCGAACCTGGAGATCCCAGCTTTCGCTGGGACGACGGTCGGAGCGCCGTGGTAACGATGAGGGCTCCCCGACGACCATGAGGGCGCTGGGATGACAGCAGGGCGACCCGTCCGTCAGTCGTCATCCTCGACGGGCGCGACGGGCGGATGCAGGCGGAGGCGGTTGACGCGGCGTTCGTCGGCTTCGGTAACTTCCAGCTTCCAGCCGCTCGGGTGATCGACGCATTCGCCGATCTGCGGGACGTGGCCGGCGAGCAGCGCCGCGAGCCCGCCGAGCGTGTCGATGTCGCCGTCAACCTCCGCCAGTCGCGGGTCGATCAGTTCGGCGGCATCCTCGAGTTCGGCGCGCGCATCGACATCCCAGGCGCCGCCGTCAATCGGCGTCATCAACACCTGCGGCACGTCGTCATGCTCGTCCTCGATATCGCCGACGATCTCCTCGATCAGATCCTCGAACGTCACCAGGCCCTCGGTGCCCGAATATTCGTCGATCACGATCGTCAGGTGGACATGCTTCTGCCGCATGTCGGCGAGCAGATCGAGCGCACCGCGCGACATCGGCGCATAGAGCGGCTCGCGGATCAGCCCGGCGAGAGTCGCAGGATGCTCGGCGCCGGTCGCGAGGATGTTGAAGACGTCCTTGATGTGGACCATCCCGATGATCGTATCGAGGTTGTCGCGGTAGACCGGCAGGCGGCTATGGCCCGCCTCGGCGAACAGCTTGACGAGATCGGCGAACGGCGTGCCTTCCTCGACCGCGATGATGTCGGCGCGCGGCACGCCGACGTCGCCCGCATCGCGCTCGCTGAAATGCAGCAGGTTGCGAACCATCTGGCGTTCGAGCGGCGTCAGGTCACCCTTCGCGTCGGGGGCGGGATCGCCCTCGTGCCGATCGATCGCATCCTCGAGCTGGTCGCGCAGCGATTCGTCGGGGGTACCAAAGATCAGGCTTTTCAGCCCACGCCAGATACTGTCGGTACTATCGCCGTTTCCGGCATTGGGGCCATCGGCCATCGTGGTCGTCAGTCCTCTGTGATGAGATAGGGGTCGTGCAGCCCGAGCGCGGCGAGCGCGTCGCGTTCGATCTGCTCCATGCCCTCGGCCTCGTTATCGTCGATGTGATCATAGCCTAGCAGATGCAGCGTGCCGTGCACCATCAGATGCATCGCATGATCCTCGACCGAAATACCGCGCTCTGCCGCCTCGGCCACGCAGACGCCGTGCGCGAGGATGATGTCGCCGAGCAGGACCTCACCGTCGTCGGAATTCTGGTTCATCGTGTTCAGCAGATCGGGCTGCACCATCGGGAAGGACAGGACGTTGGTCGGCTTGTCCTTCTGGCGATATTGCTTGTTGAGCGTGTGGACCTCGTCGTCTGAGGCAAGCCGGACCGAGATCTCGACGGTTGCCGAACTGGTCAGGAGTTCGCCGTTCGGCGTCCGCTCGATCGCCGCCGTCGCTGCGCGCAGGGCGAGCGCATCCCAGTCCTTCTCAGGCCAGGGAGCGTCGGAAGAGAGCGCGATTTCTAGCATGCGTATCCTTCAGGCGAGATCGGTTTGGGCAAAATCATTACCCTTGTAGAGAAGTTCCGCGCCATTGGTTTTCGCGCAGGCATAGGCGAAACAATCGCCCATGTTGAGCTGGGCGGGGTGACGGCCTTTGCCATAGCGTTCATGGGCTATGATGGCTTCTCGGGCCTCGCTGTCGCCGATCGGGGCGATAGTGAGCGCAAAGTCTGCCATGAACGTCTCGACTTCGGCATGCGCGACGGCAATGGGAACCTTGCGCTTGCGCGCAACGGCACGGACGGTTTCCCAGAGCGATATGGACGAGCACAGGACCGTTTCAGCTTGCCCATATCGCTTTTCGAGTGCGAACGCTTCCGGCTCGCCGGTCATGATCGCGACCATTGCAGATGCGTCCAGGAACGCGATCAATCGTCATCCTCGTCGTTGAGCGAATCGTAGAAGGCCTTGTCGGCTTCCAGTCCCGTCGGTTCGCCCAGAGGATGCGCCGCCCGCCAAGCCGCGAACCGATCATGGATATTCCCCCGCTTCTCGGTCTCGAGCATATGCTTGCGGTGCAGGAGCGCGTCATGGACCGCTGCCGTCTTGCTGGTGCCCAGCAAGACGGCGACCTCGCGTGCGAGATCGGCGGTATCGGCGTTCTTTATATAGAGTGATGCCATCATCATGCTCCTGGGATATCCCGAACATATTCCGGGATATCCCAAGTATCAAGCATCCGTGCCTTCGTAGGCAGCGACGACGCGGCCGACGATCGGGTGGCGGACGACGTCGCCGACGGTGAAGCGGCACATCGAGATGCTTTCGACGCCTTCCAGCCGCGTGACCGCATCCGCGAGGCCCGAGGCGGAGACGCCGCCGGGGATGTCGACCTGCTTCGGGTCGCCGCAGATCACCATGCGGCTGTTCTGGCCGAAGCGGGTGAGGAACATCTTCATCTGCGCGGGCGTGGTGTTCTGCGCCTCGTCGAGGATCACGAACGCGTCGGCCAGCGTGCGGCCACGCATGAACGCGATAGGTGCGACTTCGATCTCGCCGCTTGCGATGCGACGTTCGACCTGCTCGGCGGGGAGGCAGTCGTAGAGCGCGTCGTAGAGCGGGCGGAGATACGGATCGACCTTCTCCTTCATGTCGCCGGGGAGGAAGCCTAGGCGTTCGCCGGCCTCGACCGCGGGGCGCGAGAGGATCAGGCGCTGTACGCTGCCGGTGATGAGCTGCTGCACCGCCTGCGCGACGGCCACGTAGGTCTTGCCCGTCCCTGCCGGCCCGAGCGCGAAGATCACGTCGTTGTTGGCAAGCTCGCGCATGTAGTGCGCCTGCGCCGGGGTGCGCGGGACGATCGTCTTCTTGCGCGTCCGGATCATGATCGGCGGCGCGGCGCCACCGCCCGCATCGGCGCGGATGATGCCCTCGAGCACAGGTTCGTCGGCCATCGCGATCGAGGCGTCGACGAGGCCGGTATCGACATCCTCGCCGCGCTGGATCCGGGCATAGAGATCGTGGAGCACGTCGCGTGCCTTGGCGACCTGTTCGGCGGTGCCCTCGAGCCCGATCTTGTTGCCGCGGGCGGTGATGTAGACGCCAAGGCGGTTTTCGAGCGCGACGAGGTTCTGGTCGTACTGGCCGAACAGTCGGACAAGCAATTGGGGCTTGTCGAAGAGAAGCTCGACTCGGGCGCGGTCACCGGACTGCGCGGGAACGGGTTTACGGCTCATACGGTCCTTTCGGGGGCGTCAAAGGTTACGCCTAGAAGCGTCGAATCGTAACCTTTGAAAGGAAGATGAGGGGCGGGGCGGCGACCTTCAACCGGCGCCGAGGCGGCGGTGGTGGAAAGCATGGGATCGCGCGGGCGCAACTGCATCGCCGACGAGTGTGGCAGGGGATTGGCGTGTAGGACAGGGGAATCTTTTGGGGGTGCGAGAGGAGGCTGGGAAGTATCGCCCCGATGCCTCAGGACTAAAGCTGCCGAAGCGCCGTCATCCTGACGAAAGTCAGGATCCAAAGCCGCATGGTCGCCCTCGATGACCCTGGATCCTGACTTTCGTCAGGATGACGGAAATTTGGAACGATGGCGCGCATCGCCGGTCGAGCAGGCCTTACGCTGCCTCGCGTACGCGCTCCACGCCGGTCAGTGAATTCGGCCCGGCCGCGGCCAGCGTCACTTCGACCAGGTCGCCGATCGCGTGGTCGCCGATCAGATGGACCGATTGCAGCCAGGGCGACTTGCCGATCAGCTGGCCCGGCAGTTTGCCCGCGCGTTCGAGCAGGACGGTGCAGGTGCGGCCGACGGTGGCGGCGTTGAACGCGTGCTGGTCGCGGTTGAGGGCGGCCTGGAGGCGCTGGAGGCGGTCGTCCATCACGTCCTCCGGCACCTGCTCGACGATCGACGCGGCGGGCGTGCCGGGGCGGGGGCTGTATTTGAAGCTGTACGCTTGCGCATAGCCGACCGCGTCGACGAGGCTCAGCGTGTCCGCGAACTCGGCGTCGGTCTCGCCGGGGAAGCCGACGATGAAGTCGCCCGACAGCGCGATATCGGGGCGCACCGCGCGGACGCGGTCGAGCAGGCGGAGGTAGGAGTCGCGGCCGTGCGACCGGTTCATCGCCTTCAGTACGCGGTCGCTGCCGCTCTGCACGGGGAGATGGAGGAACGGCATCAGGCTTTCGATGTCGCGGTGCGCGTCGATCAGGCCCTGCGTCATGTCGTTGGGATGGCTGGTCGTGTAGCGGATGCGCGCGAGGCCGGGGATGCGGTCGAGGTCGCGGATCAGGTCGTGGAGCCCGCGCGTGTCTTCGCTCCAGGCGTTCACGTTCTGGCCGAGCAGCGTGATTTCGCGCGCGCCGGCGTCGACCAGCGCCTTGGCCTCGTCGACGATCGCCGCGAACGGTCGGCTGATCTCGGCACCACGGGTGTAGGGCACGACGCAATAGGTGCAGAATTTGTCACAGCCTTCCTGCACGGTCAGGAACGCGGAGGGCGCGACTTTGCGCCGGGCGGGGAGCGCGCCGAACTTCGACAGCAGCGGCATGTCGGTGTCGAGCGACGGCGTGCCGGCGGCGGCCTTCGCGACGAGGTCGGGCAGGTTGTGATAGGCCTGCGGGCCGACCACGATATCGACCTTGGCGCGGGTGAAGATCTCCTCGCCCTCGGCCTGCGCGACGCAGCCGGCGACCGCGATCATCGGCGTCTTGCCGGACTTGCGGCGCTGATCCTTTCGCAGGCGGCCGATGTCGGAATAGACTTTTTCGGTGGCGCGTTCGCGGATGTGGCAGGTGTTAAGGACGACGACGTCGGCGTCGACCGCGTCGGCCTGGGTGAGGCCCTGCGCGGCCATCAGTTCGGCCATGCGCTCGCCGTCGTAGACGTTCATCTGGCAGCCGAACGACTTGACGTGGAAGGTTTTCGGGGGGGACATGCGGGGGCGTGTAGCGGATTTGTGGGGGTTGGGGGAGGGGGCGTTGTTCGTCTCAAACCACCCGGCGGATTGCTAGAGTTCGGCCCCGGCGTTGCATCACCCTATGTCACCACTACCCCGGCGGAGGCCGGGGCCCAATTGGGGACGGTATCAACTGGGGGCCGTCCCTCGTTACTGCGACCTTGCCAATTGGGCCCCGGCCTTCGCCGGGGCGGTGTCAGTTGGTGGTGTAAGGGCAGCACTCCGCCTCGTTGTTCTCCCGCGAAGGCGGGAGCCCAGGCTGGGTCCCCGCCTTCGCGGGGAAACATTCTTTGTTCGTGGTTAGAGGGCTTCCATGCGGCGTCTGGCTTCCGCGGCGATGGCTTTTCGGTCGCCGTATTCCGCGGGGTCGAAGGGGTCGGCGAAGTGCAGCGTGGCCACGAACGTCCCCTTGCGCTTCAGGACCCGGGCGGCGTGGTGTTGGCCGGGTTCGTCACCGACCCAGGCAAGGTCGTGCGTGGCAGCGCCGTAGTCGATGCGGACCGGCTGGACCTTCACGCCGGGCGGCGGCGGATCGAGCGCGGCCAGCAGCGCCGCCTTGAACGGGAGCAGAGTTACCCCGTCACCCGTCGTGCCCTCGGGGAACAACGTTACCGGCCAGTCCTGCGCGAGCGCATCGCGGATCTGCGCGATCTGGGCGGTCACCGCCATGCGGTCGGCGCGGCTGACGAAGATGGTGTGGTTGAGCGTGCAGAGCCAGCCGACCAGCGGCGCGTGGCGGAGTTCGGACTTGGCGACGAACGCGCTGCCGGTCGCGCCGGACAGGAGCAGGATGTCGATCCAGCTCAGATGGTTCGAGACGAAGACGACGTCGTGCCGCAGCGGGACCCCGACCACCCGCACGCGCGCGCCGACGATCCGCGCGACCAGTCCCAGGAACCGTGGAGGCCAGGGCGACTTGCGCCCGACCAAGCGCCACGCGCCGTGCACAGGCAACGCGACGATCAGCGCAAGCACCAGCGCCGCCAGCCGCGCGCCGAGGCGGATCCGGCCGATCGGCTCAGTCCTTGCGGGTAAGCGCGACGCCGTAGAGTTCCATGCGGTGATCGACCAGCCGGAAGCCAAGTTTCTCCGCGATCGCCTTCTGCAACTGCTCGAGCTCGGGGTCGACGAATTCGATGACCTTGCCGCTCTCGACGTCGATCAGGTGATCGTGATGCGCCTCGGGCGCGGGCTCGTAGCGTGCGCGCCCGTCGCCGAAATCGTGGCGGTCGAGGATGCCGGCTTCCTCGAACAGGCGGACGGTGCGGTAGACGGTCGCGATCGAGATGCCGGGGTCGATCTGCGACGCGCGCTCATAGACCTTCTCGACGTCGGGATGGTCGTCCGCCTCGGACAGCACGCGCGCGATGACGCGGCGCTGCTCGGTGATGCGCAAACCCTTCTCGTTGCAGAGTGCTTCCAGATCGATCTTGCGCGGCATGTGTCGTTCCCTCGTTGCGTGCCATGTAGGGCGTTCGCGCTGTTGCGAAAAGGGATAGTGACTCGCAATAAGACTTAAGCGTTGATAACTCGGGAATATGTATGTGCGTCATACGCGACGCCGGTCTTGCCGCGGTAATAGGCGCGGCGCTCGCCGACCTTGGTGAAACCGTGTGCGCCGTACATCTTGACCGCGTCGTTGCCGGCGCGAACCTCGAGGTGGAGCTTGGCGATATTGCCGACCGAGCAGTCGGCGATCGCCGCCCGGATCAGCGCGGTGCCGACGCCGCGGCGGCGGTGGTCGGGGGCCACCGCGATCAGCAGCAGTTCGGCTTCGTCGGCGACCGAGCGCGTCATCGTGAAGCCGGCAGGGAAGTCGTCGACGAACGCGAGCGTCAGGTGGACACCGGTGAGCGCGAGCACGCCGAGGCACTGGCTGCGCGTCCACGCCTCGCCGAAGCGTGGGTCGAACGCTTCCGTCATCAGTGCATCCACGATCGCGAGATCGCGGGCGTCGCCGGTGCGCAGCGTGACCACGCGGGTCGCGACCTGGCGGGTGGCCATTATCTCGGGACCGAGGGTTTGGCGTCGGGCGCGCGGCCGTAGATCGGGCTCGGCGGTAACGCGGTCAGCGTCGCGGGCAGCAGGATCGCGGAGGCCGCGTCGGGGAGCGCTTCGGTAAGGTCCAGGCCGTCGTCCAGCGCAGCCAGCCAGCGCACGCCGTTACCGACCGCGCGTCGTCCCGCCAGCGCGGCGAGCGCGGCGTCGGGCTTCAGCGACACCATGTCGGTGCACGGCGACAGATCGGCGGAGAAGGCCTGCATGAAGACCTCGCCATGCCCCCCTTCCATGACGACCGCAATATCGTCGGTTAAACGGTCTGCGAAACCGGCGGCAGCGATGAGGGGGAGCGAGGAGAAGCCGGCGATCTCCGCACCCCAGCCGAGCGCGAGCCCGCGGGCGGCGGCGATGCCGACGCGGACGCCGGTGAAGCTGCCCGGTCCGCAATCGACGAGGACCCGCGCGGCACGGCCGCCGGCGGGCAGGTCGGCGATCATCGGGATCAGGCGCTCGGCGTGGCCGCGACCGACGACCTCGTGGGCGTGCGCTATGATGGCGCCGTCCTCGACGAGCGCGACCGAGCAGGCTGCGGTGGATGTTTCGATTACTAGCGTGCGCATTGTCTATTCCGTTGCATCCCAACCCGCGTCACCCCAGCGAACGCTGGGGTATCCCGGTTGGCGAATGTCGTGGCTAGAACCGGAATACCCCAGCTTTCGCTGGGGTGACGGTGTTTGGCTAGCGCGGTTGGCTAGCGCGTTCAGGCGATGCTGTTGAACTTCGCGAACTCAGGGCGCGGCGAGCGACCATAGATCGTCGCGGGATCGCCGTGGCCGAGCGTCGTGATGAAGTTGGTCCGCACCGCTGGCGTGTCGTGGAAGAACGCCGCATCGACCTTGCCCGCGTCGAAGCCGGACATCGGCCCGGTATCGAGCCCGAGCATCCGCGCGGCGATGATGAAATACGCGCCCTGCAGCGACGAGTTGCGGAACGCCGACGCCTCGCGCAGTTCGGCATTGCTGTCGAACCACGACTTCGCATCGGCGTGCGGGAACAGCTCGGGGAGATGTTCGTGGAAGTTTGTGTCCATGCCGATGATCACCGACACGGGGGCCTTCAGGATCTTGGGCGCGTTCTGCGCGCTGCACGCCTCGGCGAGCTTCTGCTTCGATTCGTCGCTGACGCACCAGACCAGCCGCGCGGGCAGCTGGTTGGCCGATGTCGGGCCCCATTTCATCAGGTCCCAGATCGCGTGCAGATCGCTCTCGGCGACGGGCTCGTCGGTGTAGCCGTTATAGGTACGCGCGTCGCGGAAGACGGTGTCGAGGACGGAGTCGTCGAGTTTCTGGCGCATCAGACGGCTCTCACTTCGGTGACTTCGGGGACGTAGTATTTCAGCAGCTGCTCGATACCGTTCTTGAGCGTCGCGCTCGACGACGGGCAGCCGGCGCAGGCGCCCTGGAGCTGGAGGAACACCTTGCCCTTGTCGAACCCGCGATAGACGATATCGCCGCCGTCGTTCGCGACCGCCGGGCGGACGCGCGTGTCGATCAGTTCGCGGATCTGCGCGACGATCTCGGCATCGGCCGGGTCGTCGGTGAGGATCGCCTCCTCGCTCGGAACCGAGAAGCCGGCACTCGCTGGACGGAACAGCGGCATGGCGGCGGAGAAGTGATCGAGCAGGATCGCGAGCACGTCGGGCTTCAGGTCCGACCAGGCGGTGCCCGGCGCGGCGGTGACCGAGACGAAATCGCGGCCGAAGAACACGCCGGTGACGTCACCCAGACCGAAGATCGCGTCGGCGAGCGAACTGGCCTCCGCTTCCTCAGGGGTAGCGAAGTCGCGCGTGCCGGCCTCCATGACGGTGCGTCCCGGCAGGAACTTCAGCGTCGAGGGGTTCGGGGTGGATTCCGTTTCGATGAGCATGGAGGTCATGTGGCCCGGCGGGGGCGGGGGATCAAGCGTGGAACGGGAAACGGTTTCTTTCCGGGGGTGTGGGGAGGGGGGTGAACCGGCTGTCTGGCCCATGGTTGTCTACCCAGCCCCATCCATCACCCCAGCCCCATCCGTCACTCAGCCCCATCCGTCACCAAGCGTCATCCGTCATCACAGCCCCATCCATCAACCCAGCCCCATCCGTCACCCCAGCGAAAGCTGGGGTATCCCTGTTGGGAAGCGGGTGGCTCGAACCGGGATACCCCAGCTTTCGCTGGGGTGACGGGAATTGGGGTTAGGGGTTTGGTTTTGGTTTTGGGGGGAGGGGCTCCAAATAGGCGCCCGCCGAAGCTCAGATGTCGAGCTGTTTCACCGCGGCGTTCCAGCTGCCGATGTTGCGGACCGCGTCCTGGACGAAGGCGGAGCGGCGGACCACGGTCAGGAACAGGTCGGCGATCCACTTGCCGGGGTTGCGCAACGGCCGCTCGAACTGGATCAGCAACACCACCCGGGTGCCCGACGTGTCGTTCCACACCTCATGCTGATAGGTGTCGTCGAACACCAGCGTCTCGCCTTCTGCCCACCGGACGGTGCGGTCATGGACTCGCATCCGCACGTCGCCATCGCGCGGCACGATCAGGCCGAGGTGGCAGGTGATCAGCCCCTTGGTCACGCCGCGATGCTCGGGGATGTGCGTGCCCGGCGCGAGGATCGAGAAGAATGCGCTGTTGAGGCCGGGGATGCGCGCGACCGCCGCGGCGGTATGCGGGCAGCGCGCGAGGCTTTCCTCGATCGGGTAGCCGTACCCGTAGAGGAAGAACGAGCGCCACTTGTCGACCTCCGCGATCGATCGGTGATCGGGCGAGATCGTCGCGAGGCTGGGCGACGCCTCGCCGCGCAGCGCGACATTGAGCGCCTCGTCGCGGATCGCGGCCCAGTCCTCGCGCAGGCCCGCGGTCCAGGCGAAGTCGCGGACGTCGAGCACGGGGTCATTGGCGACCAGCGAGGACGACGCGATCATCCGGTCGAACACGCCGCGCAGATGCTTGCCGACGCGGATGATCAGCGGGCGGTTGGCGTCCGCCACCATCGGTGCACCGGGCTTCGGCGCGCCCGATATGACGTTCAGATCAGGGACGCGCGTGCCGCGCCGCGGCGCCGGCTCGCCCAAATCCCGCCACAATGAAGACTGCCCCAGTTCGGCTTCGACCGTCATCTCTACCCTGTATCCCGGCGCATCGCGGCGCCGATCTCCTTGTTCGGACACGACATACCGCGGGTGTTGGACGAAATGATGGCGATAGCGTCGCTTCGATGCCCGCGCATCTCGCATCGGGACGGCGTGCTCTGGCGATGCGCGCGCGGGGGCGCTACAGATGCGCGATGCTATTGCTCTCGCGCCTGTACCGCGCTCCCGTCCTGCTTCCCCTCGTGCTCGGCCTCGCTATCCCGGCGAGCGGGCAGATGGCGACTCAGCAGGCCGCCTCCGGCACCGCCAAGGAAGCGCCGACCCTCCCCGAACTGCCGGGGATCGATACGACCGCGTGGCTCTACAAGGGCAGCGATCTCACCCGCGATCCGGAGTGGAAGTTCGGCACGTTGCCCAACGGCATGCGGTTCGCGGTGCGCAAGAACGGCGTACCCCCCGGCCAGGTGTCGGTGCGCGTGCGGATCGATGCGGGTTCGCTCAACGAGACCGACAACGAGCAGGGATTCGCGCATTTCATCGAGCATCTCTCGTTCCGCGGGTCGGAGTACGTCCCCGACGGCGAGGCCAAGCGCGTGTGGCAGCGGTTCGGCGCGACCTTCGGCTCGGACACCAACGCGCAGACCACGCCGACCTCGACCACGTTCAAGCTCGACCTTCCCTCGGCGACCGAAACGGGTCTCGACGAGAGCCTGAAGATCATGTCCGGGATGATGGAAAAGCCCGTCATCACCGACGTGTCGGTCGCCGCCGAGCGCCCGGTCGTGCTCGCCGAGCAGCGCGAGCAGCCGGGGCCCCAGGTGCGGTTCGGCGACGCGATCCGCGCGACCTTCTTCGCCGGACAGCCGCTCGCGGATCGTTCGCCGATCGGCAACATCAAGACATTGGAAGCCGCGACCGGCGCGACCGTGAAGGCGTTCCACGATCGCTGGTATCGGCCCGAAAACACGGTCGTCATCATCTCGGGCGACATGGATCCGGCGCTGTTCGGGCGGCTGATCGTCAAGAATTTCGCCGATTGGAAGGGCGTCGGTCCGGTCGTGCCCGCGCCCGATTTCGGCAAGCCCGATCCGAAGGCGGCGGTCTCCGCGACGATCGCCGAGCCGGCGATCCCTGCGGTGGTGACGCTCGGCGTCGTGCGCCCCTGGGAGTATAAGGACGACACCGCGATCATGAACCAGAAGCGGCTGGTCGACGTGATCGCGACCCGGCTGATCAGCCGGCGTCTCGAAACGCGCGCGCGGGCGGGCGGCAGCTTCCTGCAGGCGGGTGTGTCGATCGACGACGTGTCGCGCTCGGCGAACCTGACCAGCGTCAATATCGTGCCGATCGGCACCGACTGGGAAGCGGCGCTGAAGGACGTGCGCGCGGTGATCGCCGACGCGCAGACCAATGCGCCGAGCCAGGCCGAAGTCGACCGCGAATATGCCGATTTCGACACGATCATGCGGACCAGCGTCGAGACCGCACGGGTCGAGGCGGGCTCCAAGCAGGCGGACGACATGGTCGGTGCGCTCGATATCCGCGAGACGGTGGCGGGGCCGGAGACGTCGTACAAGATCCTGCAGGACGCCAAGGCAAAGGGCATGTTCACGCCCGCCACGCTGCTCGCGTCGAGCAAGGCGATCTTCGAAGGCACGGCGACGCGCGCGCTCGTCAACACGCAGACGCCCGATGCGGGTGCGGTCGCCAAGCTGGCGACGGCGCTGAAGGCGGACGTCTCCGGTCTTGCGGGCAAGCGTCGCGCGCAGGCTGCGGTCGATTTCTCGAAACTGCCGGCGCTCGGCAAGCCGGGCACGGTCGCCAGCCGCACGAAGATCACCGCGTTCGACATGGAACAGGTGAACTTCGCCAATGGCACGCGCCTGTTGATGTTCCCCAACGCGGGCGAGACCGGGCGCGTCTATGTCCGCGTGCGGTTCGGTGGCGGCTATACCGCGATCCCGTCTAACCGGCCGACGCCGGCCTGGGCGGGCGATCTCGCGCTGGTCGCGGGCGGCATCGGCAAGCTCGACCAGGGCGACCTCGACCAGTTGACCGCGGGGCGGCGGATCGGGCTCGATTTCGGGATCGACGACGACGCCTTCACGCTGAACGCGATCACCTCGCCGGCCGATTATTCGGACCAGCTGCGGCTGATGGCGGCCAAGCTCGCCTTCCCCGCCTGGGATCCGGCACCGGTCGCACGGGCTCGAGTCGCGGCGCTGGCGGGTTTCGCCGGCTATGATTCGTCGCCCGACGGCGTGCTGTCGCGCGACCTCGAAGGCCTGTTGCGCGCGGGCGATCCGCGCTGGGGGACGCCGCCCAAGGCGACCGTCGAGGCGCTCAACGCAAAGGACTTCCGCGCCTTCTGGGAGCCGATCCTGAAGACCGGGCCGATCGAGGTGTCGATCTTCGGCGATGTGAAGACCGAGGAAGCGATCGCCGCGGTCGCCAGGACGTTCGGCGCGATGAAGCCGCGCACCGCCGTGTCGTCGGTCGGCGCGCCGGTCGGTTTCCCGGCGCACAACACGACGCCGGTAATGCGCGCGCATACCGGGCCTGAGAACCAGGCGGCGGCGGTGATCGCCTGGCCGACCGGCGGCGGTGTCGACGACATCGTCGAGGCGCGGCGTCTCGACGTGCTGGCGCAGGTGTTCAGCGACCGGCTGTTCGAACGGCTGCGGCAGGCGGCGGGTGCGAGCTACAGCCCGAACGTGTCGAGCCAGTGGCCGGTCGGGATGAGCACCGGCGGGCGGATGGTCGCGATCGGCCAGGTCGCGCCCGAAAAGGTGTCGTTCTTCTTCCAGATCGCCCGGCAGATCGCCGCCGAGCTGGTGTCGACGCCGATCGCGGCGGACGAGCTGGACCGTATCAAGAAGCCGATGGGGCAATATATCCTGCGCGCCTCGACCGGGAACCAGTTCTGGTTGCAGCAGCTGGGCGGCGCGACGTTCGACCCGCGGAGGATCGCGGCAACGCAGCGGATCGCATCTGATCTGGTGGCGACGACGCCGGTCGAGCTGCAGGCTACGGCGGCGAAGTATCTGCGGCCTGAGAAGGACTGGACGATGGCAGTGGTGCCGGCGAAGAAGTGACTGTCTAGTCCCTCTCCCCGCCGGGGAGAGGGAGGGAGGAGCCGCTTGGCGACGGAAGGGAGAGGGGAGTTGGGATTAGCGTCCTGAGCCTCACTTCCCCTCTCCCTCCCACGCGCAAGCGCGCGCGGGCCCCTCCCTCTCCCCGGAGGGGCGAGCGGCTTAGGCGTAGAGGGCGTCCAGGCGCTCGCCGTAGACCTGCTTCAACACGTGGCGGCGGATCTTCAGGCTGGGCGTGAGCTGTTCGTTCTCGATCGTGAACGGCCCGTCGGCCAGCACGAAGCGGCGGATGCGTTCGGTGACCGCAAGGTCCTTGTTCACGCGTTCGACCGCCGCCCCCAGCGCAGTCCGGAACTCGCTGTTTTCCGCGAGCCGCGCGAAGCTGCAGGCGTCGCCGTTGCCCGCGCACCATTCCTGCGTCCACTCCGGGTCGGGGACGATCAGCGCGACCATGTAGGGGCGGCGGTCGCCCACGATCATCGCCTGGACGATCTCGGGCTGGAGCGTCAGCATCCCCTCGACCTTCTGGGGGGCGACGTTCTCGCCCTTGTCGTTGATGATCAGGTCCTTCTTGCGGTCGGTGATGCGGATGCGACCCTTTTCGTCGAGCTCGCCGACGTCACCGGTGTGGAGCCAGCCGTCCTTCAGGACCTTCGCGGTCTCGGCGTCGTTGCGCCAATAGCCGTGCATGACGAGTTCGCCGCGCACCAGGATCTCGCCGTCGTCGCCGATCCGTATCTCGGTATCGTTGAGCGCGGGACCGACCGAATCCATGCGGACACCCGCCTTGGGGCGGTTGCACGAGATGACCGGCGCGGCCTCGGTCTGGCCATAGCCTTGGAGGAACGTCAGCCCGAGCGCCTCGAAGAACAGCCCGACCTCGGGATTGAGCGGTGCGCCGCCCGAGATCATCGCCTTCAGCCGGCCGCCGAATTTCTTCGAGATCTTCGGCTTGAACAGAGTCGCGACGGCGGCCTGCATCGGCCGGTCGATCAGGCGGAGGCGACCGGCATAGCGCTTGCCGCCGATATCGAGGGCCTGGCGCAGGAGATAGGCCGAGGCACCACCCTGTTTCTCGATCGTCTTGGAAATGCGGGTGCGCAGGACTTCGAACAGGCGGGGCACGACGAACATGATCGTCGGGCGCGTCTCCTCGATGTTCGCGGCGAGCTTTTCGAGGCCCTCGGCGTAATAGATCTGGCCGCCGAGCGAGATCGGGAAATGCTGGCCGCCGGTGTGTTCATACGCGTGGCTGAGCGGCAGGAACGACAGGAACACCTCGTCGTCCCAGCCGAAATCCTCCGAGATGACGGAGGCGCACCCTGCGCAATTGTGGAGGATCGCGCCGTGGTGCTGCATCACGCCGCGCGGCGCGCCGCCGGTGCCGCTCGTGTAGATGATGCAGGCGAGGTCTTCGCGCGCGAAATTGGCGCGGGCGGCGGCGGCGGCGGGCGCGGTCGGGTGCGCGGCGATCAGCGTGTGCCAGTTGTGGAAGTCGATCGCGGCGGGGACCTTCATGTCCTCGAGGCCGATCACGATCTGCGCCTGGTTCGAGCGCACGACGGCGGGCAGCAGGGTCTTGGCGAGCTTGGCGGTCGAGACGATGATCGCGCAGGCGCCGGCATTCTCGATGATGTGGAGATGATCGCGCTCGGTGTTGGTGACGTAGGTCGGCACAGTGATGCACCCCGCCGCCATGATCGCGAGGTCGCTCAGGCACCATTCCGGCCGGTTTTCGCTGACCAGCATCACGCGGTCGCCGCGCTTGAGGCCGATCGCGGATAGCGCGGTGGCGAGCGCGGCGACCGACCGCGCGGCGTCGGCCCAGCTAATCGCGACCCATGCGCCGCTGGTCTTGGTCCACAGGAACGGCGCGTCGCCCTTCTCCGCGGCGCGCGTGAAGAACATTGTGACGAGGTTGGGGAATCGTTCGAGCTGGCGGGGGGGCATGTTCTCTCCTGGGGCGCACTGGCTGCTCGTTGTTTGACGGTTCGGCAGAGTCTGGTGCGCGGTCAGTATAGCAACACTCGTCATCCCAGCGAAAGCTGGGATGACGGCAGGTCAGGCGGGCGTCATTCCGGCGCGCGCTGGAGGGCGCCGACGCGCTGGATCTGCGTCACCGTGCCGTCTTGGGCGATCGCGACGCCTTCGCTGCGCGGGTCCGCGGCGCCGACCCATTTTCCGCCGACGCGTTCGATCGCGTTCGCCTTCAGCCCGAGTGCTGCGACCTGCACCGTCTCGCCGAGCGCCTGCAACGCAGGGACCATCGCCTCGCGCTCGGTGCCCTTCTCGGCGGCGGCGACGTGGCCGGGAGCGTAGAGCAGGCCGAGCGCGATCGAGTCCTGTGCGCTCAGTTTCCAGTCGACCACGCCGATGATCGCCTTGGCCACCTGCGCGATGATCGTCGAGCCGCCCGCCGCGCCGACCGCGAGCCGGACTTTCCCGTCCGGGCCGTAGACGATCGTCGGCGCCATCGAGCTGCGCGGCCGCTTGCCACCCTCGACCCGGTTGGCGACGAGCGCACCATCCTTCACGGGCACGATGTCGAAATCGGTGAGCTGGTTGTTGAGCACGGTGCCATCGACCGTCAGGCCGGAGCCGAAATAGCCTTCGACCGTGGTCGTGACCTCGACGACGTTGCCGCGCGCGTCGACGACCGCGAGGTCGGTGGTGCCGGGGACTTCGCTGACCGGCACGCGGACGCGGGCGGGGGCGCCGGGGGGCGTGCCGGGCACGACGCTCGCCATCGTCGTCGCAGGCGAGATCAGCGCCGAGCGCCTGGCGAGATAGGCGGGGTCGAGCATGCCCTTGACCGGCACGCGGACGAAATCGGGATCGCCGACGTACATGTCGCGGTCCGCATAGGCGAGACGCGAGCTCTCGGCGAACAGGTGCCAGGCCTGTGCACTGTCCTTGCCGAGCTTGGCCATGTCGAAGCGTTCGAGCTGCTTCAGGATCATCAGCACGGTGATGCCGCCGGACGAGGGCGGGCCCATCCCGCAGACACGGTAGACGCGGTATCGGATGCACACGGGCGGGCGGTTCTTGGCGTCGTAGCTGGCGAGGTCGCCGGTCGTCATCTTCGACGGGTTGCGCGCGGCGGTGTTGACCGCGGCGACGATCTTCTGCGCCTGCGGGCCGACATAGAAGCTGTCGGGGCCCTGGGTGGCAATGCGCTGGAGGAGCGCGGCCTGTGCGGGGTTCCTGATCGTCGCGCCGACCGCGATGGGCGAGCCGTCGGGCGCGGAGAACAGCTTGCGGGTCTCGGGCGTGATGTGGTCGCCATAGGCCGCCATCCCGTTGACGAGGCGCGGGGACGCCTGGAAGCCCTCGGTGGCGATGCGGATCGCGGGGGCGAACAACTGTGCCCAGGGGAGCTTGCCCGAGGCGCGGTGCGCGAGCGCCATGCCGCGGAGCGCGCCGGGGATGCCGACGCTGCGCCCACCGGGGACCGCGTCACGGTGGCTGAGCGGCGTGCCGTCGGGGGCGTAGAACCAGCGCGCGTCGGCGGCGGCCGGGGCCTCTTCGCGCGCGTCGATCGTGCTGAGCGCGCCGCCCGCCGCGTGGCTGATCCAGAAGCTGCCGCCGCCGATCCCCGAGCTTTGCGGCTCGACGACGTTGAGCGCGAGCATGGTGGCGATCGCCGCGTCGGTGGCGCTGCCGCCCGCGCGGAGGATCTCGACGCCCGCGGCGGCGGCGCGCGGGTCGGCGGCGCTGACCATGCCCTGGTCTTTTGCGGGAACGGGGACGGGGGCCGGGGCCGGGGCGGCGTGCCGTGGCGTGGCCGCGGCAGCGGCGTCGGCGAGGGGAACGAGAAGCGCGAGCGCCAGGAGGGATATCTTCATCGGTCGCGAGCCTAGCGCGGTTCGGATCGGAGGCAAGCCGCCACGCCACAATCCGCCACGCCACAATCCGTCCCCGCCCGTCACGGCGGTCGTGATCGCCCGCGACCGTCCTGCTTCGGCACGGTCGGGGCACGGACGGCGGCGGCACGATATTGTCAGCGCTTCACCTTTGTGAAAGGGCTGTGCACGATAAGGGGGCGACGGAGCAGGGCAGCATGAGCGACGATATTCGATCCGATCAGGACCCTGCCGACGGTTCGGCTGTCGTTCCCGCGATGACGGCCGATGACGGCACGGCGTCGCGACGCCGCGTGCTGGCGCTCGGCGCGGTCACGGCCGGCGCGGTGATGTCGATCCGGCCCGCGCTCGCGCAGACCGCGGGATCGGTGATGAACTGCCAGATCCCGGTCCCCGATCCGGGGCGTGCAGGCAGCTATATCGACGCGGACGGCAAGGTCGTGCCCGCGCGGACCCGCGGCGCATTCCCGCCGTCGCCGCGCCCGTTCAAGGGCGAGGAGGTCAAGCGCGCGATGGCGAACGGCAGCACCTTGCCGGGCGTCGATTCGGAGCGCAGCCGCGCCTATGTCAAATATATCCGCCGGTTGCAGCGCGGCCAGGGCGGCTTCACCTGCTTTGCATCGTTGCAGATGCCGCGCGGCTGAGGCCGTGCAGCAGCGGGTCTTTCGCGCGCCGCCCGGGGATGGCGTGCTGCTCGCGCCGCTCGACGAGTTCACCGCCGTCTTCCACCGTGCTTCGGGCATCACGCATTTGCTGACCGAACCCGCGCCGCAGATCCTGGCGGCATTAACTGAGCGGGGGACCGAGAGCGGGGCCGAAGGCGGGCTGTCGCTCGATACCCTGCTCGACCGGCTTGGGCGCGACTATGACCTGACCGACGGCACGCGCGAGGCGTTGGCGGCGCGGCTCGACGAACTCGTGGAGTCCGGGTTGGTCGAATATGGGTTGGTCGGGGCGACGTGAGGCACGCGTTTTCGGTTCGCATCGGCCCGGTCGGGTTCCGCATCGGCTCCGACTGGGGCGCGCCGATCGCGCAGCTTGAAACGCTGTACCGCGACTATCCCAAGCCGCTGGACGGCGTGCCGGACTTCACCGTGCGGCTGTTCGCGCGTCGGCCGTGGCGGCGGTTCGTGCGCCCGTCGGTCGAGATCGGGGGCGACTATATGCTGCCCGAGGCGGCGCCGTTGCCGTTGCGGCAAGGGCTGCTCGCCGCCGAGATGGCGATGAACCTGCAGATGGCGCTCGGCGCGCGGCGGTATCTGCTGCTCCACGCATCGGCGGTCGAGCGGGACGGGCGCGCGCTGCTGATGACCGGCGTGTCGGGGGCGGGGAAGTCGACGCTCGCGACGTTGCTCGCGGCGAAGGGCTGGCGGTTCATGGGGGACGAGTTCGCCTTGCTCGATCCCGCGACCGGGCTGGTGCACGCGTTTCCGCGGCTGATCAGCCTGAAGAACGAGGCGATCGCGGCGGCCGAGGCGGCATGGCCGGACGCGCGGATGGGGCCGCTGCTGCCCGCGACGCCGAAGGGCGACATCCGCCACATGGTCCCCGACGCGCGCGCGATCGCGGCGATGGACGTGCCTGCGCGGCCGGCGCTGCTGGTGTTCCCGCGCTATGGGTTCGAGCCCGAGGTGCGGTCGGTCCAGCCCGGCGAGTCGTTCGTGCGGATGACTCAGGCCTCGACCAACTACGTCGCGCTCGGCGAGGCGGGGTTCCGGTCGCTGACCGGGCTGATCGCGGAGGTGCCGTCGGTGGCGGTGGACTATCCCGACGGCGCGAGCGCGATCGCGCAGGTCGAGGCGTTATGGGCCACGTTGTGAGCGACGCCCGCCTGCTCGCCCGCGCGCTCGCCGATCCGGGCAGCGTCGTCGGGATCGATGCGGACGCGTGGACCGCACTGCTGGCGATGGCGCGGGCGGAACAGCTGATCGGGACGCTGGCCAACCGTCTCGACGGGTTGCCGATGCCCGATGCGGTGAAGGCGATCCTCGCGGATGCGCGCGCTTCCGCCGAGCAGGGCCGTCGCGCCGCGCTGTGGGAGGCGGAGATGGCGCGGCGGGCGCTGGTCGGGGTCGACTGCCTGATGGACTGCCCGGTCGTGCTGCTGAAGGGCACCGCGTTCGTCGCGGCCGGGTTGTCGGCGGGGCAGGGGCGGTCGATCGGCGATCTCGACATTCTCGTGCCGCGTGGCGCGCTCGATGCGGTCGAGGCGGCGCTGCTCGCGGCGGGGTGGGAGTGGGTCAAGCCGGACCCGTATGACGACGTCTATTACCGGCGCTGGATGCACGAACTGCCGCCGCTGATCCACCGCGAGCGCGATCGGATGATCGACGTGCACCACACGATCCTGCCACTCACCGCGCGGATCACGCCCAACGCGGCGGCGCTGATCGAGGGGAGCGTCGCGTTGGAAAATGGCCTTCGCACGTTGTCGCCGAACGGGATTATCGTCCACGCCGCCGCGCACCTGTTCGCGGACGGCGATCTGGCGGGGGCTTTGCGCAACCTGTGGGATATCCGCTGCCTCGTCGACGAGTTCGGGACCGACGGGCTTGCCGCCGACGCGAAACGGCACGGCTTGCACCGTGAGGTAAGCCGTTCGCTCAGACTGGTCGCGACGCTGTTCGGCGACGGTGCTGCGACGGGTGCCGATCGCCTCTACGTGCGCCGGATTACCGCGCGTGACGGCTGGGGCAGGCCGACCCGTCCGCTGACCCGTTTCGCCTTCTACGTCCGCTCGCACTGGCTGCGCATGCCGCCAACGATGCTCGCGCGGCATCTCTGGACGAAGTGGCGCAAGGGGTAGGGTGGGACGCGCTTTCCATACCCCCAAAGTCCGTCACCCCAGCGAAAGCTGGGGTCTTCCGGTGAAGGGCACAGCACCCGCCACGATGATACCCCAGCTTTCGCTGGGGTGACGGATGGGGGTGGGGAGTCTTACGACCTTGCCAACTTACGGCAGCCTCGCGCCCCGACCACGCCGCACCGACCAGACGATGAGCAGCACCACGGTGATCGCCAGCGTGTCGGCGATCCAGTCGTAAATGTCGCAATCGCGGTGCAGCGACGGGATCGCCTGCAGCACCTCGATCATCGCGCCGAGGAACGACAGCCGTTCGCCGATCCGGAACAGCCGCGCGGTCGGAAACGACAGCGCCGCCAGCAACGCCATCGTCGCGAACGCCAGCATATGCCCGAACTTGTCGCCGAACTGATCGATCGGCATGTGCGGCGGCTTGGGCAGCAACGCCATCGTCACTGCGAACACCACCGCGCCGATCAGCGCGATGCGGAGAAGCAGGCTGCGGTTCATGCGCCGAGTCGCTCTAGCGTCGGCAGCAAGTCGCCATAGCCGTCGATCACCGCGTCCGCGCCGAGCTCTTCGACCGGCTGCATCAGGAAGCCGAAGCTGCACGCGATCGTCGGCAGGCCGGCCGCCTGCGCCGCCTGGATGTCGAACAGCGAATCGCCGACGAAGGCCGCGCGGCCGTCCCCGCCGCCGCTTTTCCGACACAGCCGTACCATCTCGTGGATCGGCATCGGCGACGGCTTCGATTCCGCCATCGTATCGCCGCCGAGGATGCAGGCGAACCGGTCGGTCATGCCGAGCTGGTCGAGCACGGTCCGCGCGAACTGCTCGATCTTGTTGGTGACGATCCCGAGCGTCACGCTCTTTGCCGCCAGTGCATCGAGTGCGTCGATCACGCCCGGGTAGGGTGTCGTCAGGACGCAGATATTCGCTTCGTAATAGGCGAGCAGCTTGGCGTGGAGCGTGTCGAGCATCGCCTCGTCATAGCCGCCGGTCGCGGTCAGGCCCTGTTTGAGCATGTGCCGCGCGCCGCCGCCGATCATCGGCTTGACCTGTTCGACGGTCAGCGCAGGGCGATCGACCGACGCCAGCGCGTGGTTGACCGCGGCCGCCAGGTCGCCGCTGGTATCGAGCAGGGTGCCGTCGAGGTCGAAACCGACGATATCGAATGAAAAATGCGTCATTGCGCAGGGGCCTGCCAGCGGCGCTATGGAATTGGCAAGGCTTTCGTGGCAGCGATCCTTCCATGACGACGCATTCCATCGACCAAGCGATTCCGGCCCACGCGGCTGGGCATTCTCCAGTACGTTCTATTGCCGTGGTTATTCTTGCCGCGGGCAAGGGCACGCGGATGAAATCGGATCTGCACAAGGTGCTCCATCCGATCGCGGGGCGGCCGATGCTCCTGCACCTCGTCGCGAGCGCGGCGGCGTTGCATCCGGCGAAGACGGTGGTCGTGACGGGCGCCGGCCGCGAGCAGGTCGAGGCAGCGGTCGCGCCGCTCGGCATCGCCACCGCGCTTCAGGCCGAGCAGCTCGGCACCGGCCACGCGGTCGCGCAGGCGCGCGACGCGCTCGCCGGGTTCGAAGGGGACGTGCTGATCCTGTACGGCGACGTGCCGCTGGTCACCGCGGCGACGATGCAGCGGATGATCGATCGGCTGCACGGCGACGACACGCCCGCGGTCGTCGTGCTCGGCTTTCGCCCTGCAGACCCCGGCGCTTATGGCCGCTTGATCGCCGATGCCGCGGGCCGGCTGGACCGGATCGTCGAGTATAAGGACGCGTCGGACGCGGAACGCGCGGTGACATTGTGCAATTCCGGACTGATGGCGGTGCGTGCGACCGATCTGTTTGGGCTGCTCGACCGGCTCGGCAACGACAATGCGGCGGGCGAATATTACCTCACCGATATCGTCGGGCTGGCGGGCGCGGGCGGCCGATCGTCCGCGGTGATCGAGACCGGCGCGGACGAGGTCGCGGGCGTCAACAGCCGCGGCGAACTCGCCGGCGTCGAGGGCGCGTGGCAGGCGATGCGGCGGGCGCAGGCGATGGCCGACGGCGCGACGCTGATCGCGCCCGATACGGTCTGGTTCGCGCACGACACGCAGATCGGTCGCGACGTGGTGATCGAACCCAATGTCGTCTTCGGTCCCGGCGCGCGCGTCGCCGACGGCGCGACGATCCACGCGTTCAGCCATGTCGAGGGAGCCTCGGTCGGCAAGGGCGCCAGCGTCGGCCCGTTCGCGCGTCTCCGGCCCGGCGCGGACCTGCACGCAGACGCCAAAGTCGGCAATTTCGTCGAGATCAAGAAGGCGGTCATCGGCGAGGGCGCGAAGGTCAGCCACCTCACCTATATCGGCGACGCGGACATCGGCGCGGGCGCGAACATCGGCGCGGGCACGATCACCTGCAATTACGACGGTTATTTCAAGTATCGCACGGTGATTGGCGAGGGCGCGTTCATTGGTTCGAACTCGGCGCTGGTCGCGCCGGTGACGGTCGGCGCTGGCGCGATCGTCGCGGCCGGCTCGGTCGTGACTGCCGATGTCGAGGCCGACGCGCTGGCGCTGGTCCGCCCGGAACAGATCGCCAAACCCGGCTGGGCGAAGCGCTTCCGCGACCGGATGATCGCGCGCAAGGCTGGCAAGTGATATCGCCGCATGATATCGTTCGCTCATGCGAACCCTGATCGATCTTCCTGAGGACGACATGCGCTGGCTCGACATAAGGGCCGTCGAGCAAGGCAAGTCGCGTGCGGCCTTGGTCCGCGAGGCCGTCGCCTCCTACCGCGCGGAGGCGAGCAGCGACTGGATCGCGCGCGGGGCCGGGTTCTGGAAGGACCGTACCGACATCGGCGATGCGGTCGAATTTCAGCGTGCCCTGCGCCAAGACCGAACTGATGATTGAGTGCCAGGCCGGTCGAGCGTGACGGATCCGTTCTTCGACACGAATATCCTGATCGACTGGCTAATGGACCAGCCGCAGGCGGTCCGCGAACTCAGTCAATATGCGCGGCATCGCATCAGCCGCATCGTCTGGACGGAAATATTGACGGGCGAGCCGCCGGATCGTCGCGGTCAGGTGCAGGCGCTGCTCGACCCGTTCGAGATCGTCGAGATCGATCACCGCATCGCGTTGGCGGCGGCCGATATCCGGCATCGTACGCGGATCAAGCTGATGGACGCTTTTATCCTGGCGACGTCGCAGGTAAATGGCGCGATCCTGATTACTCGCAATACCAAGGACTTTCCGGCGGATCTGCCGGGCATCCGCATACCCTATACCCTCTAGAAACCGAGATCTCGTATGTGTGGCATCGTTGGCATTCTCAGCACCGAAGACGTTGCGACCCGGTTGCTCGACGGGCTGAAGCGGCTCGAATATCGCGGCTATGATTCGGCAGGCATCGCCACCGATCACGACGGCGCGATCGAGCGGCGTCGGGCGTCGGGGAAGCTCGTCAACCTGGCGAACGAACTCGCCGCGCACCCGCTGCCGGGCAAGACCGGTATCGCGCATACGCGCTGGGCCACGCATGGCGGCCCGACCACCAACAACGCGCATCCGCATGCAACTGGCGAGGTCGCGGTGGTCCACAATGGCATCATCGAGAACTTCAAGCCGCTGCGCGAGGAGCTGATCGCGCGCGGCCGGACGTTCACCAGCGAGACCGATACCGAAGTCGTAGCCCATCTGGTGAGCGAGAAGATCGAGGCGGGGATGGACCCGGTGTCGGCCGTCCGCGACGTGCTGCCCCGCCTGCACGGTGCGTTCGCGCTCGCGATCCTGTTCCGCCAGCATCCCGATTTGCTGATCGGCGCGCGGCTTGGATCCCCGTTGGTCGTCGGGCACGGGGAGGGCGAAATGTATCTCGGCTCCGACGCGCTCGCGCTCGCGCCGCTGACACAGCGGATCGCGTATCTCGACGAGGGCGACTGGGTCGTGCTGTCGCGCGACGGCGCGCAGGTCTACGACCGCGACAACGTGCCCGTCGAGCGCGCGATCACGCTGTCGGGGATCACCGGCGAGGTGATCTCGAAGGGCAACCACAAGCATTACATGCTGAAAGAGATTTACGAGCAGCCGATCGTCGTCGCGCAGACGCTCCGCTCGTACCTGAAGCGGATGGAAGGCGAGGTTTCGCTGCCGATCCCAGAGTTCGACCTGTCCTCGATCAAGCGCGTGACGATCGTCGCGTGCGGGACGAGCTTCTACGCGGGGATGGTCGCGAAATACTGGTTCGAGCAGTTCGCGCGCGTGCCGGTCGACCTCGATGTCGCGTCCGAGTTCCGCTACCGCGCGCCGGTGATGGAGGATGGCGGGCTCGCGCTGTTCATCTCGCAATCGGGCGAGACGGCGGACACGCTGGCCGCGCTGCGTCACGCGAAGGCCGAGGGGCAGAAGATCGCGGTCGTCGTCAACGTGCCGACCAGCTCGATGGCGCGCGAAGCGGACCTGCTGCTGCCGACGCATGCCGGGCCAGAGATCGGCGTCGCCTCGACCAAGGCGTTCACCTGCCAGTTGGCGGTACTCGCCGCGCTGGCCGCGAACCTGGCGCGCGCGAAGGGCCTGTTGTCGAAGGAGCAGGAGCGCGAGATCGTCCGGCATCTGTCCGAGGCACCCGCGGCACTGAACGGCGCGCTGGCGTATGACGAGGCGATCGAGGCGATGGCGCACAACATCGCCGGCGCGCGCGACGTCCTGTATCTCGGCCGCGGGACGGATTACCCGCTCGCGCTCGAGGGTGCGCTGAAGCTGAAGGAAATCAGCTACATCCATGCCGAGGGCTATGCCGCCGGCGAGATGAAGCACGGGCCGATCGCGTTGATCGACGAGCATGTCCCCGTCATCGTGATCGCGCCGTCGGGGCCGTTGTTCGACAAGACCGTCAGCAACATGCAGGAAGTCATGGCGCGCGGCGGCAAGGTCGTGCTGATCTCGGACTATGACGGCATCCAGGCGGCGGGCGAAGGCTGCATGGCGACGATCACCATGCCCAAGGTCCACCCGCTGATCGCGCCTCTGGTCTATGCGGTGCCAGTGCAGTTGCTCGCGTATCACGTGGCGGTGCTGAAGGGCACGGACGTCGATCAGCCGCGGAATCTCGCGAAGAGCGTGACGGTCGAATAATTGCTGTTCCCCCGCGAAGGCGGGGGCCCAGGGCCACGAGCGCTATCTCTCGTGATCCTGGGCTCCCGCCTTCGCGAGAGAACAAGAAGTTTGCGACCGACTCAAACGCTCGATTGACTAAAATTGTGCGGCGCGTCACAGCTTGGTACGTCGATGTCGGGCAACCGGCATGGCACCGCGCGGGAGAGCGTTTCCGGTCCTTTGAGGTCTGATGGAACCGCCGAAGGAGCAACCACCCCGGAATCTCTCAGGCACCAGAGACCGCGCGAGGCTGATCGACACTCTGGAAAGCGTCCTGGCGTCATGCCGAGGGCCACCGAAGGGGTAAGCGCTGGACAAGTCCGCCGCGAAAGCTCTCAGGTCCCGTGACAGAGGGGGTTCGGATCGCAGCACCACCGGGTGCTGCGCGCCCCTTCGACGGAGACGAGCATGAGCGACCCCGAACTGCGCGATTACGCCAGCATCATCGATCAGGCCGACGATTACGTCGAGCCCGAAATCCTGCCCTTGCCGCTCGACGCGTGGCACCGGGCGCAGGGCGCGCGGATGGTCGAGTTCGCCGGCTACGAGATGCCGATCCAGTATGAAGGCATCATGGCCGAACACGCCTGGACGCGCGACTCGGCGGGCCTGTTCGACGTCAGCCACATGGGCCAGCTGGTCTTCTCGGGCGAGGGCGTCGCGCAGGCGCTCGAGACGGTATTGCCGGGCGATATCGCGGGCTTAGGCGAGGGCAAGATGCGCTATTCCCTGCTGCTCGCGCAGGATGGTGGCATCCTCGACGACCTGATGGCCACGCGCCTGCCCGACGACCAGCCGTCGCCCTTTTCCGCGTCCGACGTCGAGCCCGAGGCGTACGATCCGCTCCACCCGTCGCCGACCGCGAGCGGCAGCTTCTACGTGGTCGTCAACGGCGCGACCAAATATGACGATGTCAGCTATCTGATCGAGCATCTGCCCGACGACGTCACGATCAACATCCTCGAGGACCAGGCATTGCTCGCGGTGCAGGGGCCCAAGGCGGTCGCCGCAGTCGCGCGAATCGTGCCCGGTGTCGACGGCCTCGTGTTCATGACCGCGGGCGCGTTCCACTGGAACGACGTGGGCGTGTGGATCAGCCGCTCGGGCTATACCGGTGAGGACGGCGTCGAGATCTCGATCCCCGCCGAGCACGCCGTCGCGTTCGCTGACGCGCTGCTGGCGCTCCCCGAGATCAAGCCGATCGGCCTCGGCGCACGCGATTCGCTGCGTCTCGAAGCCGGCCTGCCGCTCTACGGCCACGACCTCGACCCAGAGATCACGCCGGTGATGGCAGACCTCGGCTTCGCGCTGTCGAAGCGCCGCCGCGAGGACGCCGATTTCCCCGGTGCCGAGCGTATCCTCACCGAGCGCGAGCATGGCCCCGCCACCAAGCGCGTCGGCCTGATCGTCGAGGGCCGCCAGCCCGCGCGCGAAGGGGCCGAGGTGATCGACGATACCGGCGCGACGATCGGCCGCCTCACCAGCGGTGGCTTCGCACCGACGCTCGGGAAGCCGATCGCGATGGCCTATGTGCCGCTCGCGCTCGCCGCGCCCGGCACCCGCATCGAGATCGCGCAACGCGGCAAGGTCCACACCGCCACCGTCACCGCGATGCCCTTCATTCCCCACCGCTACGTCCGCGCAGGAGCCAAGTGATATGAGCCGTTTTTTCACGCAGGATCACGAATGGGTCGATGTCGACGGTGACGTCGGCACCGTCGGTATCTCGGAATACGCGCAGAGCCAGCTTGGCGACGTGGTGTTCGTCGACGTCCCCGAAGCCGGCAAACAGCTCGCCAAGGGCGACGAAGCCGCGGTAGTCGAATCGGTCAAGGCCGCGTCGGACGTCTATTCGCCGGTCTCGGGCACCGTCACCGAGGGCAACGCCGCGCTCACCGACGATTCGAGCCTGGTGAACTCGGACGCGGAGGCGGCCGGCTGGTTCTTCAAACTGACGCTCAGCGACCCGAGCGAACTCGACAGCCTGATGGACGAAGCCGCTTACGCGACCTTCGTCGAAGGGCTTTAAGCTACTTCTAACCCCCTCCCGCATGCGGGAGGGGTCAGGGGGTGGGCGCGCGCTCACCCCGAAAGTCACCGCCCCGCAATAGGCCGGGCGCCCACCCCCCGACCCCCTCCCGCTAGCGGGAGGGGGGGAGTGCCGAAAATGCGCTACCTTCCCCTGACCCAGCCCGACCGCCAGGCGATGCTTTCCGTCATCGGCGCCGCGACGATCGACGACCTGTTCGTCGATGTCCCCGAAGCCGCGCGCCTCGACGGCCCGGTCCGCGACCTGCCGATGCACGCCTCCGAAATGGCGGTCGAACGCCATATGTCGGCACTCGCGAAGAAAAACCTCACCGCGGGCGAAGCACCGTTCTTCCTCGGCTGCGGCGCGTACAAGCATCACGTTCCCGCCAGCGTCGATCACCTGATCCAGCGCGGCGAGTTCCTGACCGCGTACACCCCGTACCAGCCGGAAATCGCGCAGGGCACGCTGCAGATGCTGTTCGAGTTCCAGACGCAGGTCGCGCGGCTGCTCGGCACCGACGTCGCCAACGCCTCGATGTACGACGGCTCGACCGCGTGCTGGGAGGCGATCGTGATGGCGCGTCGCATCACCAAGCGCGGCAAGGCGATCCTGTCGGCCGGGCTGCATCCGCATTACGTCTCGGTGTCGCAGACGATGGCCAAGTTCACCGGCGACGTGCTCGACACCACCGATCCGCGGCTGGTGCCCGAGATGGACCTCGACCGGCTGATCGCGAAGATCGACGACGATACGTCGTGCGTCGTCGTCCAATATCCCGACATTCTCGGCCGGATCGGCGACCTGCGCCCGCTCGCCGACGCATGCCACGCCAAGAAGGCGCTGCTGATCGCGGTCGTCACCGAGCCCGTCGCGCTCGGCGCGATCACCTCGCCCGGCGAGATGGACGCGGACATCGTCGTCGGCGAGGGGCAGTCGCTCGGCGTCGGCCTCCAGTTCGGCGGGCCCTATGTCGGCCTGTTCGGCTGCAAGGATAAGTACGTTCGCCAGATGCCCGGCCGCCTGTGCGGCGAGACCGTCGACGCCGATGGCCGTCGCGGGTTCGTGCTGACGCTGTCGACGCGCGAGCAGCATATCCGCCGCGAGAAGGCGACGTCGAACATCTGCACCAATTCCGGCCTGTGCGCACTGGCCTTCTCGATCCACATGACGCTGCTCGGCGAAGCGGGTCTGCGTCGGCTCGCGGGGCTGAACCACGCGGGTGCGGTCCACGCGGCGCGGCGGCTCGCGGAAATCCCGGGGGTCGAGCTGCTCAACACGCACTTCTTCAACGAATTCACGCTGAAGCTGCCGGTCGAGGCACGCCCAGTCGTCCGCACACTGGCCGATCGCGGCATCCTGGCAGGCGTATCGCTCGGTCGGCTCTATCCGGGCAAGGATGCGCTGGCCAACGGCCTGGTCGTTGCCGTGACCGAGACGACCACCGCGGAAGACGTCGAAACCTTCGCCACCGCACTGTCCACCGTCCTTGGGGAGATACTGGCATGAGCATCAACCAGAGCGGATGGCGCCCGACGTCGCCCGAAGCGAACACCGGCGGCGTCCCTGCGAGCGTCACCGGCAACAAGGCGCTGATGTTGGAAGAGGCGCTGATCTTCGAGATCGGCGACGCGAAGACGACGGGTGTCGATTTCGGCGAAGGCGATGTCGCGCATGACATGCTCGGCACCCTGACGCGCAAGGCGCCGATCGGTCTGCCCGGTCTGTCCGAGCCCGAAACCGTCCGCCACTATACGCGGCTGTCGCGCCAGAATTACGGGATCGACCTCGGCTTCTTCCCGCTCGGGTCGTGCACGATGAAGCACAACCCGCGCCTCAACGAGAAGATGGCGCGGCTGCCCGGGTTCGCCGACGTCCACCCGCTCCAGCCGGTCGACACCGTGCAGGGCGCACTGGAGGTGATCCACCAGCTCGCGCACTGGCTCGTCACGCTCACCGGCATGACGTCGGTCGCGATGAGCCCGAAGGCCGGCGCGCACGGCGAACTGTGCGGCGTCCTCGCGATCCGCGCCGCGCTCGAAGCCAAGGGCGAAGGTGCACGCAAGATCATCCTCGTGCCCGAGAGCGCGCACGGCACCAACCCCGCCACCGCCGCGTTCGCTGGTTACAGCGTCGAGGATATCCCCGCCACCGCCGAGGGCCGCGTCGACACCGAAGCGCTTAAGGCCCGGCTCGGCCCTGACGTCGCAGGCGTGATGATCACCAACCCCAACACCTGCGGCCTGTTCGAGCGCGACATGCGCGAGATTTCGGACGCGGTGCATGCGGCGGGCGGCTATGTCTATTGCGACGGTGCGAACTTCAACGCGATCGTCGGGCGCGTCCGTCCGGGCGATCTCGGCATCGACGCGATGCACATCAACCTGCACAAGACCTTCTCGACCCCGCATGGCGGCGGCGGTCCCGGCTCGGGTCCGGTGGTGTTCTCGGCGGCGTTGACGCCGTTCGCGCCGCTCCCCTTCGTCGAGAAGCAGGGCGACACGTTCGTCCTCGTCGAAGAGGAAACCGCGGGCGAGCATCACGCCGGCAGCTTCGGGCGGATGGTCGCGTTCCACGGCCAGATGGGCATGTTCACGCGCGCGCTGACCTACATCCTCAGCCATGGCGCCGACGGTCTGCGCCAGGTGTCCGAGGATGCGGTGCTCAACGCGAACTATATCCTGCGCAGCCTCGACGACACGCTCGACGCGCCGTTCGGGCCATCGGGTCCGTGCATGCACGAGGCGTTGTTCTCGGATTCCGGCCTCGCCGCTGGCTTCTCGACGATCGACATCGCGAAGGGCCTGATCGACGAGGGCTTCCACCCGATGACGATGTATTTCCCGCTCGTCGTCCACGGCGCGATGCTGGTCGAACCGACCGAGACCGAGTCGAAGGCGGCGCTCGACCAGTTCATCGCCGCGCTCCGCTCGGTCGCCGAACGCGCCAAGGCCGGCGATCCCAGCCTCAAGTCAGCGCCGCATTTCGCCCCCCGCGCCCGCCTCGACGAGACGCTCGCGGCGCGCAAACCCGTCCTGGTGTGGAAGGACCCGGTTCCGCTCGCACAAGCGGCGGAGTAACCGTTCTCCTGCGAACGCAGGAGCCCAGGGTCACAAGCGATACTCCGCGTAACCTTGGATTCCTGCGTGCGCAGGAAAACGGATTGCCGAGCGACCCGCAACCGCTCTAGCCTCCGCCCCGACAGGGTGGGGGCCAAGACACATGCAGGCGCAAGACGCACAAGGCTGGATCAGCTACGCGATCACGGCCGTCATCATCGCGGTGGTGTTCGCGATCCGCTGGCGAAGGATGAGCGTGGTCAAGCCGCTCAAGCTCGAACGCCTCTGGGTGTTCCCCGCAATCTATGCCGCCGCCGCGCTCTACATGGTCACGATGTACCCGCCGCAAGGCCTAGCCTGGCTGTTCTGCGCGATCGCCTTGGCGATGGGCGCGGCGCTCGGCTGGCAGCGCGGCAAGATGATGCGGATCACCGTGGATCCCGACAGCCACGCGCTCAACATCGCCTCCTCGCCGGCGGCGGTGCTGTTCCTGGTCGCTATCGTCGTGGTCCGCACCGGCGCGCGCGCAGTGATCGGGGATGGCCAAGCGCTGCATCTCGACGCGTTCGCGGTCACCGACATGCTCGTCGCGCTCGGGCTCGGCCTGTTCACCACGCAACGCATCGAAATGTACCTCCGCGCGAAGCGGCTGCTGGAGACGGCGCGGGCTGGGTAGCGCTCACCATCGTCATCCCCGCGAAGGCGGGGACCCATACTGGCAAGCGGTGGTAATCTGCCCGACAGGTCAGCCAGTCTGGGTTCCCGCCTCCGCGGGAATGACTGTGCGGTGAAGTTTCGCTTGCGACCTCAAGCGATCGCCTGCTCGGTTTCCTCGCGCCGCCGGACATGCTCGCGCCAGACGATATACAGCCCGCTCGCCACGATGATCGGTGCGCCCACCCAGGTCGCCTCCGCGGGCAGCGTGTCGAACACCAGCCACCCCAGCAGCGTCGCCCACAGCAAGCTCGAATAATCCATCGGCACCACCACCGACACCGGCCCGAGCCGCAGCGAGGTCGTCATCGCGATCTGCGCCAAGCCACCGAAGATCCCGACGCTCGCCAGGCACATCCAGGCCACCAGATCATGCGACTGCGCCGCCCGCGCGTAGAACACCGACAGCGGGATCAGCGACAGCGCCGAGAACCAGAACACCGTCGTCAGCGCGCTTTCGGTCTTGCCGATCTGGCGCAGCAAAATCGACACGCTCGCCGTCCCGAACGCGCCCGCCAGCGCGCAGCCGGCGCCCCACAAGGGGAAATGCTCGCCGCCGGGCTGTGCGACGATCAGCACGCCCGCGAACCCCGTCGCCACCGCCGCCCAGCGATGCCACCCGGTCGGCTCGCGCAGGATGAGCGCCCCCAGAATCGTCGCGAACACCGGCACCGTGAAGCCGATCGTCGTCGCCTCGGCGAGCGGCAGCGCGACGATCCCGTTGAAGGTGAACGCCATCGCCGACAGCCCGACGACCGCGCGAACGATATGCGCAGGCAGGCGCTTGGTCGCGATCGAGGACAGGCCGGGGCCGGCGATGATCACACCCGACACGAGCAGGCACGCGCCGAACTGGCGGAAGAACAGGATCTCCGACACGCTCGCACCGTGCCGCTCGGCCAGCTTGATCGCGGTGTTCATCAGCGCGAAGATCACGACGGACAGCAGCCGCATGCCGATGGCGGGAAGGATGCGGTCGGTGGTCACCAAGGGCGTCTACGCAAACCGCGGCCGTCCTCCCACCCCAAACGTCCGCCATCCCGCTACACACGCTCGTCATCCTGACGAAAGTCAGGACCCAGAGCCAAAAGCGGTGCGGGTGGTATCCTGGGTCCTGACTTTCGTCAGGATGACGGGGGAGGAGCGGTAGCATGGGGTGACGAAGCACCGCGTTCGCGATAAGCGCACCCCATGATAAAGCGCGCACTCCCCGTCACCCGCGAGGCGGATTTCTCCGCCTGGTACCAGGCCGTCATCTCCGAGGCCGACCTCGCCGAGGAATCCGGCGTCCGCGGCTGCATGGTCATCCGCCCCTGGGGCTATGGCATATGGGAGCGGATCCAGCGCCTGCTCGACGACCGGATCAAGGCGACGGGCCACGAGAATTGCTATTTCCCGCTGTTCATCCCGCTCTCCTATTTCGAGAAAGAGGCCGAGCATGTCGACGGGTTCGCCAAGGAAATGGCGGTCGTCACGCATCACCGCTTGAAGGCCGACGGCTATGGTCGCCTGATCCCCGATCCCGAGGCCAAGCTCGAGGAGCCGCTGGTCGTCCGCCCTACCTCGGAGATGGTGATCGGCGCGGCGTTCGCGCGCTGGGTCCAGTCGTGGCGCGACCTGCCGGTGCTGATCAACCAATGGGCGAACGTCGTCCGCTGGGAAATGCGCACGCGCATGTTCCTGCGCACCAGCGAATTCCTCTGGCAGGAGGGCCACACCGCGCATTCGACCCCGCAAGAGGCGCGCGACGAGACGCTCAAGATGCTGGAAGTGTACCGCGATTTCGCCGAGGAGTGCCTCGGCCTCCACGTGATCGCCGGTGAGAAGCCCGAGAACGAGCGCTTCCCCGGCGCCGTCGCGACCTATTCGATCGAGGCGATGATGCAGGACGGCAAGGCGCTCCAGGCGGGCACCTCGCATTTCCTCGGCACCAATTTCGCGACCGCGCAGAACATCCGCTTCCAGAATGCGGGCGGCGAGTTCGAGTTCTGCAACACCACCAGCTGGGGCGTGTCGACGCGAATGATCGGCGCGGTCATCATGGTCCACGGCGACGACGACGGCCTGCGCGTGCCGCCGATGATCGCACCGTGGCAGGTCGTGATCGTGCCGATGCTGCGCGACGTCCCCGAGGACGCGGCGATCGTCGACTATTGCAAGTCGCTCCAGGCCGACCTCGCCAAACAGTCCGCGCTTGGCGAACCGGTCCGCGTGCTGCTCGACCTCAAACCCGCCAAGACCGCGACCAAGCGCTGGGGCTGGGTCAAGAAGGGCGCGCCGATCGTGATCGAGGTCGGTGGCCGCGACATGGCCGGCGGCAACGTCACGGTGATCCGCCGCGACCGCCTCTACCGCGAGGACGGCAAGCTCGACAGCGTCGCCACGCCGCGCGACGCGTTCGTCGGCGATGTCTCGGGGATGCTGCACGACATCCAGGCGTCGCTCCACGTCGAATCGATGAACCGGTTGAAGGCGAACATCGTGCCGATCGCCGATTTCGCCGCACTCGAGGCGCATTTCGCGGAGAGCGTGAAGAACCCGGGCTGGGTCGATGTCCGCTGGTCGAAGCCGACCGGTGCGGCGCTCGAGTCGGTGGTCACGCGGCTGAAGGCGCTCAAGCTGACGATCCGGAATGCGCCGATGGGGCAGACCGGTGCCGACTCCGGTGCATGCATCTTTACGGGCGAGCCGGCGGTGGAGCGGGTGCTGATCGGGCGCGCGTACTGACTGGTAGAGGCGCGGCTTCGACCGCGCCTTTCCGGTTTTCCTGCGAACGCAGGAATCCAGGGTCGCAAAGTGAGACGCCCGTTACCCTGGGCTCCTGCGTTCGCAGGAGAACGGGGCAGTGATGGTCGTTGCTGCTTTCACCCTTCCCTGAAAGGGAGGGGCAGGGGGTGGGTTGGCCCGCTCGGGTCACCCCGGTTCGGATGCGAGGAAGCCAACCCACCCCCAACCCCTCCCTTTCAGGGAGGGGGGTAAACTCACCCTTAGAACAACTCGCCCTGCGGCCCCTTCGGCGCGCGAAACAGGTCGCTCCGCAACGCGATCCGCGCCTGGTTCAGCCCATGCTTCGCACACGCGATCCGGAACCGTGTCCCCAGCAGATCCGCCCAAGGCCCTTGCCCCTTCATCCGCGTGAAGAAGGCCGGATCGTTAGCCTTCCCCCCACGCAGCGACGCGATCGTCGCCATCACCTTCCCCGCACGATCCGGGAAATGCTCGTCGAGCCACGCGCGAAACAGCGGCGCGACCTCATGCGGCAACCGCACCGGGATGAAGAACGCCCGGCTCGCGCCAGCCTCCGCCGCCCGCGCGATCAGATGCTCGATCTCGTGATCGGTGATCGCCGGGATCACCGGCGCGATCGAGACGTAGACCGGCACGCCAGCATCGGCGAGCTTCCGCACCGCCGCCAGCCGTCGCTCGGGGTGCGGCGCGCGCGGTTCTACGGTCGAGGCGATCTTCGGATCGAGCGAGGTGATCGACATCGCCACCGCCGCCAGACCCTTCGCCGCCATCGGTGCTAGCAGGTCAATGTCGCGCACGACCCGGTCCGACTTGGTGGTGATCGTCAGCGGATGATCGGTCTCGGCCAGCACCTCGATGATCCCGCGGGTGATCCGCCAGTCGCTCTCGATCGGCTGGTAGGGATCGGTGTTCGTCCCCAATGCCATCGGTGCGCAGACATAGCCATGCTTGCCCAGCTCCGCCCGCAGCAACGCCGCCGCGGACGGCTTGGCGAACAGCTTGCTCTCGAAGTCGAGCCCCGGCGACAGGTCGTGGAACGCATGGCTCGGCCGCGCGAAGCAATAGATGCAGCCATGCTCGCAGCCCCGATACGGATTGATCGAGCGGTCGAACGGTATGTCGGGCGAAGCGTTGCGGCTGATGATCGTCCGCGGCGTCTCGACGGTGACGGTCGTGCGCAGCTTCGGCGCGATGCCGTCGATCCCCTCGCGCATGTCGAGCCAGTCGCCGTCCGCCTCGGTCTGCGGCAGGTTGGATCGCCGGCTTTCGCTGTTGCGCGTCGCACCGCGAACTGGACGCATCTTGGCCATGCGCCACGCTATCCTATTGCCCAGAACATAGCAAGAACGTGCGAGGCGTTGCGATTTGCCTTTGCCGCCTGTTTCCTAACATGGATTTAGTGATTTAGCCCTGTTTCTGAAGGGCTTGCCGGTAGTAGGAATGAACGCTCGCCGGATCGCCGGTTAGCGCCTAGGACGGTTGGATGACGGGACAGATCACGACGGTAGAACGGGCATTCGAGCTGGCGCGGTCGGGCGAATGCGACTCGGTCAACAGCTTGCGGCAGCGCTTGCGTCGCGAAGGTTACGATGCGGTCCATCTTCATTTGCATGGCGCGTCGATCAACAAGCAGCTCGTCGACCTGATGCACGCCGCGAAACGCTAGGCGCTGGGAGCGGCGACGCGGCCCGCATCGCTGCGGACCGCGTATCGTCCCTCACTTCTGCGCGAGCCGGCTCGCATCGACCGTGCCGGCCTTGGGCATGTCCAGCCCGGCCGCGGTCCACGCGGCGGCCGTCTTGCAGGTTACCGTGGCGATACGGCTGCCGGTGACGGCGGGATCGGTGAGGCAGTATTTCTGCATCTTCGCATTGTATTTGAGGATGGTCTTCGTCTGCGAACCGGACGGGGCAGCGAAAGCGGGCGCGCTGCCGGCCAGCGCGGCGGCGGCGAGGGCGGTGGCTGCGACGAAGCTCTTGAGACGGGTCGATGGCATGGTGGCATCCTTTGTCGGTGTCGATCCGCCCGGTCGGGCGGTATCTCCACCAATGCAGCTGCCGTGCCAGTTCTGTAATACACTGCCACACTGACCCGAAGTTGTTCGGATAGCGTCATTTCTTTCGACCGGTGGCGAGGCGCCGGCGGCCCAACTGCGGTGCGGGACTTCCCAAAAGTTGGTGGAAACACCCCGACATTGGCGGGGAAACGCGCGTCGCCCGGCAAACCGGGACTTGAAGCGCGATCAGCGCTCCAGCAGCCGCGGCATCAGCTCGACGAAGTTGCAGGGGCGGTGGCGACTGTCGAGCTGGTCGCGCAGGATGCCGTCCCAGCCGTCCTTCACCGCGCCGGTCGAGCCGGGCAGCGCGAAGATATAGGTGCCGTGCGATACGCAGGCGCACGCACGAGACTGGACAGTCGAGGTACCGATCGTCTGGTAGCTCAGCATGCGAAAGAGTTCGCCGAAGCCGGGGATCATCTTTTCGGCGACCTGCTCGATCGCCTCGGGGGTCACGTCGCGGCCCGTCACGCCGGTGCCACCGGTGGTGATGATGCAATCCACGTCGGGATCGCCGATCCAGGCGTGCAAACGCGAGACGATCGTCTCGACGTCGTCCTTCTCGATCCGGCGATCCGCGAGCACATGACCCGCCTCGGTCAGCCGTGCGACCAACGTATCGCCCGAGCGATCCTCCGCGAGACCGCGCGTATCGGACACCGTCAGGACGGCGATGCGGACCGGCAGGAACGTCCGGCTTTCGTCGATCGGCATGGCGGTCAGTCGGCGCGCGTGAACGTGGCGGACTGGGATCCGACCGTGGCGTTGACCGCAACCGTCGCGCGCGTCGGCGCCGAGAACTCGACGGCACTGGCACTCGCGCGCACGTTCGGCGTCGCGTTCATCCGCACCGCGGTCGCACCTGGCAGGCCGGGGAAGCGCGGCCACATGCCCTGCGCCAGCGCGTTGCGGCTCGTCGACGCCTTCTTGCCGCCCTGCGCTTCGTACATCCAGTAGTTGCGCAACACGGTGGTCACGTAGCCGCGCGTCTCCCAATAGGGAATGCTCTCGATATACAGCAGAGGATCGCCGTTATCGTGGACGATCGCGTTCCAGTCGCCGACCGGCCGCGGCCCTGCATTATACGCCGCGATCACCTTGGGCAGCAGCCCGCCGGTGACGCCCGCCATGTCGCGCAGCCGCTCGAGGTGGCGCTGGCCGATATCCATATTGGTGCTGGGCTTGGTCAGCGCCTTAGTGTCGATGAACGTGCCACGCTCGCGCGCGAAATCGGTCGCCGCGGCGGGCATGATCTGCATCAGGCCATAGGCGCCCGCCGGACTGCGTACGCTGTTGCGGAACCGCGATTCCTCCAGCGTGTGCGCGTAGACCAGCGCCTTTTCGACGCGCCAGCCACTGTCCGGCGTCCAGTTGGGCGTCGGATAGCGCGCCTCGGTGGTCGAGGTGATCCCCGGCGGACAGTTATGCGCGAGCCACACGGTCGTCGCGGGCAGGCTCAGCGCCTCGGCGACGCGGACCAGATTGCCGAATTCGCGCGGGTCGCCGATCTTGGCCTGCTGGCGGATGACGGTGTCGGCCAGATCGGTCTCGCCGACCTCGACCAGTGCCGCGGCGACACGCACGTTCGGGCGGTTGCCGACGACCTTCCAGTCGCCCGCGACAACCCCAGCGGTCGGGACGGCCTTGTCGCGCATCGCCAGCTGCTGGCGCGCGAGCTGGCCGTAGAAGCTCTCGCCGAACTGCGCCGCCGCCTTCAGGCGACCCTCGATCTTGTCGGGACGGGCGCAGGCCATGTCCGCGCGCGACGCCCAGTACAAAGCCGCCGCGCGCAGGTCGACATCGCCCGCACGCGCCGCGACGCCCTCGAACCCGGCTTCGGCATTGGCGCAATCATTCTGCCGCCACGCCGACAGTGCCGCGACCCAGCGGCCCTGCACGGCGAAGTCGCCGACGCCGTTCTGCGCCATCGTCGCCATCGCCCGCGCGTTGTTATCGTCGCCCTGCAGGAAATAGATCCAGGCGATCTTCTGCTGCCATTCGGTCAGCGCCTCGGGGGTGAGGCCGGGCGTGCTCTCCAGCAGCGACTGCGCCTCGCGGCCCATGTCCGCCTTCACGTAGGGCTGCATCTTCAGCGCGAGATCGTTCGCGATCAGGTCGCCCTTCAGGCTCTTGGTGCGGACGCGACGCGGTGCGCCGTCCTGCCAGATCAGCCGCTGTGCGACCGGCAGCGGGGGCAGGTCGACCGCGCCGCGTACGCTCGCCAGCCGCGCGATCTGCTCGGCCTCGGGCAGTTCGGGTGCCTCGTTGAGCAACGCGACGAGCGGTTCCATCTCGACCCTGGGCGAGCCCTTGGCGGTGTACATCTCGGCGCGCGCGATCGCGTGCAGCGGGCCGGGCTTCATCGTGTCGAGCTGGATCTGCGCGTCGGTCCACTTGCCGTCGCGGATCGCCGCGAACACCGTCCTGTACGCCTCGCGCTGACCGACATCGAGCTGGTCCGGGATTTGCTCCAGCGTCGGCATGCCGACCGACTGCTTCGTGCCGAGCCGCGCATCGCCGCCGGGCTCGCCCGCCGCGGTCGCGGCCAGTGCCGGGAGCGGCAGGGCACTCAGCCCCAACATGATGGCTCTCAAGGAAACCGACCGGATCCGATTCATCTCACACCCTCTTGCTTCGGTTCGCGCATCAGCATCTGCAAATCCTTCCAGGCCTCGGCCTTGGCCGCCGGCTTCTCGATCAGGAACCGCGGATGGAAACTGGCGACCACGGTCGTGGTATCGGCCCTCGTTTCTCCGGTCTTATGGTTAAAACTATGCAAACGCCCGCGTGCGGCCTGTAATTCCGTCCCGAGGATCGCACGGCTCGCCGCATTGCCGAGCAGCAGCAACTTCTTCGGCGCGACCAAGCCGATGTGATGCTTGGCAATTTCCGCGAGCCGGTCCTCGACCTCGCGCTGGATCCGCCCGGCGGTCGGCCGCTTCGCGCAGACCGCCGCGAGATGCACCTCGTCACGCGTCAACCCGATCGCCGCGAGCATCCGGTCGAGCAACCGACCCGACGCGCCGCTGAGCAAGGCGCCGGCGTCGCCGTCATCGCGGTCGGGGCAGTCGACAAGCACCATGACCGTAGCGTCAGCGGGTCCGATCGCGGCAAGCGAAACGCCGCTCCAGTCCGCCTCGGGCACCTCCGCGCTGCGCCGCCAGGCCAGGAAATCGGCAAGCGAAAGCGGCATCGCGGAGGGTGCGGCGACCGGTGCGAGAGGTGAGGCGGCGGGGGCTGCGGCGGGAACGACGAGCGGTTCGGGGGCTGCGAACCAGTCGCGCGGGACGTCGTCGACCAGCGTGTCGACGCCAGCCTCGTGCCACCATTCGAGCGCACTCGCGGCGGCATTTCGCCAATCGATGGTTTGATCCGCCCCCACAGGGTAACCTATGCTGTGTAGTTGACGTGGCGGTCAACTCGCGCAATCGCCATATTGGATAAGACGGTGCCGGCCCGAGCCCGAACGAACGCCAATGCGCGCGGGCCGGACGGAAAGCCAGGCAGACGCCAGACAGACAGGGGAGATCCCCGGGAGACGATGATGACGACACGTGAATCGATGCCTTACGACGTGGTGATCGTCGGCGCTGGCCCCGCCGGCCTCTCGGCAGCGATCCGTCTCAAACAGCTGGCGGCCGAGAAGGACGCCGAGGTCAGCGTCTGCGTGCTCGAAAAGGGCTCGGAGGTCGGCGCGCATATCCTGTCGGGCGCGGTCATCGATCCCAAGAGCCTCGACGAACTGTTGCCCAACTGGCGCGAGGATGGCTGCCCGCTGGCCGAGGTGCCGGTGACCGAGAACCATCACTGGGTTCTTAGCGAGAAGGGCAAGCGTTCGCTGCCCGAATTCCTCACGCCGCCGTTCATGCACAACAAGGGCACCTACACGGGCAGCCTCGGGAATCTCTGCCGCTGGCTCGCGGGCAAGGCGGAGGAACTCGGCGTCGAGATCTTCCCGGGTTTCGCCGCGGCGGAAGTCTTGTTCGACGAAGCGGGCCATGTGACGGGCGTGGCAACCGGCGACATGGGCGTCGCGCGCGACGGCACGCACAAGAGCGACTATACGCCGGGTCTCGAACTCCATGCGAAGTATACGTTCTTCGCGGAAGGCGTCCGTGGCCACCTGTCGAAGGAGGTCATCCGCCAGTTCGACCTCGCCAAGGACAGCCAGCCTCAGGTCTATGGTCTTGGCATCAAGGAGTTGTGGGATATCGATCCTGCGCTTCACAGCCCAGGCCGCGTCATTCACACGCAGGGCTGGCCGCTCGGCGACGATGCGAACGGCGGCAGCTGGCTGTATCATCAGGCGAACGGGCAGGTGTCGCTCGGTTTCGTCACATGGCTTAACTATTCCAACCCCTATGCATCACCCTTCCAGGAGATGCAGAAGTGGAAGACCCATCCCGAGATCGCCGCGATCCTGAAGGGCGGCAAGCGCGTGTCCTATGGTGCGCGCGCGATCAACGATGGCGGCTTGCAGTCAATTCCGAAGCTTGTCTTCCCGGGCGGCGCATTGATCGGCTGCTCAGCAGGCTTCCTCAACGTGCCGCGCCTCAAGGGCACGCACGGCGCGATGAAGTCGGGTATGATGGCCGCCGACGCCGCAGTCGACGCAATCCTGTCGCAGCGCAGTCATGACGAACTGGTCGCGTATCCCGAAGCCTTCGATGCCTCGTGGCTGAAGAAGGAACTGTCGGTCGTTCGCAACGTCGTGCCGTTGGTCAAGAAGTTCGGCGATCTGGTCGGGTCCGGACTTGCCGGCGTCACGATGTGGCTTGAGCATTTCGGGGTGAAGATGCCCTTCACGATGGGTCATCACCCCGATCACGAAAGCCTGTGGCGCAAGGATCAGGTGAAGAAGCCGGTCTATCCCAAGGCGGACGGTGTCCTCACCTTCGATCGTCTCTCGTCGGTGTTCATCTCGAACACCAACCACGAGGAGGACCAACCGGTCCACCTGACGCTCAAGGATGCGAGCGTGCCGATCGAATACAACCTGCCGATGTACGACGAGCCCGCGCAACGCTATTGCCCGGCCGGCGTTTACGAGGTCGTGGGTGAAGAGACCGGCGATCCGAAGTTCGTCATCAACGCGCAGAACTGCGTCCACTGCAAGACCTGCGACATCAAGGACCCCACCCAGAACATCAACTGGGTCGTACCCGAGGGCGGCGGAGGCCCCAATTATCCCAACATGTAAGCGCCTGTTTCTCACGTCCGGTGTCGCCCTAGCCGGCCTCTTCCTGCTGCCGACCGGGGCGATGGCCGATCCGGGCGACATCAGCGCCTATTTCAAGGCCCGCGCCGCCGATGCCGACGGCCGGGCCGATATCGCCGCCGCCAGTTACGCCCGGGTGCTGGCGGCATCGCCTGACGATCCGGTCATCGCGATCCGCGCCTACCGCGAGGCGCTCGAAGCGGGCGACATGGCGCTCGCCACCCGCGCCGCCGCGGTGCTGACGAAGGCCGGCGTCGCACCCGCCGACGCCGCGCTTATCCCGCTCGCCGATGCCGCGCGGTCCAATGACGCGAAGGCCGCCAGCGCCGCGATCGCCACGCTCGCCACCGGGCCGTTGGTGGTGCTCGCACCGTCGCTCTATGCGTGGGTCGCGCACAGCGAAGGCCGCGATCCCGCGTCGTCGCTGGCCACCGCCGCGAAGGACCCGGTCGCCAACCGTTTCGCCACCGAAACCCGCGACCTGATCGCCAAGGCGCCCGCCAGGCAATCGCTCGCGATCGGTGTCTCGCGCCTGCTCGCGCACCTCGCCAGCGATCTCGCGCTTGGCGATCCGTCGCCGCTGTCGATCGCGCTCACCCAGGCCTCCTTGCGGGCCGACCCCGGCTACGACCGCGCCCGCATTCTTCTTGCCGACGCGCTCGCTGGCAACAAGCTGGTCGACCGCGCGCTCGTCGTGCTCGACCAGGTCGGCCCGAAAAGCGCGTTCGCCGCGGCCGCTGCCGCCGAACGGATCGACATCCTCGCCAATGCCGACCGCGACGGCGAGGCGCTCGCCGCCGCCAAGAACCGCGTCGACCAGCAGGGCGCCGGCGCCGCGGACTGGCAACGCTATGCCGATCTGCTTGTGACCACCGGCAACGCCGCCGAGGCCGCGAGCTATTACCGGCGCATCATCGACGCGGATGGCAAGGCCGGCGGCACCTGGGGCGCATGGCTGCAATATGGCGGCGCGCTCGACCAGGCGGGTCGCTGGCCCGAAGCGCGCGATGCGCTCGAAAAGGCCGTCGCGCGTGGCCCGGCGCAGCCGCTCGCACTCAATTACCTCGGCTTCGCGCAGGTCGAGCATGGCGACGACATCCCGGCTTCAATCCGTATGCTCGAACGCGCGAGCACCCTCGATCCGGCCAACGCGTCGGTCACCGACTCGCTCGGCTGGGCGTATCACCTGTCGGGCGACACCCCCCGCGCGCTCCCGCTGCTCGAACGCGCCGCCGAGGGCGAGCCTACCAACGCCGAGATCGGCGACCACCTCGGCGACGCCTATTGGAGCGTCGGCCGCCACTACGAAGCCCGCTACGCCTGGCGCGCCGCACTCCTCACCGCCGACGCCAGCGAGACCGCCCGCATCACCGCCAAGGTCGCGAGCGGACTCCCACCCAAAGCCAAACGCTGACCCTGCCACCCTCTCCGTGCAGGGGAGAGGGAAGGGCCCCGCTCCACCAACATCCGTCACCCCGGCGACCAACATCCGTCACCCCAGCGAAAGCTGGGGTCTCCCCCCGAGGCACGCGCCGCCCGCCAAACTATGAGATCCCAGCGTCCGCTGGGATGACGGGCGATTATTGGCTAAGCCCCGCCACACAGCGGACTCCCGGTCCCCACCCCAAAACCCGAGATCCCATGCGCATCACCGAACCCGCTCCAGCAAAGATCAACCTGACCCTCCACGTCCGCCGCCGTCGCGCCGACGGCTATCACGACCTCGAAACGCTTTTCGCTTTCGCCACCGAAGGCGACACGGTCACGGTCGAGACAGCCCAAACCAACAGCTTCACGATAACCGGCCCCTTCGCAGCAGCGCTCCTGCCGAGCGCCACCCCAACCCCAACCCCAACCCCAACCCCAACCCTCAACCCCCCCGCGGCGGAGGCCGGGGCCCAGTTGGGAACGGCCCGGGAAGGCTCAGAACGTTCGCCCAACTGGACCCCGGCCTCCGCCGGGGAGGCCCCTTGGTACGGCAACCTCGTCACCGCCGCCGCCGACGCCTTCACCACCGAGTTCGCCCCAAACACCCACCACGCCATAATCCTGGAAAAGCACCTTCCCATCGCCTCGGGCATAGGCGGAGGCTCGGCCGACGCCGCCGCAACCCTGCGCGCGCTAGCCCGCCTTCACGCCGTCGCGCCCACCGACCCCCGCCTCCACCACATCGCCGCAAAGCTCGGCGCAGACGTCCCTGCCTGCCTCGCCAACCGGACCACGCTAGGCACCGGCAAAGGCGACACCCTGACCAACCTCGAAGGCCTAGCCGGCACGCCCCTCCTGCTCGTAAACCCCAAGGTCGCCGTATCCACAGCCGCCGTCTTCAAGACCTGGGACGGCCAGGATCGAGGCCCGATCCCCGAAGGCGACCTGCTCGCCCGCGCCGTCGCCGGCCGCAACGACCTCGAACCCCCCGCGCTCGCGCTGGCCCCCGTCATCGCCGACGTCCGCCACCTCCTCGACGCGGCCAAAGGCGTCCTGCTGTCGAGAATGTCCGGCTCCGGCGCCACCTGCTTCGCCCTGTTCGAAACGCCGCAAGCGCGAGACGCCGCCGCACACGCCGCCCAAGCCCGAGGCTGGTGGACGCTTGCAACGACGCTAGCCTGATCGAACTCGCCCCCGAATACGCCAGCCCCCGAACAAGACTGCGCGGATATCGATCAAACCTCGCCCAGCCATACCCCGTCATTCCCGCGGAGGCGGGAACCTATACTGGCTGGCGTCTCCACAGGATCGCGAAGCTATGAGGTTATGGATTCCCGCCTGCGCGAGGATGACGACCGGTCATATATTCAAACGGTTCAACATCGAGGGTCGGGCCCAGCCCCCGCGAGACCTGCATCTATCGCCGAATCTTTTTGATCCAAACCCCATGTTCCGCACTTGTTCCGCAAGAACAAAAAGGATACACGGCGTTAGACGCGTTGAATGGCACGCGCGCTTGCTTTAGCGATGGGAGCTTATCAATGGCCGCTAATCTGAAAGTGATCGACACCGGCATGGCAACCGCAACCAACGACCGCCAGAAGGCGCTCGACGCCGCGCTCGCGCAGATCGACCGCGCGTTCGGCAAGGGCTCGGCAATGCGCCTCGGCTCTAAGGAGACGATGCAGGTCGAGGTCATCTCGACCGGCTCGCTCGGGCTTGACATCGCACTCGGCGTCGGCGGCCTGCCGCGCGGCCGCGTGATCGAGATCTACGGTCCGGAAAGCTCGGGCAAGACCACGCTCGCGCTCCACGTGATCGCCGAAGCGCAGAAGGGCGGCGGCACCGCGGCGTTCGTCGATGCCGAGCACGCGCTCGACCCGGTCTATGCCAAGAAGCTCGGCGTCAACATCGACGAGCTGATCGTGTCGCAGCCCGACACCGGCGAGCAGGCGCTCGAGATCGTCGACACGCTCGTCCGCTCGAACGCGATCGACGTGCTCGTCGTCGACTCCGTCGCAGCCCTCGTGCCGCGCGCGGAAATCGAGGGCGAGATGGGCGACAGCCATGTCGGCCTTCAGGCCCGTCTCATGTCACAGTCGTTGCGCAAGCTCACCGGTTCGATCAGCCGCTCGCGCTGCATGGTGATCTTCATCAATCAGCTCCGCATGAAGATCGGCGTCATGTACGGCAATCCCGAGACGACGACCGGCGGCAACGCGCTGAAATTCTACGCCTCGGTCCGCCTCGACATCCGTCGCATCGGCGCGATCAAGGCCGGTGAAGAGGTCACGGGCAACCAGACCCGCGTGAAGGTCGTCAAGAACAAGGTCGCGCCGCCGTTCAAGCAGGTCGAGTTCGACATCATGTACGGGCAGGGCGTCTCCAAGCTCGGCGAGATTCTCGATCTCGGCGTGAAGGCGGGTCTCGTCGAGAAGTCCGGCGCGTGGTTCAGCTACGACAGCGTCCGTCTGGGCCAGGGTCGCGAGAATTCGAAGACCTTCCTCAAGGACAACCCCGAAACCGCCGACCGCCTCGAAAAGCAGATCCGTGCGCGCACCGACAAGGTCGCCGAGGAAATGATGGCCGGCCCCGACGCCGAAGACGACGCGTAAGCCTACTAAACCCTCTCCCTCCGCGGAGAGGGAGGGGCCCATCGCCTTCGCGATGGGAGGGTGAGGGCAGGTGGCAGTTGCGACTGACTTAAGGACCAACTCCACCACCCCGGCGAAAGCCGGGGCCCAATTGGGAAAGCCCCGAAGAAGCGAGCAGCCTACCCAAACTCTTTCGACGCTTAGCTTGAGCAGATCCCACTCCCCCTCCTTGTTCTCCCGCGAAGGCGAGCGCCGGGTCGCGCATGCCCAGCATGCGCGAGGATCGTCCAGGGGACGATCCGACCCAGCACTCCCAGTCTGGATCCCCGCCTTCGCGGGGAGACATGCAGGAAGCCCTCGGGAAATGAACCAACGCTAAAATTCAACGCGGGCACCCGACCAAAACCCGCCCCCAGAAAACCCTCCCAGCGTCTGCACTTTCTATACTTCACTCTCCCGCCCGATACGCGCAAAGCTCCAAACCATCCCCAAACCCAACCACGAAACGGCCCCGCCAATGACCACCGCCTACGACTGGACCGGCAGGATAGGCGACGTCTGGGCCGAGGAATGGCGCCGAACCGACCGCAGCTTCGCGGCATTAGCCCCCCATCTCAACGCCGCGATCCTTGCCGCCGCGACCCCGGAAACCGCCACGATCCTCGACATAGGATGCGGCGCCGGCGCGACATCGCTGGCGATCGCCGCGGCGCTGCCGAACGCCCGGCTCGTCGGCATCGACCTCTCGCCCACCCTGATCGAGATCGCCCGGCAGCGCGGCCAGCACCAACCCAACGCCACGATCCTCTGCGCCGACGCCATCGCCACCGCCGCGGACCACGCGCCGGTAAATCTCTACGCGTCGCGCCACGGAGTCATGTTCTTCGCCGATCCGGTCGCCGCCTTCACCGCGCTCGCCAGGACCGCGTCGCCCGGTGCAACATTGGTCTTCTCCTGCTTCGCCGAACGCGCCGCCAATAGCTGGGCGGTCGAGACCATAGCCGCGACGGGAGGCGACACCGCCGCACCCCAATCCACGGCCGCAGGTCCTTTCGCCTTCTCCGATCCGACCCACGTCACCGCGATCCTCGACGCCGCCGGCTGGCGCACGACCCAACCCCAGCGCATCGACTTCGCCTACCGCGCCGGCCAGGGCGCCGATCCCGTCGCCGACGCGGTCGACTATTTCCGCCGCATCGGCCCCGCGGCGTCGCGGATCCGAGACGCGACGCCCAAGGAACGCGAGGGCCATATTGCGCGTCTCACCGAGGTCTGCGACCGTCATCGGAACGGCGACGCGGTGGATTTCCCCGCGGCCGCCTGGATCTGGACGGCCCGCACACCGGGCGCCGCATAGGGGAGCAACGCACCATGATCATCGTCCACCACCTCGAAAACTCGCGGTCGCAACGTATCCTCTGGATGCTCGAGGAACTCGGCCTCCCGTATGAGATCAAGCGCTACGAGCGGAACAAGGCGACGATGCTCGCCCCGCCCGAACTCAAGCAGGTCCACCCGCTCGGCAAGTCGCCGGTGATCGACGATGACGGCCTGGTGGTCGCGGAAACCGGCGCGATCGTCGAATATCTCGTCGACAAGGCCGACGGAAAGCTCGGCGCCCCCGCCAAGCGCACCGACGCGCTGCGCTACCGCTTCTGGCTGCATTATGCGGAAGGCTCGATGATGCCGCCTTTGCTGCTGAAGCTCGTCCTCGCGCGCATCCCGATCATGGGCAAGGTCGCAATCAAGAAGATCCAGCCGATGATCGACGTGCATCTCGATTACGTCGAATCCGAACTGTCCCAGCGCCCGTGGTTCGCCGGCGACCACATGACCGCCGCCGACATCATGATGAGCTTCCCCCTGGAAGCCGCACGCAGCCGCGGCGGCCTGAACGAGTCCCGCCCCGCCACGATCGCCTGGCTCGCCAAGATCCACGCCCGGCCGGCGTATCAGGCCGGCCTAAAAAAGGGCGGGCCGTACGCCTACGCTTGAAACGACAAATCAATAGAGCCGGCCGTCACCCCAAACCCTCCGTCATCCTGGGCTCGACCCAGGATCTAGAGCCACAAAGCGCACCCTCACGGCTCTGGATCCCAGCGTTCGCTGGGATGACGGAAGCAAATTGCACCGGCGAGAAAACTCAACGCTAAACCTGCCCCGGCCCGATCTTCTCATAGCTATCCACATTCACCTTCGGCCCATGGCCCGTCGGCGCGTGCGGGAAATCCCGGTCGGCCGGCTCGCGTTCATCGAGCCCGCCCTCACACTTCGCCACCACCGTCGCCGCCACCGCATTGCCGATCACGTTGGTCGCCGAGCGCCCCATATCGAGGAAATGATCCACCGCGAGGATCAGCAGAATCCCCGCCTCCGGGATCTTGAACATCGACAGCGTGCCGGCGATCACCACCAGCGACGCACGCGGCACGCCGGCAATCCCCTTCGACGTCACCATCAGCACCAGCAGCATCGCGATCTGCTGCCCGATCGGCATGTGGATGCCGTAGGCCTGCGCGATGAACAGCGACGCGAACGTCATGTACATCATCGACCCGTCGAGATTGAACGAATAGCCCAGCGGCAGCACGAAGCTGGCGATCCGCGGCGGCACGCCGAACCGGTCGAGCGCCTCCAGCGTCCGCGGATACGCCGCCTCGGACGAGGCCGCCGAGAAGGCGAGGATCAGCGGATCGCGGATATAGCGCACCAGCAACCGAGTCCGCGGGCCGATCAGCACGAACGCGATCCCGATCAGCATCGCCCACAGCAGCGCGAGCCCCAGATAGAAGCACAGCATGAAATAGCCGAGATCGCCGAGTATGCTCGGGCCGCGCTCGGCAAGCGTCGCGGTCACCGCGGCGAACACCGCGAACGGCGCGAAGCGCATCACGTAATTGGTGATCTGGAGCATCACCGCGACCAGCGCCTCGATCGCCTTGACCAGCGGGGCGGCCTTCTCGCCGACCGCGGTGATCGCCACGCCGACGAACACCGAGAAGACGACGATCTGGAGGATCTCGTTGTCCGCCATCGCCGCGATCATCGAATCGGGTACGATATGCGCGATGAACTTGGCGAGGTCGAACGCCGCGGCATCGACCCCGCTCGACGCGGTCGCCGGCGGGATCGCGAGTTCGAGGCCGACGCCCGGTTGCAACACGTTGACCAGGATCAGCCCGAGCGTGAGCGACAACAGGCTCGCGCAGATGAACCAGCCGAGGCTGCGCAGCCCCACACGCCCAAGCGCGCCGGTGTCACCCATGTGCGCAATCCCGACGACCAGGGTCGAGAAGACCAAAGGCGCGATGATCATCTTGATCAGCCGCAGGAACAGCGACGTCACGATCGAGAAATAGCCAGCGATCTCGCTCAACTGCGCGGCGGACGCCGGCGTGCCGTCGTCGATCGACGCGTTCAATATCCAGCCGACGACGAGCCCTGCGACCAGCCCGAACAGGATGTAATAGGTTAGCCGCTTGGCCATTAATCGCTCCCGAAATACGTGCGCAAGGGAAGGGGATTGCGGCGCCCGGGTCAAGGTCCCTATCGTCGGCCCATGTCCAGCCAGCCCTATTCGCCGTCTCGCCGCACCCTGTTGGGGCTCGCCGCGTCGCTTCCCTTGCTATCGACTACCGCGATTCTGCGCGCCGCCGAGCCTGACCTGTCCGCGCTGTCGGACATTACCGGCGGAGCGAAACCAATCGACTCGACCGAACGCGCCGCGCGTCTGGTCCGCGCGCAATCGCTGATGAAGGCGGCGGGGATCGGCGCGGTCCTGATCGAGCCAGGATCGTCGATGATCTATTTCACTGGGGTCGAATGGCACCGTAGCGAGCGGCTGACCGCGGCGATCCTGCCGGTCGAGGGCAAGCCCTGCATCGTCACGCCGTTCTTCGAGGAGCCCTCGGTCCGCGAGACGCTTGCGGTCCCCGCCGAGGTCCGCGTCTGGCAGGAGGATCAGGATCCGCTCGCGGTGGTCGCCGGCTTCCTGCGCGATCGCAAACTCGCCGCGCGACCGATCGCGATCGAGGAGACGGTCCGCTTCTTCGCCTTTGACGCGCTCGCCCGCGCGCTGCCTGGGGCGAAAATCGTTTCCGCCAACCCCGTCGTCCGCGGGTGTCGCATGATCAAGACCCCCGCCGAGATCGCACTGATGCAGGTCGCGACCGAGGTCACGCTCGCGGCCTATCGCTGGACGTACGCGCGCGTCGAAAAGGGCATGACCGGCGCGGAGATCGGCGCACTGATGACCGCCGCGACCAAGAAGCTAGGTGGCGCGCCCGAATTCTCGATGGCGCTGATCGGCGAAGCGTCGGCCTATCCGCACGGCAGCCACGAGATCCACCGTGTCGCCGACGGACAGGTCGTGCTGATGGACTGCGGGTGCACCGTGCAAGGCTATCAATCCGACATCTCGCGCAGCTGGGTCCACGGCACCGCCTCGGCCGACCAGCGCAAAACCTGGGATCAGGTCGCCCGCGGCCAGCAGATCGCGTTCGCCGCCGCCCGGATCGGCGCGACCGCGGGCAGCGTCGACGACGCCGTCCGCCGTGCGTACGAGGCGCTCGGCTACGGCCCCGGCTATAAACTCCCCGGCCTGTCGCACCGCACCGGCCACGGCATCGGCATGGACGGCCACGAACCTGTCAACCTCGTCCGCGGCGAAACCACCAGGCTCGCGGCGGGGATGTGTTTCAGCGACGAGCCCGGCATCTACATCCCCGGCAAATACGGCATCCGCATCGAGGATTGCTTCCACATGACCGCCGCCGGGCCGCGGTGGTTCAGCGAACCACCCAAGTCGATCGACGCACCGATGGGTTAGGCAAGCCTCCCCTCCCAACGCGACCACCCCGGCGAAGGCCGGGGCCCAATTGGACAGGTGGGAATAAGGGAGCACCGAGCTTCATTATAGGCGTCCCCCAATTGGCACCGACCTTCGCCGGGGTGGGGGCTGTGAGCAGCGACACTCTCCGCTTCGTTGCTCTCCCGCGAAGGCGGGAGCCCAGTCTGGGTCCCCGCCTTCGCGGGGAAACATGCTATTTCAGCCGATCGAACTTGCACCAGCGCCCGCTTCACACCTCTACTTGAGCGAACCGCCGTGCTCGCCTAAGTCCGCGCGATGACATCGACCAACGACATCCGCCGCGGCTTCCTCGACTATTTCGGTTCGCAGGGGCACCAGATCGTGCCCTCCGCGCCACTCGTGCCGCAGAACGACCCGACGCTGATGTTCGTCAATGCGGGGATGGTGCCGTTCAAGAACGTCTTTACCGGCCTCGAATCGCGGCCCTACACGACCGCCACGTCGTCGCAGAAGTGCGTTCGGGCGGGCGGCAAGCACAATGATCTCGACAATGTCGGCTACACTGCGCGGCACCACACCTTCTTCGAAATGCTCGGCAATTTCTCGTTCGGCGATTATTTCAAGGAACAGGCGATCACGCACGCTTGGACGTTGCTCACGAAGGAATGGGGCCTGTCGCCGGACAAGCTCACCGCGACCGTCTATCACACCGACGACGAGGCGTTCGATCTCTGGAAGAAGATCGCGGGGCTCCCCGAGCACCGCATCATCCGCATCCCGACCAAGGACAATTTCTGGTCGATGGGCGACAACGGGCCGTGCGGGCCGTGCTCGGAAATCTTCTACGATCACGGCGACCATATCCCCGGCGGCCCTCCCGGCAGCCCGGACGAGGACGGCGACCGGTTCGTCGAGATCTGGAACCTCGTGTTCATGCAATATGAGCAGGAAAATGCCGAGATCGTCGGCAATTTGCCCAAGCCCTCGATCGACACCGGCATGGGGCTCGAGCGCATCGCCGCGGTCATGCAGGGCGTCACCGACAATTACGATACCGACACGTTCAAGGCGCTGATCGCCGCGAGCGGCGCGCTGACGCACACCGCGACCGACGGTGCCAACACCGCCAGCCACCGCGTGATCGCCGATCACCTGCGCACCGCGGGCTTCCTGGTGGCGGACGGCGTGCTGCCCGCCAACGAGGGCCGCGGGTACGTCCTGCGCCGGATCATGCGCCGCGCGATGCGCCACGCGCATATCCTCGGCGCGAAGGAGCCGCTGATGCACCGGCTGGTCCCCGCGCTCGTCACCGAGATGGGCGCCGCCTATCCCGAACTGTCGCGCGCGCGCCCGCTGATCGAGGCGACGCTGCAGCAGGAGGAGACGCGCTTCCGCCAGACGCTCGACAAGGGGCTAAAGCTCCTTGACGAGGCTACCGTCGGCATGACCGACGGCACGCTCGCGGGCGACGTCGCGTTCAAGCTCTACGACACGTTCGGCTTCCCCTACGACCTCACCGAAGACGCGCTGCGCGAACGCAATATCGCGGTCGACCGCGCTGGTTTCGACACCGCGATGGCCGAGCAGAAGCGCGCCGCCCGCGCCGCGTGGAAGGGCTCGGGCGCCAAGGCCTCGGACGACATCTGGTTCGACATCGTCGAGCAGACCGGCGGCACCGAATTCCTCGGCTATGCGTCCGACACCGGCGAGGGCGAGGTCGTCGCACTGGTCAAGGACGGCGCGCGCGTCGACTCCGCGACAGCCGGCGACACCGTCGCGATCGTTGTCAACCAGACGCCGTTCTACGCCGAGAGCGGCGGGCAGGTCGGCGATGCCGGGCACATCTCCAACGATACCGGTCTGCGCGCGACCGTCACCGAGACGTCGAAGCAACTCGGCCGCGTGTTCGTCCATCATGCGATCGTCGATGCCGGCGGCATCAAGGTCGGCGATCCGGTCAAGCTCCAGATCGACGTCGCGCGCCGCGCGCAGATTCGCGCCAACCACTCGGCGACGCATCTGCTGCACGAGGCGCTGCGTGAGCGTCTCGGCAAGCACGTCGCGCAGAAGGGCAGCCTCGTCGCGCCCGACCGCCTGCGCTTCGACTTCTCGCAGCCGGTCGCGATGACCCCCGCCGACATCGCGCAGGTCGAGGCCGACGTGAACGCGCAGGTCCGCGGCAACGGCGCGGTGACGACTTTGCTGATGACCCCCGACGACGCGATCGCGATGGGCGCGATGGCGCTGTTCGGCGAGAAATATGGCGACGAGGTCCGCGTCGTGTCGATGGGGTCGACCGAGGACGGTACGTATTCAATCGAACTGTGCGGCGGCACGCACGTCACGGCGCTCGGCGATATCGGGCTGTTCAAGGTGGTGGGCGAAGGCGCGGTCTCCAGCGGCATCCGCCGGGTCGAGGCGCTTACCGCCGAAGCGGCACGCACGTATCTCACGGGCCGCGACGACCGGCTGCGCGAAGCCGCGGCGGTGTTGAAGTCCACCCCCGACGAGGTGCCGGCGCGCGTCGCGTCGCTGCTTGAAGACCGCCGCCGCCTCGAGCGCGAACTCGCCGAGGCCAAGAAGGCGCTGGCGATGGGCGGCGGTGGCGGCGCGGCGGCCGGGCCCGAACAGGTCGGCGGGGTCGCTTTCATCGGCCAGGTGCTGAACGACTTCGAGGCCAAGGGCCTGCGTGGCGCGGTCGACGAGGCCAAGCAGCGGCTCGGTTCGGGCATCGCGGTGATGGTCGCGATCAACGACGGCCGCGCCTCGGTGGCGGTCGGGGTTACGGCGGATCTGGTCGCGAGCCACAACGCGGTGGACTTGCTCAAGGTCGCGGTCGCGACGCTCGGCGGGCAGGGCGGCGGCGGCCGTCCCGACATGGCGCAGGGCGGTGGCCCGGATGGCGACAAAGCGGCGGAAGCGGTAGCGGCGGTTCGGGCGAAGTTGGCGTCGGCTGCCACCGTCTGACAGTCTGGCCCACCAGTGTTCCCCCGCGGACGCGGGGGCCCAGCTAAATACCGACAGCCCCCGTGACTCCTGGACCCCCGCCTCCGCGGGGGAACGGCAAGTTTTCGCAGCGGCGAGCAGCTAAGCGCCACCCCGGCGAAGGCCGGGGCCCAGTTGGGGGACGGCGGTAACGACGGGCGGTCCTCCGTTACAACGACCTTTCCAACTGGACCCCGGCCTCCGTCGGGGAGGTGCCTCTTCTGTGGGGTGAACTCTATCGGACGGATGTTATCGATAGAGGCCGCAGCTCACCCCGCCCCACGAACCTTCGCTAGCGTCGTCCCAGCAGTAATCGCCTCGATATCCGTCACCAGGTGCAGCATCCGAACCCCGCCGCGCTCCATCGCCCGGTCCAGCGCCCCGACGAAATCGCCCGTCTGCGTCACCGTCTCCGCCCAGCACCCATAAGCCCGCCCGAGCGCGGCGAAGTCCGGATTGCGCAGCGCCGTCCCCGACACCCGCCCCGGATATTCGCGCTCCTGATGCATCCGGATCGTGCCGTAGCCGCCATTGTCGACCACGATCACCAGCATGTCCGCGCCGTGCGCCACCGCCGTCGCCAGTTCCTGCCCGTTCATCAGGAAACACCCGTCGCCTGCCAGCGCAACGACGGTCCGCTCCGGATGCCGCAAAGACGCCGCGACCGCTGCGGGGACGCCGTAGCCCATCGCCCCCGCGGTCGGTGCAAGCTGAGTCCCAGGCCCGGCATAGGCCCAGTAGCGATGCCACCAGCCCGAATAATTCCCCGCGCCGTTGCAGATGATCGCATCCGCCGGCAACCGCTCACGCATCGCCGTCACACACGGCCCCAGGTCCATCGCCAGATCGCGCGGGCTCGGCGTCGACCATTCGCGCCACTCGGCATGTGCCTCCTGCCCGGCGGTGCGCGGCGGCAGGTCGAGCAGCAGCAACGCCTCGGCGAACTCCGCCATGCCCGCGCACACCGCGACGTCGGCGCGATAGGCGCGCTGCAATTCGTCGGGATCGGGATGGACATGGACGATCCGCTGCCCCGGATGATCGGGCGTGATCAGCGCATAGCCGTCGGTCGTCGCCTCGCCCAGGCGCGGGCCGACGATCAGCAACAGGTCCGCCGCCTTAACCCGCTCGACCAGCTTCGGATTGGGGCCATAGCCGAGATTGCCCGCCCACACCGGGCAATCGTTGGGAACCGCATCCTGCCGCCGGAACGCCGCCGCGACGGGCACGCCGTTACGGTCCGCCCAGCTCGCAAACGCGCCCGATGCGGCGACGTCCCACCCTGCGCCGCCGACGATCGCCACCGGCCGCTCGGCGGTCGTCAGCAGATCGGCGAGCAGGTCCATCGTGTCGGCGTCGCAACCTTGCGCGACGCGCTCGACGCGCGGTCGATCGACCGCCTCGACAACGTCCAGCAGCATATCCTCGGGCAGCGCGAGCACCACCGGCCCCGGCCGCCCCGACATCGCGGTGGCATAGGCGCGCGCGACATATTCGGGGATCCGCCGCGCATCGTCGATCCGCGCCGCCCATTTGGCGATGGGGGCGAACATCGCCTGGAAATCGATCTCCTGAAACGCCTCGCGGTCGCGCGTGCCGCGGTCGATATCGCCCACGAACAATATCATCGGCTGCGAATCCTGCATCGCGACATGCACCCCGATCGACGCGTTGGTCGCGCCCGGTCCGCGCGTTACGAACGCCACGCCCGGCCGGTGCGTCAGCGTCCCGTCCGCGCACGCCATATAGGCCACGCCGCCCTCCTGCCGGCACACGACGAGGTCGATCGACGGCGTATCGTGCAGCGCGTCGAGGACGGCGAGAAAACTCTCGCCGGGTACGGTGAAGATCCGGTCGCAGCCCTGTGCGACGAGTTGGTCGACCAGGATACGGCCGCCGGTGCGTGGTGTGATCATCGGCATATCCTGCCGTCCGTTGTGCGCGAAGTCGAGAACCGGTTACGCTGGCGTCGAAGCCGGGGCCAACCCGACTCGCCCGGAGAGGATCATGACCGACTTCACCACCGTCGCCAGTGGCTTGCGTTTCCCCGAAGGCCCCGTCGCGATGCCCGACGGCAGCATCATGCTCGTCGAGATCGCCGCCGGCCGCATCACCCGCATCGCGCCCGACGGCACGAAAACCACCGTTGCCGAACCCGGCGGCGGCCCCAACGGCCTGGCGATCGGCCCCGACGGCAAGCTGTATTGCTGCAACAATGGCGGCTTCGCGTGGCGCGAGGCGAACGGTTTTCTCACGCCGCACGGCCAGCCGGACGACTATTCGGGTGGCCGGATCGAACGGATCGACATCGCCACCGGCGCGGTCGAGACGCTCTACAAGGACGGCGATTTCGGCTGTTCGCTGCGAGGGCCCAACGACATCGTGTTCGATTCGCACGGCGGGTTCTGGTTCACCGATCACGGCAAATCGCGCGATCGGGACCGCGACATCACTGGCATCTTCTACGCACACGCCGACGGCAGCCATCTGGAAGAAGTCGTCTTCCCGAGCGAAAACCCCAACGGCATCGGCCTGTCGCCCGACGGCGCCACGCTGTACGCGGCGGAAACCTACACGTGCCGGCTGATGGCATTCGACATCGTTGCGCCGGGCAAGGTCGCCAGCGCCTCGGGCACGCCGTTCTACCGCCCCGCCGGCTACAAGTTCTTCGACTCGCTTGGCGTCGAGGCCGGCGGCAACATCTGCGTCGCGACGATCGGCGACTGCGGGATCAGCGTGATCTCGCCGGCGGGAGACTTGGTCGAGTTCGTCGCCACCGACGATGCGTTTACCACCAACATCTGTTGGGGCGGTGCGGACTTGATGGACGCGTACATCACCTGCTCGGGCAGCGGGCGGCTGGTGAAGACGCGGTGGAAGCGCCCGGGGTTGAAGCTCGCGTATTGAGTCTACGCTCCGTCACCCCGGGCTGGTTCCGGGGTCCACCGTTCCGCGCACGCAACGGCCGGCGATCTTGCGGGACGGTGGATGCCGGAACGAGTCCGGCATGACGGGTGTGTGGGACCGCGCTCTTCGCCCGTTGCCGAGCGTTAGCCACCGGCTTATGCGAGGCGAAATACCTGAGGAGGATGCATGGCGAACAAGCGCTACACCGATGCGGCGACGGCTCTCGAAGGATTGCTGTTCGATGGCATGACGATCTGCGCGGGCGGGTTCGGGCTGTGCGGGATCCCCGAGCGGCTGATCGACGCGATCGAGGCGTCGGGAGTCAAGGACCTGACGATCGCCAGCAACAATGCCGGGATCGACGGGCAGGGGCTGGGGAAACTGCTCCGCTCGCGCCAGGTGAAGAAGATGATCTCGTCCTATGTCGGCGAGAACAAGGAATTCGAACGGCAATATCTGAGCGGCGAACTCGAGGTCGAATTCTGTCCGCAGGGTACGCTCGCCGAACGCTGCCGGGCGGGGGGGGCTGGGATTCCCGGCTTTTATACCAAGACCGGCGTCGGCACGCTCGTCGCCGAGGGCAAGGAAGTGAAGACTTTCGACGGCCAGGATTACATCCTGGAACGCGGCATCCGCGCCGATCTGAGCATCATCAAGGGCTGGAAAGCCGACGAGACGGGCAACCTGATCTTCCGCAAGACCGCGCGCAACTTCAACCAGCCGATGGCGACCGCGGGCAAGATCTGCGTCGCCGAGGTCGAGGAGATCGTCCCCGTCGGCAGCCTCGATCCCGATACGATCCATTTGCCGGGTATCTATGTGAAGCGGATGATCGTCGGCGCGCCGTACGACAAACAGATCGAATTCCGCACGGTCCGCGAGCGGGTTTCGGCGTGATTCCGCTGCTGTTCTCCTGCGCACGCAGGAGCCCAGGGTCGCGGGTGTTGCGCTTGGTATCCTGGACCCCTGCGTTCGCAGGGGCACTGGCCCTCCAAGGATGCGTCAGCGTTTCCGCGCCGACCTCGATAGCGACCTCGAAGACCGCCGCCGTCCCCGTGACGGTCGATGGCGTCCCCGCCGGCATGCAGTATCTCTATGCCTCGGGCGAGGGCGCCGCGGTCAGCATTCAGGCCTGGAACACGCTCGTCGGCTACGTCCGCGCGCAGCGCTCGCCGACTTCCGTGATCCTCGCGCAAGGTGCCACGCTCGCTGCCCCCGCCTGGACCAGCTGCGGCACCAAGCCGAAAGCCGCGGTGTTCGACGTCGACGAGACCGTCCTCCTTAACCTGGGCTTCGAATATGACGCGGCGTCGGGCCAGCCCTGGTCCGACTCCCGCTGGCAGGACTGGGAACGCACCGGCATCAAGCAGGTCGCACCCGTCCCCGGCGCACGCGAAGCCCTCGCCGCCCTGCGCGCATTGGGCGTCACAATCGTCTTCAACTCGAACCGCTCCGCCGCCAACGCCGCGCCGACCGAAGCCGCGATCATAGGCGCCGGCCTCGGCCCCGCGCGCCACGGCGAGACGCTGTTCCTGTCGGGCGACGATGCGACCGGCTCCAAGAAGGACGGCCGCCGCGCGACGATTGCTGCGCGCTATTGCGTCGTCGCGATGGGCGGGGACCAGCTCGGCGACTTCAGCGACCTGTTCAACGCCGGGCAGACCCCCGCTGCCCGCCGCGCCGTCGTCCAGTCGCCCGCGATCGCTGCGAAATGGGGGGCGGGGTGGTTCGTGCTGCCCAACCCCGTCTACGGTACCGCGCTGAAGGGCAGCCGCGACGAGGTATTTCCGCCCGCATTGCACTGGGCCCCGACCGGAGACGTCACGCAATGACCGATCATCCAAACGCGATCGAACTCGCGAACAATGCCGAACTCACCGGTGAATCGGTCGAGGTCGCGCGGATCTGGATCACCAACGGCGCGGGCAGCAACGTGCTGATCGACGCAGGCATCCTCGAGGATCCGACCGTGTTCGGCTACCTCCTCGCCGACACGATCCGCCATGCCGCGCGCGCCTATGCGGGGACGTGGGGTATCGCCGAGGACGCCGCGTTGCAGGCAATCGTCGACGGCGTCGGCACCGAACTCCGCGAACAGTTCACGACGATCACCACCATCCAGGAAGGAACGATCAACTGATGCCCTGGGACCGTAACCAGATGGCCGCACGCGCCGCCAAGGAACTGAAGGACGGCTATTACGTCAATCTCGGCATCGGCATTCCCACGCTAGTCGCGAACAACATTCCCGAGGGGATGACCGTCACGCTCCAGTCCGAGAACGGCATGCTCGGGATCGGGCCGTTCCCCTATGCGGGTGAGGAGGATGCCGACCTGATCAACGCCGGCAAGCAGACGATCAGCGAACTGCCCAGTTCCGCCTATTTCAGCTCGTCGGACAGCTTCGCGATGATCCGCGGCGGGCATATCGACCTGACGGTGCTGGGCGCGATGGAGGTCAGCGAGGACGGCGACATCGCCAACTGGATGATCCCGGGCAAGATGATCAAGGGCATGGGGGGCGCGATGGATCTGGTCGCGGGCGTCAAGCAGATCATCGTCGTGATGGATCACACCGCCAAGGACGGCACGCCTAAGTTCATTCCGTCCTGCACCTTGCCGCTGACGGGGAAGAACGTGGTGGACATGATCGTCACGGACCTGGCGGTGTTCCAGCGCCGCGATCACGACAGCCCGTTCAAGCTGGTCGAGCTCGCCCCGGGCGTCACCGCAGACGACGTCGCGGCGAAGACCACCGCGAACTACATCGCCTGATGGCCTACACCCTCGTCACCGCGAACCGCAATTATTCGAGCTGGTCGCTTCGACCCTGGCTGTTGATGAAGGCGCTCGGCATCGACTTCGAGGACCGGATCGAGCCGTTCCTCGCGCCCGACAATCACCAAGCGTTCCGCGCCTTCTCCCCGACCGGGCAGGTGCCGGTGCTGATCGACGGCACGCGGACGGTCTGGGATTCGCTCGGCATCGCGCTGTACCTTGCCGAGCGCCACGACGGTGTGTGGACAACCGATCCCGACGCGCGCTCCTGGGCGATCTGCGCAACGGCCGAGATGCACGGTGGGTTCTCGGCGCTGCGCAACGAGCGGACAATGAACGTCGGCGTCCGCGTCGATGCCGCGCCCGGTAGCGCCGCGCTCGACCGCGACGTCGCACGTATTGCCGAACTCTGGGGCGAGGGGCTCGACCGGTTCGGCGGGCCGTGGCTCGCGGGCACGGACTTCACCGCGGTCGATGCCTTCTACGCGCCGGTCGCGTTTCGCGTGCGGACCTACGGGATCGATGTCGGTCCGGCAGGTCTCGCCTGGGTCGAGCGGATCATCGCGCATCCCGCGATGCGCGAATGGGAGACGGTGGCCCTCGCCGAGACGTGGCGCGAGGAAAGCCATGAGGCCGACCTCGCGGCGTGCGGATCGATCACCGCAGACTTTCGTCGCTGATGACCCGACGCGCCAAACGCTCCGCGATCATCGTTGCCTTGATCGCGATCCTGATCGGCGCAGCGGCATTCACTGCGGGGCCCGGTACACTCAGCGTCCTCGACGGCGTGATGGGCGGCGGTCGCGGCACCGCGCGCGTCCGCGAAGGTGTTCCGTTCGGCACGCACGGGCAGAAGCTCGACGTGTGGCGTCCGTCCGGCGGCGCGAAGACCGGCCTGCCGGTGCTGATCTTCTGGTACGGCGGCGGCTGGGTTCACGGCTCGCGCGACGCCTATGCCTTCGCCGCGCGCGCCTATGCGAAGGCGGGCTATGTCGTCGTCATGCCCGACTACCGCAAGGTGCCCGACGTGCGCTTCCCCGCCTTCCTCCAGGACGGCGCCGAAGCGGTGAAGTGGACCCGCGACAACATCGCGCAATCCGGTGGCGACCCCGACCGGATCGCCGTCGCCGGCCATTCCGCAGGCGCCTACACCGTCGCGATGCTGACGCTCGATCAGCGCTGGTTGAAGGCCGAAGGCGTCGATCCGCGCATCGTCAAGGCCGCGGTCGGCCTGTGCGGGCCGTACGACTTCTACCCCTTCACCGCCAAGCGCGCGATCGACGCGATGCAGGGCGCGGCCGAGCCGGTGATGACCCAACCGATCCACTTCGTACGGGCGGACGCGCCGCCAATGTTGCTGATCACCGCCGGCGACGACACGCAGGTAAAGCCGCACAACGCGATCAACCTCACCGCGCGGCTGAAGGCGCTCGGCGCACCGGTGACGCATATCGATTACCCCGGCCTCAGCCACGAGGACGTCGCGATGGCGCTGTCGAAACCGTTTCGCGGCAAGGCGCCCGTGCTGGCCGACAGCGTCGCCTTCCTGAACCGTACGATGGCCAAACCGCACTGAACTCAATCAGCGTCGGACGGTTCGCACCAATTCGGTCGAAATCCTACGCTATTCTGCGCAAGCCCTGTCCGCGTAAAGTAGCGGGTAATAACGGATTTTCCGGACCTAAAACGTACTGATCGAATCCGATGCGTCAAATCGGATTCGTCTCTTCCTCCACAAAGTCTAGGCCCGTGTAGTCCTAGAGCAGGCGATGGGGTGCCGTAATCCTGCGCTTCCGCAAGACTGGTATACCAGGGCGGACCATTGCGGCGATGCGCAGGAGGCAAGCATGGCAGGTACACCAACCGTATTCATCCAGATATGGGTGGACATTAATGCTGTTCAAAATGGATCGACCGAGGGCGTTTATCTTGTCGACAACCGGGTTGGCAATGGCAGTCAGAACGAAGGTTCGTCCAGCCTTTCTACCCAGGTGACGAACGGTTCGACGATTCAGTGGAGCGTCTACAATATCGACGCGTCCAGCGCCGCGGTCGTCAGTATCGTCGATATCGGCAATTGCGCCATTTGGGGCGCAGGCGGTCAGCCGCAAGCAGGGGGGGCGGGCACGTTCGTCGGTCAGGCGCAGTCCACCGGAAGTGCGGGCTATGCCGTCACCATCAACGTGCAGAAGCAAGTCGGTTCGGCCGGCATCACGATCACGCTGAACCCCAGCATCTCAGCCAAATAGCCCGTTCTTTCACGGTCTACCGCCGATGCGGCGGCGTGACCGACCTTATAGTGGAGACAATCGTCATGATGATGCAAGAACCAAAGCTGGTCGTCGCGTACCAGTCCGTGATCGCGCCGCAGGCGTTTATCACGATCGCCGTAGACACGTCCTACGTCGCCTCGCAGCAGGGCCAAAATATCGGCACCGGCGTGTATATGATGGATAACCAGATCAGCAACGGCAGTAGCAACGAGGGCCAGATGGAGCTCTCGACCGTCGTTCCGGTCGGCTCGCTGATCGGCTTCAACACGGTGCCGATTGCTTCCGACAACGGCGATCAGGTGATCATTACCGGCTTCACCGTGTCGCAAGGGTCTGTCTTCGGCGGCGCGGGCTATCCGCAGCAACAGCCTCCAATTGGCCAGCAGCCGCCGGGATCCTATTGGATCGGACAGGCGATGAACTCAGGACGGCAAGTCTATCAAATCCAGATCAAGGTGACGGTCGGCGTACTGCGGCCCGTGTCGTATTACGTGAACTGGGATCCGTTTATCACTGCGCAGTGATCCCTGATCGGCGTGCGCAGCGCACAGCCGATCGACCGATAGTTGCGCCAGGGCTTTGCCTTGGCGCAGCTTTCGGTTACCGCAGCCCCCATCATGGCCACACCGCAAACGCTGTACGAAAAAATCTGGGCGGCGCATGTCGTCGAACGTCGCGACGACGGCACCAGCCTGATCTATATCGACCGTCATCTCGTCCACGAAGTCACCAGCCCGCAGGCGTTCGAAGGCCTCCGCGTGGCCGGGCGGAAAGTGCGCCGCCCCGACCTGACGTTGGCGGTGCCCGATCACAACCTGCCGACCACGCCGCGCAAGGACGCCGCCGGCCGCGCGCTGCCGATCGCCGATCCCGAAAGCGCACAGCAGCTCGACGCGCTGCGCCGGAACACGACCGAGTTCGGTATCGACTATATCGATGCGCTCGCCGCCGAGCAGGGCATCGTCCATGTCGTCGGGCCGGAGCAGGGCTTCACGCTCCCCGGCACGACGCTCGTTTGCGGCGACAGCCACACGTCGGCGCATGGCGCCCTCGGCGCATTGGCGTTCGGGATCGGCACCAGCGAGGTCGAGCATGTCCTCGCCACGCAGACCTTGTTGCTGTCGCAGTCGAAGACGATGGAAGTTCGCGTCGACGGCGAACTCGGCTTTGGCGTCAGCCCGAAGGACGTCATCCTCGCGATCATCGGCAAGATCGGCACTGCGGGCGGCACCGGACACGTCATCGAGTTCACCGGTAGTGTGATCCGCTCGATGTCGATCGAGGGTCGCCTGACGATCGCCAACATGTCGATCGAGGCGGGCGCGCGCGCCGGCCTGATCGCGCCCGACGACACGACCTTCGCGTATCTCAAGGGCCGGCCGATGGCGCCGACCGGCGAGAATTGGGACAAGGCGGTCGTCTGGTGGCGCAGCCTCGCGACCGATTCCGGCGCGCGCTACGACAAGGCGGTGGTGCTCGACGCCGCCGACATCGCCCCCGGCCTGACTTGGGGTACCAGTCCCGAGGACGTCGTGCCGATCACCGGGATCGTCCCCGACCCGTCGAGTTTCGCCGATCCCGCCAAGCAATTGGCGGCGCGGAAGTCGCTCGACTATATGGGGCTCACGGCCGGTACGGCGATGCGCGACGTGACGATCCAGCACGCCTTCATCGGCAGTTGCACCAACAGTCGCATCGAAGACCTGCGCGCCGCTGCGGCGATCGCCCATGGTCGGCATGTCGCCGCGGGCGTGCGCGCGTTGGTCGTGCCCGGCTCCGGTCTGGTGAAGCGTCAGGCCGAGGCCGAGGGGCTCGACCGGATCTTCACCGACGCCGGGTTCGAATGGCGCGAACCCGGGTGTTCGATGTGTCTGGCGATGAACCCCGACAAGGTTCCGCCGGGCGAGCGTTGCGCATCGACGTCTAACCGTAATTTCGTTGGCCGGCAGGGTCCCGGAGCGCGTACGCATCTGGTATCGCCGGCAATGGCGGCAGCGGCGGCGGTCACGGGTAAGTTGAGCGACGTCAGAGAGTTGATGGGGGCAAGTGCATGAAGAAGGTTTTCATTCTGTTGGTGACGGGCGCCATGCTGAGCGGGGTCGCGGCCTATGTCGCGTCGGCGCGAGTCGTTCCGGAGCATTCGGAACAGCGATGAAGCCCGTCACCACCGTCTCGGGCCGTGCCTATCCGTGGGGCGCGAAGAACGTCGACACCGACGTCATCATCCCCGCGCATTGGCTGAAGACGATCACGCGCACCGGCCTGGGACGCGGCGCGTTCGAGACGGTGCGGGCAGATCCTGCGAACATCTTCGACGATCCGCGCTACGCCGGTTCGCCGATCTTGATCGCCGGCGATAATTTCGGCTGCGGGTCCAGCCGCGAACATGCCGCGTGGGCACTCGCGGATATGGGCATCGCCGCGGTGATCGCGCCGAGCTTTTCGGACATCTTCTCGGGCAACGCGTTCAAGAACGGTATCGTCGCCGTCGTCCTCCCGCAAGACGCGGTCGACCGTCTGCTCGAGGTGGCGAAGGACCAGCCGGTCACGATCGACCTCGAGACGATGACCGTCACCACCCCGTTCCAGGATCGCTTCACCTTCGATCTCGACGCATTCCGCCGCCAATGCCTGATGGAAGGGCTGGACGAAGTCGGCCTGACGCTGGCAAGAGATACCCAGATTTCAAATTTCGAGGAGGCGGTCGCATCGAATCGCCCCTGGATGACGGTGGAGAGCGGGTATGCGGGCATTGGTATCGAAGGCGGTCGGCGGACCTGAAACTCTGGAAATGGTCGAGCTGCCAGATTTGGCGGCTGGTCCCGGACAGGTCGTCGTCGCGGTCAAGGCCTGCGCGATCAACTTTCCAGACGTCCTGATCATCGAAGATAAATATCAGTTCAAGCCACAGCGGCCGTTCGCGCCCGGTGGCGAGATCGCCGGCACGATTGCGGCGATTGGCGAGGGCGTTACCGGCTGGGCGATCGGCGACCGCGTGATCGCGATGCTCGGTCATGGCGGTCTCTGCGAGCAGGTCATCGCCGATCCCGCCAAGCTCTACCGCCTTCCCGACGGCCGTAGCTTCGCCGAGGGCGCATCGCTGATCCTCACCTATGGCACGACGATCCACGCGCTGCTCGACCGCGGGCATATCCAGGCGGGGCAGACATTGCTCATCCTTGGTGCAGCCGGCGGGGTCGGGCTGGCGGCGATCGAACTCGGCAAGGCGTTCGGCGCGAAGGTGGTCGCGGCGGTGTCTTCCGAGGAGAAGGCGGCAGCGGCCAAGTCGGCCGGTGCCGACGAAACGCTGATCTATGCGCGCGCACCGTTCGACAAGGATCAGTCGAAGGCGCTCGCCGAGCAGTTCAAGGCGGCGGTCGGTCGAGACGGCGCGCACGTGATCTACGATCCGGTCGGCGGCGATTATGCCGAGCCGGCGCTGCGCTCGATCGCGTGGGAGGGCAAATATCTTGTCGTTGGCTTCCCCGCCGGAATCCCACGGCTGCCGCTCAACCTGACGTTGCTCAAGAGCTGCGACGTATGCGGCGTATTCTGGGGTGCGTTTGCGGCACGCGATCCGAAGGCGAACCAGGCCCATATCGAGACGCTGTTCGATCTCTGGGCCGAAGGAAAGATTGCCCCGCGGGTGACCGAAGTCTTCGCGTTCGAAGACGGTGGCAAGGCAATCGCGAAGATGGCTGCGCGCGGTGCGATCGGAAAACTCGTGGTCGAGGTCGCCTGACCAGGGCGGCCCGTAACGTCGATCAGATCAACTTGTACGCCACGGCGGCAATAGCAGCCCATATCGCCATCGAAGCGCCGATTCCATATGCCAGCCCGTGCACAACGGGGGGCGTCGACCGTGTAGGGGATGTCTCGCCCGATGGAGGCGCCGATACCGTCGTCATGCTCACTCTCCTGTCCATGCACTGTGTCATGTGACCGACTTATATATCGTTACGACCGTGGAATTGTTCCAGCGGTTTTTGTACGTTTCCGTCGATTGTTGCGCGAGCGCGGTCGCCGACCTATCTCCAGCCGGACGACACGCCGAACGGGGACCTGCGCAATGACCATTTTCGAAGACCGCGAACGCGCCAGCGAGGCGCATTTCGCGCGCGAGGAAGAAATGGCGTTCCGCATTACCGCGCGGCGCAATCGCCTGTTGGGCGGCTGGGCCGCGCAGGAGATGAAGCTGACGCCCGAAGAAACCGATGCCTATGCGACGGCGCTCGTCCATGCCGATATGGAAGGCGGCGGCGACGACGACGTGGTGCGCAAGCTGGTTGGTGACCTGACGGCTGCCGGGCTTGATCATGACGAGGCCACCGTCCGTCGCGCGCTCGCGCAGCAGATGATCGAGGCGCGTCGCCAGTTGCTGGAGGCGCAGTAAGATGCCGATGGCTGCCGACGACATCGCGACGATGATCCGCGACGCCATCCCCGATGCGCAGGTCGAGATCACCGATCTTGCCGGCGACGGCGATCATTATGCCGCCAAGGTGACCGCCGCGAGCTTTGCCGGAATGAGCCGGGTGAAGCAGCACCAGGCCGTCTATGCCGCGCTCGGCGGACGGATGGGCGGCGTCCTGCACGCACTTCAGCTTACTACTGCCATTTCCTGAGGACCGACACATGACCGACGATTCCAACGCCCGCATCGACGCCCTAGTTAAAGCCAGCCCCGTCGTCCTCTTCATGAAGGGCAGTCCGCTGTTCCCGCAGTGCGGCTTCTCCAGCCGTGCGATCGCGATCCTCAACCATCTCGAGGTCGAGTTCGAGAGCGTCGACGTGCTGCAGGACCAGGGTATCCGCCAGGGCATCAAGGCCTATTCGGATTGGCCGACGATCCCGCAGCTCTACGTCGATGGCGAGTTCGTCGGCGGCTCCGACATCATGATGGAAATGTACGAGAGCGGCGAACTCGCGCAGCTGTTCGAGACGCAGAAGGCCAACTGACTGGGCTCCCGGGGCGCCGGTTGAGGGTGGATCGAGACGAGACCGGACGGTAGCGATCGATCCACCCCGCATGAACGCTACGGCGTTCGGTGACGGGAAACGATACGCATCGGCGGTGCCAAGTTACCTAACCCCGGCTTTGCTGCCGGTCCGATAGTTGACGCAGGACCGTCCGCTCCGGTGGTCGTAAGACATTCCGACACTTTGATCCCGGTGATCTGGGCGGACCCGCTATTGCCATCGCCAGCGGAAGCCGCCATCTCGCGTCCATGGCTGAGCATCCGACCGGTATCCCGATCCAGCTCGAGCCGCTCGTTCGCCGCGTGCTCGCGCCCAATCCGTCGCCTTATACTTATACGGGCACACAGACCCATATCGTCGGCACGACCGATCTCGCGGTGATCGACCCCGGTCCCGACGATCCAGAACACATCGGCGCGCTTATCCGCGCGATAGACGGTCGCCCCGTCACCGCGATCGTCGTCACGCATCATCACCGCGATCACAGCCCCGGCACGCGACCGCTCCAGGCGTTGACCGGCGCGCCGATCGTCGGAGCCGCACCCTTCGATCTAGCCGATGCCGGCACGCGCGCCGACGCGTCTTTCGACGCAGCCTACGCGCCCGACCGGGTCATGGCGGACGGTGACACGATCGCGGGTGACGGCTGGACTCTCGTGGCGGTCGCGACACCCGGCCACACTTCGAACCACCTCGTTTTCGCGCTGCCCGAGACCAACGCATTGTTCTCCGGCGATCACGTCATGGGCTGGTCGACAACGATCGTGTCGCCGCCCGACGGCGACATGGCGTCGTACATGGCGAGCCTCGAAAAGCTCATGAGCCGCGACGACCGCGTCTATTATCCGGGCCACGGGGAAGCGATAGACAAGCCACAACGGCTCGTCCGGGGGATGCTCGGTCACCGCAAGCAGCGCGAGGGCCAGATCCTTCGCCTGCTCCGCGAAGGCGCACGGCCGATCCCCGCGATGATCGAGCGCATGTATGTTGGCCTCGACGCGCGACTGGTGCCGGCGGCGGCGCGTTCGGTGCTGGCGCATCTGTACGACTTGCAAACCCGCGGTCTGGTGATCGAGGAAGGCGAAACATGGCGGACGGCAGCGTAACTCCACCGACCCGTACGGGCGGCATCGGAGCGTTCCTGGCAAAGGCTATCGGCGTCGTCGTAATCCTCGTCCTCGCCGGGCTGCTCGCGCTGTGGGGCGTGCAGCGCTATGTCAGTGACCGCCTGACGCCGGATCCGACGACGATCGCCAGCGCCAGCCTGGAAGGCCTACGCGAACAGAACCGACTGTCGGCGTTTGCCGCTCGGTACGTCGCGGTCGTCACCTCGAAACAATCGCAACTGGGCTTCACCACGGAGAGGACGCTCATCATGCCCGGCATGGTGCGGTACGAGGTGGACATGGCCAAGCTGACCCAAGCCGATGTCGCATGGGACGGCACGTCCAAGACACTGTCGGTGCGTCTGCCGGTGGTCGAGGCGGACGGCCCGCAGGTCGATCTGAACGCGGTCCGCGAATATGGCTCGGGTGGCGTGCTGACGACCTTCACCGATGCCGAAAAACGTCTCGACGCCGCCAACCGTCGCGCCGGCCAGATCGAGCTGATCCGCCAGGCGCGCGAGCCGCAGATGATCAAGCTCGCGCGCGATGCTACGCGTCGCGCGGTCGAGCGGAGTTTCGCGATGCCGCTGCGCGCCGCGGGGATCGACGCGACCGTCGCGGTGCGCTTTGCCGACGAGCCGACCACGAATACGGAACGCTGGGACACCTCGCGCTCGCTGCAGGACGTGCTAGGGAATGGGCGCTGAAACTCGGGATACGATCATGGAATTGAACCAGAACTTCGCCGGCATCGACATTCGCGCCGAGATCGAGCGCCTCCGCAAGGAGAAGAACGCGGTCATCCTCGCGCATTATTACCAGAAGCCCGAGCTGCAGGACCTCGCCGATTTCGTCGGTGACAGCCTCGATCTGTCGCGCAAGGCGGCGGCGACCGACGCCGACGTGATCGCGTTCTGCGGCGTGCGGTTCATGGCCGAGACCGCCAAGATCCTGTCGCCCGACAAGATCGTCGTGCTCCCCGACATGGATGCCGGCTGTAGCCTGGAGGACAGCTGCCCGCCCGAGCAGTTCGCCGCGTTCCGTGCCAAGCATCCCGATCACATCGCGCTGACCTACATCAACTGCTCGACCGAGGTGAAGGCGCTCTCCGACATCATCGTCACGAGTTCGTCGGCGGACACGATCCTCGCGCAGATCCCGCCCGAGCAGAAGATCATCTTCGGCCCCGATCGCAATCTCGGCGGCTATCTCGCGCGCAAGACCGGTCGCGACATGCTGCTCTGGCCGGGCGTGTGCATCGTCCACGAGGCTTTCAGCGAAACCGAGCTGATGAAGCTCAAGGCACAGCATCCCGGCGCGCCGGTCGTCGCGCACCCCGAATGCCCGCCGATCATCCTCGATCACGCCGATTATGTAGGCTCGACGCGCGGCATCCTCGACTATGCGCTGGCGATGCCTGGCGACACGCTGATCGTAGCGACCGAGCCGCACATCATCCACCAGATGGAAAAGGCGTTGCCGAACAAACGCTTCATCGGTGCGCCCGGCGCGGACGGCAATTGCAACTGTAACATCTGTCCGTACATGGCGCTTAACACGCTGGAAAAGCTGTATGTTGCGTTGCGCGATCTGAGCCCGCGGATCGAGATCGAGGAGGGTTTGCGGCTTCAGGCCAAGAAGAGCCTCGATGCGATGTTGCGGATGGCGTCCAATACCATCGGCAAGGGCGACCTGGGGCCGGCGCGAGTCAGCGGGGACTGAGATCGCCGAGTTGGGCGCGCGCCTGATCGATGTGGATCGCCACCATCGGCAGGTCGAGCGCATCGGCAAGCGACAGCGCTTCGTCGAGCAACGCCATCAGGCGCTCTGTATCGGTCACAGTCTTAACTTGCATTGTGATTTCCTGGGTATCTTGAGGGGCAACTCGTAGCAGTCCGACTTGTTCCCAAGTGGCATCCATGCGGTACTCCTCGTACCAACCCAAAGGCAGACCTGCAGATGACTGGAGATGACAGGTGAACGCGACACTACCAGTATCCGCGTTGACGGGGTTCGATATCGACGCCTTCGTCGCTGCGACCTTGGCGGAGGATCTCGGCACGGTCGGCGACATCACGTCCGCGGCGGTGATCCCGGCCGATGCGCGCTTTACCGGCGTGATGGACAGCCGCGACCCGATCGTCGTCGCCGGGCTTGACCTTGCCGAGGCGTTCTTCCGCGCGCTCGATCCCGCCGTTCGCATCGAACGACTGGTTGCGGACGGCCAGCGCGTGGCGGCGGGAACCGAACTCCTGCGGTTGGCGGGCGCGGGGCGGGCCTTGCTCACTGCCGAACGGTCGGCACTCAATACCGTGCAGCATCTCTCGGGGATCGCGACGATGACTCGCGGCTATGTCGATGCGATCGCCGGCACGGGCGCGATCCTGCTCGATACGCGCAAGACCATCCCCGGCCTGCGCGTCCTGGAGAAATACGCGACCCGGATGGGCGGCGCGCAGAACCACCGGATGGGCCTGTGGGATGCGGCGATGATCAAGGACAACCACGTCGCGGTCGCGGGCGGCGTCGCCGAGGCGGTACGGCGAGCGAAGGATGCGGGGATCGCGCAGATCATCGTGGAGGTCGACCGGCTCGATCAGATCGAGCCGGCGCTCGCGGCGGGGGCCACGCACCTGCTGCTCGACAATATGGGCCCGGCGATCTTGCGCGAGGCGGTCGGGTTGGTCGGCGGTCGCGTGCCGACCGAAGCGTCGGGCGGCGTGACGCTGGATACCATCCGCGCGATCGCCGAAACCGGCGTGACCTATGTGTCGGTCGGCCGCTTGACGCAGTCGGCACCCGCGGCGGATATAGGATTGGATTTCGCGACCGCCGCATGATCGCGCCAGTCCGGGCCGGTCCGGCGGCTGGCGCGACGCAGGGGAGCTACAACCATGGTCAGGCCGATCGCCATCGTTCGCTATGAACGGCTTTATTGGGCATCGTTCGTTCTGGGAGCGATCGTCACCGCGATGAGCTGGTCGCAACGCGTGGCGATGCTGGCGGCCGCGCCGGTCCTGGCGAACGCGACCTGGTTGCTGCCGACGATCCAGGCCATTGGCCTCGCGGTGACCATTCTCCTCTGGTATTTCACCGCGCGCTCACCGAGCGTGGTAGCGAAATGGGTCGTCGTCGTCCTGGCCGCGCTGGCTGTCCTGGGCGTCCTCCTGTCGCTCAAGTCGTTGTTCACGGGCGAGGCGGCGATCGGCACCGTGGCGATCGTGTCGTTTGTCGGCGACGCGCTGTACGTCGCCGCCGCGACCCAGCTTTTCCAGCCCGGGACCAAGGCCTGGTTCGGCGAACTGCCCACCACCGACGAGGATATGTCGCATGATATCTAAGGCAATCCTGGCTACGGTCGCGCTGGCCCTGCCTGCCGCCGCGCAGGCACAGGCCTATCAATGCGCGACGCCCGCGACCGTCGAACGGGTCCGTCCCGATCTCCCGTCGCAGAGCCAGCCGAAGCGCGATATCCCGATCGGCAGCTACACGCTCGCAATCACCTGGGCGCCGCAATATTGCCGCGACAATGGCGACCGGACGGGATCGCGGTTCCAGTGCGGCGCCGGCAACCGGTTCGGCTTTACGCTGCATGGGCTTTGGCCCGATGGCGTCGACAAGGACTGGCCACAATATTGCCGGCCGGCGGGGTTCGTGCCGCCACCGGTGATCCGCGCGCATCTGTGCACGACGCCGTCGGCGCAGTTGCTCCAGCACGAATGGGCCAAGCACGGCACCTGTATGCCGGGCTATCGTCCGGCACGCTATTTCAACCAGTCGGCCGGGCTGTATGCCAAGCTGAGCTATCCGGACATGGACGCGCTGTCGCGTACGCCGTTGACGGCGGGACGCTTTGCCGCAGCCATGGCGGGCGCCAATCCCGGCCTGAAGGCGGACATGATGCGCGTCACGGCGACGAAGCAGGGCTGGCTCGACGAGCTATGGATCTGCCTCGACCGCCGGTTCCGCTATCGCCGCTGCCCGGTCCACCAGGGTGGCCTGGCCCCGACCGCGCCGCTGCAGATTTGGCGGGGTAGCCGGTAGCCGGTGGAAGCGTATCGAAGCCGCGTATCGGGGCACGGGTTTTGTGACCCAACCTGTCCTTCGATACGCCGTCTCGATACGTGGCTTTGCCACTACTCGACGGCTACTCTGGACGAACGGGATGGGGAGAGCTGAAAGGCGGGAATTCGGTTTGAGACTCGTGCGCCGCGGTTAGCCGCGCTCCAGGTTCAGCGCCGGTCGCGCAACCAGACCAGCACCGCCGCCGCCACGCCGACCGCTGTCCCGATCAGGAACCCTGGCGTCGCCTGACCGATCGCAAAGCCGATCCCGGCGCCGCCCAGCATGCCCAGTGCGACGAGAAACCCGCCTGCAGCGCTCGGGTCCTTGTGCGGGGGGACGGTATTGCGGGCAAGGGGATCGCGGGAAGTGGGGTCAGCCATCGTCATGTCCTGCCACGCGCCGCGCCCGGATGCCAGCGTCACAGGCACCACGGGCCGGACACGCTCCGACGCAAGGACGAAACGTGGCGGAAATACGGCGCTACATACTGTTCCGCAACGACAAGCCCGGCTAGGAGCCGGTGATGGTGTCCCGCGTCGGGCGAGCCGGGCCGGCCGCCGCCTTTTTCGTTCTGACGATCTCCGGTGCCGCGGCGCAGAGCGCACCCGCGCCGGTGTCGGCGCCGGTGGGACAGGCGCCTGCGAGCCCCGCTGCCAACACGCCAATGTCGCTCGATCCCAATTCGCCACTCGCCGCGCTTCCCGATATCGGTGTCGCCTGGCCCGATCTCGCGGCGAGGCCTGACGATCCGGCTGCCACGACCGCGGTCACCGATGCCAATGCCGAGACCCGCTATGCGTGGCGGATCGACGGAATCGGTGCGATCGATACCGCGCTGGTCCGCCAGCGGTTCGCCCAACTCTCGACGCTCGACGCGAACGACGGGCAGCCCGCGAACGCCGCGCAGCTCGATCGCCGCGCGCGCGAGGATGCCGAGCTGCTCGACAGCCTGCTCCGCGCGGAGGGCTATTACGACGCCAACGTCGTCACGCGCGTCGAACCCGGCGTGAAACCGATGGTCGTGCTCTCAGTGACGCCGGGAGCGCTCTACCGGTTCAAGGGCGTGACGATCGACGGCATCGCCGCGGCGGGCGACAAGGCGCCGGGCCTCGCGACCGCGTTCGGCGTGAAGCCGGAAGATCCGGTCAATTCCGATGCGATCGTCGCAGGTCAGGCCAAGCTGACGACGCAGATCGGCCGCGAAGGCTTCCCGTTCGCGAAGGTCGGCGATCCCGCGATCGTCGTCGATCATGCCACCCGGACCGCAACACTCGACCTGTCCGTCAAACCCGGCGGCGCGCGCAAATTCGGCCAGATCGTCGCGTTGCCCGGCAACCGCGTATTCGGTGCGGATCACGTCGCGGAGATTGCGCGCTTCTCGCCCGGCGACGCGTACGACGCGGCCAAGCTCGACGATCTGCGCCGCGCGCTGATCCAGACGAGCCTCGTCTCCGCGGTCGACCTGAAGCCGGTGCAGGGCGCGGCGGCCGACACCGTCGACGTCGCGGTCAAGCTCGACCGCGCGCCGCCGCGCACCGTCGCGGGCGAGCTCGGCTATGGCACCGGCGAAGGCGCGCGCGCCGAACTCAGCTGGACTCACCGCAACCTGTTCCCGCCCGAGGGTGCGCTGACGGTGCGTGGCGTGCTCGGAACGCAGGAGCAGCTCGGCTCGGTCGTGTTCCGCCGCAACAATTTCCAGGCGCGCGACCGCGTGCTGACCTTCCAGGCGTCGGCGGTGCATACCAATCGCGATGCCTATGATGCCAAGACCTTCTCGCTCGCGGGCAGCCTGGAGCGGCAGACGAACATCTTCTTCCAGAAGACCTGGACATGGTCGGTCGGCGCCGAGCTGCTCGCGTCGGACGAGCGCGACGTGATCGTGTCGACGGGTGCACCGCGGCGGCGGACGTTCTTCATCGGCGCGCTGCCGACGACGCTCAACTATGACGGCTCGGACGATTTGCTGAACCCGACCAAGGGGTTCCGGCTCGGCGGGCGGCTCAGCCCCGAAGTCTCGTTGCAAGGCTCGGTGTTCGGCTATGCGCGCACCCAGCTCGACGGCAGCGTGTACCGGCCGATCGGCGACAGCGTCGTGCTGGCGGCGCGGACCCGGCTTGGCACGATCGTCGGCGCGCCGCGCGATCAGGTGGCGCCGTCGCGGCGCTTCTACGCGGGCGGCGGCGCGTCGGTGCGCGGCTATGGCTATCAGTCGATCGGGCCGCGCGATCCCAACAACGATCCGATCGGCGGCCGCAGCCTGACCGAATTCTCGATCGAAGCGCGGGTAAAGGCGTTCGGCAATTTCGGGATCGTCCCGTTCCTCGATGCGGGCAATATCTACACCTCGCCGCTGCCGAAGTTTACCGGGCTGCAATATGGCACCGGGATCGGCGTGCGCTATTATTCGAACTTCGGGCCGATCCGCCTCGACGTCGGCACGCCGATCAACCCGCAACCGGGCGATAGCCGGATCGCGGTGTACGTGTCGCTGGGGCAGGCGTTTTGAGCGAGGACGCCGTCCTTCCCGAGCGCCGGCCGAAGCGCCGGATCGCGTGGTGGCGCTGGATCGTCAGTGCCGTCATGGCGCTGCTCGTGATCGTCGGTGCGGCGTTGCTGATCGTCGACACCGGAATCGGCCACCGCTTCGTCGCGGATCGGATCGCGGCGATCCGGACCGCAAACGGCCTGCGTTTCACGGTCGGGCGGATCGACGGCTCGCTCTACGGCGACACGCGGCTGATCGACCTGCGCGTGTATGATCTGGAGGGGCTCGTCTTCCAGGCGCCGAATGTCGAACTCGACTGGTCGCCGTTCGACTGGTTTTCGAACCGGCTCGAGATTCGCCGGCTGATCGTCGATCGCGCGATCCTGACTCACACGCCGCGCACCCGGCCGTCGAAGACTCGCGGCCCCATCCTGCCCGATTTCGACATCCATATCGGCCAGCTCTCGGTCGGGCGGCTGACGCTGGCGAAGCGCGTGCTGGGGACGCAGCGGATCGGCCGGCTGGACGGGCGCGCGGATATCCGCTCGGGCCGCGCGCTCGTCGACCTGAAAGCGCGGGTTGCGGGCAGCGACGACTTCAAGCTCCGGATCGATGCCGAGCCGGCCCGTGATCGCTTCGATATCGATGTCGCCGCGAAGGGTGCGGCGAACGGCGTGCTTGCGCGGATGGTCAGGGCGAAGGGGCCGGTCGCGCTGGCGGTGACCGGCGACGGCAGCTGGGCGCGCTGGAACGGCCGCGCGAACGGCATGATCGGGACGACGCCCGTCGTCGATCTGGCGCTGGCGCAGGCCGCCGGGCGCTATACGCTGTCGGGCACGCTCGCGCCGTCGTCGCTGCTCAAGGGGCGACTGCAAAAGCTGACCGCACCGCGTATCCTGGTGAACGGCAGTGCGACGTTCGCGAACCGGCGGCTCGACGGGATGCTGTCGTTGCGCACACCTGCGCTGGCGATCGATACGACCGGCATCATCGATCTCGGTGCCAACGCGTACCGCGACGTGCGGATCAAGGCGCGGCTGCTGCGCCCACCTGCCTTGTTCGACAATATGACGGGCGACATGGTCGAACTGCGCGCGATCCTCGATGGGCCGTTCGCGACGGCGGCGTTCGATTACCGGATCGACGCGCGCCGCTTCGCCTTCGACGAGACCGGATTCGAGAACGCACATGCCGCAGGCAAGGGGCGGCTGTCCGCGGCGCCCGTGATCGTCCCGATCCGCTTTACCGCGGCGCGGGTGACCGGGGTCGGCAGCGTCGCCGGCGGCATCCTGCGCAACCTGTCGGTCGACGGCCAGCTCCGCGTGACGCCGACGCTTCTGACCGGCGACGGGCTCCGCCTGCGGTCGGACAAGCTGACGGGCAGCATCACGCTGCTCGTCGACCTGCGTAACGGCCAGTTCGAGGTCGGGATCAACGGCGGGCTCGGGCGGTACCTGATTCCCGGTCTCGGCATCGTCGATGTGAAATCCACCCTGCGCGTCGTGCCCGGCCCGAACCGTAAAGGTACGCGCGTGATCGGGCAGGGCAGCGCGCAGATGGTGCGGCTCGACAACGCGTTCTTCCGCAGCCTTGCGGGCGGGCTGCCGCGGGTCACTGCCGACCTCGAACGCACCACTGACGGCGTCCTCCACTTCACCAATCTGGTCCTGACCGCGCCGCAGATCCGCCTGACCGGCAACGGTTATCGTCGCCGCGACGGGACGTTCCGCTTCGAAGGCGGCGGCCGCCAGCAGACCTATGGGCCGGTGACGCTGGTGCTCGACGGGAAGATCGAGAAGCCGACGCTCGACCTGGTCTTCGCCAGCCCCAATGCGACGCTGGGCCTGTCGAATGTCCGCGCGCATCTCGATCCGACCGCGCAGGGGTTCGCGTTCACCGCCGCGGGTGGATCGCGGCTCGGGCCGTTCACCACCAACGGGGCGATCCTGTTGCCGCCGGGCGCGGGTGCGACGATCTCCATCGCCGCGCTGAACGTCGCCGGCACGCGCGCGACCGGCACTATCGCGGTGGTCGAGGGCGGGTTTAGCGGGCGGCTGGCCGTCGCCGGCGGAGGGATCAGCGGCGAGCTGCTGTTCCGCCCGGTCGGTACGGTGCAGCGGATCGAAGGGCATCTTGCCGCGAAGACCGCGACGCTCGACACCGTCGCGCTGCGCCAGGGCAAGCTTGATTTCGTCACGTTGCTCGATCCGGCGGGCACGTCCGTCGAGGCGACTGCGACGGGGCTCGGCCTGCGCCGCGGCGCGCTCAGCCTTGCGCGGTTCAACGCATCCGCCTCGCTGCGCGGCGGCGTCGGCACGATCAAGGCGTCGATCGCGGGCTCGCGTGGCCGCGCGTTCGATATCCAGGGCGTGACGCAGGTCACTGCCAGCAGCTATGCAGTCTCCGCGCAGGGGACGCTCGACGGGCGGCCGCTGAAGTTGCTCACTCCCGCTATTATCACCCAGGCAGAGGACGGTTGGCATCTCGCGCCGACCAAGCTCAGCTTCGGCGGCGGCGAGGCGCAGGTCGGCGGCCTGTTCACGGGCACGACGACGGCGATCGATGCCAGCCTGACGCGGATGCCGCTCACCTTGCTCGATATCGGTTATCCAGGGCTCGGGCTGAGCGGTTCGGCGTCGGGTCGCTTCAACGTCGCCACGGCGAACGGCGCCGCGCCGACCGGCAAGGCCGACCTCACCATTCGCGGTCTCGCCCGCGCGGGCCTTGTCCTCTCGTCGCGACCGATCGACGTCGGCGTCGCGGCGGTGCTGTCGCCCGATAAGCTCGGCCTGCGCGCGGTGATCGCATCTGGCGGCAAGACGATCGGCCGCGCGCAGGCACAACTCGCGCCCTTGGGGCAGGGCGACCTGGCCGCACGGATCACCAACGCCCGGCTGTTCGGCCAGCTCCGCTATAGCGGCCCGGCCGACACGCTTTGGCGACTCACCGGAGTCGAGCTGTTCGATCTGTCCGGCCCGGTCGCGATCGGCGCGGATGTCGTCGGCACGCTCGCCAACCCGACGCTGCGCGGGATCGTCCAGGCGAACGGCGCGCGGATCGAGAGCGCGACGACCGGTACCGTCCTCACCAACGTCCAGGCGAGCGGTCGCTTTGGTGGGTCGCGTCTCGTGATCGACCGGTTCGGCGCGGATGCGGGCAAGGGCGGCCGCGTCACCGGCACCGGCCAGTTCGAATTCGCCGGCGCAAAGGGCGTAGGGCTCGACCTGACGCTCCAAGCGGACAAGGCGGTGATGATCAACCGCGACGATATCGGCGCGACCGTAACCGGCCCGCTGACGTTCCGGTCGAACGGCGTGGGCGGGACGATCGCGGGTGACGTGCTGCTCGACAAGAGCCGCTATCGCCTCGGCCAGGCCACAGCGGCGAGCGCGGTGCCGCAGCTCAACATCCGCGAGATCAACCTGCCCGAAGGCGGCGAGGAGATCGACGTGCCCACCAAGCCGTGGACGCTGGTAATCAAGGCGCGCGCGCCGAACCAGGTGATGGTCAGCGGGCTCGGCCTGACCAGCGAATGGTCCGCCAACCTCCAGATCGCGGGCGCGCCCGACAACCCTGCGATCACCGGCCGCGCGACGCTGATCCGCGGCGATTACGAGTTCGCGGGTCGCCAGTTCGAATTGGCGCGCGGCGTGATCCGCTTCGACGGCGGCGTGCCCGCCAACCCCGCGCTCGATATCGAGGCCAATGCCGATTCGACGGGGCTCAGCGCGTCGATCCGCGTCACCGGCTATGCGCTCAAACCCGAGATCGGTTTCACTAGCATGCCCGCGCTGCCCGAGGACGAGCTGCTCTCGCGGCTGCTGTTCGGCACCTCGATCACCAACCTGTCCGCGCCGGAGGCGTTGCAGCTGGCCGCGGCAGTGGCGGCGTTGCAGGGCGGCGGCAACGGGCTCAATCCGATCAACGCGGTGCGCCGTGCCGCCGGGCTAGACCGCCTGCGCATCCTGCCCGCCGATCCGCAGACCGGACAGGGCACCTCGATCGCCGCGGGCAAATACGTCACGCGGCGGCTATATGCGGAGATCGTCACCGACGGTCAGGGCTATTCCGCCACACAGGTCGAGTTCCAGGTCACGCGCTGGCTGTCGCTGCTGTCGAGCATCTCGACGCTCGGCCGGCAAAGCGCCAACGTCCGTGTGTCGAAAGATTATTGAGGTCCTATCATGAAGCCCGTCATCTTCGGCTTGTCCGGCCCCGTCCTCACCCCCGACGAGCGCACGTTCTTCGTCGAATGCGAACCTGCCGGCTACATCCTGTTCAAGCGCAACATCGTCGACCGGGCGCAGGTTCGCGCGCTGACCGATTCGCTCCGTGCGCTGGCCGGACGCGACGATCTGGCGATCCTGATCGACCAGGAGGGCGGTCGCGTCGCGCGGATGGGCCCGCCCGAATGGCCGGCCTTCCCTGCTGGTCCGGTCTTCGACGCGGCGTACGAGCGGGCACCCATGACCGCGATCCAGGCGGCGCGCGCGAACGGTCAGGCGCTGGGCGTGATGCTCAGCGAGGTCGGCATCACCGTCGACTGCGCGCCGCTGCTCGACGTGGCGCAACCCGATACGACCGAGGCGGTCGCCTGCCGCACGTTCGGATCGGACCCGATGCGCGTCGCCGCGCTGGGGCGGGCGACGCTGGAGGGGTTGGCCGAGGGCGGCGTCGTCGGTGTCGTCAAACACATGCCGGGTCACGGCCGCGCGAAGCTCGACACGCACCATCATCTGCCGACCGTCACCGCGACCGATGCCGAGCTGGAGATCGACATCGAACCCTTCCGCACGCTCAACCAGGCGCCGATGGGAATGACCTCGCACATCGTCTTCGACGCCTGGGACCGCGACCGCCCCGCGACTTTGTCGCCGATCGTGATCGAGCGGATCATTCGCGAACGGATCGGCTTCGACGGCCTGCTGATGACCGACGACATCGACATGAAGGCGCTCTCGGGCACCGCGGGCGACAAGGCCGCCGGCGCGATCGTAGCCGGTTGCGATATCGTCCTCGACTGCTGGGCGCGCATGGACGAGATGATCGAAATCGCCAGGCGCCTGAGTGAAATCTCCGACACCTCCCGCGCTCGCCTCGACCGTGCAATGGCGTCGGTCGGACCAGCCAAAGGCGACGTCGCCGACCTGATCGCCACGCGGGATGCGCTGCTGGCGCGAGCCTGACGAGCAAACGTACGCCTTGATGCAAAAATCAAAAGTTTTGCATCAGAATCCGTTGTGCAGTCATTTGCATATGCCGCTTGCTGACGCTTAGGATCGGGGAGGACTAAAGGATCGGCATAATGATCGCGTCTTTACTACTCGCGGCCTTGACGGCCTCGGTCGCCCCCACTGACGACGGGTCCGATGCCGTTCAAAACCGTAGCTTTTATGCAATCGGCTGGCCATGCGATGGTGAAGGATGCCAGTCAAATCCTCGCCAATTGGGTCCTAATCTACGCTTCAAGCTGCCCGCTTCACAGGCGGGTTTTGACCGTGCGAAGAAGCTGGACCAGACTTGGAGCGTGACGCTGGACTGTGCGATCGTGAGCGATCGCCTCGCTCAATGTGAAGTCGCTGACGATACGGTTGGTTCGGTAGAGGCGCGAAGAATTGCTCTTGGATTAACAAATTTCTTCCGCGTTCAGTCTGAGAACACAGACAAAAAATCGAGCAGGTCGCGTGCAATCGTCAGTATTCAGTATGAGACAGGCGATTGCCCAAGCTGGATGTGCACCAGCATACCGCCACCGCCAGCACCAATACCCCCTCGATAACGTTCGCCTACTCTCGCCATGATGCAAATTTCACAAGTTTTGCATTAATCCGAAGACGGGGAGAAACCGAGCTACACGGCGATGCAGAAATCCGATGCGGATAAGTCGCGGTACCGGTGTTCATTGCGCACCAGCGAGCGGCACCGGTCGCTGGCGGACCGTTTTTCGCGGATGCCGAACCGCGGGCGATCCTGTATCTCGTCCCGATGAGTGATGCGCAACTGACGCTGGACCTGGACGGGTGGGAGGGCCCGCTCGATCTGTTGCTGTCGCTTGCGCGCGGGCAGAAGGTGGATCTGCGGAAGATCTCGATCCTCGCGCTGGTCGAGCAGTATTTGGCGTATGTCGACTCCGCGCGCGCGCTGAAGCTCGAACTCGCGGCGGATTACCTCGTGATGGCGGCGTGGCTGGCGTATCTGAAATCGGCGTTGCTGCTGCCGCGCGATCCGCTTGCCGAGCCCGATCCCGCGGAACTGGCGCTCCGGTTGCAGCTTCGGCTGGAGCGGTTGAGTGCGATGCGCGAAGCGGGCGCGCGGCTGATGGCGCGCGATCGGACCGGTCGCGACGTGTTCGCGCGCGGTGCGCCCGAAGGACTGAGGACGGTGCGCAAGGCACTGTGGCAGGCGGAGATCTTCGACCTGATCGCGGCCTATGGCCGAATCTCGGCGCGGACCCGGCCGGTGATGCATGTCGTCGCGGACCGCGAGGTCATGACGCTGGAGGCGGCGCTGGAGCGCGTGTCGATGCTGGTGGGCGAGCGGATCGACTGGAGCGTGATCGAGAGCTTTCTGCCCGAGGCGGGGGAGCGGCTACGGCGATCGGCCTTGGCGTCGAGCTTCGTCGCGGCACTGGAACTCGCACGGCAGGGGAAGATCGAACTTCGTCAGGCCTCGCCGTTCGCACCGCTGTATCTGCGAGCGCGTGCGTGACCCCGTCCGACGATTTCACGCGCGCCGTCGAAGCCGTGCTGTTCGCCGCGGAAGCCCCGCTGACGATCGACGCGATCCGCGCGCATGTCGGGGCGGGCGACGTGAAGGCCGCGCTCGAAACGCTGACTGCCGATTACGCCGGGCGCGGAATCACGATCGTCCGGCGCGGCGAGCGCTGGCAGTTCCAGACCGCGCCCGACATGGCGCACATCTTGCGCCGCGACCGCGAGGAACCGCGTCGGCTCAGTCGCGCGGGGATCGAGACGCTGGCGATCATCGCCTATCACGAACCGATGACCCGCGCCGATATCGAGGCGATTCGCGGCGTGCAGATCTCGAAGGGTACGCTCGACGTGTTGATGGAGGCGGGCTGGGTGCGTCCGGCCGGGCGGCGCGAGGTGCCGGGGCGCCCGCTGATGTTTGCGACCAGCGCAGAATTCCTGGTTCATTTCGGGCTGCAGAGCCGCCGCGACCTGCCGGGGATCGACGATCTGCGGGCGGCCGGGCTGCTCGACCCGGTCGATCTCGCCTTCGATCGGCTCGACGATAGCGACGACGGCGGCGACGACCACAGGGAAGACGGTGGCGAAGATACCGAGACGGCTGGCAATGAGGCGGGATGAGGCTTAGATAGGGTTCAGTTTCCAGGAGAATTGCCATGGGCGGTTTTAGCCCGATTCACTTGCTCGTGCTCGCGGTCGTCGCGATCCTTCTTCTCGGCGGCGGCCGATTCTCGAACCTGATGGGCGACGTCGCCAAGGGTGTGAAGAATTTCAAGAAGGGCATGTCGGAACACGACGACGACACGCCCGCCAAGCCATCGGCGCGGATCGAAGCGCAGAAGTCCGCGGACCCGGCGTTCGATCGTGACGGCAATCGCGTCCGCGACGACCGCCCCGCTTGAATCCGACAGACGTGAAGTTGCTAGATAGGCGCGGCTGAATGTTCGATATCGCGCCCTCCGAGTTCCTGCTCGTGGCCTTCGTCGCGCTCGTCGTGATCGGTCCGAAGGATCTGCCTAAGGCAATGCGCGTGGTCGGCTATTGGGTCGGCAAGGCGCGCGGCGTTGCGCGCCAATTCCGTTCGGGTTTCGATTCGATGGTCCGCGAGGCCGAACTCGAGGAAATGGAAAAGCGCTGGGCGTCGGAAAACGAGCGCATCATGCGCGAGCATCCGCAGGCCGGGGCGGACGCGTCGGCCGACACCACGCAGGTGGTGCATTCGCCCGAAACGGACGCGCATCCGGCAGACTCCGTGTCCGACGATCAGCGACCGGACGATCATACGGACTCGCCCGTGATGGTCGAGAAACCCGTTGTCGCGCCGGCCGAACCGGCCACGATGACCGAGGTCGCCCACGACGGGGCGACCAGCCACGATGGGTCGAGCCACCGCGGTCCGGACCTGTTCGATACGCAGGCGACCACGGTCGAAACCTCGCCGAAGGTAGACGACAAGAGCGGCAAGTCCGACATCGCGTCGTCGTGACCAAAGCCACCATCCGCGCCCCCCGGACTGCCGAAAGCAAGACATGAGCGAGATCGATGCAAGCCGGGCCCCGTTGCTTGACCACCTGATCGAGCTGCGCCGGCGGTTGCTATACTGCATCGCGGCACTGGTCGTGACGTTCGCAATCGCGATGTACTTCGCCGAGGATATCTTCGGGTTCCTGGTCCACCCGCTGCTCGCCGCCGGGCAGAACAAGGTGATCTATACCGAGATCTTCGAGGCGTTTTTCGTCCAGATCAAGGTCGCGTTCTTTGCGGCGATGATGCTGTCGTTCCCGGTCATCGCGAACCAGCTTTGGCAGTTCGTCGCGCCGGGCCTGTACAAGAAGGAAAAACGGGCGCTGCTACCCTTCATCCTCGCGACGCCGGTGCTGTTCCTGACCGGCGCGGCGATGGCCTATTACATTGCGATCCCGATGGCGCTGCATTTCCTGCTCGGCTTCGACGGAATGGTTGGTGGCATTCACCGCGAGGCGTTGCCAGGGATCGGCAATTATCTCTCGTTCACGATGCAGTTCCTGTTCGGGTTCGGCATCTCGTTCCTGCTGCCGGTCCTGCTGATGCTGCTGGAGCGCGCCGGCATCGTCACGCGCAAGCAACTGATCGGGGCACGGCGCTATGCGATCGTCGCGGCGTTCGCGATCGCCGCGGTCCTGACCCCGCCGGATATCGGCTCGCAGCTGCTGCTCGCGATCCCGCTCGTCATTCTGTACGAAATGGCGTTGATCGGGATCTGGTTCACCGAACGCAGCCGGGCGAAGGCCAAGGCTGTCGACGGCGATGGTGATGGTGACGGCACCGACCTCGTCGAGCGCTGACATGAAAACGGGGCCCGGTGCGCTTGCACCGAGCCCCGCCTGATACCAATAAGCGAAAGCTTACTTGGCGCCGTCCGCGGTCTTGGCAACGGTCTTGCCTGCCGACGAGACGTCTTTGCCAGCGCCTTCGATCGTGTTGCATGCCGACACCATGAGTGCGCCTGCGACGATTGCGAGTCCGACCAACTTACACATAATAGTTCCTCCTAGAACGGCTAAGTGCCACCCAAAGCCAAATGTCCAAGCGGCGCATTCGTTCCGGCGGCGGCACGCGCGCGTCAGCGATCCGTCGATGTCATGTGCCCCGATCGCGTCAGAACGATAAAGGCCCGGTCGCATCACCAGGGGGGGGAGGGTGATGCGACCGGGCCTATGACTTGGACAGCGAGAGCGGGGGGGCACAAAGTCGCTGTCCGAAAGTTTAAACGGCAATCGCGTCGGTCGGTTCCCACGATTTCACAGATTCTTGCGAAAAAAATTGTGACTAATTTCGATCAAGCGCAGAAACAGCGCGCTTAGTCGCGTCCCGTGACCGCGAAGGCGATCTCATAGGCACCTACCAACGGGTCGTGGTGAAGCGGCGATCGGAGCTGGCGGGACAACCCTTCCATGACCCGGCCGTAACGCGACGCCGCCTCGCGGAGCGCGTCGCTTTCGACGAGCGCGCGGGAAACTACACGAAGCACGGCGCGGTCGGGTTTGTCGGGCAGCTTCTCGGCGGGCTTCACCACGATGCGGATCTGCGCCGCGGGGTCGCACGTCATGGCGAGCTCGATCGTTTCGGTGGCCAGAAACGCGAGCGCCACCGCGACGTCCTGGTTGACGAGATAGGGATCGATGTCGAGCGTTATGCCCAGGCCGTGCGAGCGATCCGACGCCGTTGCACGGATGTTCGCCGACAATTCGCCGATCATCGTCCGCAGGTTGAGCCCACGATTTTCCTCGAGTTCGGCGAAATGGTTGCGGTGGACGACCGCCAGCGCATCGACGCGGCGCTGGATCGAGGAATAGGCCGCGGTCGCATCGGCGCTGGGGGCGCTGCGTGCGTGGAAATTGATGAGGCTGGAAATAACCTGCAGGTTGTTCTTGACGCGGTGATGCACCTCGCGGGTCAGCTTGGTCTGGCGCACCAGCCCCTCGGCAAGCCCTGCTTCATGCGTCGCGACCGTCCGGCTGATCGCCTGGAAGGTTTCGCCGAGTTCGCGGATCTCCTGTGCCGGCAGCGTCCGGACCGTGCCGAAATCGAGTTCCTCGCCTGGGGTGAAGGCGGCGACGGCGCCCCTCAGGCGGCGCAGGGGGCGGATCAGCATATGATCGACCACGAACCACGCGATGCTCGCTGCGGCGAGCCACATCAGCAGCGGAAGCAGCATCGCCACGATGAGGGAGGATGTCACGGGCGCGCTTCGGATGCTCGTCCTCAGCCCTAGACCGGCCACGCCGAGTTCGGTCCGCATCGTCTCCATCCGGTCGAGCGGCCGTTCGTCGGAGATCGTCTCGAGGTGCAGGGCATCCTCGTCGAGCACGATCGCACTGCTGAACGCAGAGGCCCGCGTCGATGGCCGCCCGATCTTCTCGAGAAACGCCTGCGGGAAGAAGGCACGGGCTGAAGTGTTCCCGCCGGGGCCCGAGATGGCGAGGATCAGACCGGTGTCGGGTACGATCGCAGCGGTGACTGGCATGTCATCCTGCTGGAGCGTGACCGGATTCGGCAACGGGACACCGCACAGCACGCGGCCCTTGCGATCGGTGATCACGAACCGTGTCCCGGCGGATGACTGTTGTGCGAACACGCCCTGCGCGCGGGCGCAACTTGGCGCGTCGGCGGAGTCGGTCCCGAGCGCGTTTACTGCGACTCGCAAGGCCGTCATGTCGCCGACCAGCTCGATCGCGATCGCCCGCGCGCTTTCGTTGGCGGTGACGCGCAACCGCGCGCGCGCCTCTGCATCGGCAAGGCGGGTCGTCTGCAACGTCGCGAAGACCGCGATCAGCGCCAGCGGCAGGAGCGCGGCACTGAGAATGAGGAACAGCTTGGCACCGGTCGGCAGGCGACCCATCGCCGAAATGATACGGCGCTCGGTCACGGTGTCGGCCTGTCGTGCTGGGGTAATGTCGGACAGCGAGGCCATGCGGCCCGCCGTCAGTCTAGCTTGCCGAGAAGATCGAGCAGATCATCTGGAATCACCTCGTCTACGGTCTTCTGATATACAGACCGCAACGCCGATCCCATTTGTTGATCCCTGTTCTGGACCTTGGGGGGCTTCGTGGCAGGCACCGTCTTCTCCGTGTCGTGGCCCAAACTCAAAACTTCCCCCTGCACAACGCAAACCAATCAAGTGACGATGAGTATGGCTGCACCCTCGGGCATCAGGCTGCACACTCGCGAAAGATGTCCGTGAAACCAAATAGCATCTCGATAGTTCCACGTTCGAGCGAAAAATCCGCAACGATGCATCATCGCGCCTTTCTTCCGGGCGGGGAAGAGGCAGCGAGGCGGCATTTTCGGCCGGTACCATTGCAATGACGCGAGCCGCCCGACACATGAGGGGCCGCACAGGATCAGGGAGTATACGTTACCCATGTCTTTAGGACAGCAACTCGCACCGCACCTTCCCTTTTTGCGGCGCTATGGCCGGGCCCTGACCGGCAGCCAGATGCACGGTGATAAATACGTCCGCGCCACGCTCGAGGCGATCGTCGCGGCACCCGAGGAGTTTCCGCGCGATGTCGATCCGCGACTCGGACTGTACCGGATGTTCCAGGCGATCTGGAATTCGGCGAACTTCGACGAGGTCGGCGACGATGCGGTCGGCGAAGCGGAGGGTCATGAAGCCGTGGCGCGCGCGCGTCTCGCGCGGATGACGCCGCTGTCGCGTCAGGCGCTGCTGCTTACCGCGATGGAAGGCTTTACGCCCGAGGACGCGGCCTATCTGATCGAGGTCGATACCAGCGAGGTCGACGATCTGGTCGCCGAGGCCTTGTCGGAAATCGAGAACCAGACGCGCGCCAAGGTGCTGATCATCGAAGACGAGCCGATCATCGCGATGGATATCGAGACGATCGTCCGCGATCTCGGCCATGACGTCACCGGCGTTGCCGTGACCCGCGACGAGGCGGTCGCGCTGGCGATGGAAATGCGTCCGGGCCTCGTCCTTGCCGACATCCAGCTGGCGGACGACAGTTCGGGCATCGACGCGGTCAAGGACATCCTTGCCGAGTTCGAAGTTCCCGTGATCTTCATCACCGCGTTCCCGGAACGACTGTTGACGGGCGAGCGTCCAGAACCGACGTTCCTGATCACCAAGCCGTTCCAGCGCTCGACGGTGAAGGCTGCCATCAGCCAGGCCCTGTTCTTCGACCAGGCAACTGTACCGACGGCCTGAGGGCTGACCGAGATGGGTCCGTTTTCGCAAACGGTTACGGACCCAAAACGGTTTTCGAGGGTTGAGGGATCATGGCTGATCCTAACGAACCGATCCATATCGATACCGATGACGCTAGGGCGGGGGCGACCCCGCACATGACGCGATACATACTTGCGATATCGCTCATCCTAATCATCGCGATTTTTGGATTTCTCGTCCTTCGTTGACCTGAGTTCCGCATAGGCCACTGGCAGTGCTGGCGGCCTATGCTTATGTCTGCCGTTCCTGCTCGGCAGTCTCTTTATCGGGATTGATTGGATTACGATGACCCAGCCTGCACCGCGCGCAGACTCCGAAGACGATATCGACGAAGTCGTCGCGCCGGTCGAGCACGTCTCGTTGTCTGACGCCGAGTTCAAGGTTCAACTCGGCCAAGTGATCCCGCATCTTCGTGCGTTCGGCCGCTCGCTGTCGGGTAGCCGCGATCTCGCCGATGATCTCGTGCAAGAGACGCTGTTGAAGGCGTGGGCAGCGCGATTGCGGTTCCAGGCCGGCACCAACATGCGCGCCTGGACCTTCATCATCTTGCGCAACCTGTATTTGTCGCAGATGCGCCGGGCGCGCTTCAAGGGCGAGTGGGACGATCTGGTCGCCGACCGCATTCTCGCTGCGCCTGCCAGCCAAGATCGTCATGTCGAACTTGGCGATATGCAGCGTGCGTTGATGCACCTGCCACAGCCGCAGCGGGAGGCGTTAATCCTCGTCGGCGCCGGCGGATTTGCTTATGAAGAGGCTGCAGAGATCTGCAACGTGGCAGTCGGCACGATCAAGAGCCGCGTTGCGCGCGGGCGCGTTGCGCTCGAAACGATCCTCAACGATGGATCGCTTCCATCGCGCCGCGATCATGAGACCGACACGAGCAAGACGGCGCTGGATTCGATCATGGGTGACGTCGAGGAATTGAGCCGCGGGCGCTAAGACGGCCTTCGCATTCGTTGATGCATGCTTGCCCATCTAGTTTAGATGATAGGGTACCGCGTCGAGTTTGCGCAGTGCCCGCGCCATGTCATCCGTTACTGCGTTCGAACCGTCGAAAGCGCTCCGCAAGCTGTATCCAATGATGTCGGTTACGCGCGGAGCTCTTACGGTTTGTTGTCCGGTCCCGTCGCGGGTTGTGATGAGGCGTTCGTAGGTCATGGCGGCTATAACGGCCGTTCGGGGCATTTGTTGCTTTGTGATGACAGAGTATCACAACTATCTGTAGTGCGCGGATATGCGTGAACAGAATACCCAACCTAAGATAATATTGGCGGTGGAACGGGCGAGACTTTGGTCGCCGTTTCTGTCGATGATCCTGGATCGCGAGCCACGGTTGGCGCAGTCGCTCTCGCAAGGGCAGTTCGACCTTTCCGTCTCTAGCGCCGAACCGGACATGCCGGTCGGCAAGCGACTGAGGCTCGAGCGACGCGCAATGGCGTTGAACGTCGCGATCGGGGATCTTGCGGGCGTCCTCGACCTGACCGCAGTGACCGGCGCGCTGACCCGGTTCGCGGACCACGCGCTCGACACGGCGATCCGCGCCGCGATCGAAGAACGCACACCTGGCGCCGAACCCCTCGGTTTCGCCGCGATCGCGCTTGGCAAGCAGGGCAGTTACGAACTCAACTATTCGTCGGATATCGATCCGATCCTGCTGTTCGATCCCGTCACGCTTCCATGTCGCCCGCGCGAAGAGCCGGAAGAGGCGGCAGTGCGGATCGGCAAGCGGGTCGTCGAACTGCTCCAAGCGCGGGATGGAGACGGGTATGTCGTGCGCGTCGACCTGCGGTTGCGCCCGTCGCCCGAGATCACGCCGATCGTGCTGCCGGTCGACGCCGCGATCGGCTATTACGAATCGCAGGCGCTGCCATGGGAGCGTGCCGCGTTCATCCGCGCACGCGCGGCGGCGGGCGACATCGCAATGGGGCAGGCGTTTCTCGATTCGATCCGCCCGTTCGTCTGGCGGCGGGCGCTCGATTTCGGCGCGATCCGCGAAATCCGCGGGATTTCCGCCCGGATCCGCGACCATCATGCGCAGGGACAGGCGTTCGGCCCCGGCTACGACCTGAAGCGCGGTCGCGGCGGCATTCGCGAGGCGGAGTTCTTCGCGCAGATTCACCAACTCATCCATGGCGGTCGCGATCCCGCCCTGCGCGCACCCGCCACCCGCGACGCGCTCGCACGACTTGCCGAGGCAGGCTGGATCGACGGGGACGATTCGCGCGCGCTGATCGATGGCTACACGCTGCTGCGGACGATCGAGCACCGCGTGCAGATGATCGACGACCGCCAGACGCACGCGCTGCCGACCGGCGAGGCGCTCGACCGCGTCGCGAAGCTGCACGGGCTGGAGGATGCCGGCGCGTTGCTGGCGTTGCTGGCGCCGCGAGTGACCGCGACCGGGCGGATCTACGACGCGCTCGATGACACGGGCCGGCCTGCCTTCTCGCGCGATGCGGTGACGCTCGAAGACGATCTCGCCGCCGCCGGGTTCGATGCACCCGAACCCGCGCGACAGCGGATCGAGGCATGGCGGGGCGGGACCTATCCCGCGCTGCGCAGTCCGGCGGCGCGCGAGGCGCTCGAGGCGGTGCTGCCGACGCTCGTCTCGGCGTTTGCCACCGCGCCCGTTCCGCAGGCGGCTCTGCTGCGGCTCGATGCGCTGCTCGAACGGCTGCCGAGTGCGATCAACATCTTCCGCCTGCTGGAGGCGCGACCGGCGCTGGCGACGTTGCTCGCCGCGATCCTCAGCCACGCGCCGACGCTCGCCGACGATCTCGGCCGACGGCCGAACCTGCTCGACGGGCTGATCGATGCGACCGCGTTCGAACCGGTCGGCGACATCGCCACGCTGCAAGCGACGATGCGCGCCGGCGAGGCAGGGGGCGACTATCAGGCGCGGCTCGATTACGTCCGCCGCATCGTCGGCGAGCTGCGCTTCGCCCTCGGCGCGCAGATCGTCGCCGGCACCTCCGATCCGCTGGCCGTCGCGGCCGGCTATGCGCGCGTCGCGGAGGCGGCGATCGGCGTGCTCGCCCAGGCGACGATCGACGAATTCGCCAAGGCGCATGGCCGCGTACCCGGCAGCGAACTCGTCATCCTCGCGCTGGGCCGAATGGGCGGGGCGATGCTCACGCACGCCTCCGACCTCGACCTGATCTATTTGTTTACCGGTGATTTCGCCGCGGAGTCGGACGGTCCGAAGCCGCTCGGCGCCACCCTCTATTACAACCGCCTCGCACAGCGCGTGACCGCGGCGCTGTCGGTCGCGACCGCGGCGGGGCCGCTTTACCAGATCGACACGCGGCTGCGGCCATCAGGCGGGCAGGGGCCGCTGGTCGTCACGCTCGACAGCTTCGCCCGTTACCAGCGCGAGGATGCGTGGACCTGGGAGCATATGGCGCTCACCCGTGCTCGACCGGTGTTCGGGTCGGTCGAGGCTCGCGATGACGTCGCCCGGATCGTACGGGCGGTGCTGGACGGCGATCGGCCGAACCGCGATATCGTCGCCGATGCGCGGTCGATGCGGGCGGAGATGGCGGCGCACAAGCCGCCCAAGGGTCCGCTCGACGCCAAGCTGTTGCCCGGCGGCCTGGTCGATCTGGAGTTCGCGGTCCATGTGGTCCAGCTGGTCAACCGCACCGGCTTTTCCCCCAACCTCGGGAGCGCGATCGGCCTGCTGGCCGGACAGTGCCTCGTCACCCCGACGTTGCGCGCCGCGCACGACGTCCTCACACGCTTGCTGGTAACGCTGCGTCTCGTCGCGCCCGATGCGGCGCCACCGGGCACCGCGACGCAAGCGCTGATCGCCCGCGCGATCGGCGTTCCGGATTGGGCGGCAGTGGTTGCCACGCTCGAAGCCACGCGGCAGGAGGTCCGCCAAGTCTGGGCGCAAGTGACGGGAGAGCAGGATGGATGACGGTACGAAAATCCCCGACGTGACGGTAACCCTCGGCGACACGACGGTGTCGCTCGCCAGCCTCGGCGCGCCGCTCGTGGTGTATTTCTACCCCAAGGACGACACCAGCGGTTGCACCACCGAGGCAAAGGACTTTTCCGCGTCCGCCGATGCGTTTGCCGCCGCCGGTGTCGGCGTCGTCGGTATCTCGAAGGATACGCCCGCCGCGCATGCGAAGTTCACCGCCAAGCACGGCCTGACCGTGCGGCTGGCGAGCGACGTCGACGGGGTCGCCTGCGAGGCGTTTGGCGTCTGGGTCGAGAAGGCGATGTACGGCAAGAAGTATATCGGAATCGAGCGCGCTACCTTCCTGTTCGGCGCCGATGGCACACTCGCAAAGACCTGGCGCAAGGTTCGCGTGCCGGGCCATGTCGACGCCGTGCTGGCCGCCGCAAACGCGCTCTGAACTTGCGGTTGTAAAGAACGGAGATCTGCGGACATTTTCACGGGTGGCGGCATCGTTCCACCCCCGACCCCCGGAGTCGCTTCAACTCGCCGCAGCATCCTGCCGCTCCGCCGCGCGAACCGGGTCACGCTATTGCCCAAGTCGCCGGCATCCGGCCTAACCATCCTTGTCTGGTGCGCGGAGGGGCTGCGAGTCAGGACAGAGTTTCGGAACCGTCCGCTTGGGGGCGAACGGTTCTGTATTTTTGTGTCGGGGACCAATGGTCGATTTTACCGCAGCAGCCATCGTGACGCGTCTGAAGGCAGTGTTTGCGACGCGCGATTTTCTTTTTCATGACGGCAGTTCGGTCCGCCGTGTGAGCCTCGGTGCGAAGCGCCAGGCCGCGATGGCCGCGATCGGCGCCGTGACGCTCGGCTTTTCCGGCTATGGCGCGGTCGCCGCTGCCGGCGCAGTCAAGCCTGCCGATACCGATGCGCAGATCGCGCAGATGGAGCACAAGATCGGCGAGATGCGCCAGCGCGTCGCGACGATCCGCGAAACTGCCGAGGCGCATGCCCAGCGGGTCGATCACCGCCAGGCGCTGATCGCTGCTGCGTTGACCGGTACCGGCGATGCGAAGGCGCTGGCATTGGCCACCCCGTCGATCGATCCCGCCGCCGACCGTCTCGCAGCAGACGTCGTGAAGCCGCTCGTCAAGGTCGAGGGGCAACAGGTCCAGCTCGCCGGCGTCGCGCAGAAGCTGCTCGATCAGCGTTATGCCGAAACGATCGCGACCGTCCGACAGCTTGGCCTGCGTCCGGAGCGAGTCGCCAAGCATCAGCGCGCGACCGCCATGGGCGGCCCGCTGATCGCGGCGAACAGCGAGGAAGCCAGCGCCGATCTGCGCGCTGACGCGCAGTTCCGCACGCTGTTCCAGACCTGGAAGAAGCTCGACACGTTGCAGCAGGGCGTGATCGCGATCCCGTCGGTGCAGCCGGTTCATTCGCTCTCGTTCACCAGCAACTTCGGTATCCGTTCGGATCCGTTCCGCGGCACGGCTGCGATGCATGCCGGCGTCGATATCCCGGGACCGGTCGGCACGCCGATCTACGCGACCGCCGACGGCATCGTCGCGCATGCCGGCCGCCAGGGCGGCTACGGCAATCTGGTCGAGCTGAGCCACGGCAAGGGCATCGCCACCCGCTATGGCCATCTCTCGAAGATCCTCGTCGCCGACAACACGCGCGTCACGCGCGGGCAGTTGATCGCGCTGATGGGCTCGACCGGCCGCTCCACCGGCTCGCACCTTCATTACGAAGTGCGGATCGACGGCCACGCGGTAAACCCGATCCCCTTCCTGACGACCGCCGATTACCTTCTCGCCGCGCAGGACCGCGCCGTAAATGCGATCCCCGTATCGACGACCGGCCCCGCCGCGCAGGACTGATCGCTGCGGTAAGGCGCTTACATTAATTCGGGCCGCACCCCGTCATCCCAGCGAAAGCTGGGATCTCAATCCGCACGGACGGACTCACAGTATGAGATCCCAGCTTTCGCTGGGATGACGACAAGGCGGCTGCGCCAGCCGGACGACCGGAATGCCCGAGGTTGCCGCGGATAGCGCGACCGCCTATCTCCAGACCATGGCAACGCTGGCACCCGAAATCATCCTTACCCCCTCCGCCGCGGCGCGCGTCGCAGCGATCGCCGTCAAGCAGGGGAAGCCGGCGATCCTCCGCTTGTCGGTCGACGGCGGCGGCTGTTCCGGGTTCCAATACAAGTTCGGGTTCGCCGATTCGATCGAGTCCGACGACGTGATCGCCGAGCATGACGGTGTCCGTCTGGTCGTCGACAGCGTGAGCATCGACCTCGTCCGCGGCTGCGCCGTCGATTACGTCGAATCGCTCGCGGGCGCTGCGTTCAAGGTCGAGAACCCCAATGCGGCGTCTGGTTGCGGCTGCGGCACCAGCTTCTCGGTCTGATCCCACGCATGAAAATCGTCACGTACAACGTCAACGGCATCAAGGCGCGGTTGCCGCGGCTGATCGAGTATCTGGTCGAAGAGCAGCCCGATATCGTCTGCCTCCAGGAACTGAAGTCGAGCGACGAAACCTTCCCGATCGCCGACATCGAAGCGGTCGGCTACGGCGCGGTCTGGCATGGCCAGAAGGCTTGGAACGGCGTTGCGATCCTTGCCAAGGGACGCGTACCCGAGGTGCGGCAACGCGGCCTCGAAGGCGCGCCGGAAGACGAACATAGCCGGTATATCGAGGCCGATGTTGATGGCGTGATCGTTGCGGCGCTCTATTTGCCCAACGGCAACCCGCAGCCCGGACCGAAATTCGATTACAAATTGCGCTGGATGGAGCGCCTTGCCGCGCGGGCCCGCGTGTTGCTGGCCGAAGAGAAGCCTGTGGTCCTGGCCGGCGACTACAACGTGATCGCCAATGACGACGATACCTATTCGGTCCGCGCGATGCAGGACGATGCGCTCATGCAGCCCGAAAGCCGCGAGCAGTATCGCGCGCTGGTTGCGCAAGGCTGGACCGACGCGCTGCGCACGCAATTCCCCAAGGGCGGCGTCTGGACGTTCTGGGACTATCAGGCCGGCGCATGGCAGCGCGACGCCGGGTTCCGGATCGATCACCTGCTGCTCAGCCCGCAGGCCGCCGACCGGATGATCGACGCCGGAGTCGACAAGGCCTATCGGGGCCGGGAAAAGGCGAGCGATCACGCGCCGACCTGGGTAAGATTGCGATGAAGACTGTAGCGGCCATCCTCGTATCGCTGGCGACGCTGCATGCCGCTGGCGCCAGCGCGCAGGAGCGCGATTCGGGTGCGCAGGAGCGCGAATATTGCCCCGAGCGGCCGGGGATCGATACCCCGGCGTGCACGATGGCGAAGGGACGCGTGTCAGTCGAGACGTCGATCGCGGACTGGACGCGCGACGATCAGCCGGGCTCGCGCAACGATAATATTGTGATCGGCGATACGCTGGTCCGCGTTGGCGTGACCGACACGATCGAGGCGCGCGTCGGCTGGACGCCGTTCGGGCATGACCGGATGCGCGACTCGACCGGTGTCGACACGGTAAACGGCGTCGGCGACGTGTCGCTGGGGATGAAGGCGAACCTGATCAATCCTGACGGCACGGGGCTTTCCGTTGCGGCGCTTCCCTATGTCACGCTGCCGGTCGGGCGATCCTCGATCGGTTCGGGCGACTGGGGGGCGGGCTTCCTGGTCCCGGTGACGTACGCGCTGTCCGACACCGTAGCGCTCGACCTGACGCCGGAAATCGATGCGGCGGTGGATGAGGACGGCGATGGCCGACATCTCGCCTACAGCGCGGCGGCGGGCGTGGCGGTAAAGCTCGCCAAGGATTTCACGCTCACCGGCGAATTGCAGGCGTTGCGCGACGACGACCCGGAGGAGCACGCGACGCAGACGCTCGCGGCGCTCTCCGTCGCATGGTCGGCGAACGACGATCTCCAGTTCGATGTATTTGGTGCGGCCGGTTTGAACAATCATACGCCCGATGCCCGGCTGTATGCGGGGATATCGCGGAGGTTCTAGATGCTGGTCGGCCTGCTCCTGCTCCAAGCGGTGGCGGGTCCGCCTCTTCCCCCGGAACTGCGCAAGCGCACCGCGCGGAAAGCGACGCCGTGCTCGACGGAGTCCGATAGTGGAGAGACCGTCGTCTGCGCGCGACCGACCGACCAGCGCGTTGATCCGCTACCCGAGCCTGTCGTCGCAGCCCGCGGCGATCCGCTGTCGTTCCGTTTGCCCGGCGGTGGCAAGGGCAATGTCCACGCGATCCGTACCGAACTGCCCGGCGGGATCGGGCAGGGCGCCGCGGTGACGCTCAAGATGCCGTTCGGGAAGGGTAAGCGGAAGTAGGGCAGACCTTGTGGAAGCAGCCGGACCCACAAATGCGTTCTCCGTTACCGCGCGCCAGACCCAGGCTTGGGCTCCCCCTACAGCGTCCGTTCGTACACCTGGTATACCTTGTTCACCCGGCTCTCGATGGTCTCGGCGATCGAGCGCATCCCTTGGTTGTCGTCCAGGATCCAGCCGATCTCGGCGCGCTTCGCGTCGTAATGCTCGACCGAGGCGCGGCGGATATACTCGATCATCATGAAGGCAAGCTGGCTCGCCATCCGCGACGCCTGCAACTCCTTCACCACGCCCATCAGCGGCACGCGGACCGTCCGCACCTTGGGCTTGCGCAGCCACCACAACAGCTTGGCCCAGCCGAACGGGAGCAGGCTGCCGTTCAGCGGCTTGATCGCCTCGTTCAGATCGGGAAGCGTGATCATGAAGGCGACGGGCTTGCCGTCCAGTTCGGCAATGCGGATCAGGTCGTTGAAGACGATCGGCTTCAGCTTGACGCCGACGTCCTTGATCTCCGGCGGGGTCAGCGGGACGAACCCCCAATTGTCGCGCCATGCGTCATTGAGGATCGACAGGATGATCGCCGCCTCTTCCTCGAACTTGGTCTTGTCGACGTTGCGGACGGTGATCCGGGGATTCTTCTCACCCGACTTGATGATGCGCTGGACGATCGGCGGGAACTGCTTCGTGACGTCGACCTCATAGGTCATCAGGCGCTTGATCGGGCGATACTGCGCCCATTCGATCCAACCGCGATATTCGCGCTTGGCGTGCCCCATCATGATCGTCGGCGGGTGATCATAGCCGTCGATCAGCAGGCCAGGCTCCTCCCAGATCGACATGCTGATCGGCCCGAGCGCCCGGGTCATCCCCTGGTCGCGCAACCACTGCTCGGCACGCGTGAGCAGCGCCTGGAAGATGTCCTGTCGCTCGGCCTCCATCAGCCCCCATTGGCCGACGCCGGGGCCGAAACCCTGTTCGGGGGGCATCGTCAGCGCCAGTGTATCGATGTGTGCGGAGATCCGGCCGACCACGCGGCCGTCCTCTTCGGCGAGGAACAGCTGCGCCTTGGCGTGGCTGAACCAGCCGTTCTTCTCGGGCGTGATCAGCCCGAGCGCTTCGGACTTCAGCGGCGGTACCCAATTGGGGTCGTCGGCATAGAGACGGAATGGCAGATCGATGAAGACCTTGCGATCCTTCTTGGTCTCGACCGGTCGAATGATGAGATTGGCCATGTCGTGTCCCCGGAAGAATAGTCGGGCGTATCTAGCCAGCACAGGCGACAAAGGCGAGTGACACCTTCGTCATCGCTTCGACCGTTCAGCGTGATCGCCTTTCCTCCGCAGCCGTCGGATCGCCGCAGCCTGTAAATGCCACGGTACCGCCACTATCTTCGGGCAATGGACATGCCCATGGATACCTCGCTCAGCCTCGCTCGCGGCACGGCCGCTCCAGTTCCCGGCGCGCCCGTCACGGCTGCCGGCATGGTGCGCATTGCCGACGACAAGGCGATGCTGCGCGCCGCCGCGGACCTGACGCGCGATCTCGTGAAGCCGCGGCCGGCGGTGTATTGGGGCGATCTGATAGCGTCGGTGGCGGTCGGCTATGGCGCGCTCGCGGTGGCTGCAACGAGTGGCTCGACGGTCGTGGCGATCGTCGCTGCGGTCGTGTCGATGCTCGGCCTGTACCGCGGCCTGAGCTTCATCCACGAGGTCAGCCATATGAAGCACGCGTCGGTGCCGAACTTCCGGCTCGGCTGGAACGTGCTGGTCGGCGTGCCGATGCTGACGCCGTCGTTCATGTATGAGGGCGTGCACAATCTTCACCATGCGAAGACGCGCTATGGCACGGTCGAGGATCCCGAATATCTGCCGCTCGCTTTGATGAAGCCTTGGACGCTGCCGCTGTTCATCGTCGTGTCGGCACTCGCGCCGATCGCGTTGCTGATCCGGTTCGCGATCCTGTCGCCGCTCTCGCTGCTGTCGCCTAAACTCCGGACGATGGTGGTCGAGCGCTATTCGGCGCTCGCGATCAACCCGCAGTTCCGCCGCCGTGCGCCAGAAGGCGCGGCAAAGGCGTATTGGGACCGGCTCGAGCTCGCGGCGAGCCTGTGGGCGATCACGCTGATCGCGATCACCGTGACCGGTGTGCTGCCGATGCGCGCGTTCCTGACGTTCCTTGGTGTGGCATCGGCATTTGCGGTGCTCAACCAGGTTCGTACGCTGGTCGCACACCTCTGGGAGAATGACGGCGAAGTGATGACCGTGACCGCGCAGTATCTCGACACGGTCAACGTGCCGCCACCGGCGTTGCTGCCGGCGCTATGGGCACCGGTGGGCCTGCGCTACCATGCGCTGCACCACCTTCTGCCGGGTCTGCCGTATCATGCGCTGGGCGAGGCGCATCGCCGGATTTCGGCCGAGCTGGACGCGATGTCGCCCTATCACAAGGCGAGCTATCCGGGACTTCCGGGTCTGGTCAGCAAGATTGCACGGAGCACGATGGTCCGCCGCTGATCACAGGTGCCAGCGAAGAGACAAGGGACTGTAGCGCGCCGCTACGGTCCCTTTTTTTATTCCTCCGAGCGGATCAGCACGGCCTCGCCGATCAGGAAGAACAGCAGGAACGGCGCCCACGCGGCGAGGAACGGCGGGTAGGCGCCGAGATTGCCCATCGCGAGCGCAAAGTTATCCGCGACGAAGAACGCGAAGCCCAGCCCCATGCCGATCACCGCACGGACGAACAGCTTGCCGGAACGCGCGATGCCGAATGCGGCCACAGCCCCGAGCAGCGGCATCAGGACCGACGACAATGGACCCGACAGCTTGTGCCACAGCGATCCCTCCAGCGCCTTGGTCGGACGTCCCGCATCCGAAAGATCGCCGATCGCCGACTTCAGCGCGCCGAACGACAGGCCGTCGGCGTCGACGGTTGCCAGCGTGAACTGATCCGGTCGCACGTCGTTGGCGATCACCAGCGAGGGGAGATTGGTGACGGTGCCGCGCGCGACCTCGAACCGTGTCGCCGGGCCGATCTGCCAGCCATTGGCGACCCGACGGCCATGATCCGCACGGAGGATCGCCACCAGATTGCCGCCGGTGCGATCGTACAGCGTGATCCCGCCCAGCCGTGTCGCATTGCCGCGCCCACGGATCTGCGCGACCTCGATCAGGTCGTCGCCGTCGCGGACCCACACATTGGCGCGGTCGCCGCGATCGATCGGCAGCTTGCCGTAATTGACCTTCTGCCACTGGTTGAGCGTCGCGGTGGACCGCGCCACGACCCGGTCGTTGAACACGAAACTGATCACCGCCACCCCCAGGCTCGCGACCAGCAACGGCGCGAGCACCTGGTGGGCCGACAGCCCCGAGCCCTTCAGCGCGACGATCTCGCTGTTCTGGTTCATCGTGATCAGCGTCAGGATCGTACCCAGCAGCACCGAGAAGGGCAGGAAGCGCGAGACGATCTGCGGCACGCGGAGCGCGACATATTGCCACACCTGCGCATCGCCGTTGCCGGGGAACGCCAGGATGTCGCCCGACTGGCTCAGCAGGTCGAGCGCCTGCAGCACGAGCACGAGCGCGGCGAGGACGGCGAACGTCCGCACCAGGAACATCCGGCCCATATAGAGCGCGACGGTGCGCGACGGGAAAAAACTGACGAGTTTCATGCGGTCTTGCTCTTGCGGAAGCCCGGAATGCGTTTGGTGATCGCCTTGAACGTCTTCGAGAAGACGCGCTCGAGCGCGCCGATCGGCTGGCCGCCGGGGACGTAGGCGATCGTGTAGTACATCCACAGGATCAGCCCGGCGAAGATCGTGAACGGCACCCAGAGCGCGATGATCGGATCGATCCGCCCCAGTTCGCCGACGTCCGCGGCGTATTGGTTCACCTTGTGATAGGTGACGATCATCACGATCGACAGGAACACGCCGAGCGCGGACGAGGATCGTTTGGGCGGCACGCCCAGCGCGAGCGCGAGCAGCGGCAACAGGAACATCGTCGCGACCTCGGCCAGGCGGAAGTGGAATTCGGATCGACTGCCGTCGCGCTGTACCAGCGTCGCGCCACGCTGACCCTGCTTGGCCAGTTCGGGCAGCGTGTATTCGAGGTTGCGGCCGCCGCGGACACGGAAACTCTCGAACTTTGGCAGGTTGATCGGCAGGTCGTGGCTGCTGAAGGTCAGCACGCGCGGCGTCTTGAACTCAGGCCGGTTGTGGATCAACGTCCCGTTCGCGAGCCGGAAGATGATGACGTTGGGATCATCGGTCGCGAGGAACTTCCCCTTCTCCGCGGTCACGCCGAGCCAGTCGCCATTCTGGCTGGAGGCGTGCACGAAGATCCCAGACAGCTCGCGGCCCTTGTCCTTGCTCTGCTCGATCCGCAGCGTCATCCGGCTCCCCAGATTGGTAAACTCGCCGACCTTGATCGACGCGCCGAGCGCCCCGGTCCGCAGCTCGAACCGTAGACCCTCGTAATAATAACGTGCGATCGGCTGAACATAGCCGACGATCGCAAGGTTCAGCAGCGCGAGTGCGATCGTGTACATGTACGGCACGCGCAGCAGCCGGTTGTAGCTCATGCCCACGCCGCGCAGCACGTCTAGCTCGGACGAGGTCGACAACCGTCGGAACGCGAGCAGGATGCCGAGCAAAAGCCCGATCGGGATGCCGAGGCCGAGATATTCGGGCAGCAGGTTCGCCAGCATCCGCCAGACGACACTGATCGGACCGCCCTGCGTGGCAACGAAATTGAAGAGCCCGAGCATGCGGTCGAGCACGAACAGCATCACGGCGATCAGCAGCGTCGAAAAAAGCGGCACCGCGATCAGCCGGGCCATGTAGCGGTCGATGGATTTCATGCGGGGCTGGGCTCGGTATGCTGGATCGTGGCGGTATAGGGACGCGCGGGCGGGGCGTCATCCTCAATCGCACCCCATGAAAGCGGGGGCGCTCATCGCTTGGCCGCCCGCTTATTCCGCGGCGACCTGCTCGCGGGCAGAGGGTCTTTCCGCTGCGAGCGCGGTGGCTACGGCGCGTTCCAGGCCATTGAGCGTGAACGGTTTCCGCAAGACCTCGTGCCCCCCGAACTGGCTGCTATTGGCTTCGCCGGCAAACCCCGTCACGAACAGGACGGCAATGTGCGGGTACAGCGGGCCAAGCTCGGCGATCATCTCGGGTCCGGTCTGGCGCGGCATCAATACGTCGGAGATGACCAGGCCGATCGCCGGGTTCGCGGCGAGCAGGTCGGGGGCGGCGAGGGGGTCGTCGCACGCGATCGCGTCATAGCCGATCTCCTCCAGCGCACCCGTCGTCGCCGCGAGCACGCGCGGGTCGTCTTCGACCACGAGGATCTGCAACGCTTCCGGCGGGGCCGGCGCCCTGGGCGCGACCGGAGCGATCGGCGTCGCACTTGCCGGAACCGCCACCGCGTCCGCCGTGCGCGGCAGATACAAGGTGATGGCCGTGCCGTTGCCGGGTGCCGATACGAGACCGATCTGGCCGCCCAGTTGCTGGACCAGCGCGAAAATCTGGCTGAGGCCTAGGCCCGTGCCCTTGCCGACTTCCTTGGTCGTGAAGAACGGCTCGAACACCCGCTCGGCGACGTCCGGGGTCATGCCGCAGCCATCGTCCGCGACGCGGATCGTGACATAGTCGCCCGCTGCGCACTGCCCGACCTCATGCGCGGCCAGTGTTGCCGCACCGGTCACGATCGTCAGCGTGCCGCGCCCGTTCATCGCGTCGCGCGCGTTGACCGCTAGGTTGAGGATCGCGTTCTCCAACTGCACCCGATCGCCGCGGATGCAGCACCCGGTCGCATCCTCGCGCGACACGATCGTGATCGCGTCGCCGAGCGTGCGGTCGAGCAGGTCGGACATCCCGGCGACCAGCGCGGCGACATCGATCGTCTCGGGCTTCAGCGAATCCTCGCGGCTGAACGCGAGCAGGCGGCGGGTGAGCGCGGCGGCCCGGTTCGCGCCCTCGGTCGCGCTGTCGATGTGCCGGCGGGCGTTGGTCGCGTCGGGAGCGAGACTGCGCTTCGCGAGCTCAAGCCCGCCGAGCACCACGGCGAGCATATTGTTGAAGTCGTGCGCGATGCCGCCCGTGAGCTGGCCGACCGCCTCCATCTTCTGGACCTGGCGCAGCTTGGCCTCCTGCACACGCAGTTCCTCGGTCGCGGTGGCGACCGCGGCGGTGAGGGTTTCCGCACGCTCGCGCTCGAGATCCGCATCGGCCTGCGCCACCGCACGATCGCCGACTGCGCGGATCGTGAACCAGCCCAGCAGGATCGCGCCCAGTACGATGAGCATCCCGAACACCGCCAGCACGCCTGCAAGCCAATTGGACCGCTCGACCGATCCCATCGCCGCCGCGGTCCGGTCGTCGAGCAACGTCCGCTCGCCCGCGATCAGCGTGTCGAGCGTCCGGTTGATCTCGCTGAGCGTCGGCGCCTTGCGCGCCTGGTAATAGCGCGCGAGCGCCTGGCCGTTCTTGCCGTAGCTCGTGTTGAGCGCGGTCATCGAAAGCTCGCGACCGCGCGCATCATAGGCGGCGCGCAACCGGTCGATCCGCGATTGCTGCTCGGGATTGTCGTTCGTGATCCGGTCGAGCCGGTCGATCTGCGTGCCGGCAAGCACCCATTCGTCGAAGTATAGCTGGCCGAGCTGCTTGTCGCCGCTGATGACATAGCGCCCGAGCGATGCCTCCGACCGCGCAATCGTTCCCGACAGAGTCCGCGCCAGGATCATCACGTCATAGCTGTGCGCCTGCAGTTCCAGCGCACGGTCACGCTGGCGGTTCGCATGGCCGAGCGTGACAATCAGCGCGACGAGCACGGCCGCGCCGAGCAACCCCATCAGGACGAGCATGACGGTCCGCCATGTCGTATCGCCTCCCAGCGCCGCAGTCTCGGCCTCGCTCCGCATCAGGCGACCATCCTAGCGCATCGTTGCCGCTGCGCAATGATGCTGAGGTCAGCCTTGGCCGATGACGCCGACGGCGCGTCCTGCGGCTTCGAACATGCCGAGGATCGTCGTGATCTGCTCGTCGGTGTGTTCCGCGCACAGCGAACAGCGCAGCAGGAAGGTGCCGGCCGGCGTCGCGGGCGGGCGCGCCATGTTTACGTACAGCCCGCCTTCGAGCAGCGACTGCCAGATCGCGATCGCCTGTTGCTGGTCGGTGAGGATGACCGCGATGATCGCCGAGTCCGACGTTTCCGTCCCGAGCTTGAAGCCCATCGCCTTCAGCCCGGCGTGCAGCCGGCGCGCGTTCTTCCACAGCTGCGCGCGCTTGTCGTGGGCGTGCATCAGCTTGCGGATCGAGGCGGCGGCGGTCGCGACCACCGAGGGCGGCAGCGAGGCGGTGAAGATGTACGGGCGGCACGCAAACCGTACCATCTCGAACTTCGGATGGTTCGACACGACGAACCCGCCGACCGTGCCGACCGACTTCGAGAAGGTGCCGACGACGAAATCGACCTCCTCGGTCAGCCCCATCTCCTCATACACGCCGCGACCGTTGGGGCCGAAGAACCCCATCGAATGCGCCTCGTCGACCAGCACCATGCAGTCATGCTTCTTGGCGACCGCGACCATTTCCTTCAGCGGGGCGATGTCGCCGAGCATCGAATAGACGCCTTCGAGCACCACCAGCTTGCCGGCTTCCTTCGGCAAACGGCCGAGGCGCTTGTCGAGGTCGCTCACGTCGTTGTGGCGGAAGCGGACGATCTCGGCATTGCCCTGCTTGCAGCCGTCGTAGATCGAGGCGTGGCTGTCGGCATCGAGGATGACGTATTCGCCCTTGCCGGCGAGCGTCGAGATGATCCCGAGATTGGCCATGTAGCCGGTCGAGAACACGATCGCGCCGGTCATGTCGTAAAAGTCGCGCAACGCCTGTTCGACGTCGATGTGATCGTGGAACGTGCCGTTGAGCATCCGGCTGCCGTTGGTGCCCGACCCGAATGTGTCGAGCGCGTGCTTGCCGGCCTCGATCACGTCGGGGTCGAACGTCATGCCCATATAGTTGTAGGTGCCGAGCAGGATCGTGTCCTTGCCGCGGATCACCGCTTGGGTCGGCGACTTCACCTCGTCCATCACGATCGTGAACGGGTTGCGCACGCCGGACTGCACCAGCGCCTCGCGTTCGGCGATCAGGCCGTCGAATTTCGACATGAGGTCGCGTTCGGGCGCGACCTCGGGAGGATCGACGGGGAGCGCGTGGGCGGTGGTGGCGGCTTCGGTCATGTTGGATTCCATGAGGTTGGAACGTGGAATTCCATTCCGTTCGTCCCGAGTAGCCATCGAACTTGTCGAGATGGCGTATCGAAGGACAGGTACCTCGATACGAGCTCTCGGCTACGCTCGATCTCTACTCGGCACGAACGGGAATGGGTTAGGCCTTCAGTTTCGCAACCGCATCGACCAGTTGGCCGACGGTCTCGATTTCGGCCTGCATGTTCATCGTGATGATGATGTCGAATTCGTCCTCGATCGCCGCGACGAAATCCATGACTGTGAGGCTATCCCACTCCAGATCGCCCTGGAACGTGGTGGCATCGCTGAGCGCAACGCCCTTCTTGTTGAACGGCTCGATCTGCGCGGTGACGGTGTCGTAGATCTGCTGGCGGTCGCTCATCATAGTCCTTCCGAGTGTCGCCAACATCCCTGACAGGAAATTGCGGCGGCTTTTCGGCGCTATAGCAGCCCGGCGGCGCGATACCATGCGGCGGTTTGCGCGAGCGCCTGTGGGGTCGAGACGGAGGGCGTCCAGAGCGCGGGCGGCGGCGGCTTGTGCGAGACCCAGTCGGGGTGGCAGAAATAGCGGACCCGGTCGCGCGTGAGCTTCGCCTTGCGGCGGCGGACGAGCCGGTCGGCGGCGGAGGCTAGCTTCAGGATCGCACGGGGTGTGGAGACCACCTTGACCGACTTGCCGACCGCCACGCCGATCGCGCGCGCGAAGTCGCGATTGTCCCAGCCCTTGGGCGTGCCGTCGTCGGGCTCCATGATCGACGGTGCGGCGGGGAGTTCGGCGAGCGCGAGCAGCAGCCCGGTCAGGTCCTCGACATACAGCAGCGAGACGCGCGTGCCCTTGGGGGGCATCGGCACATAGCCCGAACGCGCGGCCTTGAACACGTCGAGCAGGTCATGATCGCGCGGGCCGAAGATCGCGGGCGGGCGGACGATCGTCCAGTCGAGCGCCGATATCTGCACGCGCGTTTCAGCCTCGGCCTTCGACCAGCCGTAATTCGACAGCGCCGGCTCGCGCGCGGCCAGCGAGGAAACGTGGACGAAGCGGCGGATGCCCGCATGCTTCGTCGCCTGGAGGATGCCTTCGGTGCCGGCGACATTACCCTCGGCAAAGCCCGCACGGTCGGCGGCGTTGACCACGCCGGCGACGTGAATCACCGCGTCCGAGCCTTCGACCAGCGTCGCAAGGCTCTTGGGCCGATCGAGCGCGCCCTCGACCCAGGTTACGCCGATCCGCTTGGCCTGCGGTTTGCGGGCGAGCGCGCGGACGGTGTGGCCCATCTCCAGCGCATGGTCGATCAAATGGCTACCGACGAACCCGGTGCCACCGGTGATGGCGAGAATCATGAGGCTGCCCCAAAGGTGAACAACTTTAAGGCAATCATACGAGCGCCAGATGGTTGCGGTGGACCAGCGCGGACCGTGGCGCATAGCCGAGGATCGCCGCGTGATCGTCGCTATGCCGGCCGAGCAGGCGCGCGGTGTCGGCGGCGTCGTATTCCGCGAGCCCGCGCGCGATCGTGCCCGTCGGTCCCTCGATCGTCACGAGATCGCCGCGCGTGAAACCGCCCTCGATCCGGGTCGCTCCGGCCGCGAGCAAACTCCGGCCCTGGCCGAGCGCCGCCGCAGCGCCGGCGTCGACATGGATCGCGCCTTTCGCGGTCAGCCCACCAGCCAGCCAGGCCTTTCGTGCCGACGCCGTGCGTTCGGCGGTGAAGATCGTGTGCCGGGCAGGGGTCGAGAGCGGATGATCGATCCGCCCCGACGCGATCGCCAGCGGAATGCCCGCGCCGGTCGCGATCCGCGCGGCGGCGATCTTCGAGGCCATGCCGCCCGATCCCATGCCCGAGCCTGACCCGTCGTCCGCCATGCCCGCCACGTCGTCGATCCGCCCCACGCTCCCGATATGCGTCGCGGACGGATCGCTATGCGGGTTGGCGGTGTAGAGCCCGTCGACGTCGGAGAGCAGGACCACCCCCTGGGCACCCGCCGCCTGCGCCACCCGCGCGGCAAGGCGGTCATTGTCGCCGAACCGGATTTCCTCGGTCGCGACGCTGTCGTTCTCGTTGATGACGGGGACGACCTTGAGCGACAGCAGGCGGTTGAGCGTGGCGGCTGCATTGAGATAGCGGCGGCGGTCTTCGAGATCGTCGAGCGTGACGAGCATCTGCGCGGCGTTGAGCCCCTGCGCGGCGAGCAGTTCCGCCCACACCTGGCTGAGCGCGATCTGGCCGGTCGCCGCGGCCGCCTGCGCGTCTTCGAGGCTCGCGCGTCCGCCCTTGGCGAGGCCGAGCCGACGCGCGCCGAGTGCGATCGCGCCCGAGGAGACGATCGCAACCTGTTGGCCTTCAGCCGTGCGTGCGGCGATGTCCGCGACGAGGCTGGCCAGCCATGCGCGCCGAACGCTCCCGTCCGGATCGACGAGCAAGGCCGAACCGATCTTGACGATCAACCGGGTGCAAGAGGACGGGAGGAACATCACTGCTCCCTCTCCCCTCCGGGGAGAGGGTCGGGGTGAGGGGCCGTCAAGCAGTGCAGCGTCTGGAACAGCCCCTCACCCAACCCTCTCCCCGGAGGGGAGAGGGCCAAGGGGGACGCTACAGCGGCGACCATGCGACCGGCACTTCGCCTTCTTCCAGTTCCTTCGGCGCGCCCGGCGCCGGGCCGATCGCGCCGATCAGCTTGTCGAGCACGGCTTCGATCCCTGCGCCGCTCGCCCCCGAGATCGCCATCACCTCGGCGCCGCTGGCTTCCGCCAGCTCCGCCGACAGCGCCTCGATGAGTTCCGGATCGAGCATGTCGATCTTGTTCAGCGCGACGATGACGTTCTTGTCGGTCAGCCCCTCGCCGTAATTCTCCAGCTCGTCGCGAACGATCCGGTACGACTCGGCAACGTCCGCGTCGTTCGCATCGACGAGGTGCAGCAGCACCCGGCACCGCTCGATATGCCCGAGGAACCGGTCGCCGATGCCTGCGCCTTCGGCCGCACCCTGGATCAGCCCCGGAATATCCGCGATCACGAACTCACGCTGCTTGTGGCGCACAACGCCCAGCTGCGGGCGCGTGGTCGTGAAGGCGTATTCGCCGACCTTGGCCTGCGCGTTCGTCACCTGGTTGATGAAGGTCGACTTGCCCGCATTCGGCAGCCCGACGAGACCCGCATCGGCGAGCAGCTTCAGCCGCAGCCAGACCCACGCCTCGCCGAACGGCCAGCCGGTGCCGTGCTGGCGCGGGGTGCGGTTCGTCGACGTCTTGTAGCTGGCGTTACCGCGCCCGCCATCGCCGCCGCGGAACAGGACTTCGCGCTGGCCGACCTCGGTGAAGTCGATCAGCACCTCTTCCTTGTCCTCCGACAGCACCTGCGTGCCGAGCGGAACGCGGATCACGAGGTCCTCGCCGCCCGCGCCGGTCCGGTTCGAGCCCGATCCGCCCGAGCCGCGCGGTGCGCGGAAATGCTGCGTGTAGCGGAAGTCGATCAGCGTGTTCAGGCCGGCGATGCATTCGAACACGATGTCGCCGCCCTTGCCGCCATTGCCGCCGTCGGGGCCGCCATATTCGATATATTTCTCGCGGCGGAAGCTGACGGCACCGGGGCCGCCCTCACCCGAACGGACGTAGATCTTGGCTTGGTCTAGAAAATGCATCGCCGCCCCATAGCAAAATTGGCGAAAATCTCCACCCTTCGCGATTCGGGGTCGTCAGCAGGTGATGGGGGCGGCCGCACCCTTGCTGGCGAGCAGCGCGTCGAGCGCGAGTTCGCGCGCCTTGTCTCGCGACAGTCCGAGCGCACGGGCCATCGGCGCACCCATCAGCGCATCGCCCAGCGCCATCAGCACGAGCGTCAGGGTCTGTTCCTGGATGGGCTGGTCGCCGGGCAGGTCGCCCTCCGCCAGTTCATCGACGAGATCATGGATCGCGTTGAGGATCGGATCGAGCGCATCGGTATTGCCCGACAGGATCATCCAGCTAGCGAGCGCCCCGGCGCCCCCCTTGCCGAATGCATCGAAGGTCATCTCGACCACTTCGCGCGGATCCAGTTCACCCGCACGCACGCGCAAAACCGCGGCGCCGATCGTGCCGACGATGTCCGCCGCCATCCGCGTGATCAGCGCGGTGTGCAACGCCTCGGCCGATCCGAAATGGTGAAGGAGATTGGCGTGGGTGCGGCCGATTCGGCCAGCGACCGCCTTCAACGTGACTGCGCTGGGCCCGCTCTCGACGAGCAGCGCGCGCGCGGCCTCGACGGCGGCGTCGCGCGATTCGGTGGGGGAGAGGCGCTTGCGGGGCGTTGACGTCACGAAACGGGTAACCTATTTACATCAATGTAAGTAACGACTGTTCAAACCCTGTTTGGAGGTTTCCGTGGCGAAAGCAACCACACCCGCCGATCTGACGATCACCCCGCGCGACCGCCGCTTCGGCCGTGGCGCCGCGATTCGTCGCTGGTGGCTGAACGACGATCCGGTCGCGACCGCGTTCTACAACGCGTTGTCGGTGACGTTTCCCAAGGGCGAGGGCTATTTCGTCGACAGCGTCCGGAAGTTCCGCGAAGGCACGCCGCCCAAGCTCACGGCCGAGATCAACGCGTTCATCAAGCAGGAGGTGATCCACACCCGCGAGCACGTCGCCTTCAACCGCCACGTGACGGACCAGGGCTATGACGTCGCGCCGTTGATGGCCGATGTCGATGCGGCGCTGGCGCTGACGGTGGGTCGCCCACCGATCGCGAGCCTCGCCGCGACCAGCGCGCTCGAGCATTTCACCGCGATGCTGGCGCACGAACTGATCGCGAACCCGAAGCATCTCAGCGGCGGTGATCAGCAGGCTGCTGCCTTGTGGCAATGGCACGCCGCCGAGGAGATCGAGCACAAGGGCGTCGCCTACGACACCTGGCTGCACGCGACTCGCGACTGGCCGCGGTTTACGCGCTGGCGGGTGAAGTCGCTGGTCATGCTGATCACGACGTGGCGCTTCTTCACCGGCCGTGCGCGCGGGATGGCAGAGCTGTTGCGGCAGGACGGGCTGACCGGGCCGCGGGTCTGGGCGCGGATGGCGTGGTATGCGTTCGGCAATCCGGGGATGGCGCGCAAGATCGCGGGTGTGTGGGCGGCGTATTTCCTGCCGGGGTTCCATCCGTGGAAGCATGACGACCGCGCGCTGATCGCGCTGGCGGAGAGCGAGTATGAGGCGGCGCTGCTGCCGGGGGCCAAGCGGGCGGTGGCGTGACGCGGTCTGTCATCCCAACCTCTTCCTAGTTCTCCCGCGAAGGCGGGAGCCCAGGGTCCCAAACGGCACCGCCCGCGACTCCTGGGCCCCCGCTTTCGCGGGGGAACGAGGAGTGGGGGCGCACTGCCGCCAAGCGCATCACCCCGGCGGAGGCCGGGGCCCAGTTGGAAAGGTCGCAGTAACGAAGCGCGGTCCTCCGTTATCGAAGTCTCCCAACTGGGCCCCGGCCTTCGCCGGGGTGGTGCTGCGCTGGCAGGAATAGGCGAAACTCACGCCGCCAGCGGCATTTGCGGACATCGGTCCGAATCGAACTCCAGGTCGAACAGTACCGCCTTCACCTCGCCGCCACGTCCGCGCGACGCCCGCGACTCGATCCGCCCCGTCGGCCGAAACCCGAGCTTGGCGAGCACGCGGCCCGATGCGGGGTTGTCGACGAAATGCGCCGCGGTCAGTCGCCGCAAGCCGAGCGCGTGGCGCGCCATCGCGACCACGGCCTGGCCAGCCTCGGTCGCATAGCCGCGTCCCCAGGCCTCCGGGGTCAGCCAATAGCCGATCTCGCGCGCATCGCCCGCGGCATGGATGTCGATCCCGCCGACGAGTCGCGGTGCGCCTGCCTCCATCGTCTCGATCAGGAAGCGCGGCTCATGCCCGCCGCATGGCTGCGTCAAAAACGCCTCGGCATCGCTAAGCGTATAGGGCCAGGGCGCATGGGCCAGCTTGGCGACCACGCTTTCATGGCCGATCGCCCGCGCCAGCGCAGCGGCGTCCTCGGGCCAGCCGGGGCGTAACGTCAGTCTCCTGGTACGCGCGAACATTGCTCTCTTCCTCTCGCGTCGATGGTTGCGCGCATGCCACGTCGGGATGACGGGACCGCGACAGCCGCGTGGAGGGAGCAATAAAAAAGGGAGCCGGAGTGACCCGTCTCCCTTGTTCAGGTTCGCTTTCGCGACCCGGGTCACCCTGGTGGCAACCCGGATGGTTACCCAATGTTATTCTGCTGCGACTGCCATATCGGCGGTCGTCGCCGTGTCGTTCGCTGCCAGCTCGACCGAGCAGAACTTACGACCAAGCTTGCCCTTGCTGAACACGACGCGACCGTCGATCAGCGCGAACAGCGTATGGTCGGTACCGATGCCGACGTTCGTGCCCGGGTAGAACTTCGTCCCGCGCTGACGCACGAGAATGTTGCCGGCGACGCACGCCTGGCCACCAAACTTCTTGACGCCGAGGCGACGACCGGCCGAATCGCGACCGTTGCGCGAAGAGCCGCCTGCTTTCTTATGTGCCATCTGAAGCTACTCCTTATGCCTGAGCGGCCGGGGCATCAGCCTCGGTCTGCTGCTTGGCTGTCTGGCCGCCGACGGACACGATCTTCAGGATCGTGTGCTGCTGGCGATGGCCGTTCTTGCGACGATAGTTATGACGACGACGCTTCTTGAAGACGATGACCTTGTCCGCCTTCGCCTGCGCGATGATCTCTGCGGCGACGGTGAAACCCTCGACCGAGCGCAGCTCCGAGCCTTCGCCCGCCAGCAGCACATCACCCAGCGTCACCGACGCACCTGCATCGCCCTCGATCTTCTCGACGACGATCTTATCTCCGGCGGCGACGCGATACTGCTTGCCGCCCGTGCGCACGACTGCGAACATGGCCCTTTGTCACTTTCCAAATACATGTACCCCACGGACGCAGGGTCCGCCGGGAGAAGCCGGGCAGCTAAGCGAGGGGGGCGGGGTTGTCAACCGCGAAGGGGCCACGAAGGGGCGAGGAAGGCCGGTTTAGGGCGCGCCTCAAGAGCGGTTTGTCCCTTGTCGCGTCACCCCGGACTGGTTCCGGGGTCCACGGTTCCGCGAATCAGCGGTCCAGTATCAAGCGAATCCCTGGATGCCGGAACAAGCCCGACATGACGAGGCGCTACTATGACCCGATTCGGCTTAGTGCCGATGAACCTGGCGCAGCGCGTACCGACCGTTCGCATAGTCGCTGAACAGCCCCGAGATCGCCGGATGATCGACGGGCTCGTCGCTATCGTCGAATATCAGGTTCTGCTGGCTGACATAGGCGACGTAGCTCGACTCCATGTTCTCGGCGAGCAGGTGGTAGAAGGGCTGGTCCTTGCGCGGCCGGATGTCCTCGGGAATCGCGGCATACCATTCGTCGCTGTTCGCAAACACCGGATCGACGTCGAAGATGACCCCGCGGAAATCGAACAGTCGGTGGCGAACGATATCGCCGATCGAGAAACTCGCATGCGAGATCGGCGGTGCGACGACCTCCGAAAAGCGGGGGAGCGCGGTGGCGTTGGAAGCGATACTGTCGTGTCGGGGCATATCCGCCAATTTAGGGACTGTTTTGCGCTGCACAAGGAAAAGCCTGCAAACCGGCTTGCGTCGCCCAAACCAATCCATTAGAGGCGCCCCTTCGACCGATCGGAGGCGCTGTTTTCAGTGTCTCAGGTGACCTGCGGAGAGGTGGCAGAGTGGTCGAACGTACCGCACTCGAAATGCGGCGTACCCGCGAGGGTACCGTGGGTTCGAATCCCACCCTCTCCGCCAATTCCTTCCTAAGTGATTGTTCCCCCTCACCACGCGCGAAGCAAACGTGCCGCGCCGCGCGCCCGGACGATCCCGCAACGCGCCCGCCTGACGCGGAAGCGCGCGTCCTAGCGTGCTATTTTCGCCGCCTCGGCGCGTAGCGCGGTGTGGATCAGTACGAAGCCGGGGACGAGCGGCAGCCACAGTGTGAACACGCGCAGCAGTAACGTCGCCGCGAGCGCCGCTTCGACCGGCACCCCCATCAGCGCCAGCATTCCCGTCGCGCCAGCCTCGAATGTGCCCAGGCCGAGGGGGATCGGGCCAAGCGTCGCGATCATCGACGCGGTCATCACCGCGACAAATGCGACTGCGAACCCGACGGGGTGTCCGATCGCGAGGAAGCAGACTGTCAGGCTGGCGGCGTCGGCGAGGAAGACGAGGCCGTTCACCGCTGCGACCCGGCCGATCACGATGCGGTCGACCAGCAATCGCTTCGGCGCTTCGCCAACGATGCCGAGGAGCGCGCGGATGCCCGCGAACCGGACGAGATGGGACGAGACCGGGCGCCGCCCATGTCGACGGATCCAGAGTGCCAGCCCCGGTATTGCCGTCGCGACGACGAGGAAGATGATCACGAAGCCCGTAATCCAGATCGATGCCAGTCCCTTGGCCCACAGCACCAGCAGCATGGTTAGCGCACAGAGTCCGTACACGGTGTAGAAGCCGATCATCGCCACCAGCAGTGCGGCGACCGCATTGCCGCGACCAACGCCCAGCGCGATCAGTCGGTCGACCAGGAACAGGTTGCCGCCCATCCCCGCGACCGGAATGACCTGATCCGCGAACAGCTTGCCGACCGCGATCGGATAGAGCCGGCGCAGCGGTTGCGGCGTGGCGGTCTGTGCGAGGACGATCTGCCAACCCGCCGCGACGCTCGCATAGGTGGTCGCCTGTAACAGGAGCGCGACCAGCAACCAGCCGGGACGCGCGTTGCTGAGCATGATCGCGAACGCATGAAGATCGCCGATCCGCAGCACGGCGCCGACGACGATCGCGATCACCGCGACGCCCAGCACCCATCCGATATGCCGCAACGCGCCGCGCCAGAGTGCCGCCACGCTCATTCAGCGCCGGACCCGGTGGTCGAACAGGAACGTCTTCAGCAGCTCGGCCATCACCAGATACGCGAGCGTGATGCCGCCCAGGCTCGCCACCACGACGAGCGGCGGCGCGACGAACCCGAACCACCCGCCGACCGGCGTAAACGGCAGTATCATCGCCACCAGCAACGCGCCGAGAGAGGACAGCGCGAGCGCGGGACGCGGGAGGTCCGCCCACGGCCTGCCGTTAGTGCGGATGACGAAGATCACGAGGATTTGCGTTGCCATCGATTCGAGGAACCAGGCGGTGCGGAACTCGGGTGCCGCGACGTGGAAGACGAGCGACAGCCCCGCGAAAGTCAGCAGGTCGAAAGCCGACGACAGCGGCCCCATGACGGCGGCGAACCGGACCAGCGCGGGCATGCTCCACACCTGCGGCCGCGCGATCGCCTCGGGCCGGACGCCGTCGAACGGGATGCCGATCTCCGACACGTCGTAGAGCAGGTTGTTGAGCAGGATCTGCGTCGGCAGCATCGGCAGGAAGGGCAGGAACAGCGATGCAGCCGCCATCGACAGCATGTTGCCGAAGTTCGAACTGGCCCCCATCCGGACGTACTTCAGGATGTTGGCGAACGTCCGCCGCCCCTCCTCGACGCCGTCCGCGACCACGCCGAGATCGCCGTCGAGCATGATCATGTCCGCCGACGCCTGCGCGACGCTGGCCGCGCCGGCGACCGACAGGCCGATATCGGCAAGCTTCAACGCCGGCGCGTCGTTGATCCCGTCGCCGAGATACCCGACGATCGCGCCGCCAGCCTGGAGCGCACGGACCAGCCGCGCCTTCTGGTCGGGCGCGAGGCGGCCATAGGCGTCGACGTCGCGCACCTGCACGGCCAGCGCGTCGTCGCTGAGCGTGGCGATGTCGGCGCCGGACAGCACGCGGGACGTGGCGAGGCCGACCAGTCCGGCGAGGCGGCCGACGACCACGGGGTCGTCGCCGGACAGGATCTTCAGCCGGATCCCCGCGGCCTGCAGGCGCGCGACGGCGGCGGGGGCGGTGTCCTTGGGCGGATCGGCGAAGGCGCACAGACCGGCATAGACGAAGTTGGCTTCGTCCTCCGGCGTCGGCGCGCGAGTCGGGCCGATCCACGATCGCGCGGCGACTGCGATCGCGCGCAGGCCCTGTCCGGCAAGCGTGCGGACCTGCGCCATGACCGCGGCTCGATCCGCATCGTCGAGTGCGGCGCAGCGGGCGAGCACCGCCTCGGGTGCGCCCTTGGTGATCAGGATCGTGCCGTCCGGACCGCATGCCAGCACCGTCCCGAGCCGGCGACCGAAGTCGAACACGCTCTGCGCCGTCAGCGTCCATCCGTGCGCGGCCTCCGGCGACGCCGCCACCAGCGCCGTGTCGAGCGCTCCGCGATCACCGCCGAGCGCCGCTGCGATCGCACCCAGCCGTGCCGCTTCCGGGTCGTCCGCACCGCCGCGCCCGATGCTCCGCGCGAGGCTGATCTGCGCGGAGGTCAGCGTGCCGGTCTTGTCGGTGCACAATATCGTCATCGCGCCGAGATCGTGGATCGACGCGAGCCGCTTCACGATCACCTTGCGCTTGGCCATCCGCAGCGCGCCGCGCGACAGCGTGACGGTGGTGATCATCGGCAGCAGCTCGGGCGTGAGCCCGACCGCGAGCGCGACCGCGAACAGCAGCGACTGGAGCAGGGGGCGACCGAGAAAGATGCTCGCGGTCAGCACGACCACCACCAGCGCGAGCGTCAGTCGGGTCGTCAGCAGGCCGTACGCGTGGAGATCGCGCTCGAACGGGGAGGGTGCTGCCACCGTGGCAAGCGCCGCCGCGGCCGATCCGAACAGCGTGTCGCGCCCAGTGCCGACGACCAGTGCGGTTGCCGTCCCGGTCTGCGCGATCGCCCCGCGGAACAGCGCGTTGGAGGCATCGGCCGCGGTCGTGGCGGTGACGGCGCCGGCACGCTTGTCGACCGGATAGGGTTCACCGGTCAGCGCCGCTTCGTTCGCGGTGAACGCGGTGCTGTCGAGGATCAGGGCGTCCGCCGGTATGATGTCGCCGGCGCGGACCTCAACGATATCGCCCGGCACCACCGCCTCGATCGCGACCGCGACGAAAGCGCCGTCGCGGCGGACCCGCGCGGAGACCGCGACGGATTGCCGCAGGATCGCGGCGGCATGGACCGCTTGCCCCTCCTGGTAGGTGTCGAGCAGTACGGAAAAGCCGAGGATCGCAACGATGATCGACCCGCCGACCGCATCGCCAGTCGCCGCGGACACGAGCCCGGCGGCGAGCAGGATCAACGACAGCGGCTCGAGCAGGCGCCGCGCGATCGCGCGCACCACCCCGGTGTGCGTCTCGGCGCCGTCGCTGTTCGGGCCGTAGCGGGCGAGCCGCTGCGTTGCCTCGGCAGTGCTCAGACCGTCGCGCGACGTTCCGAGGTCGGTCAGCAGCGCATCGGCCGACCGGGTCCAGAACGGCGGTGCGCCTGAGGTCAGGCGACCGGCTCGTCTGTCGGCTGGGGGGTCTGCTGGGGGGCCGGCAATTCACGGCTCAGTTGTCCATGCGGCGACGCATCGCCGTGGTCGTGGTGAACGACGATCCGCCGCGGGGCGAGGGGTTCGAGCACCAGCTTGGCACGCTCCATTTCCGCCTCGGTGCCATGCGCCATGACCAGGAACCCGTCCGCCGCGATATCGGTCTCGTAGGTGACGATCGAGTCCTCGGGAATGCCGAGGCTGACCAGTGCCGCGACCAGCGCGCTGCCGCCGCCGAGCATGATCGCACCCTCGATCGCGGCGATCGCCGTGGCGGCCAGATGCCCGAGCAGCACGACTCCGCCGATGACGGGAACGGTCGCGTAGAGTCCGCCCATGAACAGCCCCCATAAGCCGCCCCACAGCGCGCCGCGCGATCCCCAGAAGCGGATCCGGTCGCCGCTGTTGTAGAACCCCGTCGCGACCTGTTCGCTGTGATAACCCTTGCCGACGATGCTCAGCCGCCGCAGCCCGAACCCCGACGCGGCAAGCGCCTTCACGGCAGCATCGGCTTGGTCATGGTCGTCGAACACGGCGACGATCGAATGGCTGAATTTCATCGGGACGTCCTTGCGCTGGATGCGGTCCCGAACCGTACGATCCGGGTGCAGCGGTACCAGCGTCGGGAACTACCTATCGTGGTGGTCGGCCGTCGGCGCGAGATCGTGGAGTGCGACGAACGCCCTGAACAGCACGCGCGGGTCGAACGCGCCCTTGTAGACCGCCGGCGGCGACCGGCGCAGGCCGAGCAGCGCGTAGACTGCGACCTGCGCCGATCGCACCGAATATTCGACCGTGAAAACGCAGTCATCGGGCAGTTCGCAATATTGGCCGATGACCGCGAGATTGGCGGTACCCGCCGGGATCACGTCGGGTCGGTCGCCGCGACGTCTCGGCATGAACTGGCTGGTGATGAACGGCATCATGCAGGGGATGCACGTTGCGCCGGCAAGGATCGTCTCGGCCTTTGCGCCCAGCCCGAGATGACCGAGGATTTCGATCATGATCTCGCGGCCGGTGCATTCGCTCATCGGCTTGCGGACGAAATCGCCGGGGGCATCGACCGTCAGACCGTATCCCCAGAACACCGCGACGTCGTCGGGCTGGCCGAGGAAATGCGGCTGGAAGGGGACGACGATCGAGGCGAGCCAGCTCGATTCCGAAAACGTGATCAGTCCGCCTTCGCCTGGCACGTTGCCGGTCGCGTCGCGGATCAGCGCGAGCAAGGTCGCGTCGTGCAGCGTCGTCGTGAACGACACCCATTTCGATTTATCCACGTCGCTGGCGAAGACTGCCGGCCTGCCGAACTGAGGCCGGCCCTCGGCAAGTGTCTCCCACAAGGTCCAGGCGCCGCCGTCGCTTGCGCCGCGCAGTTCGGGCGCGGCGTCCATCGATCCCAGGCTCGAGCCTTCGGTCATCGACCCTAGCGTGAGCAGCACGTAATCGTCGGTATCCACGCGGATCTCGCCCGACCTTCCGTGCTCCTCGATGCGAAGGCCGCGGACGACGCTCACACCCCCTTCGTCGGCAAGGCGCAGGTCGGTGACGACGGTGTTCATCCGGAACTGGACCCCGCGCGCGACCAGCCAGGCGTGGAGCGGGCGGACCATCGAATCATACTGGTTCAGACGGGTCCGAAGGATCCCTTCGAGCCGGTTGAAGCCGCCGACCATGTGCGCGAAGCGGAGCAGGTAGCGCTTGAACTCGACCGCGCTGTGCCATGGCTGGAACGCGAAGGTGGTGCACCACATCAACCAGAAATTCGTCTTGAAGAACGGCGCGTCGAACTGGTCGGCGATGGTCGAGCGATCGAGGACCGCCTCGGCTGTGATCGCAAGCCGTTCGAGGTTGCGGATATCGTGTCCGGTCAACCCGAACGCGGGCGCGACATGGCGCTTGCCGTCGAAGAACAGTCGGGACTGCGACGACGTCTTCATCACCGCGTTCCAGTCGAAGATCTCTTCGGTGACGGTCTTGTCGCCCGCCAGGGTCGGGATCGAGCTGAACAGGTCGAAGGTGCAGAGGTATTTCGATTCGAGCATCCGGCCGCCACGGAGCGAATAGCCGTGCTCCGCCGAGCCACCGCCGTCGAGGCTGCCGCCGAGCAGGTCACCCTCGTCGATGATCGTGATGTCCGCCCCGCGCATATCGCCATCGCGGATCAGGAAGGCCGCGGCCGCAAGCGACGCGATCCCGCCGCCGACCAGGAACGCGCGTCCTTCATCGCGCGGGACGGGGGCGGTGTCGGGATCCTCGGGGAACGGGACGGCCATGACTATATCCTCGGCGCTGGACAGGAGCGCGTGTGGGGAATGCTAGCTCACCGCATGGTCGGACAGCGTCGGAAAGTACCTAGCCGCGCCGCTGGAGCGTCCACGCGACCTCGCCAGCCATCGGTAGCCCGATCGGATCGACCAGCGATACGCCGAGAACAGACCTCGCAACGGCGTTAGCAGTATCGGAGGGGGAGGGCGTCATGGCACGATGACCGCATCCACCGGTCGCCGCAACGACCAGGGTAAAGTCGGGCCATAGCCGAACCGCATCACGATATCCGGGCGTCGTCCGCGCGCGTCGATCAGCGCCGCCAGATCAGGGCGCAGGCTGGCAACTTCGACCGGCTGGTTGATGAAGGCGTGCTTCAATCCGAGCGCTGTCGCCTGAAGCGCGAAGCATTGACAGGCGCGCCCTACCGCCACCCAATCCGCAGGGGTTTCTCCTGTCCCTACGAACACGGCTACCCCCGCCGACGACCTCAACTGGCGGGCATAGCCTTCGTTTTCCGACTGCGCCGTCGAGACCCAGTCGAACGCATAGGGCCCCAGCCATGCGGGCAGCGCGGGATTGCCGCTTGCGACGCTGTAAAGGCCGTCGCCGGTCCGCACCGCCTGCCGCGGATTGAACCGAAGCCACGATTTCAGTTCGCGGACGAAGGCGGCGTCGGTCCTTTGCGCAGTGTTGCCCGCCAGGACGAGGTCACGCAGACGGTCGATCCGATGCCGATCCGTGAGCAGGACCAGGTCGACACCGGGAACGGCCGCGGCCCTTGCCAGCATGTCGAGGTCTCTGGCGGGAACAGTTCGGCCGTCATACTCGGTGCGGGTCGATTGCCGTGTGGGTATGGCGTCGAACAGCGGGGAAGGGATCGGTCGTGTCTTCTCGAAGTGGACCGCTACCGAACCCCGGTTCCGCGGATCGAAGGCGATGGTGCCGGGCATACCGCGTGCCGCCGACGCCAGCGAGAGGGTCTCTGCCGCAGCCCCGAGGCTGACGAAAAGATGATGGTCGTCCGGATCGACGACCGCGGTTCGTCTCGCGAAGTCAGGCGTGATGTCGATTCGCCCGTCGCCGACGCGAAAGTGCCAAGGCTGCGTATTGTGGCCGTTCGGCGCGAGCGTCGCATAGCGAATGAGGTCATCGCTAGACGGGCTATCTGCCAGCGGCGCGCGCAGGGCGGCAGCCCGGGCCGCGTAGTTCGAAGAGGCGCCTGTCTCTCGATCCAGAAGATAGGCTGCTTCACCGCCAACCAGGGCGGTCGCTCCTGCGCCAATCAGCACCTGCCGTCGGTTCACCGTCAGTCCCCGATATTGGGGACGCGCCGCCGCTCCCGCTGAGGCGGCTTCCTCCTTTCCCTGACGCGGGAGAACCGACGTAAATTACTTAGACACGCCGGCCCTGCGTAGTTTCCGAGGCTGCCCGGCTTCGGGTGTCGCCCGCTAGAGACCGGGCGCCAGATCGGTTGCTGCGGTCGGCTCTTGCGGCGTCTGGCGTCGCCCGATCCTCGGACTCAGAGACGCCGTCCATGAAAGCCCTTGTGTATCACGGCCCTGGCCAGAAGGCCTTTGAAGATCACGCCAAACCGGAACTGATCGATCCGACCGACGCGATCATCCGCATTACCAAGACGACGATCTGCGGCACCGACCTGCATATTCTCAAGGGTGACGTCGCGAGTTGCACACCCGGGCGGATCCTCGGGCATGAGGGCGTGGGCATTGTCGACTCGGTCGGTGCCGCGGTCACCGCGTTCAAGGCTGGCGACGCCGTCCTGATCTCGTGCGTGAGCGCCTGCGGGAAATGCGACTATTGCCGCAAGGGCATGTTCTCGCATTGCACGACCGGTGGCTGGATCCTCGGCAACACGATCGATGGCACGCAGGCCGAGTTCGTCCGAACCCCGCATGCCGATACCAGCCTTTATCCCATTCCGGCGGGCGCCGACGAGGAGGCGCTCGTCATGCTCAGCGACATCCTGCCGACCGGCTTCGAATGCGGCGTGCTCAACGGCAAGGTGGCACCGGGCAGCATCGTCGCGATCGTCGGATCGGGACCGGTCGGCCTCGCCGCCCTGCTCACCGCGCAATTCTACTCGCCGGCCGAGATCATCATGATCGATCTCGACGACAACCGGCTCGAGGTCGCAAAACGCTTCGGCGCCACCGCAGTCATCAACAGCGCCGATGGCAAGGCGGTAGAGACGGTGATGGCGATGACCGGCAATCGCGGCGTCGACACCGCGATCGAGGCCGTCGGCGTGCCCGCCACGTTCGAGCTGTGCGAGGACATCATCGCGCCCGGCGGGATCATCGCCAATGTCGGGGTGCACGGCGCGGCCGTCAGCCTGCATCTCGAGACGTTGTGGGACCGCAATATCGCGATCACCACGCGACTCGTCGACACATCGAGCACGCCGATGCTGCTCAAGCTGCTGGGCGCGAACAAGGTCGATGCCAAGCGGCTGATCACGCACCGCTTCAGGCTCGACCAGATCCTCGACGCGTACGAGACCTTCGGCAACGCGGCCAGGACGCACGCGCTGAAAGTCATTCTCGAAGCCTGACCGCACCCGTCTCAAAGGATCACCCATGACGTATCAGAGCCTCAGCCCGTTCGATGGCACGCTCCTCGAAAGCTTCGACGAGATCAGCGACTCGGCGGTCGACGCCAAGCTCTCGGCGGCGCAAAGCTGCTATGAAATCTGGCGCGACACGAGCTTTGCCGAGCGCGCGGCCATCATCGCCAAGGCGGCGGACCTGCTCCACGAGCAGGTCGACGCGCTCGCCCGGATCATGACGCGCGAAATGGGCAAGCGCATCGGCGAGGCCCGCGCCGAGGTCGAGTTCAGCGCGCGGATCATGCGGTATTACGCGACCAACGCCGAGCGCTTCCTCGCCCCGGCCAAGCTCGACCCGATCGTCGGCGAAGCGCATATGGAAAGTAGCCCGATCGGCGTCATCTTCTGCGTCGAGCCGTGGAACTTCCCATATTACCAGCTCGCGCGCATCGCCGGTCCGCATCTGATGGCCGGCAACGTGCTGGTCGTGAAGCATGCGGCGATCGTGCCGGGCTGCGCAATCGCCTTCGAGAAGCTGCTGATCGAGGCGGGCGCTCCTGCAGGACTCTACACCAATCTGCTGATCACGCATGCCCAGTCCGACCGGATCATCGACGATCCGCGCGTGAAGGGTGTCGCGCTCACCGGCAGCGTCGCCGCCGGGCAAAGCATCGCCGCGCGCGCCGGACGCAATCTCAAGGTTTCATCGATGGAGCTCGGCGGCAGCGACGCCTTCATCGTGCTTGACGATGCCGATCTCGATCACACCGTGCCCTGGGCGGTGTGGGGGCGGATGTACAACACCGGCCAGACCTGTTGCGCCGCCAAGCGCTTCATCGTCGTGGAATCGGTGGCCGACGCGTTCCTCGCAAAGTTCAAGGCAGCGCTCGAAGCCCTCGAAGCCGGCGATCCGATGGATCCTGCCACGACGCTCGGCCCGCTCTCCAGCGAAACGGCGCTTGTTCAATTGCTCGCGCAGGTCGACACCGCTGTCGCCAACGGCGCCACCGTCGTGATGGGCGGCAAGCGTATCGACCGACCGGGTGCGTTCATGCAGCCGACCATCCTGTCCGATATCGCGCCGGCCAATCCTGCATTCCGCGACGAGTTCTTTGGCCCGGTCGCTTCCTTCTACCGCGTCAAGGACGAGGACGCGGCCATCGCGCTGGCCAATGATTCCGATTTCGGGCTTGGCGGGTCGGTCTGGACACGCGACGTCGCGCGCGGGCAGCGGCTTGCCAGCCGGGTCGAAACGGGGATGATGTTCATCAACAACATCGACTGGTCGGATGCCGAATTGCCGTTCGGCGGGATCAAGAATTCTGGCTACGGCCGTGAGCTCGGTGACATGGGCATCCAGCAGTTCGTGAACAAAAAGCTGGTTCGTACCGCGTTGATGGCGGCGCCGGCGTAAAGAGGCGTGAACGGCGAGCCGCAACTTCTCGACCTCGACCGATGCGACGATCGGCCATGGCGACATCCTGTTGCCACCTGAAAGCATGCCGGAAAGACTGTAGCGGATCCGGAGCCACGGCCTGCCGCTAGTCGAAAACCGGGAACGAACAAAGGTGATTGGATCGAGATGAGCAATAGCCGGATCGCCAACGAAAGCCTGCGGGCGCGGACGATGAGCGCGCAGGCCGCCGCCTCGCTCATAACGCCCGGCAGCACGATCGGGATGAGCGGCTTTACCGGTTCGGGATACCCCAAGGCGGTGCCGCTGGCGCTCGCCGCGCGGATCGAGGCCGAGCATGCCGCCGGCAATCCTTTCCGCGTCCGGATCTGGACCGGCGCCTCGACCGGTCCCGAACTCGACGGGGCCCTCGCAAAGGCGGACGGCATCGAGTTTCGGCTGCCGTACAATTCCGATCCGATCGCGCGCGAGAAGATCAATCGCGGCGAGATGGACTATTTCGACATGCATCTGAGCCAGGTCGCGCCGATGGCGTGGCAGGGGTTCCTGGGACCGCTCGACACCGCCGTGATCGAGGTGTCCGGCATTCGCGCCGACGGCTCGCTCATCCCCTCGTCGTCGGTCGGCAACAACAAGACCTGGCTCGACCGCGCGAGCAAGATCATCCTCGAGGTCAATAGTTGGCAGAACCCCGCGCTGGAGGGGATGCACGACATTTACTACGGGACGGCGCTGCCGCCGCACCGCGTGCCGATCCCCCTGGTCCGGCCCGACGACCGTATCGGCGAGGCGTATTTTCGCGTCGATCCCGACAGGATCGTCGCGATCGTCGAAACCGATTCTCCCGATCGCAACCTGCCGTTCGCCGCGCCGGACAGCACCGCGCACGCGATCGCCGGTCATCTGATCGAGTTCTTCACGCATGAGGTGGCGCGCGGGCGGCTACCGGCGTCGCTGCTGCCGCTGCAGTCGGGCGTCGGCAACATCGCCAACGCGGTCCTTACCGGGCTCGTCGGCGGCCCGTTCGAGAACATGACGTCGTATACCGAGGTCATCCAGGACGGGATGCTCGACCTGCTCGACTCGGGCAAGTTGCGGATGGCGTCGGCGACCGCCTTCTCGCTCAGTCCGGAGGCGGCCTCGCGGATGAACGCCGATCTCGGCCGTTATGCCTCGAAGATGATCCTGCGTCCGCAGGAGATCAGCAACCACCCGGAGCTGATCCGCCGCCTCGGCTGCTTGGCGATGAACGGGCTGATCGAAGCCGACATCTACGGCAACGTCAATTCGACGCACGTGATGGGCTCTCGGATCCAGAACGGCATCGGCGGATCGGGCGATTTTGCGCGCAACGCCTATGTCTCGATCTTCATGACGCCATCGACCGCCAAGAACGGCGCCATCTCCGCGATCGTCCCACAGGCGTCGCATGTCGATCACATCAGCCAGGACGTCCAGGTGCTGGTCACCGAACAAGGCCTTGCCGACCTGCGCGGTCTCAGTCCGAAACAGCGCGCGACGCTGATCATCCAGACGTGCGCGCATCCCGATTATCGTCCCGCGCTCGTCGATTACTATGCGAGGGCGCGGATCGGTTCATACGGCCAGCAGTCGCCGTCGCTTCCGGGCGAAGCGCTATCCTGGCATCAGCGGTTCATGGATACTGGGACGATGCGGTATTAAGTCCGAGATCGTCCGCTTCCCCACCATCATTTTAGGCAGGCTCGAACGGTGTTCCGCCTCAGACATGCGCGGTCCTCGGGCATGACCGTCACCTGGGTACCGACGAAATACTCCGTCGTCACTCCGGCGCACCCTGGTCCCGGTCTGCTACGCCATCCGCTCGCGCGCGACCTTCTCCAGCACCGTCAGCGGCATCGCGCCCATCGTCAGCACGCGGTGGAACTGCTTCGGGTCCCAGTTGGCGCCGGCCTTCCGCTTGGCTTCGTCGCGCAGGCGGACCCAGACGGTATGACCGATCTTGTAGCTGCACGCCTGTCCGGGCCAGACGGTGTAGCGGTCGATCTCCCCCTGGCTGCGTCCACGGGCGATGCCCGTTGTTGCGATGAGGTAATCGGTCGCCTTTTCCCTGCTCCAGCGCTTGGCATGCATGCCTGAATCGACCACCAGGCGCGTGGCGCGAAACAGCAGCGACTGGAGATAGCCGACCTGGCCCAGCGGGTTTCCGTCGTACACGCCCATCTCGTCGGCGAGCTGTTCGGCGTAGAGCGCCCATCCCTCGGAGTAACCGGAATAGAAGCCGCGGCGGCGGATCAGCGGGATGTCCTCGCTCTCGAGTGCCGACATGACCTGGAGATGGTGGCCCGGAATCGCCTCGTGATAGCTCAGCGTCGCCAGGCCGAATTTCGGGCGGTCGAACGTGTCGCGCAGGTTGATGAAGTAGATCGCCGACCGCGACCCGTCGAGCGAGGCGGACTGGTAATAGCCACCGGGCGCACCGGCCTGGATCGCCTCGGGAACGCGGCGCACCTCGACCGGCGCCCTGGGCAGAACCGCGAACTGCTCGGGCAGGCGCTTCGCCATCGCAGCGATCTGCGCACGGAGTTGCTCGAGCAGCGCCTCGCGACCCGGATCGGTGTTGGGGTAGAGCTGGTCGGGTCGCTTGTTGAGCGCGACCAGACGCTCGCCGACGCTGCCTTGCGTCATGCCTTGCGTCTTCAGGATGCCGTCGATCCGCGCACCGATTTCCGCGACCTGCGCCAGACCCAGCTTGTGGATCTCGTCTCCGGTCAATTCCACCGTGGTCGCGGCACTCGCCGCGGCTGCGTAATAGGCGTCGCCGTCCGGCAGGCGCCAGACGCCCGCATCATGGGTCGCCTTGCTGCGCAATTCGGTCACCAGCGCACGTTGACGATCGAGCGCGGGGAACACCCGTTCGCGCATCAGCGCCGCTACCGCCACGCCGCGCTCGGGCGGCAAACCGGCCGTTTTCAGCTTGGCAGCAAGGTCGGTCGCCGGGCCGGACAGGTCGGGCGCCTTGTCGCGCACCGACGCCAGCTGCTTCAGCGTGGTGTCAAGGATATAGTCGGGCGCGAACACGCCCTTGGCGGCATCCTCGCGCTGCCGCTCGGTTTCGGCGTCGATCGCGCCTGCAAAGGCTTGCACGCGGGCGACATAGGCGTCCGCATCGGCGGCATTTTTCACGGCGTGCTGGTTGGCGAGGAAGTCGGGGACGTCTCGATAGGCACCGCTCAACTGGGTCAGCACATAGGGCGCGTATCGACCCGCACTGGCGCCGTACGCGAAGGTCTCCCCCGCGATCACCCGGTCCAGGCTGTATTGCACGACGTCGTAATCGAGCTTCGCCGCATCACCCAGCGCGTCGCGCGACACCGTCTTCAGTGCAGCCAGCTCGGTCTTCGCCCGCGCGAACTGGCGCTGCTCGCCGGCGCGCGAGGTATCGTCGAGCTTCGATTTGAGCCCGATCCGCGCGCCGGTGTCGAGCCCGAGCGACGTCGCCTGTTCGGGGCTCTCGTCCAGCCGGTCGTAAAAGAACCGGTCGAGCATGGCGCGCAACTTCGCGTCGTCGCGCCCGATCGCGGCACGCGCGATCGCTGGCAGGGCCATCAGAGCAGAGGCGAGGCCGGCGGACGTGATAAAGTGGCGACGATGCATGAACGCTCCAGACCGATCGATGACGCGCACTCTGCGCGGTAGGGGCATGGTCTGAAGGCCCCGACCGGATTTGTCGAGCATGCTCCGGGGGCTCGCGGACCGAAGCATGCGGTGGTGCCCGGAGGGCAGAAATGCGCGGGCCGGTTTAGGCCAGTTTCGGGCAGCATTGGTGCCGTGAGCTGAAAGACTGGCGCCGCGCCGTTAGCCGCTACGATCGATACCCGAGCGCGGCGTGGTTTCTCCGCAAGGAACTCGATTGCCGGGATGCGGAGCTTGTTTCTCCGCAGCCCGGCAAAAGGAAACACAAGCTCTAGAATGCGGCCGATAGGCCCGCGAACGCGGTTACGCTGTCGCGGTCGTCGCGAAGGGCGTAGCCGGCCACGCCGCCGCGCAGCGACAGCGCGCCGGCAATGCGACCGTCGACGCCCATCGCATAGCTCATATAGTTTCGGTCGGCGCGCTCCACGCCGCTCGTGAAGCTGATCGGCGCGCCGGTCGGGGTCATCGTGAGCGTTCGCGGATCATCCTTGAACTCACGCTCATATCCGGCGCGTGCAAAGAACCGCACGGCCTCGCCCGGTACCGTTCGGACGACAGCCCCGAAGCGGCCCGTCAGGCTTTCCACCTCTTGCTTTCCGAACGTCGCCGCGGTCGAGAAGCCGCCTGTTTCGGTATATCCGCCGAGCCGGACACGGTCATACTGGGCGGCAAGGTCTGGTCCGAACGCTACGCCGCCGCGCGTAATGAGGTCGAAGGCGGCGGTCACGCGACCAGCGACGTATGTCCCGTCGGTCTCGCCGTCATGGACTCGGAGCGCCGGTCCCAGTTGGACAGAGCGACGGATACGGCGATAGTCGATCTCGCCATAGGTGCCGTCCGCGAGCAGGCGCACCGGACCTAATTCGCCGCGGGCATAGCCGCTTACCGACCAGGCGCGGGGTTTGTAGCTTCCGGCGCCAGCCTTGAAGTCGCCCGTGCCGTCCGAATAGCCACCCGCGACGCCGATTCCCGACGCTTCGCCGATCGCCAGATCCGCGCCCGCCGTTCCGCTGAAGCCGCGCTCGGTGATCCCGACACGTTGGGCAGAGTTGCCGCTCGAGTAATAGTGATACGCAGCGCCGCCGAACACCGACAGGCCGCGGCCTGCCCTTTGCGAGCCGCCGCGCTCGGGTCCTTCGAGAAGGTCGCGTTGCGCGCGAAACATGGCCTGCGCGGCGTAGCCGAGGCCGGCAATCTGTTCCGGCGCCTGCACGAGGCTGGCGACGGCCTGTCCTTGAATGCGCTGCGTGATCCCGGCCGGGTGTACGCTGTCCGCGAGGATGTACGTCTCGTTGGCGTTCGGCGACGCCAGGGTGGACCGTGTGCAGGCCAGCGACGAGGGCACGGTACAGGCGACGCCGGTAATGTTCGTGTAGCCGTAGGTGGCCGGGCTCGCGATCAGTTCGCTGAAAAGCCGATCGGTGTCGAAATACAACGCGTTGACGTTCGCAGCCGCCAGTGCGGAGGCATAGGTGCTGTTGAACAGCTTGATCCCGGCCGCACCGCCCGACTGTACCGCCAGCGTGACGATCCGGGTTGCGCCAGCCGTTTGGAGGCGAGTCACTTGTGCGGCCAATTGCGTGGCTGCGGTGGTCAGGATCGCAGTGTTCGTGCTGCCCCCCGCCTGAAACGCGAAATAGTCGTTCCCGCCGCCCTGGATGTACACCAGATCGCGCGGGCCGAACGTGCCGCCAGCGGCCAGGAAATTGCTGATCTGGGTCGCGACCGGGATCGACAAGGCGTTGGCCGCCGTCACCCGCGCACCGCCTACCGCGTAGTTGGTCCCACCCTGGCCATAGACCGGCGTCAACGTGAGTCCGAGCCGTGCGGCCAGAACTTCCGGCGAAACCGGGTCAGGGTTGGTCGTGAAGCTGCCCGCGTCGCGCGGCAATCGTGGGTCGAGGGCGAGGTAATAGCCACCGTCGGCGAGGCTGTCGCCGAAGACGACCATGCGATTATAGGGTTCGCTCGCTGCTGTGCTGGTGGCCGTGCTTGCCTGGGCCTCGGCCTGAGCATGCGGCGCGGCACTCAGCATCGTTCCGATCATCAACGCGATCGCGTACGTGGTTCTCATCGACCCTCTCCCTGTGGCGGCGAGGGATCATTGTCCCGCGCTCGGTCCAGGTTTCGGAGCCGTCCGAGTCCGCGTCAATAGATCAGGGTTAGTATAAAGCCCGTTTGCACCCGCGCCTTCTAGAACGGTCACGGTCGGAGGACCCGCAGCCCCTCATTGCTCAGCTGGAGAGGAAGGACCGCGCACGCCGATATCCACCATATCGCGGCCGCGGACACCGCGTGAAGCCTGCGCGTCAGGTGGCGGATAAGCGACAGTCACCCGCTTATCCGCCCGCCCGATACCCTTACGTCGCCTGGTTGGACGTTACAGGCTTGGCCGTGACGTCGAAGCGATCGGCGTTCATGACCTTGACCCACGCCCGGATGAAGTCGCGAACGAACTTCTGTTCGTGACCGTTCTCGGCATAGACTTCGGCAGTCGCGCGCAACTGCGAGTTCGAGCCGAAGATCAGGTCGGTGCGAGTCGCCTGCCACTTCTTCTCACGACCACCACGATCGTACCCGATGAACTTCTCGTCGCTCGACGTATCGACCAGATCCCAGAACGTGTCGTTGTCCAGCAGGTTGACGAAGAAGTCATTGGTCAACTGCCCCGGACGCTGGGTCAGTACGCCGTCCGGCGCGTCGCCGAAGTTCGCGCCGAGTACGCGCAAGCCACCGACCAACACGGTCATTTCCGGCGCGGACAGCCCAAGCAAGGAAGCCTTGTCGAGCAGCAGTTCTTCGGTCTTCACCGGGTGACGCGTCTTCAGATAGTTGCGGAACCCATCGGCCTGCGGCTCCATCCACACGAAGCTCTCGACATCGGTCCAGTCCTGCGTCGCATCGCCGCGACCGCCTAGGAACGGCACCGATACGTCGTGCCCGGCATCGCGTGCCGCCTTCTCGACCGCCGCCGAACCGGCAAGCACGATCGCGTCGGCCAGCGACATGTCGCCCCGAAGCTCGTTCAACTTGGCCAGCACCTGGCTAAGCTGCTCGGGCTCGTTGACCGGCCAGTCCTTCTGCGGGGCAAGCGCGATGCGTGCGCCGTTCGCACCACCGCGGTGGTCCGACCGGCGATAGCTCGACGCCGACGCCCAGGCGGTCTTGACCAGCTGACCGATCGTCAGCCCGCTCGACAGCACGGCGTCCTTGAACGCAGCGACGTCCGCGTCCGACGGCGCGGTGCCCTCGGGAACAGGATCCTGCCAGATCAACGTCTCCTCGGGAACCTCAGGGCCGAGGTAGCGAACCCTTGGCCCCATGTCGCGGTGCGTCAGCTTGAACCAGGCGCGCGCGAACGCATCGTCGAGCGCCGACTGATCGTCACGGAAACGAAGCGCGATTTCGCGGAACTCCGGGTCCACCTTCAACGCCATGTCCGCGGTGGTCATCATCGTCGGCACGCGCTTGCTGGGGTCGCGCGCGTCGGGTGCCATGTCCTCCGGTTCCGGGTTGACCGGCTGCCACTGCTTGGCACCAGCGGGACTTTCGGTCAGCGCATAGTCGTACTTGAACAGCAGGCGCAGATAGTCGCCCGTCCACTTGGTCGGGTTGTTCGACCATGCGCCCTCGATACCCGAGGTCGTGATATGACCCAGGCCGATTTCTTCGCTGTCGGTCAGCCAGCCGAGACCCTGCGCGTGTACCGCCTCCGAAGACGGGGCCTTGAAGTGCGGTGCGGGCTTGGCGCCATGGGCCTTGCCGAACGCGTGGCCGCCCGCCGTCAGGGCGACGGTTTCCTCGGAGTTCATCGCCATCCGCTGGAACGTCGCCTTCATGTCGCGTGCGGACTTGAGCGCGTCGGGCTCACCGCCCGGGCCCTCGGGGTTGACGTAGATCAGACCCATCTGGATCGCGGCGAGAGGCCCCTCGAGCTCGGGCATGTCCTCGCTGATGCGCGTCTGTGCGCCCTCGTTGACCCAGATCTCCTCGGCACCCCAGAACGTGTCGCCCTCGGAGGCAAAGACGTCCTTGCGGCCGCCGGCGAAGCCGAACACCGGGCCGCCCATGCTCTCGATCGCGACATTGCCGGCGAGGATGAACAGATCGGCCCAGCTGATGTTCTTGCCGTATTTCTGCTTGAGCGGCCACAACAGGCGACGCGCCTTGTCGAGGTTGCCGTTGTCCGGCCACGAGTTGAGCGGCTCGAAGCGCTGCTGGCCCGACGACGACCCGCCGCGGCCGTCGGTCACCCGGTAGGTTCCGGCTGCGTGCCACGCCATGCGGATCATGAACGGGCCATAATGCCCATAGTCAGCCGGCCACCACGACTTGCTGTCGGTCATCAGCGCCGTCAGGTCCGACTTGAGCGCGGCATAGTCGAGCGCTTCGAACGCCTCGGCATAGTCGAACTCTTCGCCCATCGGGTCCGGCGACACGCCATGCTGGTGCAGCATGTCGATCGGCAGCGCGTCGGGCCACCAATCCTTGTTCGTGCGACCCAGCAGCGAGCGCGCCTTCACCTCGCCGCCACCCTTGGGGTTCATGGGACAACCGCTGTCCTTGGGCTGTTCGTAGTCGGCCATTTCGGCGTCCTCTCTCAAGTAGGTGATGCTTTGATCCTGGAAGATGCAGCATTCGCCGAACATTTGTCCAATCGATTATTCGGAAGCGACTTATCAGATTGGTCGATCACGAGAAGATGCGCAGAGATGCCTGGTGATTCAGGTGCGGACAAGCGGCTTCGCGACCGCCGTTGTCCGGACCTCGCCGGCATGCCATACGAAGTTTTCAGGCTTTCGGTTTACCAGGGCACGTCGCTGAAGCACAATTTTCGAGGACGATCGATGCGCGCGCTCCTGCTTTCCCGCCTGCTTCTTTCCACCATCGCCGCAAGCATCCTCGTCCCGGCTCCGGCGGCCGCAAGCTCCCCCGAGCTCATCGGGCTTGAGCGCGAGCTGAGCAAGCTGGTCGCGGAACGCTCTGGGGACTACGGCATCGCGGCGCTCGACCTTCGCGATGGCTCGACGGTTTCGATCAACGGCGACACCCCGTTCCCGATGGCAAGCACGGTCAAGATCGCCATCGCGGCCGCCTACCTCGCCCAGGTCGATCAAGGCCGACGCAGTCTCGGCGACATGGTCGTTGGTCGCCCCGCGGCGAGGGTCATGGAGCTGATGATCATCCGCAGCGACAACCAGGCAACCGACCAGTTGCTGGCCACGCTTGGCGGCCCGGTCGCGGTGCAGCAATGGCTCTCGTCGCATCAGATACCCGGGATCCGCATGGACCGGACCATAGCCCAGTTGCTCCGAGAGCGCGGCCATCTTGCCGACAGCAAGGATGTTGCCACGCCGATCGCCATGGTCACGCTGCTGAACAAGCTCGACAACGGTACCATTTTGGCCGCGCAAAGCCGCACGTTCCTGCTCGAATTGATGAGCCGATGCGCGACCGGAACCCGACGCATCCGCGCTCTGCTCCCCGTCGGTACGCGGGTGGAGGACAAGACCGGCACGCTCGACGGTATCACCAATGACGTGGGGTTCATCACCATGCCCGACGGCCGGCGCGTGGCCGTCGCCGTATTTGCGCGCGGAGGACGCGATCGCCAGCCTGTCATCGCCGAGGTCGCACGCGTGATCTACAACCGCTTCGCCGACAGCGTTCGCAACGCGGTCGCGCTGTTCATGCAAATACGCTGAGCAGACTTTAGCCGATCATCGCGACGGCAGCCGATCCGGAAGCTGCCGCTCGCTCCGGTCCGCGAGGACTGAGGTCAGAACCGCATCGCCACGTCGATCCCGCCGCCGCCCGATCCGGCCCAGGGCGTGAGGCGGACGCGGTCGTCGTGACGCGAGGTCAGCAGGAACCCGCTCGCGCTGCCGATCACCGCGCCGGCAAGGACGTCGTGGACATAATGCTTGTCGGCCCGGACGCGCGCGACGCCGACGAACGAGGCGACCAGCAATGCCGGCAATCCCGCCCCCCAGCCATAGCGCTTTTCGAGCGAGGCGGCCGCGGCGAACGAGACCGAGGTGTGGCCGGACGGAAAGCTCTTGTCGTCGCTGCGATCCGGGCGGCGCTCGTGGATCAGTTCCTTCAGCGCGAACGTCGTGCCGCCGGCGAGGAGCATGCTGCCCCCGGCCTCCAGATCGCCGCGCCAGTCGCCCTGGATCGCCGGTACGCCCAGTGCTGCACCGACAAGCAGGTCGCGGCCGACATCGCTGGCATTCGCCCAACCCTTCGGGTCGGCCATCGCCGGCGACGCCCACGCCACCAGCGCGGGAACAGCCAGTACGGCAATCCTGATCTTCATCCGGTTCGGTCCTTCATGAATATTGGCGTCTCCAGCGTTGCGACCATGCCGGCCACACCGAACCCCGCCTCGACGGTAGCGATCGTGGCGGTCGGTCCGAGCATCGCGCGAAGGTCGGCGGCGGTAAACAGCCGGTGCGTCGGGCTGTCGCCAAGCCCGACCCGGCGGAGCGAGTCCGCGGTCGTGACATAGAGCGCGAGCCGTCCGCCGGGCCGCAACACGCGCTCCAGCTCGGCGAGCACCGCGCGATCGTCGTGCCAGAAATAGGCGACGTTGGCGGCCAGGATGCGGTCGACGCTCGCATCGGGAAGCGGGATTTCGGTAAACGATGCGCAAAAGACGGTCGCGGCGGGGTGACGCCGGCCGGCTGCGTCGACCATGTCCTGCGAATGGTCGAGGCCGTACACGTGGCCGTAGCCCGCGGCCGCCGACAGCGCAGGGATCGCGTCGCCGGTGCCGCAGCCGAGATCGAGCACGATGTCGCCCTTCTGCACGTCGAGCGCGTCGATCGCGAGCCGGGTCGGGCGACGGTTCGCGACGCGCATCGCCTGCCCGACGATCCGGCCACCCAGACCGCTCGGGCTCGCAAGCTGTCGCGCAAGCGCTGCGGCAAACGCGCTCACGCCGTCTTGAGCTTGGCGTTGATTTTCGCCAGCAACGCCCGCATTTCCGCGCGACGTCCCGCATCCCAGACCGGCCGCGCGCTGTTCACCGGCGCCTGGAGACCGCGCAGGACATAGTGTTTCGCCTCCGCCGGATGCCCCTCGTCGTTGAGGAAATCGGCGTAGAAGAAGTTATTGTCGAGCCCGTTCGGGTCCTGCTTCAGCGCCGCCTCGAGCAGCGCACGTGCCTTGGCGGTATTGCCGAAACCGATCGGGAAGCCGGGGACACGGTAATAGAGCACGCCGAGGCTCATCTTGACGCCGCCATCGGCAACGTCCGGATCGATGCGCTGCGCCTTTTCCAGGATATCGCGTGCCGACCGGGCAAAGCCGAGCTGTCGCAGGACGCTCGCACGCGCCGCCTCCTCGCTGACGACGATGCCCTGCCACAACAGCGGTTCGGCACGGCCGGGATAGCGCGCGGAGACCTGTGCGGCCTGGCCTGCGAGCACGTCCAACTGGCGATATTGCTCGTTCCGGTCGGCTACCTGGTAGCGGATATGCGCCCATTGATCGTTGATCCGGCGCACCGCGGCATCCATCGCGGGGTTGTTGCTCGCATTGGCCGAGCCCGCCAGGGCCAGCGCGGCGAACGCGAGAAAATAGCGGACGGTCATGATCGGGCTCCTGAAGGATTGTCCTGGAATAGGCCGCGGGCGGTCAGCACCTGGCCTGCGAGGCCGCGGTCGACGAGGCGCGGCATCATCGCGTTGAGCTGCGTGAAGACGCGCTCGGGCAGGCCGATCGACACGTCGCGCTCGCGCCGCTCGATCGCGCGGAGGATGCGGGCGACGACGGTTGCGGGATCGTCCGCGCTCATCCTGGTCAACGCCATGAACCGCTCGATCGTCGCGGTGTTGAACCCGGTTCTCACCGCGCGCGGTGCGACATGCGTGACCGCGATGCCGCGTCCGCCGAGTTCGCGGCGCAGCGCCTGGCTCAGCCCCTTCAACCCGGCCTTCGCGCTCGAATAGGCGGTGAAATACGGGTAGGGGACCGCGCCCATCACCGAGCCGATATTGACGATCTGGCCGTCGCCGCGCGCCACCATCTGCGGCACGACCGCGCTCGCGAGGACCGCCGGCGCGACGAGGTTGACCGCGTAGCCGAGTGCAATGCCCTGCGCACCCTGCCGCTCGAACGGGCCGAAATATTGCAGCCCGGCGACGTTGGCGAGGATGTCGATATGTCGCTCGCCTAAATGTGCGGCGAGATCGGCCAGTGCTTCCGGATCGGCGAGGTTCGCGACGATGTGATCGTCGCACGCATCGGACGCGACGCGGTCGACTCCCGTGACATGCGCGCCGCATCCCCTAAGCCGTGCCGCGAGCAGGCCGCCGATCCCGCCCGCCGCGCCGGTCAGGACGATGCGGCGACCCTCAAGCGGCGACACGCGGGGCCTCCAGTTCGATCCCGGCGAACAACGCGCCGAACAGGCCGAACATCGCGTTCGCCATCGCGACGATCGCGCGCTGGTCGTCGGCATCGTCGATCCGGTTCATCAGCCTTTCGAAGAACACCATGTGCTCCTGGTCGAGCGCGCCGTGCGAGGTGAGGTAATGGAACGCGTCGTCGGGCAGGCCGAGCGCCGCCCGCACCGCGCCCGCGCCGTGGCTCGCCATCGCGATGCTGGTGCCCTCGAGGACATAGACCATGCCGAAGAACGCCGCCGGGTTGCCGGTGCGGATCGTGCCGTACGCATAGTCGACCATCGCGCGCGTCGCCGGCGAGGGCGCGCGGCTGGCGGCGAGGCTGTCGCCGCCCGCCGCCTCGATATCCTCGAGGATCCAGGCTTCGTGGCCGGTCTCCTCCTCGATATATTCGTCGAGTGCAGCGACGAGGACCGGGCGGTGCGCGAGCCGGGCGCGTGCCTCCTGCATCAGCGGGACGGTGTGGCGGACATGGTGGAACGCCTCGGTGAGGTAGGCGATATAGTCGGCGCGCGTGATCCGACCGGTCATCCCGGCGACGAGCTGCGGCGTCATCGCAAAGCGCGCCTGCGCCTCGCGCGTTTCGGCGACGAGGCGGTTGAAGAAGGGGCAGTCTGCAGAAGCGTGGTGCATCGAAATCTCCTTGGCGGGATAGGCGGCGTCGATCGCGGCGCGGCGCAGGCGGCCATTGCTGGTGAGAGGTCCGGTCGCAGGCGTGAACGGCGGGACGACCTGCCACAGCGCGATGCGTGCGTAGGCGGGGAGCGCGTGGTTGGCGGCGGCGACGGCGGCTTCCATATCCGCGCCCGGCGACGACGGGACGAGCAGCGCGTCGAGCGTCGCGCGCCCGTCGCCGCGCACCATCGCCTGGAAGATCGCGGGTTGGCGGATGAGCACCCCCTCGACCCATTCGGGCGAGACGTTTCGGCCGTGGCTCGTCACGATCAGCGCCGATTTGCGCCCCTCGATCCAGAGCCGGCCGGCGTCGTCGATCCGTCCGAGATCGCCCGTCGCGAGCGGGCCGGGCACGCGCGGTGCGCCGACCGTGCCGAGGAACAGCGGCCCGTCGATCAGGATCTCGCCGTCGTCGGCGAGGCGCAGGGTGTTGGCGCCGATGCTCCGGCCGACGCTGCCGCGCGATGCCGGGTCGCCGTCGTCGAGCGCGACGACCGAAGCGCATTCGGTGAGGCCATAGCCTTGGCGTACCGGCAATCCGAGGTCCGCCGCGGCGTCGAGCAGCAGCGGATCGATCCGCGCGCCACCAACGGCGACCAACGTCAGGCGCGGCAGCCGAACACCGGTCGCGCGCATCGCCGCGACGAGCCCCGCGAGATATTCCGGCACGAGGATCAGCGACGTGATCGCCTCACGATCGATCGTGCCGAGGATCGCCATGACGTCCGGGCGGAACGGATCGGCCATGCCGACCGCAGACTGCGACAGCGCGACATAGGTGCCGCCCGCCAGCATCGTCGCCTGCAAGCCCGCGACGGTCTCGAGCAGGATGCCCGGCGGCAAGATCGGCAAATGCCGCCCGGCATGATGCACGCCCAGCGTCTCGACCACCGCTTGCGCGACGCCGAAGAGATGGTCGCGCGACAGGCAGATGCCCTTCGGATCACCGGTCGATCCCGAGGTAAAGGTAATGCGCGCCGTGCCCTCGGGCAGGATGCGGGCGGGTCGGCTGCGGCGATCTTCGCGAACATCAAGCGAGGGGTGCGCGTCGAGCGACAGCATCACCGGCCCCGAGAGCAACATTGCCGCCCCCGCTGCGTCGAGCGCGTGATCGGTCTGTGCGGGCGTGAAGAACGGCGGGAGCGGGATCGTCGCTATGCCCGCTTCGTGCAAGGCGAGATCGAGGACGCATTCGCCGACGCCCTGGTCGAGCTGGATCGCGACCGGGCGGCCCGCGCCGAACCGCGTTGCCAGGTCCTCGGCTAGCACCGGGAGCACGCGTGCGAGGGTCGCCCAGTCGATCGGCGTCGCGCCATCGATGGCGATGGCATCGGGACGGCGCTCGGCATGCCCCCGGACCGCGGCGAGCAACCGCGTCATGCGCGTGCGCTCCGGTCGAGGCGCGCACGGCATGCGGCGATGTCGCCCGCACAGACCACTGGATCGGTCTGGTAATAGCGCCCCCAGGCCGCACCCGCCTCGCCCAGCGCCTCGATCCGCGCCGGGGCAAGCTCGACCAGCTCGACCCCCAGCCGCGCGAACATCGATCGCAACGGGCGGGTCAGCACCGCCACCGCGACATCCGCCTGACCGGCAAGCGCCGCCGCCGCCTCCCGCCACAAGGTCATGGTCGCGCCGGAGCGCTGCGAGGCATGGTCGCCGAGCTCGACGATCCGCGCGCGCGGCACCGGGCGCCCGAGCCGTTCGGTCAGCACCGTTTCGATCGGGCGATCGAGATACGCCTCGAGAAACAATCCGCCGGCGTCCGCGAGCCGGTAGCCCAGCGTCGCTTGCGGCACGTCGGGCGCGCCGATCGTCAGATAGGTCGGGTAGTCGCTCGCGGGTATCGCCCCATGGACGGCGGCGTAACGGTCGTGGATCAGCGCGATCAGCGCGGCGTCGGGCATAAGCATCCTCCCAGATGCAGATGGGACGCCGCCCGATCATCGTTACCGCAGTCCACCACGATAAAAAACTATGCGGCGCCGACGTCATGCTGGCCGGAGTCGGGAAGCGACCAATTCATAGCACGGATCGACGCAACGGACAGTCTAACTGATACGCATTATCAGTATTAACAGCGACTGCCGCCATGATGAACTTGATTTTAGCGCGCTTAGGGTGGCGCGGGACGATTCGAAACCTTAGCTAAACAGTCGCTGGCGCAGTTTCGATCGTCGAAATCGCAAACGCTGTCGCTTGGACCATCGCTGGTTCGCCCCTGTTCCGAACGCGCCCCTGCCGAAAGCCGCTTCCATGATGCCGTCCCTGACTCCGAGGCCTGCCATATCGGTCGCGCTCGCACTTCTTCTTGCGGCATGCGCGGGGACCCCGCCCGTAGCGTCCACCGGCACTGCGCCGCGGTTCGTCGCCGAACGCTTTTTCGCCGGGCGGCTCGACGGCGTCGGTACGCTCAAGATCGTCCTGCACGCACCGAGCACGACCCACGTCACCAGCGTCGGTCGCGTTGCTGCCGATGGCGTTCTGCTGCTCAACCAGCATATCGAACAGCAGGGCAAGCCCGCGCGCGATCGGCAGTGGCGGATCCTGCCGCTCGGCAACGGGCGCTATACCGGCACGCTGACCGATGCCTCGGGGCCGGTGACGGGCGAGGTCGAGGGCAATCGGCTGCATCTCGGCTTTCCGATGAAGGGCGGCACGCATGTCGACCAGTGGCTGACGCTGTCGGCGGATGGGCAGGTCGCGCAGAACCACCTGATCGTCCGCAAGCTGGGCGTCACCGTCGCGACGCTCGAGGAAACCATCAGGAAGCTGCCATGAGCATGCACCGCGAACGCCATCTCGTCTCGCGGACCGGCTGGCTCCGCGCGGCCGTGCTCGGCGCGAACGACGGCATCGTCTCGACCGCGAGCCTGATCGCGGGCGTCGCCGCATCGGGCGCGACCACCGGCGCGGTGCTGGTCGCGGGATCCGCGGCGATGGTCGCGGGCGCGATGTCGATGGCGGCGGGCGAATATGTCTCGGTCAGTTCGCAGGCGGACAGCGAGTCCGCCGACCTCGCGCGCGAAAAAGCCGAACTCGCCAGCGACTGGGCGCACGAGCATGACGAACTCGCTCAGATCTACGTCGCGCGGGGGCTCGACGCGACGCTCGCGCACCAGGTCGCCGAACAGTTGATGGCGCACGACGCGCTCGGCGCGCACGCCCGCGACGAGCTGGGCATTTCCGAGATCGTCATGGCGCGCCCGGTCCAGGCGGCGTTCGCGTCGGCGGTCAGCTTCGTCACCGGCGCGGTCCTGCCGCTCGCGGTCGCCGCGCTGGCCCCGGCACCGCAGCGGCTGGTCGCGGTGATCGGCGCGACGCTCGTCTGTCTCGCGATCCTCGGCGTGGTCGGCGCGCGGGCAGGGGGCGCCCGTGCGTTGCGCCCGGCGGTCCGCGTGTTGCTGTGGGGCGCGGCGGCGATGGCGGCAACCGCCGGGATCGGGCATCTCGTCGGTACCGCGGTGTGAAAGTCCTACTTTGCGTCAAGATTAGCCATCGAAGATCGGAAAGGCGATTGCAGCCTCTGACGGGGGTCATGTATCGCCGCCCTCGGTCTGTCCGGGTAGGCGCCCATCGTCGGAATAGCGCGAAAGTCCATTTTCGACGTAACGCAAGCATTTGAGTTATCCGCACAAATGCCGACGTTTCACGACCATCGGCGATGCTGTCGACCTGGCGTTCCAGTACGGACGATGTAAGTGAGGCCTGTGATGAACGTCATAAAACGCGCGTCGCGCGACAGTATGGAACGACGCGGTGCCGTGCCAATGACAAGCTATGCCGCGAAATGAACTTGTAAGGGACAGGGCAACATCATAGCACGCGATATCAGCGGGGGCTAAGATAGACGTGGGCACATCTTTAAGGTCGCGTTTCGCGGTCACACTTGTTGTGCTGGTCTCCAGCGTCACGTCGTTTGCCGCTTATGGCAGGACCGAGAGCGATCCGCCGGCGGATCCGACCAGGCCGGGCTCGATCAAGATCGCCGCGACCAAGGCTGGCACCGTCGCACCGATCGTCGCCGTCGAGCCCACAGCCGAGTGGGTCCGCGATCGCGCCATTCCCGAAGCCAGCGCGGTGCGTGTCGAACAGGCGCAGAATGGCATCGCGTACCTGCTGGCGGATGAGCAGTACCGGACGAGGGCCGACGGGCACGACGACTGGTTTCGATCGTCGAACAAGGTCACCAACCGCAGCGGTCTGGAGTCCGCCGGCCAGATATCCGTTACGTACAACCCGAGCTTCGAGAGCATCGCGCTCAATTTCGTTCACCTGATCCGCGACGGCAAGGTCATCGACCTGACGCGCGAGACGCAGTTCCGCGTCGTGGAGCGCGAGAGCGAACTCGACGACGGCATCGTCAGTGGTACGCTCAAGGCGATCGGCAATCTGCGCGACGTCCGGGTCGGCGACATCGTCGATTACGCGACGACCGTGCATACCAGCACGCGCCTGTGGCCGAACCAGGCCTTTTATCATTTTTCGCAACGTTACTCGGACCCGCTGGCGATGCGTGCGGTCCGCCTCGTCTGGCCCGTCGGGATGACGCCGTCCTACAAGGCGATCAACAGCGATATCGCATTCTCCACCAGGAAGACTGCCGACGGGACCGAGTGGGAATGGATCACGAAGGATCCACCGGCCATGCGCGGGGAGGGCGACGTTCCTGCGACCGCGTTCCAATGGGGGCGCGTCGACGTATCGACGATGCGAGAATGGTCGGAGGTGGCTCGCTGGGCCGTCGGCCTGTACCAGGGCGATGACAGTCTGCCCGCGGATTTCGCCGCGCGCCTCGACGCCATCGCCGCGGCCTGGCCCAGGCCGGGCGATCGGCTGACCGAGGCGATGCGCTATGTTCAGGACAATGTCCGCTATGTCGGCGAGGAACTGGACGAGGGCTCCTATGTCCCGCGTCGCCCGAAGACCGTCATCGAGCGAGGCTATGGCGATTGCAAGGACAAGAGCCTGTTGCTGGCGGTCGCGTTGCGGCGCCTCGGGATCGACGCCGTACCGGCGCTCGTGACCACGCGAGCCGGCGATCGACTGCCCGATCGACTGCCCTCGGCGCTCGAGTTCGACCATGTGATCGTGCGCGCGGTGATCGACGGGAAGACGATCTGGGTCGACCCCACCGGTGCGCACCGCGGCGGCCGCGGCGGGACGATCACACCCTCCAACCTCGGTTATGCCCTGCCGATCCGCGCCGGCCAGGGCGCTCTCGAACGGATCGACGGATTCGGCGAGCATGCCGGGCGCATGACGGTGGTCGAACGCTTCACGATCGACGAAGCGGCGCCCGTCGCGCTCACGCTGCGCGTCGAGACGCGCTTCACCGACGCGCGTGCCGATACGACGCGCTCGAGCTGGGCGGCAAGCTCGCCACGCAAGCTCGCGGACAGCAATCTCGACTTTTACCGCCAGCGCTTTCCCGGTCTGGTCGAGAGCAAGCCGCTGGAACTGGGTGACGATCGCAACGCCAACATACTCACGATGGTCGAGAGCTACACGCTGAACCACGATGCGTTCGTCAAGGCCAGCCTCGGGACGAAGCTGGTGACACGCGCTTATGCCGTGCAGGGCCTTCTGGCGGACCGTCAGGCGAATCCCCGCGTCCAGCCATTGGCGGTGAACGATCACATCGCGAACGATCAGACGATCGAGTTGCACGTCGCCGATCGCGTGCTCAACGGTTTGGTCGATATCGACGCGAAGGGCGGTCCGGTCGCGTTCTCCCGCCAGACCAGCAAGCTGCCCGATGGCATCCGTATCGCCTACCGGATGACCACCGGCGATCGTTCCGAAGTGACGGCGGCGGAGGCCGAGGCGATCTATGCGCTGTCGGACCGGATCAAGGACGAGGCCAGCATCGAATTCTATCTCGACAAGGCCGCGCGGTCCTCTGCGACCCCGCCGGGGGTCGACGTCGCAACCTGGACGGCGATCAAGGCGGATATGGAGAAGGTCGTCGCGCTGACCCAGAAGGAGGATCAGCCGTCCAAGCTGGAAGCGCTGTCGCTGCTCGCCGATGCGTCCGCGAAGGTCGCGCATCCCTCGCCCGCGGCCGGCCTGATCGACGGTATCAAGGGCGCTATCCTGGCCGAGTTGCGACGACCTCAGGTCGCGTTGGCGGCGTTGCGGTCGGCTACCGCGCAATATGAGGGCAACGCGACGGTGTATCGTCTGTGGATCGGGTATGAGCTCGATCTCGGTACGGCCGAGACGGTCGCGCAGGCGATGCGGCGGACCAGCAAGGTCCAGCCCTCGGTCATCGCGTCGCTCGATCCGCTCTATACCCGTCTGGCGTTGCAAAAGGCGCAGGCGCTTCCGCCCGAGAAGCGCGAAGCGGTTCGCGGCGATATCTGCATCGCGCTGGCCGAGGGTGGCTGGCAGCAGGCGCCGCGGACCACGTTCGGCAATGCTATGCTCGGCTGCGCGATCACCGCGCATAGCCTGCGCGGCGAATTGGCGGCTGCGCGGGCGCTCCTCGGCAAGGCTCCCGCGACCGATACGCTGGTGACGCTGGCGATCGATCGGCGTCACCAGGCGCTGTGGCCCGATGTCGATCGGTTCGGCCAGGATGGTTTTCGCAAGAGCCTGGAACTGGAATCCGCGCGCGCGACCACGCAGGTCGCCGTGGCGCCCGGAAATTACGAGGCGGTCATGACCCGCATGAAGACATTGCGCGCGCTCGGCCGGTTCGAGGAGGCGCTCGTCGCGGGCAAGGCGCTTGCCGGCGACACGGCGAAGGTCGAGGTCGCAGGCACCGACGGGTTCTGGCTGGTCGATGAATACGCCTATGATCTGCGCGCGATCGGACGAATGGACGACGCGGTCGCGGCGATGGACGCGGTGCTGGCGCTCGGCATGGACCGCTATCCCGAACTCGTCTCGATGGGGATCAACCGCGTCGAGATGATGATCGCTGCGGGGCGCTATCAGGCCGGGATCGACAGCCTGGCCGAACTCGAAAAGCATCCCGAGCAGATCAGCCCCTATGGCCTGGGGTGGATCTGGGCGAGCCAGGCCTGTGCCATGCGGGGGCTGGGTCGGCTCGACGAGGCCAAGGCCGTCGAGGTCAAGCTCGCCGCCAAGCCCTCCGACAATTGGAGCGCGGCGACCGCGGCTGCGACATGCCGGAACGACACCCAGGCGGTCGCCGACCTGCTCGTCGCGCGGCTGCACGACGACGATGCACGATCCAGCGTGTTGGGGTTGTTCCTCGAATTCACCGTGCCCGAGGCGCGCACGCCGCTCGAGACGGCCCGCCGCGCGACGCTGGCCCGCGCGCGCGCGCTGCCGGCCGTGCAGGTGGAATTCGCGAAATACGGCCGGACCGTTCGCTACGCCGGGACGACCCAAGGTTGGAGCGACTATTGACCGTCCGGAGGTGAAGACGCGTCAGAACGGTGCGGGGCGGGCACCTGATCCGCCCCGACGGCGGTCGGGGTCAACGGGTAACGCACCGACGGCCCGATGCGTCTGCATTCCTTCTGAGGCGTTGGGCAAGCTCCGCCACATAGGAAGTCGTGTTGCCCTACTACCTCATTGCCGAAAGCGAACTCCCCGACGAACGCGCCGCCCGCCGCGCCCGCGCCGGAAAGAGCTCGGGTGAAACCTATGCCGCCACGCTGGCCCAGATGGTGCCGGACGCAACGATCGCGATCATAGCACCCGCAGACGACTATGCCCGAACCTACTCGCCGGACGAACTGCGTGCGTTCGACGCGGTGTTCCTCACCGGCTCGCCGATGCACGTGTACGAGCAGACCCCCGAGGTCGATCGTCTCCTCACGTTCATGCGTGCCGTGTTTGCATCCCGTGTGCCGTCGTTCGGATCATGCGCCGGACTCCAGATCGCCGTCGCGGCGGCCGGCGGACGCGTACGCAAAATGCGACAGCGCATGGAGGCGGGGGTCGCGCGGCGCATCACCGCGACGGAGGCGGGTCGCGCCCATCCCCTGCTGGCAGGGCGCCCATCGGCATGGGATGCCGCCGCGATCCACGGCGACGAGGTCGACGAACTTCCGCCGGGCAGCATCTTGCTCGCAAGCAATGCGGTCACGCCCGTTCAGGCGGCCGAGATCACCTTCGACGGCGGGACGTTCTGGGGCGTGCAATATCACCCGGAACTGTCGCTCGAGGAAATCGCGAGCGCGCTACGCAGCCAAGCCGCGGACCTCGTCTCGGCCGGGCTGGCGGACGAAGAAGCCGATGTGTCTGAGCATGCGGCATTGCTGGATGGATTGCATGCCGATCCTGACGATCGCCCGATACGATGGGCGCTTGGCGTCGACGATGAACTGGCCAAGGAGGCGAACCGCCGCCGGGAAATCACCAATTTTCTGGCGTACCCGTTCGAGGCGCGCGGCGAACGACGCTAGATACATCGCCGCAGCGGGCGATCACCATCCGGAAGAACGGTAGTGCTATTCGGGGCCTCAGGACCGGATATGCGTGCTGCTTCCCCCGGTTTACTCGGTCCTTTGAAGCAGGTCGGCAAGGTCCTGCTTCCAGAACCGTGCGGCGGTGTGGGTGCCGTGCCCGCGCGTGTCGGCACTCTCGGGAATGAGCCGGAACCGCGCGTCCTTCATCCGGGCAACCGCGCGCTTCGGGTAGTCGAGCGCTCGGGGGTTGATGAAGTCGTCGGCCGAGTTGATCCACATGGTCGGCGCGGTGATCGCTTCCAGCCTTGGCCAGGGCGCGTAGGTTCGCGAGGCGTCGAGCTGATAGATCAGGTTGTTGGCGTCCGTCCCCGCGATCGACGCTGCCACCCGCTCCCGGGCGAAGGCCTCCGCGGCCTCGCGCCCGGGGTATTGCGCCTGGAAATACAGCGGCGCCGCGCCCGCGACGAACAACAGGCTCGCGGCCGTGCGCAGGCCCTGGACGGGCGGTGTACGATACTCGCCGCCCGCCCAGGCCGGATCGGCCTCGATCCCGTCGATCGCCAGCTTGCGCCACATACGGTTCAGCCCGGCGATCTCGACGGGTTCGCAAGCGAGCGGCATGAGCGCGCGGGCGAAGTCCGGGTGCGTCTCGCCCCAGATCAGGCCGTGCATGCAGCCCATGGACGTTCCCATGGTCAGCCGCATGCGGCGGATGCCGAGTCCGTCGTGGAGCAGCCGGTATTGCGCCTCCACCATGTCGTCATAGTCGTAGTGCGGGAACCGCATGTGCAGCCCGTCGGATGGCTTGGACGACTTGCCGTGGCCGATCCCGTCGGGAAGGATGATCCAGTAGCGCGTGATGTCGAGCGGCTGTCCCGGGCCGTAGAGTTCGTCGGCAAACTGGGGGCTGAGGAACTGGCGTCCCGTGCCGCCGGTACCGTGCAGGACCATGACGGCATTGTCGATCTCGCCCTGCGCATTCCGATGCGGTTGTCCCAGCATCGTATAGTTGAGGCGCAAGTCCGGCATCGTCTCGCCCGAGCGAAAGCGAAAGTTGCGGACGGTGAACTGCGCATCGCGCGCCGGCCATTTCGAAATGGGCGGGGCGACCGCAGCCGCCGGCGTGAGCGGCGGGGTTTGCGCGGCGGCGGCCTGGAGCAGCAGGAGCGAGAGGATCAACGACATGCCATATCGTTGCCCCTAAGCGGGCGACATGCAAGCACGGGCAGCTGATTGCGCGCGCTCGGCTGGTATCGGCTCAGATGGGCCAGCCGGCCTGGTTGTAGGCCGAGTCCCAGAACATCCATTCGTACCGCGTGGCGGTTCGGAACGCCTTGGCCATCGCCAGGCGTATGGCCGGCGATGCACCGCGCGCCGCCTCGTCCACGAGGATCCGCACCCGGTCGGTCGCCGCGCCGAACCCTGGGTCCGCGTAGGTGTCGATCCAGGCGTCATAGGGATTTGGCGACATCGCTATCGGTTTGATCGCGCGTCCGACCTCCCAATACACCGAGAAACAGGGGAGGATGCCAGCGACCAGTTCCTCATAGCTGCGCGTCGCAGCAAGGCTGGCAAGGTAGCTTGTATAGCCCAGGCAGACGGGGCTCGGCTCGCTCGTCGCGACCATGTCCGGCGTCACCCCGAAACGCGCGAAAAACGATTGGTGCAGGGCGTCTTCGACCTCCACGGCGACCTTCGCCCCATGCGAGAATTCGAGCCGGCCGGCTTTACTGGGCGCCCGTGCCGCGGCGATGGCGAGGACGCGCGCATATTCCGCGAGATACAGGCTGTCCTGCACGATATAATGTTGGAAGCTGGCGGCCGGCAGCGATCCGTCGGCCAGTTCGCGCAAGAACGGCTGCGCCAGGATCGCGCGGCGGATCGGCGCGACCTCTTCCCAGATCGCTGCGCAAAAGCTCATCGGATCACTCTCGGTCAATGTCATGCGCCGCCATGCAAGCTTATCGGTATCGCGTCACCTGGATTGCATTTTTCCTGCCGGGCCCCCGCCGCCAGCCTTCAGCAACGGCAGGGCGCTCGCGAATGAAATATCGGTGGGCTTTGATCGGCGGCGTCGTGTTCCCATCTAGCGGGCATGCTTGATGATCTGACACAGCTCGGTTTGGTCGATGAGGACGAGATCGTTCTCGACGAAGCCGCGCTCTCGCTAGCGCTTCTGGACCATGTCGGCCGCGACCTGACGCCGTATCATGATGTGCTCGACGCCATCGACTTGCGCCTCGCTGCCGTCGCCGGCGACACCGTGGACGCGCACGAGCAAGCCGCCGCGCTTTCGGAGGTCTTTGCCGACGAGTTCGGGTTTGTCGGTGACGCGCAGACCTATGACGATCCGGCCAATGCCGATCTGATCCGCGTCATCGATCGTCGTCGCGGTCTGCCGGTCAGCCTCGCCATCCTCTACGTGTCGGCGGCCCGGCGCCTGGGCTGGTTCGCCAACGTTCTCGACGTGCCGGGGCATGTCCTCGTGCTCGTCGGCGAGGAGGCGGCGCCGGTCATCGTCGATCCTTTCCGACGCGGGATCATCGTCGATCGGGACCGCCTTGCCGCCATGGTCGTCGCGATGGACCGCGAATCCCCGGCCGCCGTTCGGCATGTGGCGGCGATGCCCAACAGGGCGGTGCTGGTCAGGCTGCTGCTCAATCAGGCAACGCGTGCCGAGCAGTCCGGCAAGGGCAGGCGTGCGCTCGAGCTCTATGCCCGCATGACCATCATGGCGCCCGGCTATGGCCATGCCTGGTGGGAGCGGGCACGGCTGGAGCTCGTCGATGGTGAAGTGGACGCGGCGAGACAAAGCCTCACTGCGATGCTCGAGGTCACGCGCGACGCGCCGCTGCGACAACGCGTGTCGGCGACGCTGGAGGCGCTTGGCACGCGGTAGCCATCCAATGGCTGCGACGTTCCGTAGCGGTTGAACGCCGAGGTCGATGACAAAACAGCTGCCAGCCGCCGACGATGAGGCTATCGGAACGCGATGGCGAAAAAGAAGCGCTACCTGACTGCGGTAATGGCCGATGGCTATGTGAAGACGATCGGTCCCACCGCCGCCCCGTTCACGCATTTCTGGCGCATCGTCGCGGTTCTGGAGAATGGGAAGACGGACGTTTTCTGGGGACACTGCGCGTCGCACAAGGAAGCGGTCGGTAAGCAGACCGCGGCGGCCGAGGCCGCCCGGCAACGCGGCTGGGCCAGATACGACTTCGAAATCGCCAAGCTGACCGAAAGCTTTGGCGCGTGATCAGACCGATTTCGCGTGCCTCAGCCAGCAAGTCCGGCGGCCAGGGCGTCGAAGACGGCGCGGAAGCGCGCGCTGGTCTTCAGGTCTTCGTGCATGACGATCCAGAGCGGCAGCGGTAGCGCGACTGCGGGCAGGACGCGGACCAGCGCCGGGTCGCGCCGCGCGATGCCGAGCTGGCACAGGCCGATGCCGAAGCCCGCGCGGATCGCCGCAAGCTGGGCGAGGTTGCTGTCAGCCCTGAACGCGAAGCCTTGCCGGTCGAGCGGGGCAAGCCGGTCCGCCATCGCTTTCAGGACGGGCGTTTCGGTGTCGTACCCGATCAGGTCGTGCGCCGAGAGGTCGGTCAGGCTGGACGGTGTCCCGTGCCGCTCCAGATAGTCGCGGTGCGCGTGAAAGCCGATCTCGACGGACGACAGCCGTCTCGCCAGCAGCGCGGTCTGCGTCGGCTCGGTCATGCGAACCGCGATGTCGGACTCGCGCGCGAGCAGGTCGTCGAGCCGATCCGACAAGTTCAGTTCGATCACCAGTGCAGGGTGCTCGCGCCGTAGCCGCGCCAGGATCGGCGGCAGGAGTTCGACGCCGACCACGTCGCTCGCGCTGATCCGTACCGTCCCCGCCACGGCACCGATCGTGCCGCTGGCAGTCCGCAACAGCGCCGCGGCGGTCGTCGCCATGATCTGGGCTTGCGGCCGAAGCGCATGGGCGAGGTCGGTGGGGTCGAGCCCGCGCTGCGACCGCACGAACAGGTCGGCGCCCAACGCGGCCTCCAGCGCATCGACATGGCGCGCGACGGTCGGCTGGGTCAGGCCGAGGCTGCGCGCGGCGGCGGATAGCGAGCCCTCGTCGAGCACCGCCAGCAGCGTTCGGTAAAGCGCCCAGTCGGGATCGTTGCTCATCGGTTTTCGTATAGCAGGCCAACTCTCTTAGGCAATTTTCGATGTGTCTCCCGCGACGTAATCGTTTCGTACAGCAACGGAGACAGACCATGACGCAGCAGATCACACAGCTCATCACCGTATTTGGATATGGCGCAGTCGGGCAGCCGATCGTCGACCAGCTCGTCGCGCGCGGCGACCGCGTTCGCGTCGCAAGCCGCAACCGGCCGGCGAACCTCCCGGCGGACGTCGAGCATATGCGCTGCGACGTGCTCGACGCCGGCGACGTCTGCGCGGCGCTCGACGGCGCGGCGCAGGCGGTGCTCGCGGTCGGCTTCGCCTATGACTCGCGGGTGTGGCGCACTGTCTGGCCCCAGACGATGACCAACATGGTCGAGGGGTGCGCGGCAGCGGGCACGCGGCTGGTGTTCATCGACAATCTCTATCAGCTCGGGCCGCAGACGGCTCCGCGCACCGAGGGCATGGCGCTCTCGACGGTCGGCGAGAAGCCCGTGATCCTCGCCGAGGTGGCGCGCATCTGGCAGGGTGCGACCGACCGCGTGCGCATCGCGACCTTGCGGTGCTCCGACTTCTACGGTCCCGGCGTCGACGTCTCGCATCTCGGCGTGAGCGCGTTCGGCGAGCTGGCCAAGAACAAGCCTGCGCAGTTGATGGTCCCGGCCGACACGCCGCACGACTTCGTCTATGTCCCCGACATCGCCCGCGCGGCGCTCCTGCTGCTCGATGCGCCCGATGTGGATTTTGGCCAGGCCTGGAACATGCCCTGCGCGCCGACGCGCACCCCGCGCGCCCTGCTGGCGATGGGCGCCGCCGCGCTCGGACAGCGGCTCCGGCTTTGGGCCGTGCCCTTCGCGCTGCTCCGCCCGATCGGGCTGGTCTCCCGCTTCGCCAAGGAAGTTGTCGATGTCGCCTTCACCTGGAACCGCGCCTACATCGTCGACGGCAGCAAGTTCAGCCGTCGCTTCGGCTTCGTGCCGACCCCGTTCGAGTTAGGCGTGCCGGCAACCGTCCACGCTTTCGCGAACGGTCGCTGAGATGAACGACAAAGATAGCATCGTACGGCGCTGGCTGGCGCTGTGGAACGGCGACCTGCGCCAGATCGAGGCGCTGGTGGCGGACGGGGTCGTCCTTCACGCGGCGCTGATCGGCCAGCCGGCTCAGGGGCCGATGGCCGGGCGCGAGGCGCTGCGGGGCTGGATCGCATCTTTCCAGACGATGCTCCCGGCCGTCCGCTTCTCGGTCGAGGTCGGGCCCCTAGTCGACGGCGACATGGTCGTGGTCCGGTGGCGCGCGCAAGGTCCGCACGGCGCCGCGCGGATGGACTTCACCGGGACGGACATCCTGCGTATCCTTGATGGCACAATCGCGGAATATTGGCTCACCGCCGACACCCTGCTGATGATGCAGCAGGCCGGCATGCTTCCCAGGGGGTGATGCGGGTGATCGAGCCACCACCGGGGATGCCGCTTTTGGTATCCCCGTGCCTCGACCATCCAGCACGGACAATGCTCAGCTAAGGCGGTTGCCCATCATCTCACCAAGGCGAACTGTCCGTTCCGGCGCCCATTGTTCGTTGAAGGCGATGCTGCCCGGCCTGAACAGCATGATGATCGTCGAGCCGAGCAGGAAGCGGCCCATCTCCTCGCCCTTCTTCAAGACGATGCTCTGGTCAGGATAGGTCCATTCGGACACCGTGTTCGTGCGTTTCGGATTGACCAGGCCGTGCCACACGGTGGCCATGCTGCCGACGATGGTCGCGCCGACGAGCACCATGACGAAAGGCCCGTGGTCGGGGGATGCGAAGACGCACACCACGCGCTCGTTGCGCGCAAACAGGTTCGGCACGCCGCGGGCCGTGACCGGATTTACCGAGAACAGCGCCCCCGGCACGTAGATCATCCGCGTCAGCGTGCCGTCGCAGGGCATGTGCAGTCTGTGATAATCCTTGGGCGACAAATAGAGGTTGGCGAAGCTGCCGTGGCGGAATTGCGCCGCCAGTGCGTCGTCGCCGCCGACCAGCTCCGTCGTGGTGAAACGATGCCCCTTGGCCTGCAGCATGTGCACGTCGTCGATGGCGCCGAACTGGCTGATCGCGCCGTCGACCGGGCAGACGAAGTCGGCGGCCGCCATGGGACGCACGCCGGCTTTGAGCGGGCGGGAGAAGAACGCGTTGAAGCTCTTGTAGCTGCCGATGTCCGGATCCGCCGCTTCGCTCATGTCGACGGCGTATTTGGCGACGAACCAGCGGATCAGTCGGGTGGTCATCGCGCCACCCTGCGCGCCCGCGATGCGGCCGGCGAACATGGTCAGGCGCTGCTTGGGCAGCACGTACTGGAGCAAGACTTTCAAGCGATCGGACATCACTAACCTCGAAACATCAACACGATGCTTGTAGAGGCGTTAGCCGGCAGGTCGACCTCCGAAACATGCCTTCGACGCCGGACCAGCGTGGCACGCATATCGGAGCGCCACAATTTGGTCAGTCTTGAGGACCGTCCAGCAAAACGCGCAGCCGCTCGGCATCGGCTGGCGAGGCGGGGTTGTAGATGATCATCCCGAGCTCCGGCCGCCCTTCGACGGCGAACGACGAGAACTCCATCGCAACCAGCCCCGCCGTGGCATGATGGATACGCTTCACCCCCTCGCCGTGAGCGACCACGTCATTGTCCTGCCACAACGCCTCGAACTCGGGGCTGAGGCGCGACAGTTCGGCGACGAGCCTGGCCGCCGCCGCGCTGCTGCTGGCGCCTGCGCGGGTCACGTCGGCGCGAAACGCCCCGACCACGAAGCGGGCGATGCTGTCCCAGTCCGCGTTTCGGGCGCGGCCAAGGTTGCTGCCGAACATCAGGCGGAGGATGTTGCGGCCTTCGGGTGGCAGCGTCGCATAGTCGGTCAGCAACAGCGCCGCCGCCCGGTTCCAGCCGACCACGTCCCACATCGCCGTCTTGATAATCGCGGGGCTCAGCACCATCCCGTCGAGTACGCGCTGCAACCGGGGACTGATCCCGTCGACCGGCTGGTAGCGCGCGTCGGGCAGGCGCCCGAGTCCCAGCATGTAGATGTGCTCGCGCTCGGGGTCGGTCAGCATCAGGCCCTTGGCGATGCGGTCGAGAACGTCGGCCGAGGGCGCGCCGCCGCGACCCTGCTCCAGCCAGGTATACCATGTCGGGCTAATGTTCGCGCGGCTCGCCACCTCTTCGCGGCGCAGCCCCGGGGTACGCCGCCGGCTGCCATCGAACCCGAACGCGACCGGATCGAGGCGCGTACGCCGGTCGCGAAGATAGGCGCCGAGGGGATTGGGTGCTTGGCTGGCCATGGTCGATCCCGTTGCACGTTATACTAGGATAGCGTCACTACTTTAACACGGTGGATAGGGCCGCGATACGTCGCCTCGACAACACGGAGAGTATCATGCGCGTATTCCTAACCGGCGCGACCGGCTTCATCGGTTCGCACGTCGTTCCCGAACTCCTCGCGTCCGGCCATCAGGTGCTCGGCCTCGCCCGCTCCGATGCCGGCGCCCGCCAACTCGAGGCGGCCGGCGCCGACGTGCACCGCGGCGACCTCGACCAGCCCGAGACGCTCGCCAGCGGCGCGGCCGCGGCAGAGGCGGTGATCCACTGTGCGTTCGACCATAATTTCGAGAATTTCCTCGAGAATACGCGGAAGGACGACCGCAACATCGCCGCGATGGGCAAGGCGCTCGAGGGAACGCAAAAGCCGCTCCTGATCACGTCTGGCGTCGGCATCGGCACGCCGCTGAACGGTGGCCCGGCGACCGAGGACGTGCTGAACCCGCGCCACGCCAATCCGCGCATCGCGAGCGAACTCGCCGGCGCAGCGCTGATCGCCCGACGCATCGACGTGCGCACCATCCGGCTGCCGCAGGTCCACGACACCAGCAAGGCGGGGCTGGTCACGCCGCTGATCGCCGAGGCGTTCCGATCCGGTGCGGTGGCGTATCTCCGCGAAGGGCAGACGCGCTGGGCCGCGGCGCATGTCAGCGACGTGGCGAAACTGTACGTCCTGGCACTGGAGAAGGGCGAGCCGGGCGCGCGGTACAATGCGTCGGTAGAGGAGGGCGTCACGGCACGCGCCATCGCCGAAGCGCTCGGCAAGCGGACCGGGCTGCCGGTCCGCTCGGTCGCGGCCGACGAGGTCGAGCGCTATTTCGGCTGGATGGCGCCCTTCGCGGCGCTCGACATGACCGCCTCGAACGCGTGGACGGTCGCGCGGCTCGGGTGGGAGCCGACCGGTCCCGACCTACTGACCGATCTCGCCGCGATGGACTATTCGGCCTTCGCCGCTACCTGATCGACCGCGATGGCTCGCCGGGTTGGCCGGATCGCCAAATATTTCGCGGAGGCTAGTGGGTCTACAGTGAGAATCGAGACGCTGTTCCTCCTGCCGGTGGCCATGGCCGCGTCGCCGCTTCCCTATACGCCAGCGTCTGGCAGCATCGAACGCACCGCGATCGTCAAGGCGTTGCATACGGGCGACGATAGCCCGCAGTCGCGCTTCACCTTCCGACAGTTTCGCGTTCTTCACTCCGGACGGCGTGCGATCGCCTATGTGCGTGCGGAAGGTCCCGTCGGGGACTTCCAGGCTATCCTCCAACGCGATGGCGGCGCGCCGTGGCGCAAAATATGGGGCGAAGGAGATGGCGGCAGCAACAGTTGCGGTGTCGGTGCGCTGCATTACGCCTGGGCATTGCGACTGATCCGGACCTACACGAGTGCTCCAGATGCGCTGTTCCCGGGTATCGTCGCGCGGACGGACGCGCTGACGCGGATGGCGAAAACAGAGCCCGACCTGCAATGCGTCGGCGATCTCGAGGGAGGCCCGGGCTGAGCGGCGAGTGGATGCCGGATTAGCCGAACACGAAACGGAAGCCGGCGAAGGTCGCCCGCAGGGACCCGACGATGCCCAAGTGACGGCGGGCGCTTGCGAGCGCTGTCGTCGCATTCTACCCCCGTGTCGTCGCATCGAAGGAACGCATGTTGTCCGTCAAACTGGTCATTGCCGCTCTACTCTCCACCACGCTTGCCACCAGCGTTGCCAGCATACCCGCGACGGCGCAGGCGCTGCCGCCGCCCGCCGCACAACCCGGCGAGAGTGCGGACGACGCACGGCTCAAGCGGCTGTTCTACGACAGCGACGAGGCGAGCCTGAAGCGCAACCCGATCGAGGCGATCTTCCGCGGCGACCTACGCTATGCGGACCGGCTCGGCGACTATCTGACCGACGCGTATCTGGCGGCCGAGCGCGCGGCGATCGTGCATGATCTGGCGGCGCTGAAAACGATCGATCGCACCAAGCTGGCCGCGACCGACCAGATCGCCTATGACGTGTTCAAGACGCGCAACGAGACCGATCTTGCCGGCTACGCGCCAGGCATCGTGAAGGTGCAGCGCGACCTGCCGATCGACCATTTCCAGGGGTTCCAGACCTTCTATCCCGACTTCGCGTCGGGCAAGGGCGCGGCGCCGTTCAAGACGCTCGCCGACTATGAGAACAACCTCAAGCGGAGCGCGCAATATGCAGCGCTGCTCGACCGCGCGATCGGGTTGTTCCGCCAGGGCATGAAGGACAGGATCGTCCAGCCCAAGCTGGTCGTCACCAACATGATCCAGGAGTTCGACAATCTGATCGCGGAAGGCGTCGAGGGATCGACCTTCTACGGGCCGGTCAAGACGTTCCCCGCGACGATCCCGGCCGCGGACCAAGCGCGGCTCAAGGCGGCGTATGCGGCGCAGATCCGCGACGTCATCACGCCAGCGCACCAGCGGATGCGCGATTTCCTCGCCAAGACCTATCTGCCGGTCGCGCGCGATACGGTCGGATTGTCGGCGCTGCCCGGCGGCGATGCCTATTACGCGTATCTGATCCAGCAGCGCACGACTCTGCCGATGACCGCGGAGCAGGTTCACCAGCTTGGCCTGTCGGAGGTCGCACGGATCCTGAAGGGGATGGAGGCGCAGAAGCAGGCGGTCGGGTTCAAGGGCGATCTGCCCGCGTTCTTCACCTTCCTGCGCACCGACAAGCAATTCCAGCCGAGCTCGGTCGCGCAGTTGCGCGACGGCTATCAGGCGATCGAGAAGCGCATCTACCAGCGCATTCCCGAGCAATTCTCGCTGACGCCAAAGACCGCGCTGGAAATCCGCCCGGTCCCGGCGTTCAAGGAAAAAGGCGCGGCGGGTGGCTCCTACGAGGGCGGCACGCCCGACGGATCGCGGCCGGGCGTGTTCTATTACAACAGCTACGACCTGCCCTCGCGCTACATGTGGGAGATGGAGACGCTGTTCCTTCACGAAGGCGTGCCGGGGCATCATTTCCAGATCAGCCTCGCGCAGGAGAACACCGCGCTGCCCGCGTTCATGCGGTTCGGCGGCAATACCGCCTATGTCGAGGGCTGGGCGCTCTACGCCGAGAGCCTGTGGAAGGAATTGGGCGTCGAGACCGATCCGTATCAGCGGATGGGCGGGCTGAACGACGAGATGCTGCGCGCGATGCGGCTGGTGGTCGATAGCGGCATCCATGCCAAGGGTTGGACGCGCGATCAGGCGATCGACTACATGCTCGCCAATTCGCCGATGGCGCGGACCGATGCGACCGCCGAGGTGGAGCGCTATATCGCGATTCCCGGCCAGGCACTCGCGTACAAGATCGGCCAGCTGACGATCGCGCGGACCAAGGCGAAGGCGCAGGCCGCGCTCGGCGCGAAGTTCGATCCGCGCGATTTCCATGCGCAGGTGCTCGATACCGGATCGCTGCCGATGCCGGTGCTCGAACGCAAGATCGACGCCTGGATCGCGGCCGGCGGGGGGGCAGCCAAGTGATCGCGCGGCTGCTCACCACACTGGCCGCAGCCAGCCTGATCGCCGCCCCGATCGCGGCGCAGGACAAGAAGGAGACATCGACCGTCGAGAAGAAGATCGACGACGACATCAAGTTCCCGCCGCTTCCCGCCGACAAGTCGGTGCGCCAATCGGCGTCGATCGGCGGCCGCACCATCGCGTACGATGCCACCATCGGCACGATCTCGGTGCGCGACGACAAGGGCAAGGAGATCGGCCAGGTCGTCTACACGTCCTATGTCGCGACCAGCTCTGGTAACGGGGGAGGCGCGGCCAACCGCCCGGTCACCTTTGCGTTCAACGGCGGGCCGGGTGCCTCGTCGGTGTACCTTAATCTCGGCGCGGTGGGTCCGAAGCGTGTCCAGTTCGGCGCGCAGGGTAACGCGCCATCGGATGCGCCGGTGACCAGCGACAACCCGAACAGCTGGCTCGACTTCACCGACCTCGTCTTCATCGATCCGATCGGCACCGGCTTCAGCCGCAGCCTGGTCGACGCGGACAAGACCAAGAAGGCGTTCTACGCCAACGATCCCGACATCAAATATCTGTCGAAGGTCGTTTACGACTGGCTCGTGAAGGCCGGACGGCTGCGCTCGCCCAAATACGTCATGGGCGAGAGCTATGGCGGCTACCGTGCGCCGCGGATCGCGTACGAACTCCAGTCGCAGATCGGCGTCGGGGTCAACGGGATCGTGATGGTCTCGCCCTATCTCGATCCCGCGTCCGGGGACGGCGCGACCGCCTTGTCGCCGTTGCCGTGGATGATCGACCTGCCGTCGATGGCGGCGGCGCATCTCGAGCAACAGCATCAACTGACACCCGCGGCGATGGCCGATGTCGAGGCATACACGCGCGGCGCGTTCGCCACCGACCTGCTGCGCGGGCGGACCGATCCGCAGGCGGTGTCGCGACTGGTCTCCAATGTCAGCCGGCTGACCGGGCTCGAACCGGCGCTGGTGCAGCGGCTTGGCGGGCGCGTCGATTCGGCGACGTTCCTGCGCGAGATCCACCGTGCCGACGGGACGATCGGCAGCGTCTATGATTCGAACGTCACCGCGTTCGATCCCTTCCCCTGGTCCGCGCAACGCCAGTCGAACGACCCGATCCTCGACGCGCTGATCGCGCCGACGACCAGCGCGATGGTCGATTTCGTCACCCGCGTGGGCGGCTGGAAGACCGACGCGCGCTATCACGCATTGTCCTATGCGGTGAACGAGGCGTGGGATCGCGGCAAGCCCGATGACACGCCTGTCACCGACCTGCGGAAAGCGATCGCCAACGATCCGAAGATGGCGGTGATGATCGTCCACGGCTGGGACGATCTGTCCTGCCCGTTCTTCGCCTCGCGGCTGATCGTCGACCAGATGCCGAGCTTCGGTGCGGCCGAGCGGGTTAAGCTCAAGGTCTATCCCGGCGGTCACATGTTCTACAGCCGGCAGGACAGTGGCGCCGCCTTCAAGGCCGACGCCCGCGCAATATATGGTGGGTAAGGGTACGGCGTAGTGCACGGGCGCTCGTGACAAGTGTCACCGTCCGGTCGTGGACAAGTGCCCGTTCATCGCTAAGACTTGCCGAAGTATCGCTCAGCAGAAGGTGTTTCCATGAAATTGAAGATCGCGGCAGTCGCTGCAATTCTCGTCTCGATCACGGGCACCGCGCTGGCACAGGACGGAACGCCCGGCCTGTCCGCCAAATACTTGGCGTGTTCGGCACGCGCTGGCAGCAATACGGTCCAGTCGGGAATCTGTGCCCAGTCGGAAATGACCGCGCAGGACGCGCGTCTCAACAAGGCGTATCAGCAGGTCATGCGGCAGTTGGCCGCCACGCCGGACAAGCGCCTGGCCCTACGCAACGAGGAGCGGTCGTGGCTGAAGGCCCGCGACTACGAGTGCAAGGTCGATCAGGAAACGATCAACAACAGCTGCCTCGTTGCGAAGACGGCGTTGCGCGCGAACAGCCTGGAGAGCCGGATCCGGTTCTAGGCGTCGCCGGGACACGGTATCGTAACCCTTCTCGGCGATTGGCCGATAGCGACGCGACGCGCCGGCAAAATTCGAGGGTACATAATGGCATCGATCAAGAACCTGGCCTTCGTTGCCCAGTTGCGCAGCGATGCCAGCAATCACGTCATCCGGTACCGGAACGGCAAGGTGCGGCAGAGCGGGCGTGGTCTGGTGTTCTGGTTCCGGCCCGAAACCGCGAGCATCGCCGAGTTGCCGATGGACGACCGCGAAATGGCGATCTTCGTGAAGGGCCGGAGCCAGGATTTCCAGTCGGTCGCGATCCAGGGCACGCTGACATGGCATGTCGTCGATCCGGAACTGCTCGCCGCGCGCGTCGACTTCAGCCTCGGCCTCGTCACGGGCGCGTATAAGAGCGAGCCGATCCAGCGGATCGAGACCCGGCTCGCCGGGCTGGTCAATCAGGCGGCGTTGCAGTATCTGGCCCAGTCGCCGGTGCGGCCGCTGCTCGATGCCGGCCCCGAGCCGCTGCGCCACCAGCTCGACGCGGCGCTTGCGACCGATCCCGCGCTCGGCGAGATCGGCATCGCCGTCACCGCCGTCAGGTTGACCAATCTCGCGCCGTCGAGCGAGCTGGAGCGTGCCCTGCAGACGCCGACCTTCGAGGCGCTTCAGCAAAAGGCGGATCAGGCGACGTTCGAACGCCGCGCGCTGGCGGTGGAGAAGGAGCGCGCGATCGCCGAGAACGAACTGGCCAACAAGACCGAACTCGCACGCCGCGAAATGCTGTTGATCACGCAGGAGGCGGAAAACGCCCGCAACCGCGCGACCGGCAACGCCGAGGCGCAACAGGTCGAGGCAGCCGCGGAGGCGGAGCGCATCCGCACCGTCGAGAGCGCGAAGGCGGAGGCCGAACAGGCGCGGATGACGATCTATCGCGATCTGCCGCCTTCGGTGATGCTGGGCCTCGCCGCACGCGAACTGGCGGGAAAACTCGACACGATCGAGCATCTCAACGTCACGCCCGACCTGATCGCCTCGGTGTTGGGCGAGTTCCGCCGCGAGCCGGTCAAGCCGCTGTCGCCGCGCTGACGCGGCGGCATGGCGACCAATTCCCCGCGCGCGGTCTTCGTCACGCGCGAAACCGATTACGACCTGCTCCTCGCGCGGCATGCCACGCGGGGACAGGCAAAGTTCTTCCTCGAGACGCGGGGGCAGGACATCGACCTCATCGAGGACCGGCACCGACAGCTGCATGCCACGCTGCACGCCTGCCGCGCCGCGGTACCCGCCGATTGGCGTCAGGCGGCGCTGATGCGTGCGGACCTCGACCGCTTCCTGTTCGGGCCAGAGGACGTCGTCGTTGCGGTAGGGCAGGACGGGTTGGTCGCCAACGTCGCCAAATATCTCGAGGGGCAGCCGGTGTTGGGCATCAATCCCGCCCCCGACATCTATGACGGCGTGCTGGTGCGCGTGCCGCTGCCGCGCCTGTCCGACCTGCTGCGCGCGAGCGTCGCGGGCGCCGCGCCCGCCGAACGTCGGACCATGGTCGAGGCACGGCTGGACACGGGCGAGCGGCTGTTGGCGTTGAACGAAGTGTTCGTCGGCCATCACAGTCACCAGTCCGCGCGCTACCGGATCGCCACCGCCGATCTGGCCGAGAACCATTCGTCGAGCGGCCTGATCGTCGCCTCGGGCACCGGCGCCACCGGCTGGGCGCGATCGATCATGGAGGCGACGCACGACGCGCTGCGGCTCGACCCGCAAGAGCGCGCGGTCGCGTTCTTCGTGCGCGAACCCTTTCCCAGCATCGCGACCGGCACCAGCTTGCGCACCGGCAAGCTCGCCCAGGCGCCGCTCACCGTAACCTCGCGCATGAACGAAGGCGGCGTTATATTTGCCGACGGCATCGAACAGGATTTTCTCGCCTTCGACTGGGGCCGAGGCGTGACGCTCGGCCCCGCCGCCCAGACGCTCCACCTTGTCGTAGGGTGATGAGCGCGGAGCGGCTGCGCGGATGCGCGTCTTCGGAAAGCGTGGTCACCCGTTCCGGCGTTGGCAACGGTGTCGCACTCGGTAACGCGCGTTATGTTGCAGGGGCCGCGCGTGTGGCGAAAGGCTTGGGTGCCTATCCGCGGCGCCGGATGCATCGTGGAGTTCACATCAAGCAAGGTTTTGTCCGCTGCTTCAATAGTTAAGCTCGTGAAAACCTTCATTTTTCGGGGCTTCGACACGATTGGTCCGTACCGCCTTCTCTCATGACAGGGGGAACCACGATGAAGACTCTTACACTGCCCGGAATGGCGGCGCGCTTGGCGGCGGGCGTCGCGCTTGGGGCATTGCCGACGATGGCGGCCGAAGCGCAAAGCTTCGTCTATTGGCCGGCGCCGGTGGCCGCCGGGCCCAGCGTCGCACCGATGTCGTATTTTCCGATGGGCACCGCGCTCACGCTCCGTTCGCGGACCCAGGTGTCGACCAAGGACAACATCTCGGGTGACCGCCTCTACCTCGAAGTCGCGGAATCGCTGTCGTACCGCGGGCAGGTGGTGGTTCCCGCCGGATCGGTCGCGGTCGCCGAGGTCGCCTCGGTCCAGCGCAACGGGCATTTCGGCAAGAAGGGCAAGCTGGAGATCCGCCTGCTCTATGTCGAAACGCCGAACGGCCCGGTCCGGCTGAGCGGACAGGCCAACGACGAAGGAACCAGCGGGACGATCACGTCCGTCGCGACGATACTGCTGGCGTCGCCGCTCGGCTTTCTCGTGCACGGCACCAGCGCGCAACTGCCGCCGGGCACCGTCGTGCGCGCCTATCTGGCGGAGGACCTGCGGTTCCCGGTCCAGCCTTGGCAGCAGGTCGCGGCGATGCCGGCCTATCCCGATCGCGCGCCGGCGATTGCGCGACCCTGACTCAGTCGGCAGCGATGTCGCTGACGTGGCAATAACGGCGTGACGGTATCCCAAGATACCGTCGCGCCGATTATATTGGGAGGGGCGCGCCCTGCCGTCCGTGGGAGGCACGACGTATCCCGTAACACGCACAATCCCTGACACCCGCGATGCCGCCGCAGGGCAGCGCCGCGAGCCGTAAGTCTTGGCAGGCCGATGCCGTAGAATCGCCGGGCAATGTGAGTAAACGGCCAATGATCCGCAACAATCGCCAAATCAACCTTGATCGCTTCAAGTATTGTCCATGCGGCGTTCGGACCTAGAAAAGCAAACGCCCGGACCGTTTCCGATCCGGGCGCCTGCGTGACGATCGCTCGTCAGCCCCCATTTTTTGCTTTCGCTCTGCGCCTTGTGGCGCGGCGTAAAAGCAGTCCCCGAACCACGGCCGTTGCCTGTGTCTCAGCGAGTTTTTTGCTAAGGCCTGTGGACATTTAGCGCATGGCGATCTTCAGGCCGGCAAGGTTGATCATGGCGCGATAGCTCTCATCAGTTTTCTCGTATCGGGTGGCGATCCGCCGGAATGTTTTGAGGCTGCAGAAGAAGTTCTCGACCAGG
>DATLXI010000002.1:5000-35545 GCA_035575755.1 Sphingomonas sp.
ACGGCGTCTGCTGGCACGTTCCGCGGGTTCGAAGTCTGCGGCGAACATGGATTCCTCGTCCTTGCGAGTCCAGCTCTAGCCACGGGTAACTAACAGAATATTAACGAAAAACCCCGGAATGGTTTGAGTCGAAACAATTCCGGGGTTGATAAGTACTTACTTGCGGAGCGTGAGACCGCCACCGAAACGCTTGTTGAAGCGCGCGACCTGGCCGCCCGTGTCGAGCATCGTGCCGCGGCCGCCGGTCCATGCCGGATGCGCGAGCGGATCGATTTCGAGCGTCATCACATCGCCTTCCTTACCCCAGGTCGTACGGGTCTGGTACTTGCTGCCGTCCGTCATCTGGACGGTGATCATGTGATAATCGGGGTGCGTATCGGGCTTCATGTGACTTCTCCGGTAGGTGGCTGGTTCCGACCAGCCTGAAAAGGAAGGCGCGCCCGTACACGGACGCGCCTCATTAGGCAAGATTGGGTGGTGTGCGTGACGATCAGGCCTTGGGCGGGTCGGCGATCATCGCCGTGAAGTTCGCCTCCGCCACCAATTGCCCGTCGACCAAAGCGCGACCGGCGAACTTGCACACTGCACTGCGCTTCTGGACGAAGCTGACTTCGAGCTTGAGCAACACGCCCGGCTCGACCGGCTTCCGGAACTTGGCGCCGTCGATCGCCATGAAATAGACGAGTTTGCCCGAACCCGCGAGCCCAAGCGACTCGACCGCAAGGATCCCCGCGGCCTGCGCCATCGCCTCGACGATCAGCACACCCGGCATGATCGGGCGCCCAGGGAAATGCCCCTGGAAGAACTGCTCGTTCATCGACACCGCCTTGATCGCGGTGATCGACGTGTCGAGGACCAATTCCTCGACACGATCGACCAGCAGCAAGGGATAGCGATGCGGCAACGCCGCCATCACGCGCCCGATGTTGAGCGGGCCGAGCCGGTTGGGCGTCGTGTCAGCGGCGTCGGTCATGCTTTGCTCAGCGACCCTGCGGGGTGTTGCGCTTGCCGGCTGCCGGAGCGGCGGCCGGTGCTGCACCCTGCTGCTGCTGGCCATTCTGGTTCGGCTGCCAGTTTGCGGGCACGGCGGTGCTGACGGTCGGCACGAGGCGATCGAGCTCGGTCGTGATCGCGGCGGTGATGTCGGCGGTCGGCTGTGCGAACAGAGCCGCTTCCGGACGCAGCAACAGGCTGACGTTCTTGGCCCGAACGGCCGCGGTAACCGCGTCGCTGAGCTTGGCCTGGATCTGCTCGATCGCGTATTGCTGCGCGCGCTGCGCAGGCTGGGTCAGGCGGGCGAGTTCCTGGTTGGCAGCATTCTCGCGGGTCTGGATCGCCTGAGCCTGCGGACGAAGCGTGGCTTCGCTTGCGCCCGGCGCACGCTGCGCGGTCTGGAACGCGGTGACGAGCGGCTGAAGCTCGCGGGCCACGGCCTGACGGCGGGTTTCGGCCTGGTCGAGCTGTGCCTTGTAGGTCGTCTCGATCTGGGCGCGCGCGGCGTTCCAGGCCTTGGAGTTGGCGATCGCACCCTGTGCGTCGGCGACGGCGATGCCCGAAACCTGCGCATCGGCAGCGGTCGCGGTCATGGAAGCCGGTGCGACGAGCGCAGCGGCGAGGAGAAGCGTCTTGAACGTCGTCATTAGAACTGTGTCCCTACGTTGAAAGTAATGAGCTTGGGGTCGTCGCCCTTTTGCTTGAGCAAAGCGCGAGCGAGATCGATACGGAGCGGGCCGAACGGCGAGTTCCAGTTGACGCCGATGCCGACCGACAGACGCGGCTTGGCCGAGTTGCCCAGGAAGCTTTCCTGGAACGGCGTCTGCTCGTTGAGCGCGCGCGGATTGGCGTTGGTGCCCACGCAGCTGCCCGTCGTATTCGGCGAACCGGCAGGGCAGATCGTATTTGCCGTTATCGGCGCGCCCGTCGAATCGGTGGTCGTGTAGGTATAAAGCGGCTGGTTGCTTCCATTCACCGCGGGCGTGAAGATCGATCCCTTGTACGTTTTGCCGGTAGTCGGATCGATCAGGTCCGGAAACACCTGAGTCGGGAGCGGCTGCTTGATCCCGAACAGGCTACCGACCTGCGCATAGATCGAAGGACGCAGGCCAAGCTCGCGCGCGCCCGATCCCAACGGAATCTCGATTTCCGCGCGCGCCAGATAATAGGCGCGACCGCCGAGCGCATCGTCCTGGATGGTGTTGCGGTCGGTCGCGAGAACCTGCGTCGGCGTGCCGTTGCTATATGCCGCGCGCAGGACGCGCGGGCCGACACCGCGGATGTCGAAGCCGCGGAACTGCGGTTCGCCGAGATAGAAGCGGTCGGTGATGCGAACTTCGTCGATGCCGGGTCCGCGGCTCTTCTCGAGCGAATGGATGTAACCACCCTCCGCGATGATCGACCCGATGAACCCGCTACCTAGATTGGCGTATTTCGACCCTTCGAGACGCGTGCGGATGTACTTCACGTCACCGCCGAGCCCGGCGAAGTCTTGGCTGAACGACAGGCGCGAACCTGCGGTCGGACGCAAGCGGCTGTTCAACGTATCGCGGCTGACCGAATACCCGATCGAGGACGTCCACCGGTTGCCGATCGCTTCGCAAAGATAGCGGCCAGCGACGAGCAAGTTGCACGAGCCGTCGGCGTTCAGATACTGGCTATCGAGGCTGACCTCGTCATACGACAGGCCATAGCGGCCGGACAGCGACCAGAACTCGGTCAAAGGCACGCCGGTGCGCAGCTGGAAGCCGGTCGAAACCTGCGAATAATTGGTCTGGCGATCGTTGCCGACATAGTTGAACGAGTTGTAATCGCGGCGGAAGATATCGCCGCCCAGCGCGATGTTCTTGTCGAACAGATACGGCTCGGTGAAGCCCAGCTCGACCGACTTGGAATAGCTCGAATAGTTGACGCCGGCGCGCAGTTCCTGGCCCTTGCCGCGGAAATTGCGCTGCGTGATGTTCGCCTGGATAATGAAGCGTTCGAGGCTCGAATACCCCGCCGACAGCTGCAGTTCGCCGGTGGACTTCTCTTCGAGGTTGGTCTCGAGGATCACGCGGTCGGGCGCGGAGCCCGGCAACTGCTTGATCTCCATCTTGTCCTGGAAATAGCCGAGCGAGTTGATGCGGTCCTGCGAGCGCTTCACCTGGAAGCTGTTGAACGCATCGCCTTCCGCCAGACGAATCTCACGGCGGACGACCTTGTCCTGGGTCTGCGTGTTGCCGTTGATCTCGACGCGTTCGACATAGGTGCGCTTGGCTTCGGCGATGTTGAAATTAATCCCCATCGTCAGCGTTTCGGAGTCCTTCGCGAACTCCGGGTTCACCTCGGTGAAGGCATAGCCGAACAGCCCTGCCGTCTGGCTGAGGTTATCGACCGAGTCCTCGACCAGCTTCGCGTTGTACCAGTCGCCCTTCTTGAGCGGCAGCGACGTAGCGAGCTTGGTGTTGTCGAAGTCGCGGATCTGGCTGTCGACGGTCACGTCGCCGAACTTGTAGCGCTTACCTTCCTCCACCACGTACGTGATGATGAAGTCCTTCTTGTCCGGCGTCAGCTCGGCGACCGCCGACGTCACGCGGAAATCGGCGTAGCCCTGCGTCAGGTAGAACTGGCGAAGCTTCTGCTGATCGTAGGAGAGGCGATCCTGATCGTAGCTGGTCGCCGACGACAACAGGCGGATCAGACGCGCCTGCTTGGTCGCCATCTGCCCACGGATCTGGTCATCCGAGAACACCTCGTTGCCGAGGATGTTGATCTGGCGAACCTTCGACTTCGGGCCTTCGCTGATCTCGAACACCACGTCGACGCGGTTCTGGTCGAGATTGACCATCTTCGGATCGACCACCGCGGCAAAACGGCCCTGGCGGCGATACAGCTCGATGATCCGGCCGATGTCCTGGCGGACAGCAGTGCGCGTGAAGATCTGACGCGGCGCGAGCTTGATCTCCTTGGTGATCTTGTCGCTCTTGAGCGCCTTGTTGCCCTCGATGATCACGCGGTTGATGATCGGATTCTCGCGCACGCGCAGAACGATGTTGCCGTCCTCGACGCCCGCGATCGAGTAATCCGCGAACAGGTCGCTGGCCTGCAGGTCCTTCAGTGCCTGATCGAGCGTTTCCGCGGTGTACGGAACGCCGACGCGCAGCTTGGTATAGGAGAGCACCGTCTCGGGCTCGATCCGCTGCGATCCCTCGACGCGCAAAGTCTTGATCGTGCGGACGGATACCGGCGCCGATACGGGCGTTACAGCATTGACCGCACCCCGGACGGGGCTGCCGACCGGAGTCGGCGTCGCGGCGGGCGCCGTCTGGGCGAAAGCAGGCGCGCCCGAGAGGATCGTACCTGCCAGAAGCAGGGCGCCCTTTCGCGCGAAATCGTAACCGTTGATCGCTGTCACCAAACCCACCCTAAAAACGTGCACATACAAGGCGCGCCCGCCCTGCCCTATCGTCGTCAGCCGATCAAGCCGGCCAGATTCTTCCAGAGCCCGAAATTCCCGAGATCGTTGAACGTCACGAGCAGCATCAGCGCGAGGATCGCGGCGAGGCCACCACGAAACGCCCATTCCTGAACCTGTGGCTCGACCGGGCGCCTGCGCACCGCTTCGATCGCATAGAAGAACAAGTGACCACCATCGAGCATCGGTACTGGCAACAGGTTGATGAACCCGAGATTGATCGAAACAAGGGCGATCAGGAACACATAGGCGTCGAGCCCGAGCGCCATCTGCTCGCCCGACACCTTGGCGATGCTGAGCGGCCCGCCCAGCTCCTTGACCGAACGCCGGCCGGTGATGACCTGGCCCAGTGTTTCGACCATCATCGAAACGATCTCGCCGGTCCGCCTCACCGCGACGACCGGTGCTTCGATCAGGCTGACGGGAACGATGACCGGCTTGCTGCCGGCGATGCCGAGGCGGCCGATGCGGTATTCATTGCCGAAGCGATCGCGCTGCAGCTCGGTGCCGATCACGACGTCGCGCGAGAGCGGCTGGTTGCCGCGGACCGCGTCGATGCGCGTGCTTTCGCCGGCGCGGATGCGTGCGTAGCGGGCAAGGTCGTCGAACGTCTCGACCGCGCGGCCACCGATCGCGGTGACGCGGTCGCCCGCCTGCAATCCGGCCGCGGCGGCGGCGCTGCCGGGCACCGTGCCGCCAACGATCGGCGGCATGCGGATATCGCCATACGCAAAGGCGAACCCGGCGAGGATCAGGATCGCGACGACGAAATTGACGACGGGTCCGGCGGCGACGACGATCGCGCGCTGCCATACCGGCTTCGACTGGAAGGTACGCCGGCGCTCTTCGGCGGGGAGCGACAGCCATTCGGCAGAGGGCTGGCTGGCCGGGTTCATGTCGCCGGCGAACTTCACATACCCGCCCAAGGGGAGCCAGCCGAACTTCCATCGCGTACCGCGCTTGTCGGTGAAGCCGGCGATCTCGCGACCGAAGCCGATCGCGAAGGCATCCGCCTTGATCCCGAAATAGCGGCCGGCGAGGTAGTGGCCCATCTCGTGAACGAACACGAGCGGTCCGATCACCAGGACGAACGAGAGGATGGTCAGCAGGACACCGGGTGTTTCGATCAAACCGCGCAATCCTTCACACGCTCGCCCGCCAAACTTCGCGCCTCGGCGTCGATCGCCAGAACGGCGTCGACGCTATCCGGTGCGGCCGGGTCGTAGCATGATAGCGTATCCTCCACGATTGCGGCAATTTCGAGGAAACAAATGCGGCGCTTGAGGAAAGCGTCGACCGCAACCTCGTTCGCCGCATTGAGAATCGCGGGGCGCGCGCCGCCTGCGTCCAACGCCTCGCGGGCGAGTCGCAGCGCCGGGAAGCGCACCGGGTCCGGCGCTTCGAAGTCGAGCCGGCCGATGCCGACTAGATCGAGTGGCGCCATCGGCGTCGCCATGCGGTCGGGCCAGGCGAGTGTGTGCGCGATCGGCGTCCGCATGTCGGGCGGCCCGAGCTGCGCCAGCACCGACCCGTCGACATAATCGACGAGGCTGTGGATCACCGACTGCGAATGGATCACGATCTCGATCCGATCGTGGGCAATCGGGAACAGCCGCGCGGCCTCGATCAGTTCGAGGCCCTTGTTCATCATGGTGGCCGAATCGACCGAGATCTTCGCGCCCATCGACCAGTTGGGATGCTTGACCGCCTGTTCGAACGTGACGCCGCGCATCTGTTCGGTCGTCCAGTCGCGGAACGGCCCGCCGCTGCACGTCAGGATAATCCGGCGGACTCGCTCGGGGCGAGTCGAGTCGAAGCATTGGAAGATCGCGTTGTGTTCGGAGTCGGCGGGTAGCAGCGTCGCGCCGGAGGCCTTGGCGGCGGCGAGGATGACGTCGCCGGCGGAGACCAGCGGCTCCTTGTTGGCGATCACGACGGTGCCGCCCTGCTCGATCGCCGCCATCACCGGCTTCAGGCCCGCACAGCCGACGATCGCGCCCATCGTCCATTCCGCACCCGAAGCCGCCGCCTCGGCGATCGCATCGGCACCACCGCCCGCGCGGATCCCGGTGCCGGCGAGCGCGTCGTGCAGTTCGGGGAGACATCCTTTGTCCGCAACGACCGCGAACTCGGCCTTGGTCCGGATCGCGGCGGCGGCGAGCTTGGTCACGTCGCAGTTGGCGGTCAGCGCGACGACGCGGAAGCGATCGGGTTCACGCTCGATCAGATCGAGCGTCGACGTGCCGACCGATCCGGTGGCGCCTAAAATCGTGACGGTCTTCATGCGTAGAAGTGCGGCAGCAGGACGAGCGCGGCAGCGACGGGCGCTACCGGCACGAGCCCGTCAAGGCGATCCATCACGCCGCCATGCCCGGGCAGGATATTCCCGCTGTCCTTGACCCCGGCGACGCGCTTGAGCCAACTCTCATAGAGATCGCCCATCTGCGCGAGGACGGCGAGGACCGGCGTCGCGAGCGTCAACCGCATCGGCAAGCCGTACTCGATATGCAGCACGGCCGCGACTGCGCTCGCCAGTACGACGCCGCCGATCAGTCCCGACCACGTCTTGTTCGGGCTGATCACCGGCGCGAGTTTCGGCCCGCCGAGTGTCCGCCCGGTGAAGAACGCGCCGATATCGCACGCCCATACCAGCGACAGCGCCCACAGCGTGAAGAGGATACCCTCGTCCTGCCGCCGGATGATCATCAGCGCGAGCACGGGAAGCCCGCAATATAGAATGCCCAAAGCGAGCGGCGGTTTGCGGGTCGTGATGACGACGAAGAACGCAGCGCCGGCAAGCAGGCCTAGCGTGAAGAAATCGTGGATCACCAGAATGAGCGACGCCGGCGCCATCAGCGCAAGCGGTACCGACAACGCGAACTGCGTCATACGCTTCGTCTTCGCGTCCGCGCCTTGCAGCGCCGACCATTCGGCCATCATGAACAGCGCCGCGACCACGCCGAGAAGCCAGAACGCGATGCCGCCGAGCGTCAGCGCGATGCTGGCGACCGCGATCATGCCGACGCTGGCGATCATCCGAAGCTTCAGGTTGGACGGCGTTCGCAGCGCCTGGTCGGGTGCGCGGTCAGGATCGGTAAGGCTCACAGACCACCATAGCGGCGCTGGCGCAGGCCAAAGGCGGCGACCGCATCCGCGAGCGCGGTTGCGTCGAAATCGGGCCACAACGTGTCGACGAATAGCAGTTCTGCATACGCCGCCTGCCACAACAGGAAGTTCGACAGACGTTGTTCGCCCGAGGTGCGGATCATGAGGTCGAGCGGGGGCAAGTTGTGCGTATCGAGCTCAGCCTCGATCGTGCCGACATCGATGCTCGCAGGGTCGAGCGACCCGTCGCGCGCGCGTTCCGCCAACCGCCGCGCGGCCGCGACCAGCTCGGCATGCGCGCCATAGTTCAACGCGATCGCGAGGATCGGGCCGGTGTTGCTCGCGGTGCGCGCGATCGCATCGTCGACCATCGCCACCAGATCGGGCGCAAAGCTGTGATAGTCGCCGATCACGCGCAGCCGGACGTTCTCGCGTGCGAGTTCGTCGAGATCACTGCGGATGAAATGCCGCAGCAAACCCATCAGGTCGCTGACTTCCTCGGCCGGACGACGCCAGTTCTCGGACGAGAACGCATAGAGCGTCAGCGCCTCGATCCCCATCGCCCGCGCCGCGCGCGTCACTTTCCGCACCGCCTCGACGCCGGCCTTGTGCCCGGCAAAGCGCGGCAAAAAGCGCTTCTTCGCCCAGCGGCCATTGCCGTCCATGATGATCGCGACATGGCGCGGCACCGCGCCGCCCGCAGGAACGGCGACGAGCGGCGCAGCCCCAGCCGAAACCCCCTTCGAAGCAGCGCCGAACGCCCTCACTTTCCGAGGATTTCCTTTTCCTTCGCAGTCGCAGTCGCATCGAGCTCGGCGACGACACCGTCGGTCAGCTTCTGGACTTCGGTCTCGTGACGCTTGCGCTCGTCCTCGCTGAACACGCCCTTCTTCTCGTCGACCTTGAGCGAATCCATCCCGTCGCGACGGACGTTACGCACCGCGATGCGCGCCTTCTCAGCGTACTGGCCGGCGAGCTTGGCGAGCTCCTTGCGACGCTCCTCGGTCAGGTCGGGGATTGGCAGACGCAGCGTCTGGCCATCGACGATCGGGTTGAGACCCAGACCCGCAGAGCGGATCGCCTTGTCGGTCGGGCCGACATTGCCCTTGTCCCAGACCTGGACCGACAGCATCCGCGGCTCAGGGGCCGAGACGGTCGCGACCTGGTTCAACGGCATCGACGAGCCGTACACCGTCACCATCACCGGATCGAGCAACGCGGTCGAGGCACGGCCGGTGCGAAGCCCGGCGAGATCGCTTTTCAGCGCGTCAACGGCACCGGCCATGCGGCGCTCGAGATCCTTCTTGTCATAGGCGGCCATCTTAACTCTCCTGCTCGTTCTGGACGATCGTCGACACGCCATCACCCGCCAATACCGCAGCAAGATTGCCGGGTTCGCGGATGTTGAAGACGACGATCGGGATATTGTTGTCACGGCACAGCGCGATCGCGCTCGCGTCCATGACCTTGAGGTCGTCGGACAGAACGCGGCTGTACGACACCGTTTCGTAGCGCACCGCGTCAGGGTGAGTCTTCGGGTCGGCGTTATACACGCCATCGACCGAGGTGCCCTTGAACAGCGCGTCGCACTTCATCTCGGCAGCACGCAGCGCAGCGCCCGAATCAGTGGTGAAATAGGGGCTGCCGACGCCCGCTGCGAAGATCACGACGCGGCCCTTTTCGAGGTGACGCTCGGCACGGCGGCGGATGAAGGGCTCGCACACGCTCGCCATCGGGATCGCCGACTGCACGCGCGTGTCGACGCCGATCTGCTCGAGCGCGTTCTGCACCGCGAGCGCGTTCATCACGGTCGCGAGCATGCCCATGTAATCGCCGGTCGCCCGGTCCATGCCGCGCGCTGCGCCGGCCATGCCGCGGAAGATGTTACCGCCGCCAACGACGATGCAGATCTCATAGCCCTTGGCCTTGATGTCGGCGATCTCCTGCGCGACGCGCGCGGTGACCGTCGGGTCGATCGACAGGCCGGACGGTCCCATCAGGACTTCGCCCGACAGTTTCAGCAGGATACGTTTGTAGCGCGGAGGCGTCATAAATCTCGAATTGTGATTGGCGGGGCGGCGCGGACCTTAGGCGGCGGGGCCGGAGATGTGAAGCGCTGCGACGCGCCTGCATCGAATCTGGACGGAGATGAGACGGAGAACGTTGAGGGCTCTGTCCCTCGTCATTGTCCCGTCAGGGGACGGAGCGGGGTAATAGCTGGGCGATCTGGGATCAGCACCGTCAGCAACGACGCCCTCCCCGGCGGGTGCCGGGGTCTAGTTGGCACGATCGATGTAATTGAAGACGCCCCGTCGTCACCTTCGCCTGCCACCCGAACCCCGACCTTCGCCGGGAGGTGCCGCAGGATAGTCTGGCTGATATGACCGGATGCCACCGCGCCGCGAGGTCAGCGATGGATGATTAGCGGAGCCGTAGATGCCGGAACGGTCCGGCATGACGGGAGACATATCCTTATCCCCTCGGGGAGAAGGTCGTTCGGCCGCAAGGTCAGATGAGGGGCGGCGAGGTCCGCGACCTCACCACTCCCCTCACCCTTACATCGACAAGCTCGGCATGCCCCTTCCCTCTCCCCGGTGGGGCGAGGGAGAATAGCTTACGCCTGCGGAGCCTGAGGCACGCCCGAAGCGGCAGCGACTTCGGCAGCAAAGTCCGACGCTTCCTTCTCGATACCTTCGCCGAGCTGGAAGCGGACATAGTCCACCAGCTTGATCTCGGCGCCCGCATCCTTGCCGGCCTTGGCGACGACGTCGGAGATCTTGGTCTTGCCGTCCATCACGAACAGCTGGCTGACCAGCGCATGCTCCTTGCGGTACTTGGCGATGCCGCCCTCGACCATCTTGGCGATGATGTCGGCAGGCTTGCCTGATTCGGCGGCCTTCTCGGTCGCGATCGCGCGCTCGCGCTCGATTTCGGCTTCGTCGAGGTCGGACTCGTTCAGTGCCTTGGGGAACGCCGCTGCGATGTGCATCGCGAGCTGCTTGCCGAGCGCCTGGAGCACGTCGTCCGACGCATCCGATTCGAGCGCGACGAGCACGCCGATCTTGCCGAGGCCGGGGGCTGCCGCGTTGTGGATGTACGGCACGACCGCACCCTTGCTGACTTCCAGCGTGCGCGAACGGCGCAGCGACTGGTTCTCGCCGATCGTCGCGACGTTGTTCGTCAGGACGTCCGCGACGGTCTTGCCCGATGGCATGGCCTCGGTCTTGAGCGCCTCGATATCGCCGCCGGTCGCGAGTGCGATCTGCGTGACTTCGCGGACGAACTGCTGGAACTGGTCGTTCTTCGCGACGAAATCAGTCTCGGAATTGACCTCGACGACGGCACCCTTGGTGCCCGAGACGGCGACGCCGACCAGGCCCTCGGCCGCGGTACGGCTGGACTTCTTGGCGGCGGCGGCGAGACCCTTGGTGCGCAGCCAATCGACCGCGGCGTCCATGTCGCCATTCGTCTCGTTCAGCGCCTTCTTGCAATCCATCATGCCCGCGCCGCTCGTTTCGCGCAGATCCTTGACCATTGCTGCCGTGATATCGGCCATGTTTCTAATCCTCTTTGGGTCTGAATGTAGTTGCGGGCGAGGCAGAGCTTACGCCCTACCCCGCCCGCATGACGGTTCGGCGACGACGCTTACGCGTCGATCTGGCGCTCACCCTCAGCCGCGAACTCGGCGGCAATGTCGGCGTTGGCGGCAACGTCCGTCGTGTCAGCCGAAGCTTCCACGACCGGCTCTGCAACGGCCTCTTCCTTCGGCGGCTCGATCATCGCGCCGATGTCGGCACCCGTGCGGCGCTGCTGCTCCTGGCCACCGCGCGTCGCGGCGATCGCGATCGCCTCGCAATACAGGCGGATGGCGCGGGCTGCGTCGTCGTTCGCGGGAACCGGGAAGGCGATGCCGTCCGGCGACACGTTCGAATCGAGGATCGCGACGACGGGAATACCCAGCGTGTTTGCTTCCTTGATCGCCAGCTCTTCCTTGTTCGCGTCGATCACGAACATCACGTCGGGAATGCCGCCCATGTCGCGGATGCCGCCCAGCGAAAGCTCGAGCTTGTCCTTCTCGCGGGTGAGCTGGAGGACTTCCTTCTTGGTCAGGCCGACGGTGTCGCCCGACAGCATTTCCTCGAGCGTCTTGAGACGCTTGATCGAACCCGAGATGGTCTTCCAGTTGGTGAGCATGCCGCCCAGCCAGCGATGGTTGACGAAGTGCTGGCCCGAACGACGCGCTGCATCCGCGACGGGCTCCTGCGCCTGGCGCTTGGTGCCGACGAACAGGACCTTGCCACCACCGGCGACGGCCGACGAGACGAACTCGAGCGCGCGTGCGAACAGCGGCACGGTCTGCGAAAGGTCGAGGATGTGGACGCCGTTACGATCACCGAAGATGTAAGGCTTCATCTTGGGGTTCCACCGATGCGTCTGGTGGCCGAAATGCGCGCCCGTTTCGATGAGCTGCTGCATGGAGACGACTGGTGCCGCCATAGGGATATATCCTTCCGGTTGTGCCTCTGGGAAGCGGATGACGTCGTGGCCGAGTGACCAAGACGCACCGGGCTATGATGCCTCCCATGCGGGGTTAGAGGCGCGCCCCTTAAACGCACGCGGCGTCAAACGCAATCCTCAACCCGATGCTTGACTCGTGGAACGCAATGAGAACATAAAGGGCTCAGAGAGGAACAGATGTTCGACTCGCCGCTGATTCGGACCGGGATGCCCGGTTTGAAAATGCGACGAACGGAACGAAGTTTCTGGCCAAGTGTTTGCGGACATTAGTGATTTGTTCGCAACTCATAGGAAGGCGGACGTGATGTTGGTTCTAAGCTTCATGGTTTTTGCTGGTGCGTTCGCCGTTGCGGGCATGATGATCGTATCGTCGGTCGCGCCGCAATGGGACCGCATCGTTCGTCTCGCGCTCGGCAATCTCGAACCGGCATTCGTGGCAGTTCCTGTGCGTACGGTGGCGGAGCGCCGGATCGTGATCAGGCGCTGGGCGCCGACGTCGGCCCCGCTTCCCGTCCACCGCCGGAACGCTGCCGCCTGATCCTTGCGTAACTGGCGATGCTGAACGGCATTGAGATCAGGTACAGCACGCAGATGATGCTGAGCGTATGCCACGGCGCGCTCACCATCGCGGCACCTAGCAGGACGACAAGCGCGATCGCCTCGAATCGCACGTTGCTGCGGAGCTTGAGGGAACTCCATGAATAGGTCGCAACGCTCGACACCATCAGGAGCGCGATAAACGCGATCCACGGCGCGACGAAATAGGGCGAGGCGAAGCGTGGTTCGTCGGTCCAGAACCAGAAGAACATCGGCATCAAGGCCAAGCCAGCGCCGGCGGGAGCCGGCACGCCAGTCAGGAACCCCGCCGACTTGTGCGGCTGTTCGCTTTCGTCGATCTTGGCATTGAAACGCGCGAGACGCAGCGCGCAGAATACTGCGAAGATGAGCGAGCAGATCCAGCCGACCCGCGGCAGCGCGGCGAGCGACCAGAGATACACGATCAACGCCGGCGCGACGCCGAATGAGATCGCGTCGGACAGCGAATCGAGTTGTTCGCCAAAGCGGCTCTCGCCGTGCAGCATCCGCGCGATCCGGCCGTCCAGACCGTCGAGCACGCCGGCGACCATGATCATCGCGACCGCGCTTTCCCATTGCCCGCCAATCGCGAACCGGACGCCGCTTAGGCCCGAGCAGAGCGCGAGTGCGGTTACCGCGTTCGGCGCGACGGCGCGTAGCGGCAACCCGCGCGGCTTGCGGCGGATGCGGCCCGGACGGCTTCGCCCAGCGAAACCCTCGGTCGAGCGTGTCGAATCATCGTCGATCATTGCGCGATACCACCAACCGGGACGCCGCCAACGCGGCCAAGGACCGTCTCGCCGGCGATGCTGCGCTGGCCAAGGCAGACCTGTGGAACGACGTGATCGGGCAGATATACGTCAACTCGACTGCCGAACCGGATCAGGCCAATACGCTGCCCGGCTGCGACCATGTCGCCGGCCTTGACGAAGCCAAGGATGCGGCGCGCCACTAGGCCAGCGATTTGCGTAAAGCCGATCCGCATGCCGTTACGGTCCTCGACCACGAAATGCTGGCGCTCGTTCTCGTCGCTCGCCTTGTCGAGATCGGCGTTGAGGAACTTGCCCGAGATATAGACGACCTGCCGGATCGTTCCCGCGATCGGCGTACGATTGATATGCACGTCGAACACCGACATGAAGATCGATACGCGCACCAGCGGTGCTTCGCCAAGGCCATTTACACCAGCGAGTTCCCGCGGGATCGGGACCCGCTGGATCATCGTGATCAACCCGTCCGCGGGCGCGACGATCAGGCCCTGCCCCTGCGGAGTCGTGCGGATCGGATCGCGGAAAAACGTCGCGACCCAGATAACGACGCCGACCAGCGGCCAGAAGAACACATGGCTGATCATCGTCGCCAGCAGCGTGAAGCCGCTCGCGATCGCGACGTATTTGTGGCCCTCCGGATGGACTGCGGGAAATCGCCATTTGACCGTGGAGGTCGTGACGGGCGGCTTGTCGAGCGATGCCATAACGCGCGGGTCTATCTGTGCCGGACCCGCGATACAACGACGAACAGGCTTTTCAGCTGTTGCCCGGCGGTTGCGCCGTGGCGGCCGAGCGGTTGCGCGGTGGTTGATCGCCGCGGCCCGCTCCCCTAGACGCACCGCAACCCCCTCCCCCCGAAGGACCCGCACATGGCGAAGATCAAGGTAAAGAATCCGATCGTGGAGATCGACGGCGACGAGATGACCCGGATCATCTGGGAATGGATCCGCGAGCGCCTGATCAAGCCGTATCTCGATATCCAGCTCGATTATTACGATCTCGGCGTCGAGCATCGCGACGCGACCGACGACCAGGTCACGATCGACAGCGCACTCGCCACGCAGAAGCACGGCGTCGCGGTGAAGTGCGCGACGATCACGCCCGACGAGCAGCGCGTGACCGAATTCGGCCTAAAGAAGATGTGGAAGTCGCCGAACGGCACGATCCGCAACATCCTCGGCGGGACGATCTTCCGCGAGCCGATCGTGATCAAGAACGTTCCCCGCCTGATCCCGGGCTGGACGCACCCGATCGTCGTCGGCCGTCACGCGTTCGGCGATCAGTACCGCGCGACCGACTATCTGGTCCCCGGCCCAGGCAAGCTGCGCCTCGTCTTCGAAGGCGACGACGGCACGGTCATCGACCGCGAGGTGTTCCAGTTCCCGTCGGCGGGCGTCGCGATGGCGATGTACAACCTCGACGATTCGATCCGCGATTTTGCTCGCGCCTCGATGCACTACGGCCTGAACCTGAAGTGGCCGGTTTACCTGTCGACCAAGAACACCATCCTCAAGGCCTATGACGGCCGCTTCAAGGATCTCTTTGCCGAGGTGTTCGAGGCCGAATTCAAGGACAAGTTCAAGGAAGCGGGCATCGTCTACGAGCATCGCCTGATCGACGACATGGTCGCATCGGCGCTGAAGTGGAACGGCGAGTTCGTCTGGGCCTGCAAGAACTATGACGGCGACGTGCAGTCGGATCAGGTCGCGCAGGGCTTCGGTTCGCTGGGCCTGATGACCTCGATCCTGCTGACTCCGGACGGCAAGACCGTTGAGGCCGAGGCGGCGCACGGCACCGTCACGCGCCACTTCCGCATGCACGAGCAGGGCAAGGCGACCTCGACCAACCCGATCGCGTCGATCTTCGCGTGGACCGGTGGCCTTAAGTATCGCGGCAAGTTCGACGACACGCCCGACGTCACGAAGTTCGCCGAGACGCTCGAGCGTGTCTGCGTCCAGACGGTGGAGAACGGCCACATGACCAAGGATCTCGCGATCCTGATCGGCCCCGACCAGCCCTGGATGACGACCGAGCAGTTCTTCGAGCAGGTGCGATCGAACCTCGAGACCGAAATGGCCAACTGGGCCTAAATACCGGTCGTTTCGGACCCTGTCTTACTGGACTCCGGACGCGACTATTGAGATGCTGGACCCAGGGCGATCGTATCGCCCTGGGTTTTGCTTTGCGTCGCTGATCTAGCGGGAGCATCTCATGCCAATCGACAAAAGCAATTATGCCTGGCTGGACACGCTGGGAACGCTGCCGCGGATGGTCGTCGAAGCACGATCACTAGTCGGCACGCTCGAGAAACCCGGCTCCGCCAATAACGACGTCATTCTCGGTTGGGCGCGCGAACTGGGCGGTAGCGTCGAGAAATTCTACACGGCGGACTCCGTGCCCTGGTGCGGTTTGTTCATGGCCATCGTTGCACGTCGAGCCGGCAAGACGCCGCCCGCCGAACCGCTATGGGCACTCAACTGGGGGAAATTCGGCGAAAGCGCCGGTCAGCCGACGCTGGGGGACGTGCTCACGTTCACCCGCCCCGAAGGCGGCCATGTGGCGCTCTATGCCGGCGAGGACGCCACGGCGTATCACGTGATCGGCGGCAACCAGTCTGATCAGGTCTGCTACACGCGGATCGAGAAGACGCGGCTTCGTGCCGCACGACGACCGCCTTATATGAACGCGCCGGCAAGCGCGAAACCCTATGTGCTCGCCGCCAAGGGCGATCTGGCACGCTCGTTGGGCTGAGTTCCTTCTATGCCGGCTCCCGGTGTTCGACGGCTGCGGGTGGCACTCTTCCAACCGGCCCCTTCTAACCTGTGACAAGTGTGCCTAGGGTCGAGCCATGGCAATAGGGCTCGACAATCAAGGTTTCAGCGACACGCTGGTCATTCTGGGCGCGGCAGGTCTGGTCATCCCCGCGTTCGCGCGGTTCCGGGTCAGCCCGGTCATCGGGTTCATCCTGGTCGGGCTGCTCGTCGGTCCCGCGGGGCTCGGATCGCTCACCGGCTCGGTACCGTGGCTCTACTATCTGACGATATCCAACCCGGAATCGATCGAGCCGTTCGCCGAATTCGGAATCATCCTGCTCTTGTTCTCGATCGGCCTGGAGCTGTCGTTTCGGCGACTGTGGTCGATGAAGCGACTGGTGTTCGGCACCGGCGCGGCCGAACTGATAGGCTCGGCGCTGATCATCGGCGTGGCGCTGCACTTTATCGGCCAGGAATGGGCGGGGGCGATGGGGCTCGGCTTCGCGCTTGCGTTGTCGTCGACGGCGCTTGTGTTGCCGCTGGTCGGGACGACAGGTGCAGTCGGGCGGGGTGCGTTCGCGATGCTGTTGTTCGAGGATCTGGCACTCGTCCCGATCATCTTCGTGCTCGGCGCTCTGGCTCCTACCGCGAGTGCGGACGGATGGTCTGACATTGCAGGTGTCGCGCTACGCGGCGGGCTGACCGTGGTGGCGATGTACGTCGGCGGCCGCCTCGTCCTGCCGCGACTGTTCGGACAAGCCGCGCGGACGAAGAGTCCGGAACTGTTCCTCGCCGCATCGCTGCTCGTGGTGATCGTCGCCAGCGTCGCGACGACCGCCGCCGGCCTGTCGCCAATCGTCGGCGCGTTGCTGGCGGGGCTGCTGATCGCCGAGACCGAATATCACAGCGAGGTCGAGGTCATCACGGCGCCGTTCAAGAGGCTCGCGCTCGGAGTGTTCCTCATCACCGTGGGCATGAGCCTCGACCTGAGGCTGATCGCGCAGAACTGGCCGTCGCTGCTGCTCGCGGTCACGGGCGTGGTCGCGACGAAGGCGATCGTGACGTTCCTGTTGTTGCGGGTCGCCAACTCGCGGCGCGGCGTCGCGGCTGAAACCGGGCTGCTGATGGGCAGCCCGTCCGAGACGACGCTGATCGTGCTCGCGACGGCCGCACAGGCGCAGCTGATCCTGCCCTCGACCGCGTCGTTCTGGCAGACGGTCACCGCGATCGGGCTGACCATCACACCGTTGCTGGCAAAACTCGGTCGGACCGTGTCGCGGCATCTCGAAAGCCGCTCGGGCGCCGATGCGGGCGATGTCGAGATCGATGCCGAGGGGCCGGGAACGGTCGTGATCGGGTTCGGACGCGTCGGTCGAATGGTGGCCCAGATGCTCGCGGTACACGGGCAGAAATATGTCGCGGTCGAGGCGGATATCGATTCGGTCGAGGCAGCGCGGGCGCAGGGGCACCCGGTGTTGTTCGGGGACGTATCGCGCCCCGAGCTGGTGGATCGGCTGAAGCTGCATACCGCCAAGGCGCTGATCCTGACGATGGACGACCCGGTGTTGACGGTCCGGTTGGCGCGGCGGGTGCGGGCGTTGGCGCCGGACTTGCCGATCGTCGCGCGTGCGCGGGATACGGCGCATGCCGCCGAATTGTACCGCGCGGGGGTGACCGACGCAGTGCCTGAGACGCTGGAGAGTTCGCTGCAACTGGCCGAGGCGGTGCTGGTCGACCTGGGGGTGGCGATGGGGCCGGTGATCGCGTCGATCCATGAGAAGCGCGACGAGTTGCGGCAAGAGATCAAGGCGGCGGCGGACATGATCGTCGCGCCGCGTATCAGGAAGGCGAAGCGGACGCCTCGGACGGCTTGAGCGCCTTTTCCGGACACTCTCACCTAAACGCCGTGACCTAAATGCCGTCAACTAGACGCCGTCATCTACACGCCGTCATCTACACGCCGTCATCCTGACGAAAGTCAGGATCCAGAGCCAGAAGCGACATCCTCTGCGGCTCCTGGATCCTGACTTTCGTCAGGATGACGCGAGTTTTCGGGATGACGGAGTTTTCGAGATAACGGAAGTTTCGAGCTAACGGGAGGCGTCAGAATGGCGTGACGTAATGCGGATACCCCGTGCGCGTTAGGCCGCCACGCCTTCGCGGCTCTTCATCAGCGGCTGGATCCGCGTCCCGAACGCCTCCACCCCTTCCAGGAAATCGTCGAACGTCAGCAGCACGCCGCCGGTGTTCGGCACCGCCGCCATCTCGTCGAGCATCCGCGCAACGCTTTCGTACGAGCCGACCAATGTTCCCATGTTGATGTTCACAGCGCCCTCGGGAGCGGCGAGCTGGCGGACGTTGGTGTCCTTGTTGTGCGTATCCTTAGATCCCTGATCGATCAGCCACGCGATCGCGTCGACGTCCACGCCAGCGTTGTAATGCTGCCATTTCGCCATCGCCTCCTCGTCGGTGTCGGCGGCGATAATCATGATGAGGACGAAGATCTGTACCTCGCGACCGGTCTTCGCGGTCGCCACGGCCAGACGGTCGTTGTTGGCCGAGAACGCGGTCGGTGTGTTGACGCCCTTCCCCAGACAGAACGCGTAATCCGCCCATTTGGCGGAGAAGGCAAGGCCGTCTTCGGACGAACCCGCGCAGATGATCTTCATGTCGCCGGTCGGCTTGGGCCAGACGCGGCAATCCGTCATCTCGTAATAGTCGCCCTTGAAGTCCGACGTGCCCTCCTCCCACAGCTCGCGAAGGATGTGGGCGTATTCGTCCAGCATCTTGTACCGGTTGCGAAAATGCTCGTCGCCGGGCCACATCCCCATCTGGGTATATTCGGGCGGCTGCCAGCCGGTGATGAGGTTCAGCCCGAACCGGCCGTGGCTGATCGAATCGATCGTGTTGCACATCCGCGCGGCATAGGCGGGGGGCACGAGCAACGTTGCGCAGGTCGCGTAGATCTTGATCTTCTCGGTGACGGCAGCGAGCCCGGCCATCAGCGTGAAGCTCTCCAGGCCGTAATCCCAGAACTCGGTCTTGCCGCCGAACCCGCGCAGCTTGATCATCGACAGCAGGAAATCGAGGCCGTGCTTCTCCGCCGAATGCGCGATCGCCTTGTTCATGTCGAAGCTGGGTTTGTACTGCGGCGCGTTCTCGCTGATCAGCCAGCCGTTATTGTTGATGGGAACGAAGACGCCGACCTGCATGCTGTGCTCCTATTCGCCGTCGAGCCAGTCGAGCAGCCACATGTTGAAATGCTCCGCGCGCGTCACGTTGCAGGCGTGCGCCCCCGCCGCCATCCGCGCAAGCTGCGCGCCTAGGATGCCCGCGGCAAGCTTTTCGGACGCGGACGGCGGCACGAGCATGTCGTCGTCCGCCGCGACCACGAGGACGGGCACACGGATCTCATCGAGCCGGCCGGCAATGTTGAACCGACGGACCGCGGCGACTCGCCGCTGGATCATTTCCGCACCGGGGAAATGCGCCAGCATGTCCTCCTCCTCGTCCTGAAGCCGGTCATGATGGTCGGAAATCCACTGCGGCGGGTAGAGGAACAGCGGTTGCGCATGGAGATACGCGCGCGGACCGCTGTCGCGCAGCAACGCGAGCCGGGTATCGAAACAGCGTGCGGTATGCGAGTCAAGCTTGGCCCAGCCATTGATGACGACGAGCCGGTCGAGCCGTTCGGGCGCAGACAGTGCGAGCGCGAGTCCGATATGGCCGCCGAGTGCGTGGCCGATGAAGGTGCAGCGATCGAGGCCGATGGCGTCCAAAAGCGCGACAACGTCGGCGGCCATCGCCTCGACGGTCAGGTCGCCGGGAATGTCGCGATCGGAGCGGCCGGTGCCGCGGTGATCATAGGTGATGACGCGGTGGCCGGTGCCGAGCGCGGCGAGGTTGGGTCGCCAGTAGCTGCCCGAGCCGCCGAGACCGCTCGACAACAGGATCGTCGGGCCGTCGGGCTGGCCGTGGTCCTCCCAGTGGATGCCGCCCGCGATTCCCATCAGGCGAGGTGCGCGATGCTGGCGATCTCGACGAGGCAGTCGGGCTTCACGAGTTCGGTCTTGATGCAGTAGCGGGCGGGTTTCTGGCCGGGGAAATACTCGGCGTACACCGTGTTGAACGCCGCATAATCGGCGAAGTCCTTCAGGAAGATGTGGTTGAAGGCGACGTCCGCCATCGTCGCACCGGCGGCCTCGAGCGTGGTCTTGATGGTTTCCAGCACCGCACGCGTCTGGGCGGCGGCGTCACCGACGTGAAGGACGATGCCGCCTTCGCCGAGCGCCAGAACACCCGAGACGTAGACCGTGTTGCCCGCCTTCGCGCCCGCCGAATAAGGCGCGATCGGGGTCGGGAACTGGGGCGGGTTGATGGCTTCGAAGGGCATCTAAGTTCCTTTATTCGGGGCGTTGGCCGAAACTTCCGCAAAAATCGCCGACGGTGCTGACCCAGCCGAAGAACTTCTCGACATTGTAGACGGTGGCAGCCTGCATCTCGGGCGGGCCGAGGTGATGCGTCGCGTCCTCAAGCATCACGCCGAAATATTCGAGGTGGAAGCCATCGCGTAGCGTGCTCTCGACGCAGACGTTGGTCGCGATGCCGACGAAGACGATGTTGCAGATGCCGCGACTGCGCAGGATGCTATCGAGCTGCGAATTGAAGAACGCCGAATAGCGGGTCTTGTGGACGCGGATGTCGCCGGGTTGGGGCTTCAGCGCGTCGACGATCTCGTAATCCCAGCCGCCTCGCGCGAGAAACTGACCCTGCAACTTGGGGCGTGCGCGCATCGTCTTGAGCGCGTGGGACTTGTACCAGTTGGGCGAGCCGGGGCCGCCCGCCTCGACATAGTCGGGGTCCCAGCCGTTCTGGAGGAACACGACCGGCATCGCCGCGGCGCGCGCAGTGGCGAGGACCTTGGCGATCTGCGCGATGGTGGCGGCCGAACCGGCGATGTCGAAGCCCGCCGTGTCGACATAGCCGCCGGGGGAAGCGTAGGCGTTCTGCATGTCGATGACGACGACTGCGGTTTCCGCCGGATCGAGGCGTAGCGCTTCGGGGCGCGCGGGCAGCGTGACGGCGGCGGCTTCGTTGGCGCCGGTGCGGAGGATCGGGGTGGCCGCTGTCATTGTGACAAGCTCGCTGCATCGCGGGGATTGTGCAAGTGCGAAATGAATTGCGGACTGTTGGGAAACAGGAAGCATGTTTCCCCGCGCAGGCGGGGACCCAGACTGAGCTCCCGCCTTCGCGGGAGAACAAGAACCTCCCCGGTCCGTCATCCCAGCGAAAGCTGGGATCTCCTGGTTCGGGTCACGGCCTGCGTCACAGGGATATCCCAGCTTTCGCTGGGATGACGGGGGTGGGTAGATGACGGGAGAGGAAGTCAGGCGGCGGCTAGCGCGAAGTCCTTGAACTTTTCGCGGAGGGCGGTTTTCAGCAGCTTGCCGGTAGCCGTATGCGGCAGGTCTTCGACGAAGACGATCGCGTCGGGGAGCCACCATTTGGCGACGTGTTTTGCCAGATGCTCCAGGATCGCCTGTTCGGTCACGTCCCCGCCGGGCTTCCGGACGACCAGCAGCAGCGGGCGCTCGTCCCATTTGGAATGATACACGCCGATCGCCGCCGCCTCCGCGACCCCCGGGCAACCGACCGCGGCGTTCTCCAGGTCGACCGAGCTGATCCATTCGCCGCCGGACTTGATGACGTCCTTCGACCGGTCGGTGATCTGCATCGTGCCGTCTGCGTGGAGCATCGCGACGTCGCCGGTGTCGAACCAGCCATCCGCATCGACCGCGTCCTCGTCCGCGCCGAAATAGCGCTGGACCACCCACGGACCGCGGACCTGCAACCGGCCGGCGATCGACCCGTCGCGCGGGAGGACCTTGCCTTCGTCGTCGACGATGCGGAGTTCGATGCCGAAGGGCACGCTGCCCTGCTTGCCGACGAGGTCGAGCTTTTCGTCGTGCGTCATGTCCTCCCAGTGCGGCGGTGCGAAGCCGGCGGTGCCGATCGGCGAGGTTTCGGTCATACCCCAGAGGTGCTTGACGGTCGCGCCCATGCCCATGATCCGCTCGATCATCGCGCGCGGCGCCGCCGAGCCGCCGATCGTCACCTGTTTGAGGTGGCGCGGCGCATCCCCCGACGCGTCCATATGGCCGAACATCGCCAGCCACACGGTCGGCACGCCGGCCGAATGCGTCACTGTCTCGTCGTTCATCAGGCGACACAACACCGCGGGATCGTTGACCGCCGAATACACGACTTTGGCCCCCGACAGCGCGCAGGCGAACGGCAGACCCCAGGCGGCGGCGTGGAACATCGGCACGACCGGCAGGACGACGGCGTTGGGCGACAGATCGAATACCCAAGGCGCGACTTCGGCCATCGCGTGGATCATCGTCGAGCGGTGCGTGTAGAGCACGCCCTTGGGATGGCCGGTAGTGCCGCTGGTGTAGCAGAGCATGCACGGCTCGCGCTCGGGGCCTTCGACCCAGTCATAGTCGCCATCCTCGGCGTCGAGCAGCGCCTGGATGCCGTCGGGGCCGAGATCGTCGAAGCAGATATAATGGCGGACGCTGGTCCACTGCTCGCGCAGGCGATCGACGAGCGGCTGGAAAGCCTTGTCGTACAGCATCACGCGGTCTTCGGCGTGATTGGCGATGTAGGCCAGCTGCTCGTCGAACAGCCGCGGATTGATCGTATGGATCACGCCGCCCATCCCGATGGTGCCGTACCAGGCGACGAGGTGATGCGCGTGGTTCATCGCGAGCGTCGCGACCCGGTCGCCGGGCGCGACGCCGAGCTTCTCGAGCGCTTGCGCCAGCTTGCGGGCGTCTCTCGCGATGTCGGCCCAGGTCGTGCGGGTCTCGCGGCCGTCCGCCCAGTAGCTGACGAGTTCTCTGGCCCCGTGTTCGCGCGCGGCGTGGTCGATCAGGCGGGGAACACGAAGCTCGAAATCCTGCATTCCACCAAGCATGTCCGCTCTCCCAAGCTGTTATCCGACCAGAGCGAGCCTCGTTTCCGAGGTCTTCAACTCCACTTTGGTCACACCGTGCAACGACTCGATGTGCTCGGCAAGCTCGCCGTCGAGCAGGAAGTCGCGGCCGAGCAGGATGCACAGCTCGCCATCGGGCAATTGCGCACGCACCCGCACCTCGCCGCGCGCACCGCGATGGTCCGCCAGAAGCGAGGCCAGGCCGGCGAACGCGCTCATGTCGGAGATCGTCACGACCACCTGGAACCGCGCGAGGTTGGCGAGGCCTTCGAACGGCTGGATGCGCTTGATGCTGACGCGCGGCGTATCCTCGCCGGGCTTGCGATCGAGCTCGACGGTGATCAGCCCGCAACCGCCCGCCTTGGCCGCTTCCTCGAGGTCCTTCGAGACCTGCTCGTCGAAGCACGTCGCCATGAACTGGCCGCTCGCATCCGAGCATTGCGCCATCATGAAGCGCTTGCCCCGCGCCGACGTGCGGTAGCGCGCGTCCTCGACCAGCACCGCCATCGTCGCGCCCGCGCGGCTGCCGTCGTCGGGGATGTTGAGCTCGGACAGCGCGGTGTACGCGCGCGCGCCGTGGCTGTTGGCAATGTGGCGGTGGCGGTCGACCGGGTGCGCGGAGAAATAGAAGCCGAACGCCTCCTTCTCCTGGTCCATCCGCTGGCTGAGCGTCCAGCGCACCGAGGGCGGCAGCTTGATCGCGTCGCCCGCGGGTTCGGCGTCACCGAACAGCCCGCCCTGCCCGCTGGTCTTCTGCTCATGCGTGCGCGCGGCGATCGCGAGAATCGTCTCGGCGGTGGCGTGGATGCCGGCGCGGTTGGGCTCGAACGAGTCGAACGCGCCGGCCGCGGCGAGCGTCTCGAGCTGGCGCTTGTTGAGCAGGCGCGGATCGACGCGCTTGGCGAGATCGTCGAGGCCGGCGAACGGGCCGTTCTGGACGCGCTCGACGATGAGCTTCTCCATCGCGCCTTCGCCGACCGATTTCAGCGCACCGAGCGCGTAGCGAACGGCGGGTCCGTCCTCCTTCACCTCGACATCGAACTCGGCCTGGCTCGCATTGATGCACGGCGGCAGCGACGCGATCCCCAGGCGCCGCATGTCGTCGGTGAAGATCGCCAGCTTGTCGGTCTGGTGCAGGTCGTAGCACATCGAGGCCGCGAAGAATTCGTGCGGGTGATGCGCCTTCAGCCACGCGGTCTGGTACGCGAGAAGCGCATAGGCGGCGGCGTGGCTCTTGTTGAAACCGTAACCGGCGAACTTGTCGATCAAATCGAACAGCGCGTTCGCTTCGGCCTTCTTAATCCCGTTGACGGTCAGGCAGCCCTCGACGAAGCCCGCGCGCTGCGCGTCCATCTCGGCCTTCACCTTCTTGCCCATCGCGCGGCGCAGCAGATCGGCGCCGCCGAGCGAGAAGCCCGCCAGCACCTGGGCTGCCTGCATGACCTGCTCCTGATAGACGAAGATCCCGTAGGTCTCCGACAGGATCGGTTCGAGCAGCGGGTGCGGGTAATCGATCGCCTCGGTGCCGTTCTTGCGGCGGCCGAACGACGGGATGTTGTCCATCGGGCCCGGTCGGTACAACGATACGAGCGCGATGATGTCGCCGAAGTTGGACGGGCGCACCGCGGACAGCGTGCGGCGCATGCCCTCCGACTCGAGCTGGAACACGCCGACCGTGTCGCCCTTCTGGAGCAGCGCATAGACGCCGGCGTCATCCCATTCGAGCGCCTCCAGATCGACCGTCAGCCCCCGCTTGGCGAGCAGCTGCACCGCCTTCTGCAACACCGACAGCGTCTTCAGCCCGAGAAAATCGAACTTCACGAGGCCCGCGCCCTCGACATATTTCATGTCGAACTGCGTGACGGGCATGTCGGAGCGCGGATCGCGGTAGAGCGGCACGAGCTGCGCAAGCGGCCGGTCGCCGATCACCACGCCGGCGGCGTGCGTCGACGAGTGGCGCGGCAGTCCCTCCAGCTTCATCGCCAGATCGAGCAGCTTCCGCACGCCATTGTCGTTGGCATATTCCTTCGCCAGCTCGCCGACGCCGTTCAGCGCGCGCTCCAATGTCCAGGGATCGGTCGGGTGGTTCGGCACGAGCTTGGCGAGGCGGTCGATCTGGCCATAGCTCATCTGCAGCACGCGACCGGTGTCCTTGAGCACCGCGCGCGCCTTCAGCTTCCCGAAGGTGATGATCTGCGCGACCTGATCGCGGCCATATTTCTCCTGGACGTAGCGGATCACCTCGACGCGGCGGGTTTCGCAGAAATCAATGTCGAAATCGGGCATCGACACGCGTTCCGGGTTCAGGAAGCGCTCGAACAGCAGGCCCAATTTGATCGGATCGAGATCGGTGATCGTCAGCGACCAGGCGACCACCGAGCCCGCGCCCGAACCACGGCCCGGGCCCACCGGAATGTCATGATCCTTCGCCCATTTGATGAAGTCCGCGACGATCAGGAAATAGCCGGGAAAGCCCATCTGGACGATCACGTCGACCTCGAACGCGAGACGCTTGCGGTACACCTCGCGCCAGCCGTCCTCGCCTTCCCCGTGGAGTTCGGTGATGCGCGCCAGACGCTTCTCGAGGCCCGCCTCGGCGTCGTCGCGGAGCAGCTTGGCCTCGCCCTCGATATCACCCGCGAGGCTGGGCAGGATCGGTTTGCGGTAGGGTGCCATCACCGCGCAGCGCTGCGCGACGACGAGCGTATTGGCGATCGCCTCGGGCAGGTCGGCGAACATCTCGTGCATCACCGGCGCGGGCTTCATCCACGCTTCGGGGCAGCTGCGGATGCGGTCCTCGGTCTCGACATAGGTCGAGTGCGCGATGCAAAGCATGGCGTCGTGTGCGTCGCCGAACGCGCTTTCGGTGAAGCAGCATGGGTTGGTCGCGACCAGCGGCAGGTTGCGGGCGTAGGCGATGTCGATCAGCGCCTCCTCGGCGGCGATCTCGGTGGCATCGCCGCGGCGCGACAATTCGATATAGAGCCGGTCGCCGAACAGGGTTTGCAGCCGGTCGAGATAGGCGTTGGCGCGGTCGGGCTGGCCTTCCGCGAACAGCCTGGCGAGACCGCCCTCGCCGCCCGCGGTCAGCGCGATCAGGCCGTCGGTGTGGCGCTCCAGCGCGGCGAAATCGACATGCGCGGGCATCTCGATCGGGCGGTCGAGATGCGCCATCGAGACGAGCGCGCACAGATTGTCGTAGCCCGTCATGTCCTGTGCGTAGAGCGCGATCCAGTCGAACGGCGTGGCGACGCCGTCGGGCATGTCGGGGCGGCTGACGCCCAGCATCACGCCGATGATCGGCTGGACGCCATCCTTCTTCGCGGCGTCCGAATAGGCCATCGCCGCATACAGCCCGTTGCGATCGGTCAGCGCCGCGGCAGGGAAGCCTAGGGAGCGCGCCTGTTTGGCGATCGCCTTCGGATCGATGGCGCCGTCGAGCATGGTGTAACAGGAGAAGACGCGGAGCGGGACGTAACCGGAATGCATCAACCAGAGGTAGGCGCTCGGACGTGATTCGACCAGCGGCGTTGGCGGGGGTGCGGGCGGCGACGCGATGAATTGAGGGAGTTGAGGCGGGGGGGGGTGTGGCAGAGCTGGAACTGCCGACCCGCCCCCTTCCGTCATCCCGGGCTCGACCCGGGACCCAGGGTCACGGGCGGCGGACTGCGTGGCTCTGGGTCCTGACTTTCGTCAGGATGACGGGGGTGTAGGGGCGGCGAGTTCGGCCGCAACGTAAGAACGGCGCGTCCGCGCTTTCGGTTTGGAAGTGTTCTCCCGCGAAGACGGGAGTCCAGGCTGGGCCCCCGCCTTCGCGGGGGAACAAGCTTCTCTGGATGCGAACACTATCCCCTACAACCACCACCCCGGCGAAGGCCGGGGCCCAATTGGGAAACGTTGCTAACTGGGGGAGGCGCTACGTTACCGCGACCTCTCCAATTGGGCCCCGGCCTTCGCCGGGGTGGTACCGGTAATGCGTTACAGCAGCTTCTCGATATCCTTGCGCATATCTTCAGGCTTCGTCGTCGGCGCATAGCGGTCGACCACATTCCCCTCCCGGTCGACCAGAAACTTGGTGAAGTTCCACTTGATCGCCTTCGACCCCAGCACGCCGGGCGCATCGGCCTTCAGCCGCTCGAACAACGGGTCCGCGCCCGCGCCATTGACGTCGACCTTCGCGAACACCGGAAACGTCACGTCATAGGTCAGCGTGCAGAAATTGGCGATCTCCGCCGCATCGCCCGGCTCCTGCGCGCCGAACTGGTTGCACGGAAACCCCAGCACCTCGAACCCTCGCGCCGCATAGTCGCGGTGGAGCGCCTCCAGCCCCTCATATTGCGGCGTGAACCCGCATTTCGACGCGGTGTTGACGATCAGCAGCACCTTGCCGCGGTACGATTCGAGCGACGCGGGGGTGCCGTCGGCGCTCTTCACGGTGAAATCGGTGATGGTCATGCGCGGGTGCTCCGTCAGGGGTGCCGGGCCAGCAGATACGTCAAATTCTGACGCACACCCGGCCATTCATGCGCGAGGATGCTGTAGACCACCGTGTCGCGCAAGCGCCCGTCCGCCATCACCTGATGCCCGCGCAGCACGCCGTCGCGCTTGGCACCGAGCCGTTCGATCGCTCGCTGCGAGTTCTTGTTCAGCGCGTCGGTGCGGATCTGGACACAATTGCAGCCGAGCGTATCAAACGCGTGCGTCAGCAACATCAGCTTGGCCTCGGTATTCACCCCCGTGCGCTGCACCGCCTTGGCGTAGAAGGTGCCGCCGATCTCGAGCCGCCGGTGTTGCGCGTTCATCCGCATGAACCGGGTCGTGCCGACGACGATCCCCCCGGCCTCCACCGCGAATATCCGTGCGCGCCCGTCCTCCTCCTGCTCGAACGCCGCCGCGAACCAGCGATCCGGCGCCTTCATCATCGCGACATTGGCGTAGAACAAATTCCACAGATCGCCCGCCGACGCCGCCGCGACGAGCGCATCCTTGTCGTCGGCCGCCAGCGGCCGCAGCGTCACGTGACGCCCCACCAAGGTCGGCGTCACGTCCCAGCTCACGCCAGCCGCCCCTCATGCAGCCGCAGCACGCGGTCCATCCGCGCGGCGAGGCGCTCGTTGTGCGTCGCCACGACCGCCGCGGTGCCCTGTTCGCGGACCAGCCGGATGAACTCGGCGAAGACGATGTCGGCGGTATGCTCGTCGAGATTGCCGGTCGGCTCGTCCGCCAGCACCAAAGCCGGCTTGTTGGCGAGCGCGCGGGCCACTGCGACGCGCTGTTGCTCGCCACCCGACAGCTGGCTCGGACGATGCGTCAGGCGGTGACCGAGCCCGAGCTGGGTCAGCAACTCCGCCGCGCGCCGGTCCGCATCGGCACGCGACGCGCCCTGGACGAGCTGCGGCAGGACGACGTTCTCGGTCGCGTTGAAATCGGGCAGGAGGTGGTGGAACTGGTACACGAAGCCGAGGCTGTCGCGGCGCACGACGGTGCGCTCATGCGCATTGAGCTTCGACGCCTCGGTGCCGGCGATGCGGATCGATCCCTGAAACCCGCCTTCGAGCAGGCCGACCGCCTGCAACAGCGTCGACTTGCCCGAGCCCGATGGCCCGAGCAGCGCGGCGATCTCACCGGGCGCGATCGCCAGGTCGACGCCCCGCAAGACTTCGATCGTCTGATCGCCCTGCGTGAAGCTCTTGGTTAGTCCGCTCGTCTGGAGGACGTAATCATCCATCTTCTCGATCTGGCGGTCGATTCTGAGGCCATTATTCATAACGCAGCACCTGCACGGGATCGGTACTCGCCGCTTTCCAGGCCGGATAGAGCGTCGCGAGGAAACTGAAGACGAGCGCCATCAGCGCGATCACGATGATCTCGACGGGGTCGGTCTTCGACGGCAATTCGGTGAGGTAGCGGATCGACGGATCCCAGAGATTCTGGCCGGTAACGAGCTGGACGAAGTTCACCACGCCCTGCCGGTAGAACAGGAAGATGAAGCCCAGCCCGAGCCCGGCGATCGTGCCGAGCGCGCCGATCGTCGTGCCGACGACGATGAAGATCCGCATCATCTCGCCGCGCGTCGCACCCATCGTCCGCAGGATCGCGATGTCGCGCGTCTTGGCGCGCACCAGCATGATCAGCGACGACAGGATGTTGAAGACCGCGACCAGGATGATGATCGACAGCACGGTGAACATCGCGACGCGCTCGACCGCGAGCGCCTGGAACAGCTGCGCGTTCATCGTCCGCCAGTCCTGGATGATCGCCTGCCCGCCGATCTTGTCGGCGAGCGGTTTCAGAATCTCGCCGACGCGATCGGGATCGACCGTGTTGACCTCGACCATGCCCGCGGCGTCGCCCATCAGGAGGAACGTCTGCGCGTCCTCGATCGGCATGATGATATACGCCTTGTCATAGTCGTAGACCCCGATCTCGAAGATCGCGCCGACCGTGTAGCTGACGATCCGCGGCACCGTGCCGAACGGCGTCGTCTGGCCCTGCGGACTGAACAGCGAGATGTCCGAGCCGACCTGCGCGCCGAGCGATTCGGCGAGCCGCGAGCCGATCGCGATCCGGCCGCTGCCTTGCGTGATCGACTGGAGCGAGCCCATGATCACCTTGGTGCTGATCGTCGAATTGCGGCGGATGTCGTCGACGCGCATGCCGCGGACCAGCACCGCCTCCGCGCGACCGTTATAGGTGGCGGCGAGCGGCTGTTCGATCAGCGGCACCGCGCTGGTCACGCCGGGGGTCGCCTTAGCCTGCGCGACAATCTCGCGCCAGTCGGGCAGCCGGCCGCCGACGCCCTGCACCACCGCATGGCCGTTGAGACCGACGATCTTGTCGAACAGCTCGGCGCGGAAGCCGTTCATGACGCTCATCACGATCACCAGCGCGGCGACGCCGAGCATGACCGCGACCAGGCTGATCGAGGCGACGAGGAAGATGAACGCCTCGCCCTTGCCCGGCAGCAGATAGCGGCGGGCTATCATCCGTTCGTAGCGGGACAGGATCATGAGCGGCCAGGTTCGATTCTGCAGTTGGCGGGGGTTCACCGGCTCTACGGCGCGGCCCTGCGCGAGGCAACTGTCGCGCCTATCGCTGACCGCGCTCGCCCCGAGGCCGAAGGGCGCCCTGGTTCCGATCCGAGAGTGTCTAGATTGGTCTGTTGCGAAATCGTCACAGCCATACTTCAATCGTGATGCCGCCTACGCAAACACCGTGACAAAGCCCGCGCACATAACTAAGGCCTGTGGACATTTAGGGGGTTCCCTTTTGCGCTCTGATCGGATTCAAGACTGGCGAAGGGAGCGCCATCTTGGATCGACATGGATTAAGCGAGGAGCAGTGGGAGCGGGTTCGCCCCGTGCTTCCCGGTAAAG
>DATLXI010000003.1:0-1830 GCA_035575755.1 Sphingomonas sp.
CTCGCGGCTGCGCATGATGTCGGCGTCGTGCACCGCGACTTGAAGCCGGAGAACATCATGATCGAGGCGGACGGCGGCGCCCTGATCATGGACTTCGGGATCTCGCGGTCGGTCAGCGGAACGGGCACGGCGACGCAGCTCGGGGCGGTGCTCGGCACGCTCGAATACATGGCCCCCGAACAGGCGCAGGGGCAGCCGGTCGACCAGCGCGCCGACATCTATTCCTTTGGCCTGATGATCTACGACATGATCGCGGGCCGGCAACGGCTCGCCGGACGCGACAACGCCATGTCGGAGATGCTGAGCCGCATGGCGGCGGGCCCACTTTCGGTCCGCGCACTGGATCCGAACGTGCCGGAACCGATCGACCGGATCCTGTCGCGGTGCCTCGCCACGTCGCCCGATGCCCGGTACGGGACCGCCACGGAGCTCCTCAAGGAGCTCGACGCGCTGACGCCAGACGGGCACGCCATTCAGGCGCCGGTGGCGTCACCGGCAGCCACGACCGGCGTCCCGCGAAAAACCGTGGCACTGGCCGGGGGTGCGGTCCTGCTGCTGGTCGCGGCCGCCGGCGCGTGGACGCTGCTGAAAGGCAAACCGTCCGCGCCGGACGGCCCACGGGAGCCGGTGTCGGTCCTCGTCGCGAATTTCGACAACCGCGCCAACGACGAACAATTCGACGGGTTACTGGAACAGGCGCTGGCGGTGGGCATCGAGGGCACGTCATTCGTCACCGCCTTTCCGCGTCGCGACGCCTTGCGAATCGCACAGCAACTTGATCCGGACAAACCTCTGAATGCAGAGGTGGCCAGGCTTGTCGCCAGGCGCGAAGGGGTCGACGTCATTGTGACCGGGGCGATCTCACGCGACGGAGCGTCGTACACGCTCGAGCTGAAAAGTGGTCAATCCCTCCGTCGAAGCCCAGCCCCTTCTCGAATGGCAGACAGACGTCGCGTCCAAGAATGCCGTGCTCGAGGCCGTGGGCCAGGGGGCCGCCAAGGTGCGCGGGGCGTTGGGCGACCGGAATGCGCGCGCACGGGACGCGGAGACATTCACGGCGGGATCGATTGAGGCCGCCCACGCGTACGCCAAGGCGCAGGAGCTCACGTGGGCCGGCCAGAACGACGGGGCGGTCGCCGAATACGAAAAGGCGATCGCGATGGACGCGAAGTTTGGCCGGGCGTATGCAGGACTCGCGGCGCTCCATGCCAACGCGGGCCGGCGCGACAGGGCGGTCGAGTATTACAACAAGGCGCTGTCGAATACCGACCGGATGACGGAGAGGGAACGGCTGCGCACCCGCGGCGGGTATTACCTGGTGATCCGCAACGCGGCCAAGGCCAGTGAAGAGTTCCAGCAGCTCGTCGACAAGTATCCGGCCGACACGGCGGCAGTCGCCAATCTGGCCGTGACACGCGTCTACGATCGGAAGATGACCGACGCGATGGAGCTCGGGAAACGCGCGGCGGCGATTTATCCGAACAACGTCATCCGGCGCAACAACGTGGCGCTGTTTGCGATGTACGCAGGAGATTTCGACGCGGCTGAACGCGAAGCACGGGCTGTCCTGGCGCTGAACGCGGAGTTTCCGAAAGCCTTCGTGGCGCTCGCCATGTCGCAACTGGGTCGCGGCCAGATCGCCGAAGCGGAACAGACATGGCACAAGCTCGAGGCGCTTCCGGCGGGGCGCGCATTCGCCGTTGCCGGCCTTGCCGATCTGGCGCTGTTTCGAGGCATGCTCGCCGACGCGGTCCGCCTCCTGCAGGCGGCGCCGGCACCAGCGGTCGCCGGGGACGCCAGACAGCTCGTGACGCTCGCCGAAGCCCAGCT
>DATLXI010000004.1:0-54021 GCA_035575755.1 Sphingomonas sp.
GACGGCTTCGACGTTCATAGGTATTCTGAATCAGCAAGCGCGCGACGGCGCAAGCAAAATCCTGATGCCTCATCCAACCTCGGACTATGCCGCCCGCGTCACACCGCCGGTGCTACCGCCGCAATGGGGTGAGCAGATACGTCCTACGAGGTCGGATATTTATTTCCGCACCCGAAAGCAATTTCGCAGCTATTCGGCTGCTGGAGCAAACCAAGTGGACGCCAGCCGGCCAGATCGTCGGACTTCTGCCTTCGGATGACGCCGAGGTTTTCTTTTATAAAGATCTGACCGTTCAATTAACCTAATTATAAGAGGATGCGATGGCCTTCATTCCGGCAACCACCGAACAGCGATTCCTGCTCGACCACGTCGTACGGATCGGCGAACTCGCCGCCACCGAACGCTATGCCGCCGCCAGCGACGACGTCGTCGACGCGGTGCTCGAAGGCGTCGGGCAGCTTGCGGCCGGCGAATGGGCACCACTCAACCGCGCCGGCGACACCGTCGGCGCGAAATGGACTCCCGACGGTGTCGTCATGCCCGAAGGCTTCGCACAGGCGTACAAGGACTATGTCGAAGGCGGCTGGGGCACGATCGGCGTCGAGGAGGAATGGGGCGGGCAGGGCCTCCCGTTCGCGATCCAGACCGCGGTGCTCGACACGCTCGGCTCGGCCAACATGGGCTTCGCGCTCTGCCCGACGCTGACCGTCGGCGCCATCGAGGCGTTGCAGCATCACGGGTCCCCCGAGCAGCAAGCGCTCTACCTCCCCCATCTCGCGACCGGCGAATGGACCGGCACGATGAACCTGACCGAGCCACAGGCGGGCTCCGACGTCGGCGCACTCCGCGCGACCGCCACCCCCCTCGGTGACGGCAAATGGTCGATCAAGGGCACCAAGATCTACATTTCGTTCGGTGATCACGACATGGCGCCGAACATCGTCCACCTCGTCCTCGCACGGACACCCGGCGCACCGGCGGGCACGAAGGGCATCTCGCTCTTCCTCGTCCCAAAATACCGGCTCAACGAAGACGGTACGCCGGGCGCGTTCAACGACGTCCGCGTGGTCTCGATCGAGCACAAGATGGGGCTCCACGCGTCCCCCACCTGCGTGCTGAGCTTCGGTGACAACGACGATTGTGTCGGCGAGCTGATCGGTGCGGAGCTCGGCGGCATCCGCGCGATGTTCACGATGATGAACAACGCCCGCCTCAACGTGGGCCTGCAGGGCGTGCAGGTCGCCGAGGGCGCCACCCAAGGCGCGGTCGCCTACGCGCTCGATCGCGTGCAGTCGGCGCGCGCCGGTTCGCTCAACAAGGGCTCGGTCAAGATCGTCGAGCATCCCGACGTCCGCCGCATGCTGATGCGGATGAAGGCGCAGACGCAGGCGGCGCGCGCGCTCGTCTATTACGCCGCAGGGCAGGTCGATCGCGCCAATCTGGGCGACCGCGCGGCACGCAACCGCCTCGAACTCGTCACGCCGCTCGCCAAGGCGCACGGCACCGATCTCGGCAACGAAGTCGCCTCGCTCGGCATCCAGGTGTTCGGCGGCATGGGCTATGTCGAGGAGACCGGCGCCGCGCAGTATTTCCGCGATGCCCGCATCACGCCGATCTACGAGGGCACCAACGGCATCCAGGCGGCGGATCTGGTCGGGCGCAAACTCGGGTTGGATAACGGCGGTGCGTTCGCCGCGCTGATCGCGGACATTCGCGCGGAAGCTAATGGCGAACGCCTGCTCGCGCTGGTCGACGCCTGCGAGAGCATCGGTCGTCGCCTCGCCGTCGCGGACGCCGACGACAAGCTAGCCGCGAGCTATCCGTTCCTGACGATGCTGTCGGTTGCCACCTGCGGCTGGCTGATGGAGCGCCAGGGCGGCGTCGCCGGCACCGACGATTTCGGTCGGATGAAAGTGGCGTGCGTCCAGTTCTACCTTGACCAGATTGTTCCGGAGGCAATGGGTCTTAGTGCCGCAGCAAATGCCAGCGCAACGGTTCTTTATTCAATCGAAGCAGGGCTATTGGCATCTTGACCGGACTTGGTTTTACAGCGCGACGGGGAATTTGCATTTAACGGTGTTAAGCGGGAACGCCCTGCCCTCTTCCTCGCCTATCCCGATCAACCATCGTTACCGTGAAATTATATTATGCGTTTTCAACAAGTACCGTTGAGGCGACGCTAGGGATAAAGGTCGGTGGGCCAAATATCTTTTCGCGGGATGACCAATCATGCTCAAAAGTGAACTTATTCAACGAATGATCGCGCTGAACCCCGACCTTTCAGAAACGGTATGTCGGACCATGGTAGAAGCATTCTTTTCTAGCCTCACCAACCAACTTGTAGATGGTGGTGCCATCGAGCTGCGCGGCTTTGGCCGGCTCTTTCTTACACAGCATGCGGAGCGAACTGTTCGCGACCCCCGCACTGGCAAAGTGATTCTGAAAAATGAATTTATCGCAATACGTTTTCGGGCAAGCAAGGTGTTATGCGCTCGTCTCAATAGATAGTGTTTGGACTGGGTCGTGCCCGGCGATGCTCGCATTTCGACCGCAGTAGTCGACCCAGCAAGGGGTTGTTGACGGGTATCTGCTCACCCCCCTATGCGGCGGGGTTCAGCGCATTACGCTGTGAGATGACGTCTGCGATCGCTTGGAGGGCGGTCTTGCCGTGTAGCTTTGCTGGTGGCGATCACGGAAATCGTGGCAGCGTAGAACTGGACTTGCTTCAGAAAAGTGGAGAGTTTTCCTAATGTGAAAGGCGAACTCGATGACGAAGCAGAAGCGATTTACGAAGGAGTTTGAGGATGAGGCCGTACGTCTGGTGGGGACCAGTGGCCGTACAAAGCGGCAGATTGCGGACGACCTTGGGGTTGGGCTGTCGACGCTGACGCGCTGGATAAGCAAAAGCCGAGATCGCGCGCCCGCTATGGCGGATCCCGTCGGTACGGATGATGTGATGGTCGAGCTCAAGCGGCTGCGCCGCGAGAACGAGATCCTGCGGCAGGAACGCGACATATTGAAGCGGGCTACCGCTTTTTTCGTCAAGGAGGGAAGTCGATGAGGTTCAAGCTCGTCGACGAGGCGAAAAAGGATTTCCCCGTACACCGCCTCTGTCATGTGCTCGGCGTCAGCCAGAGTGGCTATTTCGCCTGGAAAGATCGACCTGCCAGCAAACGCCAGCACAGTGACATGGTGATGCTGGCGCATGTCCGTTCGGCGTTCGCGCTGTCTAACGGCACTTACGGCAGCCCACGAATGACCCGGGAGTTGCAGGATGATGGCTTGACCATAGGCCGCAGGCGAACGGCACGGCTGATGCGCGAGAACGGCTTGCTGGCAAGGCAGAAGCGGCGTTTCAAGCGGACGACCGACAGCGAGCACGCCTGGCCGATCGCGCCGAACATCATCGATCAGGACTTTACCGCGACGGCGCCCAACCAAAAGTGGGGCGTCGACATCTCGTACATCTGGACGCGCGAGGGGTGGCTCTATCTGGCTGTGGTCATCGATCTGTTCTCCCGCCGCATCGTTGGCTGGGCAGTGAGCGACCGGTTGCATCGCAGCTTAGCCCTTGCCGCGTTACGCAAGGCCGTCATCATGCGGCGTCCGCCCGAAGGGCTCATTCACCACTCGGATCGCGGCAGCCAATATTGTTCCGTGGACTATCAAGCCGAGCTGCGCTCCCATGGCATCCGTATCTCCATGTCGGGAAAGGGAAATTGCTACGACAACGCCATGGTTGAGACGTTCTTCAAGACGATCAAATCCGAGCTCGTCTGGCGAACAGTCTTCTACACCCGCGACGAAGCCGCGCAGGCCATTGCTCGCTATATCGACGGCTTCTACAACCCCGTCAGGCGCCATTCCGCGCTCGACTACATCAGCCCCGCGCAGTTCGAACGAACTGCGTCACGCTGAGCAAATGCCTCTCCACTTTACCGGGGCAAGTCCACGTCGCCGCTGTAACGTGACGACATCGAACCAGAATCAGATGTATCCACGCTATCCAGGTCAATCGACTCTTTTGTCCCTGCTGCTGCATGAGCGGTCGATTACCAACGGGATGGACGATATGAAAACAACTCCAGGCATCATAGCGCTCGTATTTCTTTGCAGCGGCGCGGCAAACGCTCAACGCCCGACTGCTGTACGAGGCCATGTCACGCGGGACGGTGTGTATGTCGCACCTCACATGCGAACAGCTCCAAATAGCACGATCACCGATAATTGGAGCAGCCGCCCGAATACCAACCCATACACGGGTAAGTCTGGAACAGTTGATCCATATGCGGTGAAGCCGCTTCCTGCCTACAAGCTGCACAAGTCGCCGTACTGAGCGGAACAAACGCGACGAGCCATAACGCTTCCAGCCACACCGCCCGGCGGCTATAGCTGGGCGGTGCCGTCTGGATTATCATCGTTGTCGTCATAGCGGTGTACCGATGGATACCGGCCCGCCGTGCTCGGCTTGCCATTCCAACGGGACTGGCGTTCGGGCTGTCGTTCGTCGGCGGCTAGCGCTGCTCCGGCGCCCCCGGGCCTGAATGTCAGCAGACGCCGCAGAGGAACGATGTCGGCACGCAATGCTGTAAGCAGGATTGATTGTAGTAACACTGCTGGCATCTACCGATGGGGTCCGCGCTTAAGCGGACCGAGGCTTGATCTTTGCGATCGCCCCCTTCAGAAACCATATTTCGCGCGGCGCACCCTGAAGGCGTCCTCTCCACCTTCCATGATGCGCTTTATAGCTTCACGGACCTCGGGAACGTCAATCGCACCCTGTCCCGCGATTCTGCCCCCGGACTGGTCGCCAGCCTTCCTGTAGTCGCACCAAACGACGAGTTCAGCATCCCCGTTCACGACTAGATTGGCGTTGTGGCTGACGAAGATGATCTGCCTCTTTCGCTTGGCGTTCCAAATCTGCTCGACGATCTCCTGCATGACCGGATTGTCGAGGTCCTCTTCGGGCTGATCAATGAGAACCGGAGGCCCAGGTTCGTTCAGAAGCGTCTTCAGCAGAGCGGTGGCCTGCTGCCCGGCGGAGGCGTTGCCGAAGGCGATGTATTCCCCTTCTCGCGTCCGATACTCGAAGACCGGCTCGCTAGCGATCTCGACAAGGGAGAGCCCCAGCCAGTCCTCGGGCGTTAGCTTGCGAGCGATGCGTTCGAGATCTCCGGGCGCGATGCCAGCCGCCGATAGCGTGGGCGAGGGCGGTCGGTTCTCCGCCCCGTCACGCTCGACGACGAAGACGGCGAGCGCTTCGAGGTCAGCCAGCACCGCCAGCCACTGCGCCTTTGGGTCTTTGCCGTCGACGATGGCTGACGAAATCATCTCGAGCTTGTCTCTCCGCAAGCCGGAGCCCGTCAGGGTTTCTCGGAGCCGGTCGGCGAAGTCCTCGATTCCCGCGAACCGTCGAACTCTGGAACGGATCGCACCCTTGGCGCTAGCGCTCAGCCGCTCGCATTGCGCGTCCACTAGAACGTCTCGCTCATCGCGCACCTCCATCCAGGCGTTACGCTCATCGACATAGGCATCCTCGGCCGCCTGCAGCGAGGCGAGCTCGTCGCCTAAGCGAACGGTTTCTCGCCGGTGCGCCCCGAGCCGCGCCTCGATGGACTGAAGCTGCTGCATGCGCTCGCCGTGGAACGACGATCGTGCCAGCGCGTCCTCATAGCGCGCCTTGTAGGCCTGCATGACGGTCCCCCACCGTTCCCACGACGAGTCGGGCCCGTAAGAGGGCAGCTTCGTCAGATCCGTCTCGAGCGAGCGGAGCGTCCGAACAGTTCTGGTCATGGCATCGACGAACTCGGCACGCATCGTCCTCAGGAGCTCTCCCTCGGGCTCGCCCGGAGGGGGTGGCGCCTTGGCGAGACCTGCCTCCGACCATGCCGCCAGCTCGCCGATGCTCGTCGTCGCGGACCTTAGTATGCCGCTCCAGTCATCTGCCGCCGCGTCTGCGATGTCATAGGGCTTGCTCGAGTCGATAATGCTTCGGTCGTCGTCGGAGAGGCCCGTCAAAGAGCCGCGGATCGCGTCGACCTGCTCTGCAAGCGACCTCGCCTCCAGGGTCCGCTCCGAGATCTCGGCTGAAAGGGTCTGGCGTCGCAGTCGCTTGGAGTGGGTCTGACGAACCCTTTCGGCCTTCTCGGCCAGCCTACGTTCCAGCTCGGCCAGCTCGCCTCGGATTGGAGCCGTGACGAAGCGCACGAGCTCGTCGGCGCGAACGCTGACGCCGCTCAGCTGCTTCTGGCTGTATGCCTGGATCGGCAGCAGGGTCCTCACCTCGACTTCGTTGCAAGCGCGAAATTCGTCGTCTGCAACCTTGATCAGGAGACTGCCATCCTTGCTGTCCCGCCTGACGACGTGATCGACGCCGTTCACGCTGAAGGAAACGTCCACAGTGGCGCCGTAAGGTTTCAGCGTGTTCTCGATCAGTCGGTCCCGTCGCTGCTGATATTGCGGGACGTCCGCGTTCGCCGAGGACGGCGGCTGGTCGCAAAGGGTCCAGCGAAGGTATTCCAGGATCGTCGACTTGCCCGTGCCCCGTCCGCCGATGAGCGCGTTGTATTGACGGTTGAGCACTAGATCCACGGGACCGAGAAACCGGCTGTTGCTGACACTGATGCTGGAGATGGCCACGGCGGGCAGTTCTGGAGCGTCGTGCGAAATGCGCGACTCCTGCGCGAGGCAGGCTTGCCTAAGCGCCTCGGCCGTCGGCTTCGCCCACTTGATCCATGAGGTGTGCTCGCCGAGCTTTTCGTGATCCTCGCGCCGGCTGTCGGAGGTCTGGATGCATGCCAGGCGCTTGTTCCCCCAGGCCTTGTCCCTGCCTCCGAGTATACTAAGGGAACCATCCTTCAGCTTGGAGAACGAGCCGTCGACGTAGCCTCCTACGAACGGCATCTCCTTGTATTTCGCCGCCATGCCGCTGCGTAGCAGTGACGACTTGCCCTCCCCGGTGACGTTCGGGAAGACGATGTAACGGTCGCGCAGCCAAGGGTGCTCGTCGAGCTTCTCCTTCAGCGCCTTCAGGGAGTGGACGTTCTCGAGCCGCTCCGTCTGTGAGGTCTTCGCCTCTACAGCCGGCGCGGGTGTGATCGCGAGGGCAGTCAGGACGGCTTCGAAGCGGTTTTCCTCGAAATCGGCGTCAAGGATCAGAATCGCTTGGCAGGGAACCGCCAGGGTGAGTTCGATGCCAGGATAGACAACTAGGCGTCTTTCTGGGGGTAGCGCGGTGCCATCGGCGTCCGTCTCTTCAGCCGCCGCCCGCCTGATGAAGGGGACGAACGTGAGATCGTGGTGGTCCGTTACCGAAATCGCTTCCACACCCTTCTGCCGACATGCGTCTACGAGCGACATGGCATAGATGGCGCGCTCATCGTCCGAGACCTGATTGGCGCCAGTCCATTGTCGGTCGCGCGGAGTGTGAACCTGAAAGTCGCAGCGATGGAAGTGCGCGCCGTCGTCGAGCATGTTCGATCAATCCTTCTTTGAGCGCCGAAATCTCATTCCGGCCGCGGATCATCGTCCGTGCTGGCATCATCGCCCACCATCGCCCCAAGGACAATGGCGGGGTGACGGCAGGTTGTTACTGCGCGCAAGCTGTCGTTGAGGTGGCACAGCCCGAGCTGATGATCTTTAGCAATCCGTTTTGAAGCGCTGCCTGCGTGATCGCTCTCAGATACAGTTTTTACATTAAGGGCAGAGACGTGTCGCTCCGAGCGAACTCGACGTATCAACGACGGTGAATCAGGGGAACGTCGATGCTCATCATACAGAATAGTGCTCATCCATCGGTGGTGATCGACGCGATCGACGACGCCATTCCTGCGGGCTGCACCAAGATCTTCGTTGCATCGGCCTACACGACCCGTGAAGGCGTCCGGCTCCTGTTTGACCGCTTGCGCTTGAAGCTCGGGGCGCAGGCGTTCGCCGCAGTTCCAAAGCGGCTCGTGACAACCTTCGACCATGGTCTCACCGATGCCGACGCCATCGACGACTGGATAGCGGCGGGGGGAACGGTGCGGATAGCCAACTCCCACGTCATCCAGGCAGCAAACCTGATGCCAGCAGCGGCATTTCATCCGAAGGTCTATTCGTTCCGGTCTCCCGCGGGGGACTGGAAAGTAGTGACCGGTTCGGCGAACCTCACCGGCCGCGGACTGACCGTCAACGCCGAGGCCATGATGGGCGCTTCGGTGGCAGGCGTGGATATGACGCCATCTATGGAGAGGTTGCGGGAGGGGACGGTGAGAGCCGACGCGGCGCTGCTCGCCGCATACAGGCTGTTGAAGGCGGCGAACCCGCCGCCCGCCAACATGGCGCCTCTGATCGCTCCGGTCCCGCCGCCGCCGGTCTTGGCCGTCAACGGCCTTTCAACGCTTTCGGATGCGATCGCTTTGAACGGCGTCATGCCAGGAAGTCATCAGCGGTTCTGGATGCAGACCCTCACGATGTCCGGCGGCTCGGGTAGTATGCGGAATGGATTCCGAACGTCGGAAGCCATCTTTCCTTCAGTATGATCGGTGAGGGCAAGAGTCCTGACGTCGCGCGGTTCTCAAGTCCAACTAAAGAATCGCACCATCAAACCGTGGGATCGGACAACTAGTCCAATATTATTTCGGACTTGAACAACGAACTGATCGCAAGGGACGCCGTTCGTTCGTCCCCTTCCACGATGTTTCGCCCCACGACATCGGTCCAGTTGTCATCGCCTTAAGCCAAAGGCTGGGCCCCACCGCTCGTCGAGCGCGGTCGATCGAAAACGACGAAGTCGACGGAAGCGGGATTGATTGTGGCGGCACGTACCGCGTAGACCCGCGGCGTCCGTCAGCAGACGGACCGGGGCGTGAGAACCCCGCGATTAGTAGCCGTATGCCCGGTCGAACCAGTTTCGGCCGGGAGGCGGATGCGTATGTCCAAGACCTTCGGGTCCAAAGGCGTTCGCGCTCGTCTAATCGCGAGTTCTCAACTTCCGGCTCACGGGCCGGCATCGCCCCGACAACAGGGCGGTGCCGCCGGCTGGAAAAGCTGCGGCGCCCGGGAACGGGAGTGCGCATGAGATGCGGTGGATGACCTGCGGCGGAGAGCCGCCTTTCTACGCGAATTCGAAGACCATCATGGGAACAGCGCGTGCGGGAACCCTCCCCACGGCGCTTCTCGCGATCGGCGCGTTGGCGTCGGGCTGCAGCGACCACAAGAATGCGAGCGACGCGAACTTCCGGTCCGTCCTGGAGCCCGTGGTCCGCGACGCTTTCTGCCAGACGATAGATCTGCCGATCATGGTGGCCAACGGACAAGTCGACGACGCCGTCTTCCCGCTGACCGTGCCCGCCAAGCCCCCGATGTTCGGTTCCGCGACATACGCGTCGATGGTCGCCATGCTCGACGACGCGTCACGTGCCGGCCTTCTGACGAGGACCGCGGCGGAGATGCCGGTCAAGGAGCGCGGCGTATCGCTTCCGGCCTCGCTCCAGGCAGTCGTCACGTATGCGCCGACGGACAGGGCCGCCCCCTACTTCCGCTCGGTGGACCGAAAGACGGGTGTCGGGATGCTGCCGTTCCCGGCGGTGTGCGCCGCGAAGGGCGAGCTCGTCGACATCATTCGCTGGACCGAGCCCGCCGACTTCGGCGGACGCCGGCTCTCGCAGGTGACGTATCGCTTCAAGGGCGTGGAGCCCCTGTCGATCGTGCCGGACAAGGACAAGGCGAGGATGGCGCAGCCGAGGGAGGCGACGCTGCCGCTGGTGCTCGAGAGCGACGGCTGGCGAGTGATGCCCCGCTGACCGACACGACCCGGATCGAGCCCTACAGTCCGTTCAACATTCGCGCGCACGCGGCCGAAGCCGCCGCCGAAAGGAAGAATCCATGACGAAGCGAGCCATCACCACCATCCTCACCCTGACCGCACTGGCATGCGCAGGGGCCGCCGAGGCGCAGGCTACCCGCAGGACCGCCCCGCCCTCCCTGCCGCCGGGCCGGGGGCCGCTGGCGATGGACGTCGCGGGCGTCCGTCTGGGCATGCCGCTGGCGGCTGCGGAAAGCGCGCTGGCCGGAACATACAGGTGCCGGCGCGAGAAGGGCTATCAGACCTTCCAGCAGCTGGTCAACCTCGAAGTGGCGAAGCGCCGCGGCGGGGGACTCGGCTTTCCGCCTCAGGGGACGGGCGTCGGCGATCTGTTCTGCGACGGTCCTACCGGAGAGAGCCTTCGCGTCAGCATGGCGCAGACCGCTTCGGGGCCGGTCGTGGACCAGTTCCAGCTTTCGATCCCCACGAACAGAGTCGATCCCGCAGCCCTGGTCCGCCAGATCGAGACCAGATACGGCGGGCCGACGTCGGGCACGGCCGCGAACGGAGCCTGGTGCTCGGGGCCCTGCAGCCCGCTGATCTCCATGCAGCCAGGAGCCGTGATCACGACGTCGCTGTCGGGAAGCGCGCTGCAAATCCTGGGAACGCGCGGCCAGTTGGCCGGCGAGGCCGACAAGGCCGCCGTGAAGGCGGCGGCGGACAGGCTTTCCCCGCCGGCCAGACGGGGCGCGTTCTGATGGCCTCGAGCATGGGAGAGCACTCGGAGCCCCGGAAAGCCGCGATCGGCGCGTCGAGGCCCTCGTGTTCCGTGACGAGGATCATCATTGTCGCCGCGATGCTGGCGGGTGCTTCCCAGGCGGCGATCGGATCCCCCGGCACGGCGGAGGCGAAGAGGACCGCCGGCGCGTTGCCGCTGTCCTCGGCGCAGATCAGAGGGGCCAAGGCGACCGGAACGGGTTGCTCCTGGTCTCTGGCGAAGGATCGTGGCATCCGTTTCGCCGCGGCGGACGATCACGCGGTGGTTCGGCTCCCTTCGGGCGTCGTGGCGCTTCGCCCCGCCGCCGACGCGAGAGATCTGTTCCCTTTCACCCACGATCGCTGGTCTGGCGACGGCGTCGCAGTGAGAGTCGCGCCCGTCGGACCTGCTACGCGGAAAGGCAGCGAGACGCTTGAGCAAGTCGCCGATCTGGAGGTAGCCGTCGGCGGCAGTCTTAGGAAGCGGCGGGGTCTCATGGTCTGCGGATCGTAGACGTCACTTGGAATACTTTTCTGATTTTGTTCCGAAGCCCTACTTGCACACGAATGGCCTATGACGTTGTCCGGACGTTCTCCGTATCGATCAGGAGACGGGAAGCGCGAAGGCGCGTTTCCCGCAGTCGCTGATTGTCGCGGGTCAATTCAAGTCCGTGGTCCGCGCCAGCTTTCCGTCTGTGATCGGAGGCGCGTGTCCCAACGAACGATCAGGACCTGGGGCCGCAAGCCGACGCATTGAATGAGGGGTCGTGCGAAAACTGTTCACCGACGATGCGGCGCGAAAAACGATGCTCGCGCCTGAGCTCGCGATCGTCCCGATTGTGAATGCGTTCGTCACGGCCATTTGCCGCCGGGAGGTGGTAGCGCCGGCGGAGGGGGTCTGTGGCCCATCGCGAAGACGCTGCAGGTCTCAGGCGTGCATCCGCCGGCAGCTTCCGCTTGAGCGACGATCCGCATCTTGACCGCGCACGGCATGTCCGTCGTATCGATGACGAGCCCAGGCCGTGGCGATGTTCGAGCGCCGGTCTCGAGATACTGGCGCAGCAGATCGTCCGGCAGTCGCGCTCCGTTGAACACCAGTTCGCCATCCGAGATGCGGACGACGTTCTTGTTGCGCATGGCCAGGGGACGCGAGGACCACTGCGCGCCGACGGGACAAGCCGCCGTCGCGGCGCCCGGGGACGCGAGAAGCAATGCGGAAAGCAGCAGCATCGAACACCACCTGACGCTCAAGGGAAAAACGATCGTGGCGCCAGCCTATACTGGCTTCCTTCCGCGTCAACGCGTGCCGACCGTCCGTGTCGGCCGGGCATGCTGCGAAAACGACGGATCTCTGCAGACCGCCGATCATGATTGGGGAGCGAACGGCACTCCCACGTCCAGGATCAGGGCGGCCGGATGCGTCGGCTGGGTTGCAGCAGGGCTCGGGCGGCGTATGCTGCCGACGAAGGGGACGTCATCATGATCGCATACAGGCTCGCCGCTCTCGCGGTGGTCGCTTCGGCAAGTGCCGCACCGGCGCAGGCTTCGAGGGCGTTGATCGTCGATCGTCGTCCCGCAGGCGAGGACCGTCAGCGCAACCTGTCGGCCAGCGTCTTCTCCTGCAGCTATGGCATCCGGGTCCTCAGCGACGAGGGGCGTTCCCGGAAGCGGCTCGACGCGCTGGATGCCGCGCTCCGCTCCTCGTCGCTGGCGCGACGTTTGGAGCAGCGGCCGGTGGTAATCAGGTCGTATCAGGTGTTCTTCAACTCCGCAGCGGCGCAGATGGACCAGGCGCTCTCGATCGGGGTCGCTTCGGTCAACGGTGGGGCGGGCTTAGCGGGGCGCACCGCCGCCGCGCCCAAGTGCAGTCGCGACAAGACCCCGGACGGTTGGTTCGATCCTGCGGAGACCACCAACGGGAACCCACCCTTCGTCGTGGAGATCGAGGCGGAGGTTGCCGGCAAGCCGCTGTCGGTCCGCAGCGTTCATTCCCCGGCCGAAGCGCTTCGCGTCCCCGCCACTGCTTTCAGCGGCAAGGCGAAGAAGAACTTCGCCGAAGGAGAAGCGGGGCTGGAGGTGGACCGCGCCATCGACGAGGCGAACGCCCGCTTCGTGTCGAAGGCCGCGTCGATGCGCTGATCGAGAGCGACCATGTTCTCGGAGATCCCGAAGGCCGGGCCGGACCAAGGCCTCCCGGCCGCATCGGTCCGGCAGGAGCATCGCGGCGCGAGCGGATTCCATAGGAAGGATCGCCTCCGTCCGTCCCGTGGCGCTATTCTCCGGTTGCGGTGTCGCCGCGACGCGACGCCTGCCGGTCTTGATGGCGCTTATCGTCACCTTGGACACTCCATACTCCTTCGCGATCGCGCTGCCCTTCTCCCCGTCCTTGAGGCGGTCGAGGGTCTTCGTCACCTCGGGAGTGGCGATCTTCCGACCGCGGAGCGTGCCGCCGACGCCGGCCGGCCGCCCGAACCGTCTTGCCACGATGCGGAGGTTTCCGTCAGGCGAAGACGTCGCAGAACCGCACGAGCCGACGCTCGAGCAGAAATCGCCACTCGCCAATCCCCGAAGCCGCCATGCCGGACGGCGCGAGGGGACCGCTTCGACCGTGGGCATCGGTGCTGACTGCTTCCTCACATGACCAGGCGGAACCTGCGACTATCAGCCTTCCCTCGAGCGGGGTGCCGATGAGCATGCGCGTTGCCATGGAGTGGGCGTGGCACATGTCCGAGCGCCGAAACGACGGCATCCTGATCTCGTTGTCGATCCACCAGACGCGGCGATCCGCGTCGTCCATGCTCGAAAGCAGCTTCAGCGGCCCCAGCGCGAAGGGTATGGCGAGCGTCGGTCCGTCCACCCGGACCGCGGCCCTCACGGCCGGGTGGACGTGCCGGCGGGCGGCCTTCCGAAGCTGATGCACCGTCCAGGCGCGCGCTGCGGCGTCCGAGCCCAGGCACTGCCGCAGAGCCTGCGCTGCCGCGGCGTCGATCAGGAGCCGTCGAGGGTCCGCGAAGGCGTCCGGCTCCATTGGCGCCGAGATGCCCAGCGCCGCCGCCCGGACCCGTCGACGGTTCTGATCGGCGATGGTCGCCGCCGCCTGGTGGAGGACCGAGACGACCAGCGCGTCGACGTCCCAGCGGAGGTCGATCACCAGGGCGAAGACCGTGCGCATCCTTTCGAAGCCGGGTCCCCATCCGTCGAACGCGACGCGGTAAAGACGACCCTCCCCACCGATGCAGCGGGCGGCAGCCGCCTTGCCGCGTCCTGCCAGGCTGACGTTCGTGGAGACGGAAACCTCGCACGCGATGTTCAGGCTGAGGTCGACGGCGGCGGCGATCGCGTTCGTGGCGATGGTCTCAGGCATTCTCGTCCTGCCTCTCCGGTCCGATCGCCGGACCGCCTGCTTCGAGTGCACCGATGGCGAGGTCCTTCGGGTCCTGTCGGGCGGAACGCAGACCATCGATGCCGCCGACGACGTCGAGGCCGACCACGCCGCCGGACGTTGTCATGACCGAAGCGATGATCGACGTCGCGGCGGGGCGGCATGGCCGACAGCCGACCATGCCGCCGAGGCGTGCCCGCGAACGAGCGGCTTCGTGGCGCCGGCTGCTAGATGCCGGCAGCTGGCGTTCCATCGTCATGCCCGTCCGGGGTTCTCCCACTTCGCAGCGATCTCGACGGCCAGAGCCTTCCGCTCGTCGAAGAACGTCCTGAGATACTCTGGCGCGGGATCCGATTCCCAAAGCATCTCGTCGACGAAGGCGAGAGCCGCCTCCCTCAGGGCGCTGGCGGAACCGAAATCCTTGAGGAGGCGGCTCAGCGGGGCCTCGATAAGCGGCCTTGGCGTCGGGTCGACGATCCTTACGACGTGGTCGACGAAGAAAGTCCGGTACAGCGTCGCGTGATCCCAGCACAGGGTCGCGGTCCGGATGTCGATGTCCTCGTGAAACGGCGTTTCGGATGCCGAAACGTCCGGGTCGGCCGGCAACTCGACCCCGGCAAGAGCCTCATACAGCAGAAGGTCGCAGTGCAGGCCCCGAGAAGCGACCCAGGCGGCTGGCAGGACGGCCCAGACGACCGAGGCGTCGCGCCAGAACTCCGGCAGACGATACCTCGACAGATCCTTGCTGGTCAGGCCGGTGTTGACGACCCATTCGATCTCGCCGGGTCCCCAGTCGTTGGCGCCGTTGAACTCGCCCTTCCATTCGTTGCCGTCGCTGTCCTCGAAGGCCGATCCGCTGAACATGAGCCCGGGAAACTCGCGCGCCAACGCTTCGAACACCGGCGTCGGGAACTCCCAAGGGGTGTCGAACTGGAAGCATATCCCGTCTTCCTGGTCGCTGTGTATCGTCAGGTTGTCCGCGTTCCGATCGACTCCCCAGTTGAGCGAGGCCCATCCCACATAGTTCGAGAGCGCCTCTTCGGGGGGCATCGGAATGATGCCGTTGAAGTCGAACGCGATGCCGCGGCGATGCGGATCGAAGGTCCGGTCCGCATCGGTGATCGGCCGGAACATCATGCTCTTGAAGCGAGCGACTTCGGCCGTGGCGCCCTTGACCTCGAATCCGCTGTGTACCCAGTTCGGCATCTCCTGTTTTCCTTCATCGTTGAATCGTCGCTGAATTCTGACAGCGTTGGCTACGCACCGTCGCGTCTCGGCATGAGATGGCTCCGACGACGATCCTTAATCGAAGTGGCGCATGGACAGCGTCGCCTCGAGAAGCCGCTTCAAGTCGGTTTGCAGCCGGCTCGCGCCGACGAGAGCCATGTGCCCATCGAGTCGTGCGTCGCCGCCCACGTCGGCCCATCCGGGCGCTCAACCGCCTCATGCGGCCTATCTTCCGTCGGATGCCGAGACTGAACGCCTAGCTCCCGCCGGGACGGTCCACTGGAGTGCCGGGGGTGTCTTCCTCGTCGTCATCGTCATCGTCATCGTCGTCATCGTCGCCGCTCAGCTTGATGAAGAGCCAGTCGGTCTTGCCTGGTCCCCAGTCGTCGGCGCCGTTGAACTTGCCCTTCAGCTCATAGTCGCCGTTTTCCTCGTACGCCGTTCCGCTGAACACGAGTCCTGGGAACTCGTCCGCCAACGCTTCGAAGACCGGCGTCGGGAAATTCCAGGGGGTGTCGAACATGAAGCTCATCTCGCCTTCCTTCTCCCTGCTCACGCACAGATTCTCCGCGTTCCAATTCGAGCCCCAGTTGCGGAGGGCCCAACCCTCGTAGTTCGAAAGGGCCTCTTCGGCGGGCATCGGGATGATCCCGTTAAAGTCGAACTTCAGGCCGCGGCCGAGGGGATCGAAGCTCTCCTCGAGTTCCACGTCCGTCTTCCGCCGGAACATCATGCTCTTGAAGCGATCGACTTCCGCGGAATTGCCGGTCACGGTGAATCCGCTGCACATCCAGTTCGCCATCTGTCGTTTCCTTTCTGTCGTGTCGTCGTTGGAACGGCCGTCGGGTCTCGACGCGATCGCCCGTTCTACGGACGGTCGAGGGGGCGGCGCGGTCGGTTTGGAATGAGTCCGGATCGGCTCGCGCCGGCTAGTCGAAATGCCGTATGAACACGGTCACCTGGAGAAGTCCGCCGAAGTCCGCCTGGAGCCGGTTCGCCACCACGAACGCCATGTGCTCGTCGAGCCGGACGTCGTCGGCCACCCCGGCCCAAACTCGCGCCATGACGTAGGCGCCAAGCGCCTTGTTCCCGGTGAAGACTCCGGAGCGCAGGAAGAGCCGCAGCGTCGTCCGATCGTGAAAGCGCAGGCCGATCGTAGCCCTGCCGAGAGCGAACGGCTTGGCCGTGGACTTCAGGAACGGATGCACTCTGGTCTCAGCCGCCACGGCGGCGAATTCGACCTTCTCGAGGATCTCGGCGGACTGGGCCTCGCTGGGGTCGAATGCGCAGCGCCAGTCGTCGACGGCTACGAGACCCAGGTCTTTGACCGGTCCTCCCGGACCGATCGTTCGCGCGAGGATTGGCCGCCCTCGGCCTTCGGGCGTTCGCCGATCCGTCACAGCGAGGCCCCGACGAGCGATGGGACGCTCTCGGGGGGCCGGGTGCCGCTCGCCTCGGCTCTCGTCGGCTCGTCGATGCCGTTCTTTCCTACCGACCGGTGTCTCGTTGATGCGGTGGGGCGCGTACGAAGGCGCTGGCAGGCGTCGTGGCCCACTAAAGAGGTCCCGGTCGTGGGGACGACGATTCCGGCTGCGCAAACCCTGAGCGATGCGGAACGTTCGGAACCGGAATCGCTAGCCACGAGCGCATTAGGATTGATCGATGCCGCCGTCGCTGCGTAGCTGCCGTCGTCACCGACATGGACGCAGTCTGCCAAACTGCGATCAGTCGAACGCGGTTCGGATGCGGCGGCGACTCTTACAGCGGACGGACAGTTTGTCTTGTGATTGCACATCAGCGTGGTCCTCGGTGTGATCGAGGCACGGATATGATGCATGTCCGTCGGTGATTACCAAGCTTATCGCGGGCAATCTTGTTGTCTCAACGGGCATGCTTTGCTGGCAAGGCGCACAACGCTGGATGCCCCGTGAGGATTCGAACCTCAATAGGCGGTATCAGAAACCGCAGTCTTACCATTAGACGACGGGGCATCAGCGAAGGCGCGATCTAGGCGGGGCGTGTCAGGCTGTCAACGCCAAGATGTGGCCGCGACGCCACGTCGCTTGCGTAATCGCGGCGCGGCGCTACATTCGGTTCCAAGCACCGGGCAGGTATTTTCCTGCGGCGGCAGACATAGATAGCGAGTTTTACGGCGATGGGGGATGTTTCCACCCGAATGCCGTTCCGGCAGGGCAGTCCTGCCCGTCCGGCGGCGACCCGGCCCAGTCGTGGGCGGTGGGCCGATGCGCAGGCGTTTGCCGCGCTGGATCTTGGCACCAACAATTGCAGATTGCTGATCGCGCGACCGCAGGCTGGTGGATTCGCGGTGATCGACGCGTTCTCGCGAATCGTCCGGCTCGGCGAAGGGCTGGCCTCTACCGGCAAGCTGAGCGACGCGGCGATCGAGCGCACGATCGCTGCACTCCGCGTGTGTTCTGACAAGCTGCAGCGCCGCAACGTCACGCTGGCGCGCTCGGTCGCGACGGAGGCGTGTCGGCAGGCGTCGAACGGCCCTGCGTTCATCGCCCGTGCGCTGGCGGAGACGGGGATCCATCTCGACATCATCTCGGCGGAGGAAGAAGCGCGACTGGCGGTACTCGGCTGCCATGCACTGATCGAGCCGGGCGAAGATCCCGCGCTGGTGTTCGACATCGGCGGGGGGTCGACCGAACTGGTGCTGGTTGATACGTCGACGCCGATCCCGACCGTGCTCGACTGGCATTCGGCGCCGTGGGGGGTGGTGTCGCTGACCGAACATGCCGGCGGCGGCGAGGGGGAAGAGGGCCGCCGCGCCGCCTATGCGCGGATGCGCAGCGTCGTCGCGGACAGTTTTGCTGGGTTCGCCGCCCGGCTGCCCCGGCATATCGAACGGCCACGGTTGCTCGGCACCAGCGGCACCGTGACGACGCTCGGCAGCGTGCATCTCGGGCTCAGCCATTACGACCGCTCGGTGGTCGACGGGCTGATCGTGCCGGCCGCGGCGATGCGGAAAATCAGTGCCGACCTTTCCCACATGTCGATCACGGAGCGCGCCAAGCTGCCGTGCATCGGTAACGAGCGCGCCGACTTAGTGGTCGCGGGCTGCGCGATATTGGAGACGATCATGGATTTGTGGCCCGCCGAACGGCTCGGCATTGCCGACCGCGGCATTCGCGAGGGGATTTTGCGCCGGCTGATGGGCGCGCCCAAGCCCGGCAAAGCGTCGGGGGTCGCGGCATGAGCCGGGGCGGTTCCGGCGGGCACGTCCGCGTGCTCACCGCGCGCAAGCGAACCGCGCAGTCGACGCGCTGGCTCGAGCGGCAGCTGAACGATCCCTATGTGAAGCGCGCGAAGGCCGACGGCTACCGCAGCCGCGCCGCGTACAAGCTGATCGAGCTCGACGAGCGGTTCGAGCTGATCCGCGGATCGAAGCGCGTGGTCGATCTCGGCATCGCGCCGGGTGGCTGGGCGCAGGTAATCCGGCGTCGGCTGCCCAAGGCGGCGGTGGTCGGGATCGACCTGCTGCCGGTCGATCCGATCGAGGGCGTGACGATCTTCGAGATGGATTTCCTCGACGACGCGGCGCCGGGCAAGCTGATCGAGGCGCTGGGCGGCGCACCGGATCTGGTGCTGTCGGACATGGCGGCGAATACGGTCGGGCATCCGCAGACCGATGCGCTGCGGACGATGGCGCTGGTCGAGACCGCGCTAGCGTTTGCGTGCGAGGTGCTGGAGCCGGGGGGCACGTTCGTGTCGAAGGTGTTCGCGGGCGGCGCGGATTCAGAGCTGGTCGCGGAGATGAAGCGGAACTTCAAGACGGTGAAGCATGCCAAGCCGCCGGCGAGTCGCAAGGGATCGGTCGAGTGGTTCGTGGTCGCGCAGGGGTTTAAGGGTCGGTCAGCGGATCAGCCGCGCTGATCCGCGTCGCGGACCGACCCCGGCCAGCGTTGCGTAGCAACGACTGACGACGCGGCTTTGCCGTGGCGCTTTGCTTTTGGATGATATCGGGCACGACTGCTGTCACCCTTGCGCCACGGCCGTCATCCCCGCGCAGGCGGGGATCCCTATCCCCGGTTGCGGGCCTATCGCGAGGGTTGCCAGTCTGGGTTCCCGCCTTGGCGGGAATGACGGAGAGAGGCTGGGCTAGTCGCACTGCCTAGCCGCATGCCCTCACCCTTCCCATGGCGAAGTCACCGCGGGCCCCTTCCCTCTCCCCTTCGGGGAGAAGGTTTTGAAAAACAGAAAAGCCCGCGGACCCAAGTCCGCGGGCTTTTCTGTTTTTAGCGCGCCACGGCGAAGCCGCGTCGTCGGACGGGCGATGCCCGCCGGTCGGGGTTTCGGCCGAGACGCGGATTAGCTTGCGCTAATCCCGCTGCCTCAACCCTCGTAATCAGCCCCGAGATTCTGGTTCCGCGGCGGTGCGGCGGCGGTGAGGCGGAGTGCCTCGGCCGATGCCGACAAGCTGCCCACGGCATCGACCTCGTCGTCGTCGTCGACGCGAACCTTCTGCAGGCCCTGGATGACCTGTTCCTTGAGATGCGCCGGCTTGACGTTCTCGTCGGCGATCTCGCGCAGCGCGACGACCGGGTTCTTGTCGCGGTCGCGATCGAGCGTCAGTTCGGCGCCGCCGGAAATCTGGCGCGCACGCTGGGCCGCGAACAACACTAGGTCGAACCGGTTGGGGATCTTGTCGACACAATCCTCGACGGTAACGCGCGCCATGCGGCTTCCTTCGTAACAACGATAGAATGAGAACGCGTCGCCTAGGGGGGATGGCCGGTGAAGTCAAGATTTTGCGCAGGCGCCGTGACAAGCGCCAACCTGCGCGGACTTGTCAGCGTCATGCCGGGTGTCCATCACGCGCCGCATGGACGATCCTGCCGAACAACCCAGCTTCACCGTCGATGGCAACCGGCTGACGCTGCTCGACACCGGCCCGCGCCGGCTCGACGCGGTACTCGCGCTCATTGACGGCGCCGAACGCACCCTGCGCGTGCTCTATTATATCTATGCCGACGACGAGTCCGGCCGACGCGTTAACGCCGCGCTGATCGCGGCGGCCGAGCGCGGTGTCGAGGTCGCACTGATCGTCGACGGGTTCGGCAGCGACGATGCGACGGAGGCGTTCTTCGAACCGCTCGAGGCCGCGAACGTGTCCGTCTGCCGCTTCTCCGCGCGGTTCGGCCGGCGCTATCTGTTGCGCAACCACCAGAAGCTGGCGCTCGCGGACGAAAACCGGATCATCATCGGTGGCTTCAACATCGAGGACGATTATTTCGGTACTGCCGCCGAGCAGGCATGGCGCGACCTGGGGTTGCTGGTCGAGGGCCCCGCGGCGGGACGGCTGGCCGGGTATTTCGACGCGCTGAAGGATTGGATCCACGAGCCGAAGGGCAAGCTGCGTCGGCTGAACGCGGCCTTGGCGAAGTGGAGCGAGACGCGAGGACCGACGCGCTGGCTGATCGGTGGGCCTACGCGGAAACTGTCGCCCTGGGCGCGCGCGGTCCGTGACGACATGCGCGCCGGGCGACGGATCGACGTGATCGCTGGGTATTTTACGCCGAGCCCCGCTCTGCTGCGGAGGCTTGATCACGCGGGGCGTCGCAACGCCGAGGTCCGCGTCGTCACCGCGAGCAAGTCGGACAATAATGCGACGATCGCAGCGGCGCGGTTCACCTATGCGGGATTGTTGCGCAAAGGCGTTAGGGTGTTCGAATACCAGCCGACCAAGCTGCATACGAAGCTCTACGTGATCGACGACGTGGTCCATATCGGCTCGGCGAACTTCGACATGCGCAGCCTGTTCATCAACATGGAGCTGATGCTGCGGATCGAGGATGCGGCCTTCGCGGCGCATGTTCGCGGCTATGTCGATGGCGAGGCGGCGAAGTCGACCGAGATTACCAAGGCCTCTTACAAGGCGAACACCGGCTGGATGCAGCGATTGAAGCAGCTGGGCGCGTATTTCCTGGTCGCGGTGGTCGACCCGAGCCTGTCGCGCGGGCTGAACTTCGGGATCGACGAATAGCCTTGCCGTGTCCTTGCGCGTGACGCCGAACGCATAGCGCGTCTCTATTCGGATTTGGACGCCGACCGCCGTTGGGGCAACCGTCGCAGCGCCGGCTTTCGAGTGGACGGTACGGATCGGCGGCGGAGGTTAACTTGCCTCAGCGTCAGATTCTTGGCGCCGACCACGAGCCCCATTGCATGATGGTAGCGCTATCGATAGCTTGACGGCAACAAGAAGAAAACAGGGAGAGCGAGCATGATTCGTATTCTGGGCATGGCTGTGCGCTGTCGTCTGCCTCGTCCCCTCCGCACCGGTTTCGCCAGCTATGGCATGGCCGCCGCAATCGCCTTCGCGGCGCCGACTTATGCGCAGAGCGACAAGATGGCGGTGATCGCAATCCCCGCCCAGACCGCGGCGATCCCGCTCGGCACCGGCCCGCTGCCCAACGCGACCGCGCCCGAAGCCTGGCACAGCCAATATGGCAGCGTCTTTGCGCGCAACGTCACCGTCGCGACGCTGACGCCGTTCCTGCCCGATCCCGCCAAGGCAACCGGCACGGCGGTCGTCGTGGCGCCGGGTGGCGGGTTCCAGACGCTGTCGATGGAGAACGAAGGCTGGGACGTCGCGCGCGCGCTCGCCGCCCGGGGCGTGGCCGCGTTCGTGTTGAAATACCGCCTCAACCAGACCCCACAGGACCTGGCGGCGTTCGCAGGCGCGTCGCGCGGAGGACCGCCGCCGCGCACGCGCCCGACGCCGGCAGAGATGATGGCGGTTCTGGCCCCGCAAATCGCCGATGCGCGCGCCGCCTTTGCGCTGATCCGCAAGCGGTCCGGCGAGTGGCGGGTCGATCCGACCCGCGTGGGCATGGTCGGCTTTTCGGCCGGCGCGATGCTGACGATGGCGACCACGCTGGTCGGCGACGATGCGAAGCCGGCGTTCATCGGCAATATCTATGGTCCGCTGGCGGCGATGACGGTGCCTGCCGACGCCCCGCCGATGTTCGTGGCGCTCGCCGCCGACGATCCGCTGTTCGGCAATGCCGGGTTCGGGCTGATCGAGAGCTGGCGCGCGGCGAAGCGCTCGGTCGAATTCCACCTGTTCGAGCAGGGCGGACACGGGTTCGGCATGTACCAGAAGACCACGACCAGCACCGGGTGGTTCGACGAGTTCACCCGCTGGATGGCGATGCACAACCTGCTCAAGCCGAAGCAATAAGCACCCGCATTGCGACAAGCCCCGAACGATACGGGCGAAAGCTATGGCGATCCGCGGCGAAACACCGGCACATGCAAGCCGTACCCCCGGACCAGCAACATACTGATCAACGGAGAGATTCGTGCTGAAAGCAACCGTCACCCTCTTGCTCGCGTCCGTCGGCGCCGGCGCCATCTGCATCGCCGCGCCGGTGGGCGGTCAGTCGCTGGTCGTCACGCCCGCCGAAACGCTGGAGACGCAGGGCCTGACCGTCATCCTCGACCAGAATAAGTTCAGCCCGATCTTCTTCGACGAGAAGAACGCGGGGATCCAGATCGTGCTGCACGGCGAGCGGATCGCGACCTATGGTGCCGTCCGGCTCGACCGGACGCCCGAGCAATGGGCGCCGGTGCCCGCCTTCGTCAGCCGGACGCGCGGAACGGAGCCCAACCAGATCGTGGTGCGATCCAGCTACGCGGCCGTGAACCTGGCCTATGCGGTCAAGGTCACCGCGGAGCCGGGCGGATTCCGGATCGCGGTCGATCTCGACCAGCCCTTGCCGGCGAGCCTCGCGGGCAAGGCGGGCTTCAATCTCGATTTCCTGCCGACCGCCTATTTCGGCAAAACCTATCTGATGGACAGCGCACCCGGGCTGTTCCCGCGCCACCCCACCGGCCCGATGGCGAAGGACGGCTCCGGCGACCCGATGCCGCTGGCGAGCGGCGGCGCGTCGATCACGCTTGCGCCCGAAGACCCGTTGAGGCGGGTCACGATAACCTCGGACAAGGCGCCGCTCGCGCTCTACGACGCGCGCAACCGGGCGCAGAACGGCTGGTTCGTCGTCCGGTCGACGATCGCCGCGGGTGCCAAGGAGAATGCCGTCGTCTGGCATGTCCGGCCCAACGTCGTGAAGGACTGGGTGCGCGAGCCGGTCGTGTCGTTCAACCAGGCGGGGTACACGCCGAACCGGCGCAAGGTGGCGCTGATCGAACTCGATCCCAACTTCAAGGCGCCGGCCGAGGCGCAACTGGTCAAGCTGACCGCCGATGGTCGCAAGCTGCCCGTCTATCGCGGCAGGACGACGGCGCGCGGGCGCTGGACCCGGTATAATTATGCCGCGTTCGACTTTTCGTCGGTGCGCGAACCGGGCGTGTACGCGGTCTCCTATGCTGGGATCACGACCAATTCGTTCCGCATTTCGGCGGACGCCTATGGGCGGATCTGGCAGACCTCGCTCGACACGTTCATGGCCGAACAGATGGATCATGTCGGCATTCGCGAGCAGTATCGCGTGTGGTCGGCGCCATCGCATCTCGACGACGCGCGACAGGCGCCGCCGAACACGGCGCATTTCGACGGCTACAAGATGGGACCTAACCTCGATTCGCCGTTCAAGCCGGGCGCGCATATCCCCGGGCTCGCGGTCGGCGGCTGGCAGGATGCGGGCGATTACGACATCCAGACGCCGGAAAACGCCGCCGTCGTGCGCGATCTGGTCTGGGCGCGCGAACTGTTCGGGCTCGATTGGGACGAGACCAGCGTCGACGAAGCCGCGCGCGCGGTCGAGATCCGCAAACCCGACGGCGTCGAGGATGCGATCCAGCAGATCCGTCACGGTACGCTCCAGCTTCTCGCCCAGTACAAGGTGTTCGGTCACGCCATCGTCGGGATCGTCGATCCGGCGGTTCGGCAATATGCGCATCTCGGCGATGCCGGGTCGCAGACCGATGGCGTGATCTACGACGCCAAGCTGAAGCCGACCGAGCGGACAGGCGTCGCGTCGGGCGCACCGGATGATCGCTGGGCGTTCACGACCGACCTGCCGGCGAACAATCTGGCGGTCGCAGGCGCGCTTGCGGGGGCCAGCCGCGCGCTGGCGGCGAGCGATCCGGCGATGGCGGCGGAGGCGATGGCGGCGGCGCGGACATTATGGGCGAAGCAGCAGCGCGGGGTCGCCAAGGCGGGCGACGGACGCGACGATTCCTCGTCGCCGCGCTCAGCCGAGGTCGCCAATGTCTCGGCGACGATCGAGCTGTTGATCACCAGCAAGGGCGACAAGGCCTATGCCGACCGACTGGTGCAGTTGATGCCGGTCATCCGGGAGAATTTCGAGCGGATCGGCGGGGCCGCGGTGCGCGCGATCCCGTTCATGGCCCCCGGCTATCGCGCCGAGCTGATCCCGCTGGTCCGCACGATGAAAACGAAGGCCGATGCCGGGATGACAAACAACCCGTTCGGCGTGCCGATCAGCGACGGATCCTGGGCAGGCTCGAACCAGGTCGTGAGCTTCGGCACGACGATGTACCTGCTTCACACCGCGTTCCCGGACATCGTCGGGACGGACTATACGCTCGACGCGATCGACTACGTGCTCGGCCGGCACCCGGCGAACAACCTGTCGCTGGTGTCCACCGTCGGCACCGCGTCGAAGTTGATCGGCTATGGTCACAACCGTGCCGACTACAGCTTCATCCCGGGCGGCATGGTGCCGGGCGTACTGATCGTCAAACCCGACTTTCCCGAGGCCAAGGTCGACTGGCCGTTCCTGTGGTTCGAGAACGAATACACGGTGGGCACGACGGCGGCATACATCCTCGCCGCGCGGGCGGCGATGGCAGCGGATGCCGAGGCGAAGTGACGACGGCGTCGAACGGGATCGAGAGACATTGACCATGCGACACCTGTTTCTTCTGGCGGCGCTGGCGACGGCGATCCCGTGTTCCTCGTCGAGCGCGCAGGATCCCGCCCCGGAGCAACCGCCCCGCTACACCGCGATCAAGCTGTGGCCCAAGGGCGCCCCCCACACGGCCGGTCGGCGCGACCAGGCCGAGGTCGCGCGCGATTATTGGGTGCGCAACATCCACGATCCATCACTGCTCGCCTTCCCCGCCGCGCCCGCGCACCGCAACGGCGCCGCGGTGGTCATCATGCCCGGCGGCGGCCACAAGCTGCTCGTCTGGACCAACGAAGGCACCAAGGTGGCGACCGCGCTCAACCGGATGGGCGTGACCGCGTTCGTGCTGAAGTACCGATTGGCGAACGAACCCGGCTCCCTCTATTCGGTGGACGGCGACGCGGCCGACGACGCGCGCCGGGCGCTGCGCTGGGTACGCGCGCATGCCGCCGACTACGGCATCGACCCAGCCCGTGTGGGGGCGATGGGCTTTTCCGCAGGCGGCGAACTCGTGTCGCTGATCGCCGACAATCCGGAACCGGCGGGGCGGCCCGTGGTCGACGCGGTCGATCGACAGTCCGCCCGGCCGGATTTCCAGATCCTCGTCTTTCCAGGACCACGCGGTATTCCCGCCACGGCGGTCTCGACCGCGCCCCCCGCCTTCCTGGTGGCGGGTAGCCGCGACGCCTGCTGCGCCGCCCCCTCGGTCGCGCTCTACGAACAATTGCGGAAGGCGGGCGTCTCGGCCGAACTGCACATGTACGCGGACAGCGACCACGCCTTCAATCTGGACGAATCGAACCGCATCTCGATCCTGCACTGGCCCGATCGCCTGAACGATTGGCTTGCCGATGGCGGCTGGTTGTCGCCGCGTACGCCGACTGCGGCACCGCGCGCGAAATGAGGCGGTAGAGTCCAACCTGGTCGCGAGGACCGACGCCGGGTGCCACGCATTCCATCGCGAGGAACGGCTCGAAAAAATACGGCGGTGTCGATCGATCGACACCGCCGTAGCGTTATTTCTCCGTAGCGAGCGTCGCAGGCCCGATCAGCTGTGCAGCGACCGGCGGAACGTCTCCGGCAGGAACACGAGGCCTACCAAGGCCGTCACCGCGCAGGCGACGATCGGGTACCAGAGCCCGTAATAGATATCCCCGGTCGCGGCGACCATCGCGAACGCCGCGGTCGGCAGGAACCCGCCGAACCAGCCATTGCCGATATGATAGGGCAGCGACATCGACGTGTAGCGGATCTTGGTCGGGAACAGTTCGACCAGCAGCGCCGCGATCGGGCCGTAGACCATCGTCACGTACAGCACGAGGATGACGAGGATCGCGATGACCAGCGGCTTGTTGATCTGCGCCGGGTCCGCCTTTTCGGGATAGCCGACTGCGGTAAGGGCCGTCTTCACCTCGGTACCGAACGTCTTGATCGCGGCGGCACGATCGGGGCCGGTGACGACCGCCGGGTTGACGACCGGGATCGTCGTGCCGCCGATATGGATCTGCGCGACCGTACCTGCGGGGGCGACGACGTTGGTGTACGAGATGCCCGCCTTCGCAAGATACGACTTGGCGATGTCGCACGAGCTGCTGTCGAACTTGTTCTTGCCGACCGGATCGAACTGGACCGAGCATTCGTCGGGGTTGGCGACGACGCTGACCGGCGAACTGGCCTGTGCCGCATACAGCGCGGGGTTGGCGGCCTTGGACAGCGCGTGGAACAGCGGCATGTAAGTGAACGCGGCGAGTGCGCAGCCGGTCAGGATGATCCACTTGCGCCCGATCTTGTCCGACAGCCAGCCGAAGAAGATGAACGCGGGCGTGGCGATCAACAGCGCGATCGCGATCAGGATGTTGGTGGTCGGACCGTCGACACGCAGGTTCTTCTCAAGGAAGAACAGCGCATAGAACTGGCTGGTGTAGAACACGACGCCCTGGCCGACGACCGCGCCGAACAGCGCGATCAGGACGATCTTCAAATTGCTCCACTGGCCGAACGCTTCGGTCAGCGGCGCCTTCGAGGTCTTGCCCTCGTCCTTCATCTTCTGGAACACCGGGCTCTCTTCGAGCTGCATGCGGATCCAGAGTGATACCGCGAGCAGCGCGATCGAGACGATGAACGGGATGCGCCAGCCCCATGCTGCAAACGCCTCTTCGCCGACGACCGTGCGGACGCCGATGACCATCAGCAACGCCGCGAACAGCCCGAGCGAGGCAGTGGTCTGGATGAAGCTGGTGAATAGCCCGCGCTTGTTGTCGGGCGCATGCTCGGCAACATAGGTCGCGGCACCGCCATATTCGCCGCCGAGCGCGAGGCCCTGCAACAGGCGCAGCACGACCAGCGCGATCGGTGCGGCGACGCCGACCGAGGCGTAGCTGGGGAGCAGGCCGACGAGGAACGTCGACAGCCCCATGATCGCCATCGTCACGAGGAAGGTGTTCTTGCGGCCGACGACATCGCCGATCCGCCCGAACACCAGCGCACCGAATGGGCGGACTGCGAACCCGGCTGCGAACGCCGCGAGCGCGAAGATGAACCCGGTCGTCTCGTTGACGCCCGAGAAGAACTGCGCGGTGATGATCGTCGCGAGCAGGCCGTAGAGGTAGAAATCATACCATTCGAACACCGCACCCAGCGAGGATGCGATGATGATCAACGGCTGGCTCTGCTTCACGTGACCAAGGGGTGAAGCATCCCCTGTTGTCGTTGCCATGGCGGTATCCTCTTAGGTGGAGCGGTGGGATTGTGGAGGGTCGGGCAATCAGAACCCGTATTTGAAGGCGAATTCCAGGCGATCGAGCGCACCGGTGTCACCCGAGACTAGTTCGCGGACGGCGTGGCGATATTCCACGCCGATGTCGAAGCCCTTGCCCGGCGACCAGAACAGGTTGCCCGCGCCGCCATAGGACTTCGCATTGGCCAGCCCCGTGACGATCACGCCGGCCGGATAATCGGCCGATTGGTAGCTGCCCATGACCGTCGAGTGGATCGAGTCGGTCCAGCCGATACGCAGCGCCGCGAAGGCCGCGAAATTGTCGATCCGCTCAAGCCGGGTCGCGGTACCGCCGTAGATCGCGTCGGGGACGTATCCCAATCCCAGATACCGGCCGATGCCTTGCCCGTAGGTCGCCATGAAGCGCAGGTCGTGACGCTTGCCGATCGGAATCTTGCCGGATCCGGAAACGCCCCACCCGAAGGCGGTGTCGCCGCTGCCCAGCGTATCGGTGCGCAGTTCGCGCGCGATACCGGCCAGCGCGAAATCTCCCAATGTCGATTTCCAGTTCAGCCGTGCCACCACGTCGGGCAGGCGGTCGTCATCCGTGTCGACCAGCGCCGCGTTGGCGGGCAGCGCGGTTTCCGTCTCGGGGTTCTCGGCCGCGACCTGCAGCGTCAGCCCGGACCGCAGGGGGATGGAATAGCGGACCTGTGCCTGGCGGTTGAACACCGTGCCGTCGAGCGGTCCGACGAAATCCGTCGTCTCCGGCAGCACCGCGATGTTCTGGAAGGTCGACCATTCCTGCCCGACCAACAGATTGCCATATTCGATGAAGCCACGGCGGAAGGTGGGCGTGTAGGGATTGGTCGCGCGCTGCGCGCCGACCGGCGCCGTCGCGAGCGCGAAATCGAACTCCACCAGCGTCTTTATGTCGGTGCCGTTCATCGGCGTCGCCGTGCTGAATACCAGGCGGGTCTGGCGCGCGGAGAGCAGCAGGTCCTGGCTGGAGAACCCGCCGCCGACCGGGATCTGCTGCGGCAGGAAGAACTCCTTCCCCAGCCCCCCGACCGCAGCCTCGCCATCGTTATAGCGGCTGGCAATGACGTTGAGGCGAACGAAGCCGCCCAGCTTCACCGTGGTGTTCCCGACGCGAAAACCGTCGGTGGGTGCAGACTTTGTCGCGACGGGCCTGGCCTGGGCCACATTGGTCGCGCCGGACGATTGGCCTGGCGACTCGGATGCCGCGCTCATCGAAGACGCGGTCATGGGATTGGCGTTCATGGAAGTTGGGGCGATCGGCGCCGAAGCCGTCGCCCGCGCGGCGTTCAGCTCGCCGCGCAGATCCTGCACTGCCGCTTCGAGCGCCTTCAACCGCGTCTCTAGCTCGATCTCACGTGCCGTCTGCGCCTGCGCCATGCCTGGTACCACCGCAGTTCCCGCCAGCAACGCTGGCAGCGCCAGCCGCGTCTTGAACGCCTTTCGTGTCATACCCGTCTCCGCGCCCTTCCACTGGTCTTGCGCGTGGAATAAGCCTCGTGACCATGGCGCATCACGAACGCCCGGCCATCCCTGACTTTGGTGCGGGATGAACTGACCGGGGCAACCGGGTACAGCGCGGCAAAAGGAGAGCCAGATGACCGAGGCCAGCTATCCCGTCCCCGCAGCATGGGCGAAGGACGCGCTGATCGACGCCGCCGCCTATGACCGGATGTATGCCGAGGCCGCGACCGATCCCGACGCGTTCTGGGCGAAGGAGGCCAAGCGCCTCGACTGGTTCGTGCCGCCGACCAAGATCAAGGATACCTCGTTCGACGAGAGCGATTTCCACATCCGCTGGTTCGAGGACGGGCAGCTCAACGTCGCCGCCAACTGCGTCGATCGCCACGCCGAGGCGCGCCCCGACGCAACCGCGATCCTGTGGGAAGGCGACAACCCCGCCGACTCCCGCGCGATCAGCTACGCCGAACTGCGCGACGAGGTGTCGAAACTCGCCAACTGCCTGAAGGCGCGCGGCGTCCAGAAGGGCGACCGCGTCACCATCTATATGCCGATGATCCCGGAGGCCGCGTTCGCGATGCTCGCGTGCGCGCGGATCGGCGCGATCCATTCGGTGGTGTTCGGCGGCTTCTCGCCCGAGAGTCTCTGCAACCGCATCCACGACTGCGACAGCCGGATCGTCATCACCGCCGACGAAGGGCTGCGCGGCGGCAAGACCGTGCCGCTGAAGGCCAATGTCGACGCCGCGCTCGACCATAGCGACCTCCCGGTCGAGACCGTCATCGTCGTCCGCCGCACCGGTGGTACGGTCACGATGACCGAGGGCCGCGACTGCTGGTATCACGACTGCGTCGCCGACCAGTCGACCGACTGCGCGCCCGAGCCGATGAATGCCGAGGACCCGCTGTTCATCCTCTACACCAGCGGCTCGACCGGCCAGCCCAAGGGCGTGCTGCACTCGACCGGCGGCTATCTGGTCTGGGCAGCGATGACGCATGAATACGTCTTCAACTACCGCCCCGGCGAGATCTTCTGGTGCGCAGCCGATGTCGGCTGGGTGACGGGCCACACCTACACGCTGTACGGCGCGCTCGCGAACGGCGCGACGACCGTGATGTTCGAGGGCGTGCCCAACTACCCCGATCACAGCCGCTTCTGGCAAATCGTCGACAAATACCAGGTCAACATCCTCTACACCGCGCCGACCGCACTCCGGTCACTGATGCGCGAGGGCGACGACTGGGTGACGCGCACCAGCCGCAAGTCGCTGCGTCTGCTCGGATCGGTCGGCGAACCGATCAATCCCGAGGCATGGAACTGGTATCACACTGTCGTTGGCGAAGGCCGTTGCCCGATCGTCGACACATGGTGGCAGACCGAGACGGGCGGTCACATGATCAGCCCCCTGCCCGGCGCGACCGCGCTGAAACCCGGCAGCGCGACCAAGCCGCTGTTCGGCGTGATGCCCGAACTGGTCGATGCCGACGGCAAGATCCTCGACGGTGCGGTCGAGGGCAATCTGGTCATCGCCGACAGCTGGCCCGGTCAGATGCGCACCGTGTGGAACGATCACGAGCGCTTCTTCCAGACCTATTTCTCGACCTATCCGGGCAAATATTTCACCGGCGACGGCTGCCGCCGCGACGAAGACGGCTATTACTGGATCACCGGTCGCGTCGACGATGTCATCAACGTCAGCGGCCACCGCATGGGCACCGCCGAAGTCGAGAGCGCGCTCGTCGCCCACTCGAAGGTCGCCGAGGCCGCGGTCGTCGGCATGCCGCACGATGTGAAGGGCCAGGGCATCTATGCGTATGTGACGCTCAACGCGAACGCCGAGCCGAGCGAGGCGCTACGCAAGGAGCTGGTGCAGTGGGTCCGCCGCGAGATCGGCCCGATCGCGACTCCCGACATCCTCCAGTTCGCGCCGGCGCTGCCCAAGACGCGCTCGGGCAAGATCATGCGACGGATTTTGCGGAAGATCGCGGAGAACCAGCTCGACCAGCTCGGCGACATCTCGACGCTCGCCGATCCCGCGGTGGTCGACGCCTTGATCGCGGGTCGCGAGGAGGCCATCCCCCTCCCGGCATGAGCATCCCGGCATGACTCGCACGATCCTCATCGCGGACGACCACCCGCTGTTCCGCCAGGCCTTGAAACTGGCGGTCAGCCGCGCTGCACCCGATGCGGTGGTGATCGAGGCGGGGCAGCTCTGCGAGGCGGTCGACGCGGTGCGGGCGGCGGCGCGGCTGGATTTGATCCTGCTAGATTTGCGGATGCCGGGGTCTGATGGGTTCGCGGGCGTCGCGCTGCTCCATGCCGAGCGGCCCGACACGCCGATCGTCGTGGTATCGTCGGCGGACGAAGCCGAAGCGGCGCCGCGTGCGCGCGCTTATGGTGCGGTCGGCTTCGTCTCGAAGACCGCCGATCTCGCCGCGCTGGAAAACGCCGTCGCCCGCGCCCTCGCCGGCGAACGCGATGCGCCGATCTTGGGTGCGCCGGTCGACGACATGGCCGCGCGCGTCGCGAGCCTGACGCCGACCGAGCTGAAGGTGCTGCTCGGCGTGCTCGCCGGTCGCCTGAACAAGCAGGTCGCGTTCGACCTCGGTATCTCGGAGGGCACAGTGAAGGGCCACATGACCGCGATTTTGCGCAAGCTGGGGGTGCAGAACCGGACCCAGGCGGTGCTGGCGGCACGGGCGATGGACATCCATTTCGCGGATTAAGCGCGCCACCCGCCTCCCGTCCGTCATCCTGACGAAAGTCAGGACCCAGAGCCATAATCGGTGCGGGTGGTATCCTGGATCCTGACTTTCGTCAGGATGACGGTGTGTGTTGACTGGAAATTCGCGCCGCCGCCGCCGAAGCTTCCTCGATGAACCGCCACAAATCCGCCGGCACCACCGGCTTCGTCAGCACGACCAATCCCGCACATCGCGCATCACCCGCGATTACGCGGTCGGCCGTCACCAGCGCCACTGCCGGCGTAGGCTGCATCGCTCGCAACCGCGCCACCACCGCCAGCCCGTCCTCGACCTCGTCGAGATGGAAATCGACCAGCGCCACATCCGGCTCCTCGTCCGCCGCGAGTTGCAACGCCTCGGCGATCGTCGAAGCCAGCAACGGCACGCACCGCCGCGCGCGCAACGCCGCGTCGAGCGCCGCGAGAATCGTCGCGTCGTTGTCGAGGCACAGGACGCGCAGCCCAGGCACCAGCGCGCCCGTCGCCAAGGGCGTGGGCAACGGCACGTCCAGACCCGCGGGTGCCAGCGGCACGCGCACCGCGAACGTCGTCCCCCGCCCCGGCGCCGATCGCAATTCGACCGGCGCGCCGAGCAACCGCGCGGTCCGCCGGACGATCGCCAGCCCTAGCCCGACGCCGCCGCCTGCGCTCCCCTTGCTTTCGAGCCGCTCGAACTCCTCGAAGATCCGCTCGCGGTCGGCCACGGCGATCCCCGGTCCGGCATCGCGTACCTCGATCGACACCGCGTCGCCCCTTCGTCGCGCACCGATCCAAATCCGCCCGTCCGCGGAGTAGCGCACCGCGTTCGACAGGAAATTCTGCAGGATCGACCGCAACAACGAGCGATCGGTCGCCACGCTGAACGCGCCGGCATTTGCCGCCAACACCAGGCCCCGTTCTGCCGCCAACGGCCGGAACTGCACCACCAGTTCCTCGATCAACACGCCGAGCGCGAACCGCTCGACCTTCGGCACCACGCCGCCGGCATCGAGCCGCGACACGTCGAGCAGCGCGCGCAGCAACATGTCCGCCGAGCCGATCGCACCATCGATCGCGCGAACCAACTCGGCCTGGTGCGGCGCCCTATCGTCATCGAGGCCCTCGTCGAGCGCGGCGCAGAACAGCCGCGCGGCGTGCAGGGGTTGCAACAGATCGTGGCTGGCCGCCGCGAGGAAGCGCGTCTTGTCGCGTGTCGCGGTCTCGGCCACTGCGCGCGCCTCGCCGAGCATCGCGTTCGATTGCGCGAGATCCTGCGTCCGCGCCGCCACCCGCGCCTCGAGATCGGCCTGCGCCTCCTTCTCCGCGGTGATGTCGGTGAAGCTCTGGACATAGCCGCCGCCCGGCATCGGCCGCCCGACCGCCTTGATCCAGCGCCCCGACGGACGCTGCCGCTCGAAACTGTGCGGCGTGCCGCGCGCGAGATGCGCCATCCGCCGACCGACATGCGCCTCGATTCCGCCAGCCCCGTGCCCCTCGCGTTCCGCATTGTAGCGGATCAGGTCGGCGATCGAGCGCCCCGTGACGACATAGCCCTCGGGATAGTCGAACATCTCGACATAGCGCGGATTCCACGCGACCAGCCGCAGGTCCGCGTCGATCACGCTGACGCCGGGGTCGATCGTCTCGAGCGTCGCCGACAATAGCGTGCGCGAGAAGCGGAGCGACCGTCCGCGCTGGTCGAGCAGCCGGACCACGTCGCTGACGTCGATCGCCGACCCGGCGATGCTCGACGCGACGATCTTGCGTGCCGAGGGTGCGCCGATAACGCCTGCGATCAGTCGTTCGGCCGTGCGCGCGGCGGGGCCGTCGATCGGCGCGCGCAGATCGGGCGACGCGACGCCGATCGCCTCCGCCTCGCCGTCCCCGACGAACCGCGCGACGAGCATCTTCAGTTCGCCGAGCGTCGTGACATGATCGAGCGCGGCGTTGCCACGATGCCGTTCGCGCACGTGCAGGCCGGCCATCAGCGCGACGTTGACGCCAAGGCTCCACACCGTGCCATTGACCAAGGGCGAACCGATCCGCCAGCCGAGCAACGCGTCGGGATCGAGCCAGCCATGCGTGAACTGCGCCAGCGCCGGGCCGACGCCTTCGCCGATCGACGGCAGCAACAGGCAGTAGATCCAGACGATCACGCCGCCGATGAGGCCGGCGCGGGCGGCGCTGTGGTTCGCGAAGTTCCAGCCGACCGTCGCGATCAGCGCCGGCGCGAACTGCGCGACGCCGGCGAACGCGATCAGCCCGATCGAGGCCAGTGGCAGGTCTGCGCCGAGACTGCGGCCATAGATCAGCGCGACCGCGACGATCGCGGCGATGATGACCCGCCGCACGCGCAGCATCCGCCGGCCGAGCTCGCCCTCGCCCGCCTCGCCGTGCCGCCGGAGCAGCAGCGGCGCGAGCAGGTCGTTGGTCGCCATCGTCGACAGCGCGATCGTCTCGACCACCACCATCGCGGTCGCCGCCGAGAACCCGCCGAGGAATGCGAGCAGCGCGACCAGCTGGTGCCCCTGCTGCAACGGTACCGAGAGCACGTAAAGATCGGGCTCGGCATCGCCCGGCAACAGCGTCATCCCCGCGAGCGCCAGGGGCAGCACGAGCAGCGAGATCACCACCATGTACGCGATGAACGGCCAGCGCGCGCGCGCCACCGCGTCGGGCCCACGCGCCTCGATCACGCCGACATAGAATTGCCGCGGCAGGCACAGGATCGCGAGCGCCGACAACACTGTCCGCACCCAGAAATCGGAGGTCAGCGCGCCCCAGGTGAAACCGGATTCGAGCCGGGCAAGCGGCGCCGCCAGCGGCTCGGCCGGCACATCCGCCAGCAGCATCACCGTGAATCCGCCCAGCGCGACGAAGCACAGCAGCTTGATCAGCGATTCCGCGGCGATCGCAGCGATCACGCCGGGATTGCGCCCGGCGACCTCATAGCGCCGGGCTCCGAACAGGATAGCGAACACCGCCAGCAACAGCGCGACGAAGGTGCCGACCTCGGCCGAGCTCCCCACCCCCGCGATCGCGCCGAAGCTGAGCGTCACCGAGCGCAACTGGAGCGCGATATACGGCACCGAGGCGACCAGCGCCGTTCCCGCGACAATCGCGGCCGTGCCGCGACTTCGGCCGTAACGTGCGGAAATGAAGTCGGAGATTGAGCTCGATCCCTCTTCCCTCGCTAGCCGGACGAGACGCGCGAGAAACTTCGGCGCGAGCAGGTAGACCAGCGCGGGCCCGAGATAGATGGCGAGATAATCCCACCCCCGCGTCGCCGCGGTGCCGACGCCGCCAAAGAACGTCCAGCTGCTGCAATAGACCGCCAGCGACAACGGGTAGGCGATCCGCCCGAACCGTACCGACAGCCCGCGCCGATCGACCACCCAGGCGATCGTGAACAGCAAGGCGCCGTAAGCGAGGATGGCGACGATGACGCTTGGCCCGACGATATGGCGGCTCCGGATGCAGGACGACGTGGACCCTGGTCTAGCACAGGATACGCGCTACCTGTCGATGGCGCCGCCACGGGGTGCTGGAACGCCGAGCGCTACTTCTTACTGGCGGCGATGTACCGGCTTACCTGTTCGTCGAGCACGTCGAGCGGCAAGGCGCCCTGGCTCAGCACAGCCTCGTGGAAATCGCGGATATCAAAGCGCGGCCCCAGTTCGCGTTCGGCACGCGCGCGCAGCTCCGCGATCTTCAGCTCGCCCACCATGTAGCTGGTCGCCTGTCCGGGCCAGTTGAAATACCGGTCGACCTCGCGCGCGATATCGGTGTCCGAGACCGAGCTGTTCGCCTTGAAATAGGCGATCGACTGTTCGCGCGTCCACCGCTTCGAATGGATGCCGGTATCGAGCACCAGCCGGATCGCGCGCCACACCTGGAGCGACAGCATGCCGAACCGGGCATAGGGATCCTTGTACACGCCCATCTCGTTCGCCAGCCGCTCCGAATAGAGCCCCCAGCCCTCGACATAGGCGCCATAGCCGCCGAACTTGCGGAACTTGGGGATGCCCACCAGCTCCTGTTGGCGGGCGATCTGGAAGTGATGCCCCGGCGCGCCCTCATGCGCGGCGATGCCGGCGACCTGGACCTTCTGCGTCTGGTTCATGTCGACCAGATTGACATAGTAGATGCCGGGTCGCGTGCCGTCGGCGGACGGTGGATTGTAGAACGCGGTCGACGCGGTGCCCTCGCGAAACTTCTCGACGGCGCGCACCTCGAGCGGAGCCTTGGGCAACGTGCGGAAATAGCGCGGCGCCGCGGCCATAACCGACGCGATCACTGCGCGCGCATCGCCCAGATACTGTTGGCGACCGTCCGCGGTGTTGGGATATTTGAACCTGGAATCGGTACGGATCTGCTGGAAGAACGCCTCCAGCGTGCCGGTGAAGCCGACCTCGCGCTTGACCGCTTCCATCTCCTGACGGATCGAGGCCACCTGTTTCAGGCCCAGTGCGTGGATCTGGTCGGCGGTCAGGTCTGTCGTCGTCGCAGTCTTGAGCTGGTCCGCATAAAAGGCCGTGCCGTTCGGCAGGTTCCACGCCCCGAAATTCCCCTTCGACTGCGGTTCGATCTCGTCAAGCGCCGCGAACAGCATGTCGTAGCCGCGATGGAACGGCCCGACCATGGCCGCCCGCGCATCGTCCAGCAGCTTGGCCTTGGTCGCCGCGGGGGCGTCGAGCGCTGCCACCTTCTTGCGGAAATCGGCCATGAGACTGGAGTCGGGACCCGTGTCGAAGGGCGCGCCGGTGATCACGGCGCGCGCATCCGCCCGGGCGGGTGCGAAGTTCACCCTGTTCGGAATGATGCCCGCCGCCGCCTGTTCGCGCATTGTGGTGGCGACTTCGCGCATCACCCGCTCCGTCTCGCGCAACCGCGCGACATAGGCCTGCGCATCGGCGACCGTGTCGACCTTGTGAGTGTTGATCAGCAGGACGGGAATATCGCCCGCCGGGCTTCCGTTGGTGGACACGGGGAAGCGAAGCTTGCGGAACTGTAGCGACTCGCGATCGCGGTTTACCTCATATTCGAACAGGCGGTAGCTGACGCGAGCGCTCTCGCCCAACCGTGCCGGCTGGAACTGCGCGCGCATCGCGGCCAGTTGGCGCTCGGCCAGCGCCTCGGCACGGACCGCGGCGGCGTCCTTATAGTCGTCGAGCCGATCGTAATTCGTCTTCAGACCCAGCTGCGTCTGCGACTCCGGGCTCAGATCCAGTTGTTCGTCATAGGCTTGATCGAGAAACCGGAGCAAAGCCGCATCCTGCGCATTGGGAGACGTGGCCGTCTGGATCGACGTGGGTTGCGCTTGCACCGGGAAGGGCGCGCTCGCCTGGACGAGCGGCATCACGGGTAGCAGCATGAGGGCAAGAACTGGACGCATGGGATCTCCTATCGACCATGCTTGTCGCGCGGCACCTCACCCGACGCAATCACCTATCCGTGGATCTCGAGGCTCACGGCCAGCCTTGCCCGGGCAACGACCTGTGCGAACCGGTCAGCGCAGCGGTGGCAGGCTGACGTGGATATCTGCGGCTGAAGGGAGGCTGACGTGAATGTCCGGGGTCGAAGGCACGACGCGGTCGACCGGTGACGAGACGCGGATCCATCCCGCTCGAACGACGACGATGGCGACTGCGGCCGCGATGACCGCCACGCCCCACTCGATCTTGCGCATCGTGTCGCGGTTGCGGTCGTCGACATTCCACAAGCCTTCCCATTCCTCGTCGGAACGCGGCTCGCGCGGTGCCAGGTCGGCATCCGTGTCGTAATCGCTATGATCGGTGAGCGAGATAGTGTTTCGGTTCATCCTCATGCCTCGTACGGGGCGCCGTATCGCGCCTCTGGGTCTGGTTCCGCGAGGCGGCGGGAGCATTTTCACGCTCCCGCCGAATACGTCGTAACGCCGTCTTGCGTGCCGGGTATTGCTTGCCGGGTCTTACTTGCCGCGGAGCGTGTTGATCACCGCGATACCGAGGACGCCGGCGACTGCTGCTGCAGCGAACGGGCGTTCTTTCGAGAACTGGCGAACATAGTCGATGAGCGGACGGACATTCTCCTGGACGACGTCCTTGGCCTGGCCATAGGTCTTCTGGACGGTGCCGCTGAGCTGATCGACCGCGCCTTCGTTCTGCAGCGACGTGTCGCCGATCGCGCCGCCGACCGATTCCTTGACCTTGCCGCTGACGTCGGTGGCCGAGCCGCTGAGAGTGTCGGTATTCATACGATGTCTCCTTGATGCTTATTGAACGAGTGAGACTGAAACGACGGAATTGCCGGGAATATCCCGTACCGCGTCACGATCGTTTTCGACGGGGATCCGGGCGGGGAATATTGCACCGCGCCGCCCTGTCCCGCGACCTTCCGCGGCGACGACCGTTTCCTGCCCATGGACACCGATGACCGATCCGCCGCGCAGGCCCGCTGGCTTAACCTGACGCGCGTCCTGTTGCCGGCCGTCGCCGTCGCGCGCGGCTGGCCCGTGCAAACCGACCATTGTTTCCAGCGGATCTTTCTCGACGCAGCGTGCGAGGACGTCTGGTACGATCACATATCCATCCGCCCGGCCTATGCGCATGCCTCCCCTGCGCTGCTCGACCGGGCGATCGCTCTGGCCGAGGCGGCGCTATGCGACGGCACAGATCTGTCCGACCATAATCGCCGATCATTGGCGTGGCGCAGGGCCCGTCGGACCTAGCGTGGCGCCACACGCCGCGGTCTTGGCCGAGGTCGCGCGGGCGGAATAAATGTCGATTATGCGGGAGATCGTGGAGCGGGTAACGGGAATCGAACCCGTGTATTCAGCTTGGAAGGCTGCTGTACTACCATTGTACTATACCCGCATCACATTGGAATACCGAGATATTCCTGCAGATTCTCGCTTTCATTCCGACAAGGAGGCCGTTGCGAAAGCGAAGCGGGCGATAGCGCGGGCCGTTGTGCGGCGCAAGCGGCTAGCCACGGCGCGGGCGTCAACCGTCCGGCGGGCGACGATCACTCGATCTTCAGGCCGTTCGCCAAGGTTTCGAGCAACGCATCGACTTTGGGGGTCAATTGCCGGCTTCTCGGCCAGACGAGGTGCAGGGGCAGACCAACGGTCGCCAGGTCGGGAAGGATCTCGACGAGCTCGCCGCGGTCGAGCTCGTCCTTGATCAACCACGTCGCCAACTGAGCGATACCGAATCCGGCCTTCGCAGCGCCGACCTGTGCCTCGGCACTCCCGAGTATGATGCGCGGCTCCATCGTCCGCTCCTCGATACCGCCGGCGCCATCGGCGAACCGCCAGGTGATGGTGCTGCCATCGGCGCGACCGTACAGGATGCAGTCGAACCGGAGCAGGTCGTCCGCCGACGCCGGTGTACCCCGTCGCGCGAGATAGGCGGGCGCCGCGCAGAAGATGACGCGTTCGCTGCCGAGAAAGCGGTGGCCGAGATTGTCCGCCCAGGAGTCTGGCGTGCCGATCCGGATCGCGACGTCGACGCCCTCTTCGACGATGTCCACCTTGCGGTCGGTGAAGGTGATGCTGGGGCGCAGGTTCGGGTGGCGATCGGCGAAGGCGAGTAGCAACGGCATCGCCTGCATCCGCCCGAACGCGATCGGCACGTCGACCTTCAGCCGGCCGACGATCTCCGATCGGTGCGCCGCCAGCACCGCCTCGGCATCGGCAAGGTCCCCAAGCACGCGGACGCAGGTCTCGTAGAACGCCGCCCCCACGTCGGTCAGCGTCAGCCGCCGCGTGGTCCGTTCGAACAACCGGCTCCCCAGCCGCGCCTCCAGCCGCGCGACGCTCTTGCTGACGGCGGAATTGGTCAGGTTCAGCCGCGCGCCGGCAGCGGTGAAGCTGCCTGCATCGGCGGTACAGACAAATGCTTCGATGCCCTTGAGGCGTTCGGACGGAATCATCGGGCTCACTTCGATTGTGGAATTATAGTCGCGCTATACGCGAACTAATGCCGCAGGACGCTGGTTTTCGTCGCGCGTAAAGGGACAGCGATTCAGGAGCTTTTTGCAATGTCCCCCAGCCGTCCCCTCAATGTCGTCCCACCGGCCGAGCAAAGCGCAGGGCGCGGGCTTGCCGTGCTGTTGCTGGCGATTTCCGCGTTCGTGATCGTCACGACCGAGTTCATCATCGTCGGCCTGCTGCCCAGCCTGTCGCGCGACCTGGGCATTCCGGTCGCGGTTGCCGGACAGCTCGTGACGCTGTTCGCGTTCACCGTCATGCTGGCGGGACCGTTCCTGACTGCGATGCTCTCGCACTTCGAGCGCAAGCGGCTGTTCATCGTCATTCTGGTGATCTTCGCCGGCGCAAACGCGCTTGCCGCCGCCGCGCCGAACATCTGGGTCCTGGGTCTTGCACGGTTCCTGCCGGCCTTGGCGCTGCCCGTGTTCTGGGGCACCGCGAGCGAGACCGCGGGCGAGCTCGCGGGACCGGAAAAGGCGGGCAAGGCCGTCGCCAACGTCTATCTCGGCATATCCGGCGCGATGGTGCTCGGTATCCCGCTGGGGACGCTGGCATCGACCGCGTTCGGTTGGCGCGGGACGTTCTGGGGCCTGTCGGGGCTGTCGCTGGTGATGGCGGTGCTGTTGCTGGTGGTGATGCCGACGCTGGCCCGGCTGGCACGCGTCAAGCTTGCCGAACAGGCACGCATCCTGAAGGACCCGTATTTCCTCGGCAACGTCGTGCTGTCGGTGATCGTCTTCACCGCGATGTTTACCGCTTATACCTATCTTGCCGACACGCTGGAGCAGATCGCGGATATCCCGGCGGCGCAGGTGGGCTGGTGGCTGATGGGCTTCGGCATCGTCGGTCTTGCCGGCAACTGGCTGGGCGGACAGTTTGTCGGTCGCGGTCCGTTGCTGGTGACGGCGATCACGGCGCTGGTGCTGGCGGTCGGGATGGCGGCGACGACGCTGGTCGCGGGGTCGCACGTCTGGCTCGCGGTTGCGCTGGCCGTCTGGGGTATCGCCAACACCGCGCTCTACCCGATCTGCCAGGTGCGGGTGATGCAGTCAGCGAGCCACGCGCAGGCGCTGGCCGGCACGCTCAACGTGTCGATGGCCAATGCCGGCATCGGGCTGGGCGCGATCATCGGCGGGTCCGTGATCCAGCATCTCGGGCTCGGCGCGGTCGGCTATGTCGCCGCAGCGATCGCGATCCTCGCGGTGCTGGTCACGCCGGTGGTGAACCGGCTCAAGGCGCGGAGCATCGCGTGACGGACCTGCGTCCGGAGCACGGGCAATCGCGCGGGACCTGGCCGACCACGCCGCCTATGCGCGCGTGTTCCAGCCGGGGCGGCTGACGCTTGGTTTCATCGCCCCGCTCGAGGCCTATCCGAATGCGCCCTGGCCGACGCTGGCGGACCACGCGGCGATGGCGCGAAAGGTCGACTCGCTCGACTTCGCGGCGATCTGGTTGCGCGACGTGCCGTTCTACGATCCGAGCTTTGGCGATGTCGGGCAGATTCTCGACCCGATGGTCTATGCCGGCTGGCTTGCGGCGCAGACGACGCGGATCGCGATCGGCACGGCGGGGATCGTCCTGCCGCTGCGCGATCCGCTGATCGTCGCAAAGCAGGCCGCAAGCGTCGACCAGCTCCTTGGCGGACGGTTCCTGCTTGGGCTGTCGACGGGCGATCGACCGTCCGAGTTCGCGGCGTTCGGCAGCGATCTCGCCATGCGGCCGGACCGCTACCGCGATGCGATCGGTGTCCTTCGCGCCGCCACCGAACAGTCCTTCGCGCGTCATTCCTCGGCGCATTACGGCATCTTGGATGGCACGATCGACATGGTGCCAAAGCCGGTCGGGGCACGATTGCCGATCCTGGTGATCGGCCGGGCGGGCCAGACGCTGGAATGGCTCGGCGCGAACACCGACGGCTGGATCTGGCATTTGAGCGACGCGCGGCGCTTGCCCGAAACGATCGCCCGGTGGCGTGCGGCGACCGCCGATGGCCCGTTCAAGCCCTATGGCTATGGCGCGATGTTCGACCTGCTTGCCGATCCGGACGCGCCGCTGGTCTATGGTGGCGGCGGGATCCGTAGCGGCCGCAACGCGCTGATCGATCTCTGGAAGCGGCAACGCGACGAAGGCGTCGGCCACGTCGCACTCAACCCCAAGCCGTCGCGGCGACCGTTCACAGACGTCGCCGAAGAACTCGCAGCCTACGTCCTCCCGCATTTCCCGACCGACGCGCGATAATTCTCTTCCTCATCAGGAGCCTGTCCATGACCAACGTCTCGACCACACCCCATTCTGCGCCCGATCATGCTGCCGACTATGCGGGGCGCGACGCCAGCATCGCGATCAACAGCTATACGACGGTGCTGCGTCGCCCCCGCGTGCCGCACGAGGTATTCGCGACCTATTGGCGCGATGTCCACGGGCCGCTGTGTTCGCGCATTCCCGGGCTCGGCTGGTACGTCCAGAACCATCTGGACCGCGAACAGGACGCGCATCTGTGGCCGACGATCGAGGGCATCGCGCCGTTCGCGGACTATGAACTCGACGGCGGCGTCGAGATCGGTTTCGCCTCGAAGGCGGACCAGGACGTCTTCAACGCGGCGAGCCACATCCTGTTTGCCGACGAACAGAACATGTTCGCAGCCACCGTCGCCTATGCGCTGCCCAGCGGATCGCGCACGCTGATCGACCGCATCGCCGATCCGATCCCCAATGGCGATGACGGCTTCGATCGCATCCATGTCCATATCGGTGCGGCGGGCGACGATGCCGAAGCGTTCGGCATTTTCATGACCGGCTTTGCCGAGACGCTCGCGGCGGACGCGGCGGTGTTGAAGCTCCGGCTGCACCTGCCCGACCGGTACGACAATGCCGATCCAGCACCCCCGGCGCCCAATGTCGATCACCTGGTTCCGGCCGAACGCGCCCTGATCGCGGTCATCGAGCTCGCCTTCGAAACGCCGCTCGCGCGCCGCGCCTTCTTCGAGTCCGACACCTTCATCGCAACGCAGGCCGCACAAAAGGCGCATATCGCGCATGTCTCGGCGTTCGCCGTCAGCGGGGTCTATACCTATGTCCGCGACGCGGCGCTGACGACGGCGGGGTTGCGCAGAAGCCGACCGGCGCAGCTGATCGAGCGGCTCGGCGCCAATAACCAGGTCGCCGCCGACGTGCGCCAATTGATGCAGACCGGCGCGGTCCGCTAACCGACGGGCGTTCGCTCCGGCGGCCGTACTTGTGTGCGGCACTGCCAGGCCCCAACTCGCCACACATGATCCTTAGCGGAGAACCCCGATGACCGAGACCGCCGACTACACGCCCCCCAAGGTCTGGACGTGGGACAAGACGAGCGGCGGCCGGTTCGCCAGCATCAATCGCCCGATCGCCGGGGCCACTCATGACAAGGCGCTGCCGGTCGGCAAGCACCCGCTCCAGCTCTATTCGCTGGCGACGCCCAACGGCGTGAAGGTGACCGTGATGCTCGAGGAGCTACTCGCCGCCGGGCACACGGGCGCCGAATACGACGCCTGGCTGATCAAGATCATGGACGGCGACCAGTTCGGCAGCGGCTTCGTGGAGGCCAATCCGAATTCGAAAATCCCCGCGCTGGTCGATCATAGCGGCGCCGATCCGGTCCGCGTCTTCGAGTCGGGATCGATCCTCCTCTATCTCGCCGAAAAATTCGGCGCGTTCGTTCCCACCGATCCCGCGAAGCGCGCCGAGGTGCTGTCGTGGCTGTTCTGGCAGATGGGCGCGGGACCCATGCTTGGCGGCGGGTTCGGCCATTTCTACGCCTACGCCCCGGTAAAGATCGAATATGCGATCGACCGCTTCGCGATGGAAGTGAAGCGCCAGCTCGACGTGCTCGACCGGCGCCTAAGCGAGAGCGCGTATCTGGGTGGTGCGGACTATTCGATCGCCGACATGGCGGCGTGGCCCTGGTACGGCGCACTCGTCAACGGCCTCGTCTATGACGCGGCCGAGTTCCTCCAGGTCCAGGATTATAAGAACGTCCTGCGCTGGTCCGAGGTCATCGCGGCACGGCCCGCGGTGCAGCGCGGGCGGATGGTCAACCGCGTGATGGGCGATCCTGCCTCCCAGCTTCCCGAGCGCCACGACGCCAGCGACTTCGATACGCGGACTCAGGACAAACTCGACGCTGCAGCCGCGGCGAGCTGACGGGCTGAGACCGCCGCGACTTCGTGCTCGTCACGAACACGCGGCGGTCTCAGCGTGAGCCACTAGCGTTACGGTTGTCCGCTACCGCCTGCTGCGCCGTAGATCTGCCCGTTGGCGTAGCTGGCCTCGGAGGCCGCAAGCTGGACGTAGATCGACCCGAGTTCGGCCGGCTGTCCGGGGCGACCCAGCGGCGTGTCGCCACCGAATTTCTCCAGCTTCTCCATCGTCGCGCCACCGGAGACCTGCAGCGGCGTCCAGATCGGCCCCGGCGCGACGCCGTTGACGCGGATACCCTTGGGACCGAGCTGCTTGGCGAGCGACTTGGTGAAGCTCATCATCGCCGCCTTCGTCATCGCATAATCGACCAGATCCTTCGATGGATCATAGGCCTGTTCCGACGTTGTCTGGATGATCGCCGAGCCGGGCTTGAGATGCGGCAGCGCTGCCTTGGTGACGTAGAACATCCCGTACCGGTTGGTCTTCATCGTCGCGTCGAAATCCTCGTCGGTAATGTCGAGGAACGACTGCTTCTGCTGCTGCCGGCTCGCATTGTTGACGAGAATATCGAGGCCGCCGAGCTGCTTCACCGCGGTATCGACGAGCTTCAGGCAATAGCCGTGATCGCGCAGGTCACCGGGGATCGCGACGGCCTTGCGCCCGGCCTGGCGGATCAGCGCCATCACTTCGCGCGCATCGGGCTCCTCGGCGGGCAGATACGCGATCGCGACATCGGCGCCCTCGCGCGCGAACGCGATCGCCGCCGCGCGACCCATGCCGGAATCGCCGCCGGTGATGAGCGCCTTGCGTCCCTGGAGCCGACCCGATCCCTTGTAGCTGGTCTCGCCATGATCGGGCCGCGGGTTCATCTTGCTCGCGAGCCCGGGAAAAGGCTGCGATTGCCGCTCGAACGGAGGCTTTGGATATTTGGTGGTCGGGTCGGTCAGCGGAACATCGGCCATCGGACGACCTCCTTGCGCAAATGCGGGGCCAGCGGCGGCCGCGAGGCCGGCCGCCGCACCGCCGACGACACCGCGTCGGCTGACGTGATTGGAATCGCTCATCGCGCCATCACTCCTTCGCGCTGCCGGGTTCGGCCATCTTGCGATGCTGTTCGGCGAGGACCGAGCCGGGGATGACGTTGGCGAGCACGCCCTGGACCTTCGTCTTCCAGCCGGAGAAGATCGAGGCCCTGCCGTTCATCAACGCGTTCCAGCCGTCCTTGGCGACATCGACCGGATCGCTCTTGTTGGGATCGGTGCCGACGTCGGTGTCGTTCATCCCCGCCCGGTCGAAGAACTCGGTATCGACCGGTCCCGGCATCAACGTCGTCAGCGTGACGCCATCGGCATCCTTGATCTCGTTGCGCAGCGCCTCGGTGAAGCTGTCGATGAACGCCTTGGTCCCGTTGTACACCGCCTGGAACGCGCCGGGGATGTAGCCCGCGACCGAACCGACCACGAGCACCTTGCCGTCGTTGCGCGCGACCATCGCCGGCAACACTTTCTGGACGAGGTAGATCGTGCCGGTGATATTGGTGTCGACCACCATCCGCCAGTCGGCGACCTTCTGGTCGAGGAAACCGTGGCCCAGGCCGTGGCCGGCATTGGCGCACAGCACATCGACCTTGCGGCCGTTGGTCGCAGCAAGCAGCGTATCGACACCCTCGATCGTCGACAGGTCCGCCTCGACGGCGGTCACTTCCGTGCCGAACTGCTTGAAGTCCGCCGCGGCGGACTGGATCAGCGCTTCGTTGGCGACGACGAGAATGTCGTAGCCGTCCTTGGCCGCCAGCGTGGCGAGTTCGAAGCCGATGCCCGTCGAGGCACCGGTGATGATTGCAAACTTGTCAGCCATGTCGAATCCTCTCAGTTGAAGCCGGGCTTGAGCACGACCTTCGTCACTTCGTTCTGATTGTTCTTGAACATGTCGTAGCCCTTGGGGGCGTCCTCCAGGTCCATCCGGTGCGAGATCAGGAAGGTGGTATCGATCTTGCCCTCCATGATCGCGTTGAGCAGCGCGGGCATGTAATGCTGAACGTGCGTCTGGCCGGTCTTGAGCGTCAGCCCCTTCTCCATGAACGCGCCCAGCGGGAACTTGTCGACGAACCCGCCATAGACCGCGGGCATCGACACCCGCCCGCCCTTGCGACAGGCGATGATCGCCTGGCGGATCGCGTGCGTCCGATCGGTGCCAAGGAAGGTCGAGGCCTTGATCTGGTCGACCACGTTATCGACGAAGAAGCCGTGTGCCTCGAGGCCGACGCTGTCGATCACCGCGTCGGGACCGATCCCGCCGGTCATCACCATCAGCGCCTCGTAGACCGCGCTTTCCTCGTAATTGATCGTCTCCGCACCGAACTTGCGCGCGAGCTCGAGCCGGCGGGGGAAATGGTCGATCGCGATCACGCGTTCGGCACCCATCAGGAACGCCGACTGCACTGCGAACAGCCCGACCGGGCCGCATCCCCAGACCGCGACCGTATCGCCCGGCTCGATCTGGGCATTCTCCGCCGCCATCCAGCCGGTCGGCAGGATGTCCGAGAGGAACAGCACTTTCTCGTCTTCGATACCATCGGGGATGACCAGCGGACCGACGTCGCTGAACGGCACGCGGACATATTCGGCCTGGCCACCGGCATAGCCGCCGGTCATGTGGCTATAGCCGAACAACCCCGACATCGGCTGGCCGTACAGCTCCTGCGCAATGTCCTGGTTGTCGGCAGGCAAGCCGTTGTCGCACGCCGAATATTGATGCTTGCCGCAATGATAGCAGCTGCCACACGCGATCGTGAACGGGACGACGACCTTCTGGCCCTTCTTCAGCGTCGACTTCGCGCCGACCTCGACGACTTCGCCCATGAACTCGTGGCCGAGGATGTCGCCCGCCTGCATGGTCGGGATATAGCCGTCGTAGAGATGCAAATCCGAGCCGCAGATCGCGGTCGCGGTGACCTTGATGATGCAGTCGCGGGAATTGACGATTTCGGGATCGTCGACGGTATCGACGCGGACGTCGTGCTTACCGTGCCATGCCAATGCGCGCATCAGGCGAGCTCCTCTTCGCGTTGCTTGCGGTTCATCGCGGCGGTTGCGATCTCACCGGTTTCCATCAATTGCTTGAAGCGTCGCAGGTCGCGGCGCGCCTGGATCGCGGGTTCGCGCTGGAACATCTTGGCGATCAGCTTGCCGACGATGCCGGCTGGCGGATCATAGGCGATCGTCGCGATGACGACCGTGCCGCGGGCGCCGGCGTCGCGGAATTCGACGCGACCGCTATTGGCGACATCGGCCCCCGGTTCGGAGGTCCATGCGATCACGCGGTCCGCTTCTTCGTCGGTAATAACGGCATCCCATTCGACGGTCTTACCTGCCGGTGCCTTCACCACCCAGTGCGACCGCGTGGCGTCGATCATCTCGATCCGTTCGACATTCTCCATGAAGGTCGGCAGGTTCGTGAAATCACGGAAATACGCGAACACCTCGGTAACAGGCCGGTTGATGGTGACCGCGCGCGCGACGATGGAGTCGCCCTTGCGCTCGGGGATCCTACTCGCGGCGAGAGCATCACCCTGTTTCCAGGTGCTTGGCGGCGCGTCGTCGCCATGGGGATTGGTGTCATTCATGTCGGATCTCCTGCCGGTTACGAGTGGCGACACGTCTCGGTCGCGACGCGGGCCAGCGTGCAGGTGCAGTTGCCGGCCCGCACGCGTGGGTTACATCGACGAAAGCTCGCCGATGTGCGTCTGAACGACCGGCGCGATCGATGCCGCGATCGTCTTGAGCGGCGCTGCCGTTCCGGTCTGCGCATAGGTCTGGTGCAGCGTCAGCGCGCGCTGATGCGCGGCCTTCTGCTGTTCGACGTACAACCGGTCGCGCGCCGTTCCGGTGGCTGCGCGCAGGGCCGCGACGTCCTTTGCACCCATCGCATCGAGCTTCGGCGGCGCAGGGTGCAGGCCAGCGCGCATCGCGGCGGCCTTCACGTCCGCGGTCGACTTCGTGTGGTCGGCGACCATCATCGTCGCGAACGACCGGAGTTTGGCGTTCTTCGTCGATGCGAGCAGCAGACGGCTGGACTGGATTTCATATTGATCGCCGGCACCCGCCTTCATCACATAGGTCGGCGCAGCCATCGGCGCCTGCGCGACCGCGGCGGCCGTGGGCAGTGCGATCATGGCTGCGAGCGTAAGAAGCTTGGTCATGACATTCTCCTGAGAGTGCTGCGGCAATCACGACCCGCAGCTCCAAGTGGAACCGGCGCCACCCGCCAATGTTCCAACCATTCTGGTCTTCTCAATCTGCATCAATCCGTTTGATCTCAATGACAAAGACGTCATGTGTAATGACGGATCATGTTCGATGCTGGCCGGGATGACGTCGTGTTCGGAGAGCTTTAGTCGCTACCTTGGCACGGCATGCGGAACCATGATGAAGCACGTATTCGTGCCGGATCTTTCAGTAATATCGTGACGCGGGACCGTATACCGGGTCGCAAGCTTAACCGCGTTTGCCCGCCGACCTATGGTCGGCGGGCTCAAGCTTACGCGTCTTCCGCCTGGAGATTGACGCTCGTTTCAGCGAGCTTTGTCATATACTCGTCGCCACCGTAGATTTCCTTGGTGGCCGCGGTCAGCTTCTTGTGGTCGTCCTTGAGACCGAGCGCCTTGGCATAGGCGGCCGCGGTGCCGAACCCGGCGATGCCGTAATGCGTCATGCGCTGATATTGCGCGATGATCATGACGTCGAGCAACGGCCCCTTGTCCGGACCTTCCTCGAGGACATGCTTGGTGGCTTCGGCGACCAGGCCTTCCATGCCCTTGCAATGCTCCTTCGAAACCTTCTCGTCGTTCGCCGCGATCAGTTCCTTCAGAACGTCGGTATGCTTCTCGATGCCGGCCTGCGAGTCGGTCAGCATCGTCTTCAGCGCATCGTCGCTGGCCTTGGCGGTGATCTTCTTGAGCACCTTCTTCATCTGATCGTTCGCGGACCACAGGTCCTTCAGTTCGTCGGTATAGATATCCTTGAGATCTTCGGGTGCCGACATGATGATCGTCCTTTCAGGAGCCAGGCCGATGGCCTGGGTTCAACGTGGAAATGGGGAAAACGTGCCGGCTGGGTCAGCCGGAACCGGGATACTTCTGCTCGGCTTCGTACCGGGCGTCGGTGCCGACCTTACCACTAGCCTCGGCTTCCGCGTTGCCGGACGTCTCGACGACATCGATCGAACTGTGATCGTCTGCGAGCGCGCGCGGCTTGCGGTCGGCATCAGGGTCGGCCGCGATGGTCGAGCGAGGTCCGTCCCCGGACCCAGCGACGCCATTTGCCGCGCTGCCGCCCTCTTCGCCGGCCTGGCCGCCGCCGTGATAGGCGATGTCGCTTTGGCCGCCATGCGCCATGAAGCCGGTGTTCGTGGCGACTTTTCCCGCATGCGGGTTGGGATAAGCGCCACCGCCGCTCTCCCCGCCGGCCGACCTGCCATGCACGTTATCGTCGGCATTGCCCTCAGGGACGCCGGAGACGCCGTCGGGGTCGCCCTTGGTGTCAGGGTTGCCGCTTACCGGCATCGGAACCTTGTCGGTCATGACCTATCCTCAATGTTGAGTGGGGCAGCACGCATGAGGTGGGGAAAGGCGAGGCACGAGTGCGCTCCGCCGTCCCATCTTTGCGGCCTAGTCCTTACGGGCGCAGCACCACCTTGATGACGCCGTCTTCCTTGTCGCGGAACTTCTTGTACATCTCGGGCGCTTCTTCGAGGCTGGCCGGATGCGTGACGACGAAGCTCGGGTCTATGTCGCCCGCCTCGATCCGCGCGAGCAGCGGCTTGGTATAGGCCTGCACGTGCGTCTGGCCGGTCTTGATCGTCAGACCCTTGTTCATCATCGCGCCGATCGGGATCTTGTCCCCCATGCCGACATACACGCCCGGGATCGAGACCGTGCCACCCATCCGGCAGCTCATGATCGCCTCGCGCAGCACATGGACGCGGTCGGTCGCGAGGAAGGTCGCGGCCTTCATCTTGTCGATCACCGAATCGACTGCGCCGTGACCCGAAGCCTCTGCCCCGACCGCATCGATGCAGCTGTCGGGACCGCGGCCCTTGGTGCGGAACTGCAGCTCGTCATAGACGCTGTCGACTTCGGCGAAATTGATCGTCTCGGCACCGCCGGCTTCGGCCATCGCCAGCCGCTCGGGCAGTTCGTCGATCGCGATGACACGACCTGCACCCAGCATGATTGCCGAGCGGATTGCGAACTGGCCGACCGGACCGCAGCCCCAGATCGCCACGGTGTCGCCCGGCTCGATCTGCGCGTTCTCGGCCGCCATATAGCCGGTCGGGAAGATGTCCGACAGGAACAGCGCCTGATCGTCGGTAACGCTGTCGGGAACCTTGATCGGACCGATATCGGCCATCGGCACGCGCAGATACTCGGCCTGGCCACCGCAATAGCCGCCCAGCATGTGACTGAACCCGAACAGACCCGCAGGCGAATGACCCATCGCCTTGATCGCGAGTTCAGCGTTCGGATTGGTCCGCTCGCAGGCCGAAAACAGCCCCTTGCGACAGAAGAAGCAATCGCCGCAGCTGATCGTGAACGGGACGACGACGCGGTCGCCGATCTTCAGGTTGGTGACTTCGGACCCGAGCGCGACGACCACGCCCATATTCTCGTGACCGAGGATGTCGCCGGCCTGCATGGTCGGCTGATAGCCGTCGAGCAGATGAAGATCGGAGCCGCAGATCGCACAGGCCGAAACCTTGATGATCGCGTCGCGCGGATGCTGGATTTCGGGATCGGCAACGGTATCGACGCGGACGTCGCCCTTGCCATGCCAGACTAGTGCACGCATGAAATTCTCCTTGGGAAATAAAATGCGGCTATCGCTACTGATACTAACGATGTTGGCTCGCCAACCCGACCTAAAAGCGCATCTTTCAAGTATCGCTAAGTATAGAAACGATATTAATCAGAATATCGTCTTACAATGTATGACATAGGACCATGAAAGTCCGAATAACTCAAAATTAACAATCAGACGGTTACAACGATTACAAATCAATGATCAAAAAAAACTGATCTGCACGTATTCGGTGCACGAGCCACATAAGCCGTTGCCGTTCATAGCGATCAAGGCCGCGATATTGTTCCTGAGAGAACCAATTATCGGAGAATTTTGGTGTTGATGTTGATCAGCACGAATATACGATCGAATATATCGATCACCGCAGTGCGGTATATTACTTAAACATCCACCGTGAATTGATATCGATCATGTTGGCGATCAATTACCTAACACAACAAACGCAAAATACGGCCAATTTACAATAGTTTAGGGAGTAGGTCAGAAACAGTGTGCGTCAGCAGCTTCAGCCCGGGATGCCCCAATTGGCTTCTTCGTTAGCCGAGGCGGCGGTGCGGACCAGATGCTCCACATAGTTCTGGAATACCGGAACGGTGAACGTGACCAGGGTCGGCTCGCCCTTCGGTTCCTTGAACGTCAGCACGACGAAGCGCTGGCCGTCTTCGTCGAGGATCAACCCGGCTTCCATCGCTCCAGGGCCACTGGGCGTGATGACTGTCGCTACCATGATGCATTCTCGCTGTGGCGGGTTCCAGGGCGCCCATAACGACACGCGTGACGGTGTCTAGATCGGACTCGGTGTTTGGCGATGACGAGTCCGTAACGGCGCCGTCAACCTCGACCTGAGGCGTTCACGGGCGCAGCGCGGCGCAGGTCGCGAATTTCCTCCCAGGTTATCGGTCGGTCTCGACCGGCGCATTTGATGACCAGGCTTGCGGCTTCGGCATCGTCATACCCCTCGAACGCGCGAACCATGTCTGCCAACGATCCGCTGGCGACGGGCTCCTGCTCGTCATCGCCCTCGACGGCATCGTCGCGCCAGACCTTGGCCGGCATATTCCACATCGTTTTCAACACAATCAGCCACTCCGGCCCCCCGGTGTACGTCCTTGGTGGGGTGGGGCTCTGCCCGCGTCCAGAGCGTCGACGCAGCGTATGCGCTCGTCATACTCCACAACGCGACGAGCCGCGCCGCGACGGGCTGTGCAACGGCGGCAGCGTGCAACGATGGCACTGTGTCGAGCGACACGCGTTGCAGGAAGCGACCAATAAGGATCGGCGTGTGCGCAATCTCGATTTCAGTTCCTGGCAAAACTTGCTCGCCACCGTGTTCGGTCTTGCGCTCGTCACGCTGTTGGGCGTCGGCATTCGCCTGCTGACTCAGATGACGTTCCAGCAACGCCGCGAACGGATGAACCGACAGATCAATGAGCGCCTGCGGACGCTCATCGCTGCGTACAGGACGCTTGGCGGTTCGTTCACCGGCGATCTCGCGGTCGACCCGGCGCATAAACGCGACCTCAGACGAAAGGGTGTTGCCGAGGACGCCACGGAGCCGATGGCCGCACTGGACCTGAGTGCGGAAGGCGCGTCGCGGTCGGATCGTACGCGGCGCATTCGCGATGCGGTCGAGGCGGCCTTGTCGGACATCATCCTGCTGGGAACCGAGGATCATGTGCGGCTGGCAGACCGTGCCGTGCGCGAACTGGTCGCGGGCCATCCCGTGCATACGCATGACCTGGTCGTCTCGCTGAGGGCGTTCGTACGCGAGGCGCTCGATCTCGATCCGATCCCGGCCGACCTTGCGATCCCGATGCAGGGCCCGACGCGTCCGGCCGGGTCAGGCGGCAACAGGGGCGCCAAGGACGATGGAGGAAAATCAGGCGGAGGCGGTGGCGGTGGCGGCGGAATGGGCGGAGGTGGCATGGGTAGCGACATGGGCCCCGGTGCGGAAGGACTTCACCACGATTCGCGGTCCGTGCCATAACGGGTCCACGACCTGCAAAACGAACGGACGTCGCCCCTTCGAGGTCAGCAACGTCACGATATCGGCGTCAAAATCAGCAGGTGGGTTCTTATGATACACATCGGTCTAAACCGCGGTTTTCACTAAGGAAAACTGGAGCGGGCGAAGGGATTCGAACCCTCGACCCCAACCTTGGCAAGCAAGTAAAACCGTGTCTCATACAGTCTAACCGCAGTATATTTCACACCGTAGAACTAAAAACCTCTTATGATGTCGTATCATGCAGACACACCTCTAATTACGCTTAAAGTACCCCTTGCAAACCCCTCGAACCCCTTAGGTTGTGTTCGAAAAATATTTATTACCTGGATGGCGGTCCATGTGTGTTAGTGCGACGACCTGAACTTACATGTCACGGCATGCGCGCTGTTGTGCTTGACAGAAAGCTGCCCCTATTAAGTATCCCTCATCAAGAGGGTTGTGGTCATGACAGTTCAGCGTTTCACCGATAAGTGGCTTCAGTCGCCTAACATCGTACCGGCTGAAGGTCGGGCTCAGTTTGTCGATGCACTTTGTCCAGGCCTTCATCTCCGCGTAACCGTTAAAGGCACCAGGACGTTTTCGGTGCTGGTGCGTCCGGGCGGGCGGGCGCAACGCCAGACGATCGGCACTTACCCACGTGTAACGCTTGCAGAGGCTCGCGACCGGGCCCTCGAAACTCTGCGGGCTGCAGATCGAGGGATCGTCGGCAACGGCAAGCGAAGCCTTGTGCGCGAGGATCTTACGCTTCGGCAGCTGGTCGACGCTTATGTAGCCCGCCACCTCAAGCCGAACGCTAAAAGTTGGAAGAACATTGAAGCCTATTTCCTCGGTTCGAAGAAACGGGTTTCTCGCGTTAATCACCTGCTCCCCCGCCGCGTATCTGAGATCACCAAGGCAGACGTGGTGGAGGTTATCGACACCTCACCGATCCCCTCATTTTCCGGATGACGCAGGTCGAGAATGATGATTCTGTTTGCCCGGTTGGAATGGGGAACAGACGTTCATGAATGGCCAGGCGGCGTTTTCTTCTGATGGGGTTCATTCGTTTGTCGCTGAAC
>DATLXI010000005.1:0-392217 GCA_035575755.1 Sphingomonas sp.
GCTCGCCGCCGCGCGCACCCGCGCCGACCGCGCCGATCGCGATGCCGCGCAGATCGCCGCCGCGCTCCGCACCCTCGGCGACACCGAGCCACTGACCGCAGACCGCGACGCCGCCGCCGAAGCCCGCCGCACCGCCGCCGCAGCCGCAGACACCGCGCGCCACGCCATCGCCCGCGCAGACGCCGACGAAGCAACCGCCACCGTCGCGCGCGACGCCGCCGAGACCGCCCGCGCCACCGCCCGCGCAGACCTCGCCGCGATCGACAGCGAGACGGCCGCACTCACCAAGGCCACGCAGCGCTCCGGCCGCGACCGGTTGCTCGATCACGTCTCGGCCGCCACCGGCTATGAACGCGCGCTCGCCGCCGCGCTCGGCGACGATCTCGACACCGCGCTCGATGCCTGGGCCGGCGCCACGCCCCGCGCCGACGACCCCGCCGCCCCCGCCGACGCCGACCCGCTGACCGCGCATGTCGACGCGCCGCCCGCCCTCGCCCGCCGGCTCACGCAGGTCTTCGTCGTCGACACCGACGCCGGCCAGTCGCTCGCGGTCGGCCAGCGACTCGTCACGCGCGAGGGCATTTTGCGCCGCTGGGACGGGTTCGCCGCCACCGGCACGGGCGCCGCCGCCGCCGAACGCCTCGTCCGCCGCAACCGCCTGACCGCGCTTCAAGCTGCACACCCCGCCGCCGCCGCCACGCTCGACACCGCCGAAGCGGCGCGCGCCGCGATCGACGGGCAGATCGCCGACGCCCGCCGCCAGTCGCAAACCGCGCGCGCCGCCCTGCAACGCGCCGAAACCGACGCGCGCGACGCTGCCCGTAACGAAGACCGCGCCACCGCCGCACTCGAACGCCTCGCCACGCAGCGCGCCGACCTCGACGTCCGCGCGCACCGCATCGCCGACGACGTCGCCGACACGCACGCCGAGCGCACCCGCGCCGAGGCGGCGATGGCGGCCGTCCCTGACGGCACCGCCAACGCCCGTCTGGTCGCCACGCTCCAATACGACGCCGAACGCAGCCGCGCCGCCGTCGCACAGGCCCGCGCCGACCGCATCGGCCTCGACCGCACGCTCGCCACCCACCGCGAACGCCTGTCCGCCGCCCAAGCCGACACGCGCAGCTGGCGCGCCCGCGCGGGGGAAGCCGCCAAGCGCATCGCCAACATGGACGCGCGCGAAACAACGCTGGACGCGGACCTCGCCGCCATCGCCGGCCGCCCCGCCGCGCTCGACGCGGAGATCGCCGCGCTCGACGCCGAGCACCGCGAAGCCCGCACCGCCGCCGACGCGCTGCTCGCCACCGAACACGCCACCGAAGCCGCCGCCCGAACCGCCGACGACGCCCACCGCCGCGCCACCGAAGCACTGGCGCAGGCCCGCGAGGCGCGCGCCGGTGCGATCGCCCGCGCCGAAAACCACGAAGCCCGCCGCCTCGATCTCGGCAAGCTCTCGGGCGAACGCTTCCAATGCCCCGCCCCCGTGCTCCCCGAACGGCTCGGCTTCGCGGTCGCCGACATCCGCGCGCCCGCCAAGGAATCCGCGACGCACGACCGCCTCACCACCGACCGCGAACGGATCGGCCCGGTCAACCTCGTCGCCGAAACCGAACTCGCCGCACTCGAAGACGCCTCGCGCGGCAACGCGGTCGAGCGCGACGAACTCGGCCAGGCGGTCAATCGCCTGCGCGGTTCGATCGGCACGCTCAACCGCGAAGGCCGCCAGCGCCTGCTCGCCGCGTTCGAGGCGGTGAACGGCCATTTCCAGCGGCTTTTCACCACGCTCTTCGACGGCGGCGCCGCGCACTTGGAACTCATAGACTCTGACGATCCGCTGGAGGCGGGGCTTGAGATCATGGTGCAGCCGCCCGGCAAGCGGTTGCAATCGCTCACCTTGTTATCGGGGGGCGAACAGGCGCTCACCGCCGTCGCGCTGATTTTCGGGCTGTTCCTCACCAACCCCGCGCCGATCTGCGTGCTCGACGAGGTCGATGCGCCGCTCGACGATGCCAATATCGAGCGCTTCTGCGACCTGCTCGACCGCATGTCCCGCGACACCGACACGCGTTACCTCGTGGTCACGCACAACGCCGTCACGATGAGCCGCATGCACCGGCTGTTCGGCGTGACAATGATCGAACGCGGGGTCAGCCGACTGGTCTCGGTCGATCTGCAGGCCGCGACGGGCCTGATCGCCACCGCCTGAAGTTTGCGGTAGAGAGTCCGGATCATCCGATTTTCGAGGATCCTGGATCATGGCCGTCAAGGTAGTTGCACTGGTTAGCGTCAAGCCCGGCCAGGACGAAGCGTTCGTCGCGGCGGCGAAGATCTGCGTGACCGCATCGCGCGCCGAGCCCGGCGTATTGCAGTATGAACTCTGGCAGGAGAGCGAAGGCGAACGTCGCTTCGTGTTCAACGAACTCTATGCCGACGACGACGCGGTTCAGCAGCACATGGCGTCCGATCATTTCAAGGCGTTCGGCCTGGCCGCCCGCGACCTTGCAGCCGCTCGCCCGACCATCATCGTCACGAAGGCCGTCGATATCGGCTGAAGCGCGGCTTCCTGTCCTGCACAACGTTGCACGTAACGCATTGATGTCCGTGCGCTCTGTCCACACATGCCGGTAACGGTGGCCAATGGATGGGGCGGAACTCGGAATGCCTAGCGATACGACCCGTCTTGCGGTGCGAGGGCTGGGCAAGTCAGTGCCCGGCCCCCGGCTGCTGTTCGGGCAGCTCGACCTCGACGTGCGTGCCGGCGAACTCGTCGCGATCATCGGCGAATCCGGCGTCGGCAAATCGACCTTGCTCAACATTCTCGCCGGGCTGGACGACGCCGACGAGGGACACGTCGCGATCGACGGAACGATGCTTGGCACGCTCGACGAAACGGCGCGGACGCGGTTGCGACGCGAACGGATCGGGTTCGTGTTCCAGGCCTTCCACATCCTGCCCTACCTGACGCTCCAGCAAAATGTCGCATTGCCGCTGACCCTCGTATCGCCCGACGCTGCTCGGGCAACCGCGCGGGCCGAAGCGATGCTCGAGGCGGTGGGGCTTGGCGGGCGTGGCGAAGGCTATGCGCGCGACCTGTCGGGCGGCGAATTGCAACGCGTCGCGATCGCGCGTGCGCTCATCCACCAGCCGGCGCTGATCCTCGCTGACGAACCGACCGGCAACCTCGATCCCGAGACCGCGGCGCGCGTCCTTACGCTGTTTGCAAACGCGGTCCGCGACAACGATGCCGCGGGCGTGATGGTGACCCATTCGGACGCCAGCGCCGCGATCGCCGACCGCGTGCTGACCCTGAGCCGCGACGGACTGGTCGAGCGGCGTGGGCACTGAAGCCGCCGCGCGCGACCCCGGCCTCTGGTCGGCGCGCGTCTCACTCGGCTGGCTGATCGCCGGCGAGTGGCGGTTCCACCCTGCCCGGTTCGTCATGACCGCAGTGGCGATCGCGGTCGGCGTTGCGCTCGGGTTCGCGGTCCATCTCGTCAACGGATCCGCGCTAGCCTCGTTCGACGGAGCGATGCGCGGAGTCAGCGGCGCGGCCGAGCTGTCGGTGCGCGCGACAAGCCCGCTTGGTTTCGACGAACGCCTCTATCCACGCGTGGCCCGCGCCGCCGGGGTCACAGACGCCAGCCCCGTCGTCCGGCTCGATGCCCGAGTCGGCACGAAGCGCCTGTCCCTGCTGGGCGTGGACGTGGTTCGCGCGGCCATAGTTACGCCCTCGCTGATCGGCGCGCGCCCCCAAGGTGCCGATCAGGGCAATGATGCCGTATTCGACGAGGACACGCTGTTCCTCTCGCGCGCCGCACTGACGCAAACTGGCGCCAAGATCGGCAGCCGGGTCACCGTCGTTGCCAATGGACGATCGGTGCCCCTCCGCGTTGCGGGCAGCCTGCCGGGAACCGATGCCGCCGTCGCGGTCGGCGTGATGGACATTGCCGCGGCACAATGGCGCTTCGGCCGGCTGGGACGGATCGACAGGCTCGACCTGGCGTTGTCCGATCGCGGCACGGCCGAAACCGACCTGCGCGCGATGCTGCCCGCCGACGCGATCCTGTCGACCGCCGAAACGCAGAACGCGCAAGGCGACTCGCTGTCGCGCGCCTACCGGGTCAATCTCGACATGCTGGCGCTGGTGGCGCTGCTGACCGGCGGTTTCCTCGTCTACTCGGCGCAGTCGCTCTCAGTGGTGCGACGGCAGCGCGCGTTTGCCTTGCTGCGGACGCTCGGCATGCCACGCGCGGGTATCATCGCGGCGGTCGTGGTCGAGGGGCTCGCAATAGGGCTGGTCGGCGCATCGACCGGATTGGTTGCCGGCTATGCGCTGGCATGGTCCGCACTCCACTGGTTCGGCGGCGATCTCGGCGCTGGCTATTTCGGCGGCAGTAGCGTGCGCGTCGTGATCCAGCCTGCCGCCGCGCTCGGCTTCTTCGCGCTCGGCTTGCTCGCGTCGATCCTGGGCAGCGCGTTGCCCGCTCGGGTGGCGGCCCGCGCCGCGCCTGCCGCTGCGCTGAAGAACGCAGGCGACGTGCTCGATCCGCGGCAACGGGTCGCGTGGTGGCCGGCGGTCGCGTTGCTGATTGCCGGCGGGGGCGCCGCATTGCTGCCGGCGGTCGGAGGCCTGCCGCTGTTCGGGTTTGCGGGAATGGCGTTGATGCTGGCCGGTGGCGTTGCCGGGGTCCCGTGGTTTGCGCGGACGCTGTTGGCCCCGCTGGCAAGAGGCCAGCGTGGCAGCGTGCCCGGCCTGCTCGCGCTCCGTCACCTGCACGGCGCGCCGGGTGAGGCCGCCACCGCGCTATGCGGTATCGTCGCATCGACCGCGTTGATGATCGCCATGGCGACGATGGTGACGAGTTTCCGCGGGGCGGTCGACGAGTGGTTGAACCAGGTTCTCGGCGCCGATCTGTATCTGCGCACGACCGCGGGCGCGAGTTTCGATCCCGCGACGCGGACACGGCTCGCGGCGACGCCGGGGATCGAGCGGCTCGCCTTCAGTCGGCAGATCCCGTTGACGATAGCCGCCGATCGGCCGCCGGTCAGCCTGATCGCCCGCCCCGAACGGGGCGGCCGCGACCCGCTGCTCGTCTTGATCGAGACCGCACCGCCACTGCCGAAAACGGCATTGCCAGCCTGGGTCTCCGAACCGGCGCAACGGCTCTATGGCTGGGATCCAGGCGACCGCATCACGCTGCCTATCGCCGGGCGGACGCCGTTCGTGGTCGCCGGGGTGTGGCGCGATTATGGACGACAGGCGGGCGCCGTGCTGATCGACGAAAGCGATTATCAGCGGCTGACTGGCGACGACGGGCGCGACGAGATTTCGGCGACCATCGTACCCGGCCAGGATCCGGCACGGGTCGCGCGTGCGATGACGGCCAAGCTGCCGGCGGCGCTGCGCGATCAGGTCGAGGTCAGCCAGCCATCGACATTGAAACGGCTGGCGCTGACGGTCTTCGATCGCAGCTTCGCCGTGACGTACCTGCTGGAGGCCGTCGCGATCCTGGTGGGACTTGCCGGGGTCGCCGCGACGATGTCGGCGCAGACGATCGCGCGCGAACGCGAATTCGGGATGTTGCGCCATCTTGGCCTGACCCGGCGACAGCTGACGACGATGCTCGCGACCGAAGGTGCGATCGTCGGCCTGACGGGTGCGCTTGCCGGGATCGGACTCGGAATATTGCTGTCGCAGGTGCTGATCCACGTCATCAACCCGCAGTCGTTCAACTGGACGATGACGACACGGATACCGGTCGGCACGCTGGTCGGCGTCGCGGCGGCACTGACCGGCGCGGCGGCGGCGACCGCGGTCTTGGCGGGCCGGCGGGCCAAGGCGAAAAGTGCGGTGCAGTCGGTGCGGGAGGATTGGTGATGGCGCGTTCGTGGATTCCGCTTGGCTGGATCGCAGCGGTGGCGGCGATCGCGCCTGCCGCGACACCCGCCATATCCTATCCCGTCGTGAAGCCCGGCATCACGCTACGCTTTCCGGCCGATCACGGCGCGCATCCGGCGTTTCGGACGGAGTGGTGGTATTTTACCGGGTGGTTGCGCACCGAGGACGGGAAAGACCTCGGCTTCCAGGTGACGTTCTTCAGGACCCGCCCGCCGACCGACCCGCGCAATCCGAGCCGGTTCGCCGCCAAGCAGGTATTGTTCGCGCATGCGGCGTTGTCCGATCCCGCCACGGGCACGCTGGTGCATAGCGAACGCGCGGCGCGGGAAGGCTTCGGGCTAGCCGCAGCGCGCACGGGCGATGCCGACGTGGCGATCCGCGACTGGCGGCTGGGTCGGTCAGCGAACGAACGATGGGCGACCCGCGTCACGGCGAAGGATTTCGGGCTGGACCTGTCGTTCCAGCCGACCCAGCCGCCTTTGCCACAGGGGCGCGGCGGGTATAGTCGCAAGGGCCCGCGGCCGGACGAGGCGAGCTATTACTATTCGGTCCCGCACTTAAAGGTTCGCGGCCGGGTGACGCGCGCCGGCAAGACGACGCCGGTGACGGGCGAGGCCTGGCTCGACCGCGAATGGTCGTCCGATTATCTCGCGCCGGCGGCGCAAGGGTGGGACTGGACCGGACTGAATTTCGACGATGGGTCCGCGGTGATGGCGTTCCGCATTCGCCGAAAGGGGGGCGGCACGGTGTGGTCGGGCGGATCGCTGCGCCGCCCCGACGGCCGCATGACGGTGTTCGGGCCAGGCGACGTGACATTCCGGACCTTGGCGACGTGGCGCAGCAAGGCGACCGGCGCGGTGTACCCGGTGTCGCAGGAGCTGAGCGTTCGTGCGGAGGGTCGTATCCAGCGCTGGCGGCTTGTGCCGATGTTCGCGGCGCAGGAACTCGACACGCGGCGCAGCGGGATGCCGGTCTATTGGGAGGGTGCGGTGCGGACGCGCGGCGGCCGGGGCTATCTCGAGCTTACCGGCTACGACCGTGCGCTCAGGATGTAGCGCTGCGACGCCAGAGACGCCCGAGCAGGCGTCCGGTCAGCGCGGGCAGGCCGGGGCGGACCAACAGCCAGTCTCGGATCGGAGAGTCCACCTTCGCGCCAATGACGCGCTTGTACCCGCTGTCGCCAGCGCCCCAGTCGACCCGACCGACCCCGCGACCAAGCGCGGCGGTGAGGTTGCGCCAGTATAGCAGCTTGCCGGGCGAATGTTTTGCGAAACGCGGATCGTAGCTGTTGGCGATCGCGTACAGAAGCTCATCGGTATCGATGTCGAACGAGAACGCTGCGGGCTGGCCGTCGACGGTCAGCACTGCGGCACGAAACATCTCGGCCAGCACCGGGTCGGCGACCGCGGCTTGCCAGAAGGCGAGATGGCCGTCGGCGGTGAACTTCATTCCCGTGCGATCGGTCGCGTGCGCGATCCAGCTCGACTGCTCGACCGTGCCGAGATCGGCGAACGCGGCGGGCCAATCCGTGCCCGAGAGAAAGCGCCAGTCGAGCGCACCGTGTTCGGCCAGATGCTTTTCATGGAAGCGGTTCTTGCGCAGCGTCGAGGTGCGGGGCCAGGGCTGGCCATCGACGACGGGATGAAGGTCGAGCGACCAGCTGTCACCGATCGGGCGGTGGATCGCAGCCCAGCCGTTCTGGCCGGCGACGGCGATCAGCGCGGTGGCGGCGGGATCGGTATCGTAGACCGGGCCGATGCGCAGGACGTTGACGTGCGCGGCCAGCGTCGACAGCGCGGTCTTCAGCGCGGTGTCGCTGGCTTCGAGCGCGAGGCCGAAGCTGCGGAACGGCCAGTAGCAGCCCGGGATCGCCGCCATCCTGAGCCCGCGCGGCCCGACCGGGACGAACGGCAGAGTCAGGACCGGCGCGTCGTCCTGCTCGACGACTAACGTCCGCGCCTCCCCGCTATACGCAGACAGCGCGGCGGCGTACCAGCCGAAGCGGAGAAAGCGGTGGCTCTGCGCGCCACGCTCCGCAACGGTGTCGATCGCGGCCGAGAGCCCCTCGACCACGTCGCCGCGCACGGTCGGCGGCAGCCGGACGAAGTCGGCCAGGAGCATCGGCTTGGACATGCGCCAGCGATACCCCGCAGAACGTTACGATTGCATGCTCTTTCGCCATTCGCCCTTTTGCAATTCCGGGCATTCGCCAGCATGGTGGCCGCCATGCCGACGATCCCCGCCATTTCGACGATCGCCCAGACGATCCAGCTCGCGCTCGCCCCCGTGTTCATGCTCGCGGGGATCGGCCAGTTGCTGAACGTGCTCGCCGGGCGGCTGTCCCGCGTGATCGACCGCGCGCGGAAGCTGGAGCAGCTGCATCCCAATTTTTCGGAGGCCGAACGGATTCGGTATGTCTGGGAGCTGCGGTTGCTCGACCGGCGGATGACGATCATCAACGCGGCGCTGTTCCTCGCGGTGTCGAGCGCGATCATGACGTGCGTGCTGATCGCGCTGCTGTTCATCGCCGAGCTTGCCAAGCTGCATTTCGGGACGGCGGTTGCGCTGTGCTTCATCCTTGCGATGATCCTGCTGATCGCCGCGCTCGTGTCGTTCATCTTCGAGGTGCGGATGTCGTTGAAGGCGTTCCGGATCCGCCCCGAATTGCTGAGGGATCACGCGTGATCGAGAAGCGTCTGTTGCAGGCCGTGATCGCGGTGGCGTGCCTGTTGCCGCTGATCGTCGGCGGTCAGGGCGTGCTGCACGGCCCCGCGCCGTTCGGGCATCTGAGCGACGTGCCGCGCGATCTGGACAGCCATTTCCGGTATATCTCGGGGATCTTCTTTGCGACCGGGCTTGGGTTTTTGAGCTGCATTCCGGATGTCGAGCGGAAGGGGGCGCGGTTCCGGTTGCTGGGCAGGCTGATCTTCGTCGGTGGGCTGTCGCGCGGGGTTTCGTTGCTGGCTGTGGGGGTGCCGTCGCAGGGGCATGTGCTCGGGCTGGTGATGGAGACGGTGGTCGTACCGTTGCTGATGCTGTGGCAGTGGAATTTTGCGAAGCGGGCAGTCCGATAACTGTTCCCCCGCGAAGGCGGGGGTCCAGGGTTGCGGCGCGTATCGTTTGTGGTTCCTGGGCTCCCGCTTTCGTGGGAGAACGGGAGTCTAGCGGGTTCCTTCCAAGCCGGGGCCGGCGTCGGCCGAGGGTAGGTAGCGCGGGGCTGTGCGTGCCTTGGCCCTTTGTTCATACGCATAGCCGGCACCTAGTACCGCCGCTTCGCCATACTTTGTCGCGATGAACGACAGGCCGACGGGCAGGCCGCGGACCAGTCCCATCGGCACGGTCAAATTGGGATACCCCGCCACCGCCGGCAATTCGCTCGCACTCGGGCCGCCATATTGATCGCCGTACACCGGGTCGCTGAGCCAGGCCGCGCCGTAGCTCGGCTCGACCAGCAGTGTCGCGCCCGCCGTCTTGAGCATCGCGTCGATCCCCTCCGCGCCCGCCAGCCGCAGCGATTTCGCACGCGCCGCCTTGTAGGCCGGGTCGTTCAGCCCCTTGGTCTTGGCGGCGGCGTCGAACGTCTCCTGCGCGAAGAACGGCATTTCCGTCGCTGCGTTCGCGGTGTTGAACGCGATCACCTGATCGAGCGTGCGCGTCCGCACCGCGGCAGGCGTGGTCGCGAGATAGGTGTCGAGGTCGGCCTTCAGCTCGGTCTGCAGCACCAGCAGTTCCGCCTCGCCGAGCCCGTCGAGCTTGGGTTGCTTCACCTCGACCAGCACCGCGCCCGCCGCTTTCAGTACGTCGAGCGCCGCCTGGTATTTCGCCGCGAGGTCTGCGGTCATCTCGGGGCGGATCACGCCGATGCGCAAGCCCGAGAGTGCGCTCGTCGACAGCCCGGCCGCATAGTCGCGCTTGTACGCCCCTGCCCCCGCGGTCGCCGCGTCCGCCGGATCGGCCGCGATCATCGCCGAGAACAGCGTCGCGACGTCGCGGACGCTGCGCGCCATCGGGCCGGGCGTATCCTGACTGTGGCTGATCGGCACAACGTGCGTGCGGCTGACGAGGCCGATCGACGGCTTCAGCCCGACCAGCCCGTTGAGCGACGACGGACACACCACCGAGCCGTCGGTCTCCGTGCCGATCGCCGCCGCCGCGAAGCTTGCCGCGACCGCCGCGCCAGAGCCACTCGACGACCCGCAGGCGGTGCGGTCGAGCGCATAGGGGTTCTTGACCAGCCCGCCGACCGCGCTCCAGCCGCTTATCGACCGCGTCGAGCGGATGTTGGCCCATTCGCTGAGGTTGGTTTTCCCCAGGATCACCGCGCCTGCCGCGCGGAGTTGCGCGACCACGGGCGCATCGCGACGCGTCAGATTGTCCTTCAGCGCGAGGCTGCCCGCCGTCGTCGGCATCGCGTCGGCGGTTTCGACATTGTCCTTGATCAGCACCGGCACGCCGTGGAGCGGCCCCCGGATGCGCCCCGCCTTGCGTTCGGCGTCGAGCGCTTTCGCCTGCGCCAGCGCGTCGGGGTTGAGCGCGATCACGGCGCGCAAGCTCGGCCCTTTGCGGTCCATCGCCGCGATCCGCGCGAGATAGGCGCGGACGAGATCGACGCTGCTTGCTTTGCCCGCGGTCATCGCCGCCTGGAGCTGGTCGATCGACTGCTCCTCAACCGCGACCGTCTTTGCGCTCGCGGCCACGGGCGTGACCGTCGCGAGCAATAGCCCGATGATAACCCTGCGCATTTTCCGAATCCCCTTTGGCGCGAGGCTACCGAGGTTAGGGCGTCGCGCCAAGCGGTCTGAACGATGGCGGCGACGATGCGTTACGAACCCGCAACGGATAGGGGAACGACGTGCGGGTGGTGTTGAAGATCGTCGGGAGTATCCTGCTGCTGACGGTCGTAGTCGTGGCACTGGCCGTGACGATCGTCCCGAAGTTCTTCGACCGGATCTATTACCGTGGCCCCGCGACCGGGCATTTCGACGGCGCGCGCTTCGCCAACCCCGATAACGACGCCGATACGCAGCAGATCCAGCCGGCAGGCAGTGGCGGCGGACGCGCGGGGTTCTTCTGGCGCTATTTTACCGGCAGCGACGGGCGTCCGGCATGGCCCAAGTCGGTCGCGGTGCAGCGGATCGCGCCGCCCGTGCGCGTCGAGGGCCAGCGGATGGTCGTGACATGGGTCGGGCATGCCAGCGTGCTGATCCAGACGCAGGGGCTGAACATCCTCACCGATCCGGTCTGGGCGGAGCAGGCGGGGCCGCTCGGCACCGGCCCGCGGCGGGTCGCCGAGCCGGGGATCGCGTTCGATGCGCTGCCGAAGATCGATCTCGTGCTGGTCAGTCACGATCATTACGACCATCTCGACAAGGCGACGCTCGCGCGGATCTGGCAGCGCGATCGGCCGCGGATCGTCACCAGCTTGGGGAACGACAGTGTGATCGGCCAGACCGGCGCCAAGGCGATCGCGCTCGATTGGGGTCAGAGCGTGGCCATCAAGCCCGGCGTGTCCGTCACCGTGACGCGCAACCATCATTGGGGCAGCCGCTGGTTCACCGATCGCAACCGCGCCTTGTGGTCGAGCTTCGTCGTGACGCTGCCGGGCGGGAACGTGTTCTTCGCGGGTGATACCGGGATGGGCGACGGTCAGTGGCCGGTCGAAGCGGCGGCGCTGGGCCCGGTCCGGCTGGCGCTGATCCCGATCGGTGCGTTCCGGTTCGTCGACGGACAGATGGAGTCGGGCAGCCATATCGGGCCGGTTGATGCGGTCGAGGTCTATCGGCGGCTGGGTGCGGCGCACGCGATCCCGATCCACTGGGGGACGTTCCGGCTGTCGTTCGAGGGGTATGATACGCCGCCGAAACTGTTGGCGGCAGCGATGCGGTGTACCGGGCAGACCGGGTTTAGCCCGGTGGCGATCGGTCGGCCGGTCGAGGTGGCGGCGTATGCCAAGCCGGGTGCGGTGGCGCCGATGGCTCGGGCGGCTTTGCTGCGGTGTCTCGATACGCCGGCGGTTCGGGCTTTGCGGTAGGTGGCACCACCCCGGCGAAGGCCGGGGCCCAATTGGGGAAGGCTTCTGATTGTAGACAGTCCTTCGTTACTGGCACCTTTCCAATTGGGCCCCGGCCTTCGCCGGGGTGGAGTATGTAAAGGCTTACCCGTTCTGGAACGACGCGACTGCCCCTCACCCCATCTTGAAGACGCAGAGTTTGTTGCCATCCGGATCGCGGAAATACGCGCCGTAGAAGCCGAGCTGCTCGGGTCCGCGCGTTCCTGGTGCGCCCTCGTCCGTCGCGCCCAGTTCGATTGCCTTGGCGTAAACCGCGTCGACCTGCGCGTGGTCATCAGCCGAGAGGGCGACCATCGTGCCGTTGCCGGCGGTTGCACCCTGCCCGTCATAGGGTTTGCCGATCGCCAGCATCGGCTTGCCTGGGCCGGCGCCGTAGAAGGTCAGCTTTCGCTCGTCGGGCATTTGCATGAGGCGCTTGCCGCCGACGCTCGCGAACAGCGCGTCGTAGAACGTCAGTGCTGACTCGATGTCGTTGGTGCCGAGTGCTGCGTAACCGATCATGGGTCTCTCCTCTTATCGTTGAGGCGAGTATCCGCGGGTTGGCCAAGGGAAGCAAATCGCGGGAAGCCCGTCGGCCAATCAATCTCCGTCATCCTGACCCACCCCCGTCATCCTGACGAAAGTCAGGATCCAGAGCCAGATGCGTTGACGCTCGGGACTCTGGATCCTGGGTCGAGCCCAGGATGACGGGGGTGGGTCACGACGACGGGGTTGGGTCGGATGACGAGTTACGCCGATTACCCGACGAAGGCGCGCTCGATCACGAAGGTGCCGGGCTTCGAGTTCGCGCCTTCTTCGAAACCTTGCGCCTCGAGCATCACCGCGAATTCCTTGATCATCTCGGTCGAGCCGCACAGCATCGCGCGGTCGGTCTCGGGGTTCAGCTTCTGCTCGCCGCGGACCGGATGGCCGAACAGCGACGCATCCTCGATCAGCGCACCGATCCGCCGCGTGGTGCGGAACGGTTCGCGCGTCACGGTCGGGATGTAGTGGAACTGCGTCTGCGCCTCGTCGGCGATCAGCGGGTCCTCGGCGAGCAGCCCGACCATCTCGTCATGATAGGCGAGATCGCTCACGCGGCGCACGCTGTGCACGACGATGACCTGCTCATAGGCCGCATAGACGTCGGGATCGCGCATCAGGCTGAGGAACGGCGCGAGGCCGGTGCCGGTCGAGAACATGAACAGCCGCTTGCCCGGCAGCAGCGCGTCGAGCACCAAAGTGCCGGTCGGCTTCTTGCCGAGATACACTTCGTCGCCGGGCTGGACGAGCTGGAGCTTGGAAGTCAGCGGGCCGTCCTCGACCTTGATCGACAGGAACTCCAGCTCCTCCGAATAATGGGGGCTGGCGATCGAATAGGCGCGCATGATCGGCTTGCCGGTTTCCTGGGGAAGCCCGATCATCACGAACTCGCCCGAGCGGAAGCGGAAGGTCGATGGGCGCTCGACCGCGAAGCTGAACAGATGTTCGTTCCAGTGACGCACCCACAGCACCTTCGCGTTGAGGAACGCGGGGGTCTCTGGGATCAGCACGGGGGCGCGCGTGGCTTCGAGGATGGGGGCGGTCATGCGTCTATTCCTTCGGCCGCGCAGAATCGCGCTGGCGGGTCAATGCTTGCGAAACGGTCGCAGTATTGGCGTGCGTCGCATGGGTCAACAACAGCTAAACTTGGGACGAGGCAAACCGGGGCCATCATCCGTGTTCTCCTGCGAACGCAGGAGCCCAGGGTCGCGGGCGGCATCTCTCGTAATCCTGGGCTCCTGCGTTCGCAGGAGAACACGAGGCGGGCGGCGCTCGAAGGCACGTTGCCGACCGAGCGCATGTTCCCCATATTCCCCCTCGATGGCAATTCAGATCCGCACCAGTCTCGCCGAGCCCGAAACCGGCGAGAGCTTCGTCCCGCACCGCCCCACCGCGCGCCCTAACAAGGTCGAGGGCGGCAAGGCGTTCAAGCTCGTCAGCGAGTATGAACCGGCGGGCGACCAGCCGGCCGCGATCGCCGAACTCGTCTCGGCGATCGGCGACGGGGAGAAGGACCAGGTGCTGCTCGGCGTCACCGGTTCGGGCAAGACCTTCACGATGGCGAGCGTCATCAATCGCGTCCAGCGGCCCGCGCTGATACTCGCGCCGAACAAGATCCTCGCGGCGCAATTGTACGGCGAGATGAAGTCGTTCTTTCCGGAGAACGCGGTCGAGTATTTCGTCAGCTATTATGATTATTACCAGCCCGAGGCGTATGTCGCGCGGTCGGACACGTACATCGAGAAGGAATCGTCGACCAACGAATCGATCGACCGGATGCGGCATTCCGCCACCCGTGCGCTGCTCGAACGCGACGACGTGATCATCGTCGCGTCCGTGTCGTGCCTATACGGCATCGGCTCGGTCGAGACCTATTCGGCGATGATCTTCGACCTGAAAAAGGGCACGACGGTCGACCAGCGCGAGATCGTGCGGAAACTCGTCGCGCTCCAATACAAACGCAACGACGCGGCGTTCCAGCGCGGCAATTTCCGCGTGAAGGGCGACACGCTCGAGATCTTCCCGTCGCATTACGAGGACAGCGCGTGGCGCATCTCGTTCTTCGGCGACGATATCGAGGAGATCACCGAATTCGACCCGCTGACGGGCAAGAAGGTCGCGTCACTGAACTCGGTGCGCGTGTATGCGAACTCGCATTACGTGACGCCCGGCCCGACGCTGAAACAGGCGGGCGAGGCGATCAAGCATGAGCTGGCGGAGCGACTGAAAGAGCTGGTGCTGGAGGGCAAGCTGCTGGAGGCGCAGCGGCTTGAGCAGCGGACGAACTTCGACTTGGAGATGATCGCGGCGACCGGCTCTTGCGCGGGGATCGAGAATTACTCGCGCTTTCTCACCGGCCGCATGCCCGGCGAGCCGCCGCCCACGCTGTTCGAATATCTTCCCGACAATGCGCTGCTGTTCGTCGATGAGAGTCACGTCACGATCGGCCAGATCAACGGGATGTCGCGCGGCGACCACCGGCGGAAACTGACGCTTGCCGAATATGGCTTTCGCCTGCCCTCGGCGATCGACAATCGCCCGCTTCGCTTCAACGAATGGGACGCGATGCGGCCGCCGACAACCTATGTCTCGGCGACACCGGGTAGTTGGGAAATGGAGCAGACCGGTGGCGTGTTTGCCGAGCAGGTCATTCGTCCGACCGGGCTGATCGATCCGCCGGTCGAGATCAAGCCGGTCGAGGAACAGGTGCAGGACCTGATCGTCGAGGTGGGGAAGACGACCGCGCTCGGCTATCGGACCCTGGTCACCACGCTGACCAAGCGGATGGCAGAGGATCTGACCGAGTATATGCACGAGGCGGGGATCAAGGTCCGCTACATGCATAGCGACGTCGAGACGCTGGAGCGTATCGAACTGATCCGCGACTTGCGGCTGGGCGTGTACGACGTGCTGATCGGCATCAACCTGTTGCGCGAGGGGTTGGACATCCCCGAATGCGGGCTGGTCGCGATCCTTGATGCGGACAAGGAGGGGTTCCTGCGCTCCGAGACCTCGCTGATCCAGACGATCGGGCGTGCTGCGCGCAACGTCGACGGCCGTGTGATCCTCTACGCCGATCGCGTCACCGGATCGATGGAGCGCGCGATGAACGAAACGTCGCGGCGTCGCGAAAAGCAGGTCACGTACAATACCGAGCACGGCATCACCCCGACGACGATCCGCCGCAACATTGGCGACATCATCGCGCATGTCGCAAGCCAGGATCAGGTGACGATCCCAATCGACGAAGACCGCCCGCACATGGTCGGCCACAACCTGCGCGCGTATATCGAGGATCTCGAAAAGCAGATGCGCAAGGCGGCGAGCGATCTCGAGTTCGAGACTGCCGGGCGGCTGCGCGACGAAATCCGCCAGCTGGAAAACGAGGAGCTGGGGTTGCCGGTCTACCAGCAGAAGGCGCCGGTCATGGGACGGAGCAACGAAGGTAAGCCGGGCACGCGGAAGACGCGCTACGGGAAGAGCCAGAAGATGCGGATGGGGGGATCGCGGTCGCGGTGAGGCGCCCTCCCCCCGTTTTCGTCACCCTGACGAAAATCAGGGCTCAGAGCCGCGGACGCGGCGGGCAGTAACTCTGGGTCCTGACTTTCGTCAGGATGACCGAGGGCGCGGGTTAGCCGACGACGAGGTCTTCGCTGCTCGATCCGTAATAGCTAGCGACGCGATCGGCATAGGCCTGATCGAACACGGGTGCGTTGTTCGACCAGCTCGGACCGCCTTCGAGGACGCGCTTGTCGATCGTCACGACGTACAGGTCGCGGACCGCGTCGAACTGGAGCAGCGCGAACGGCAGTGGGTAGAAGCTCTTGCCCATGCCGAGGAAGCCGCCGAGGCTGAGCACGGCGTGCGTGACGCGGCCGGTGCCCTTGTGGACCATGAACGCGTGGACGGAACCGACATGATCGCCGTCACGGCTCTCGACCTTCATCGTGCCGGAGATGTTTGCTTGGACGAGCAATTGGGTCGGGGTCTGGGCGGCGGTGTCGGACATGCAGGGTCTCCAAAAATCTTGAACGATGTTCGAACGCTGAACCGGTAGCAGCGTACGCCGGTTCCCGCCATCGATGCGCGGTCGCGGGTTGAGCGTGCGTCGGCGCTGCCCCATACGCACAGGGATGCGCGTCATCTCCCCTTTCGTTCGCCGCGGCCGATTGCTTGCCGGCCTTGTTTTGCTCGCGCTGGTCGCCGGCTGCGTCGCGCCGCCGCGCGCCGAAACGCCGCCACCGCCTCCGCGCGTGGCGCCGCCCGCGCCTGCGCCGCGCCCGATCCCGATCGCGGCGGACTGGCGCGACTGGCCCTATTCGCCGGGGACCTGGGTGTATCGCCGCGATGCACGCGGATCGATCGCGCTGTTCGGTCCCGCGAACGCCGACGCATCGCTGACGTTGCGCTGCGATACCGCCACGCGGCAGGTGTACCTGTCGCGCGCTGGCACCACCACGACCCCACTCACGATCCGCACGTCCAGCGCGATGCGGGCGCTGTCCGTCCAGCCGACCGGTGGCACGCCGCCCTATGTCGCGGCCGCACTGACGCCGAACGACTCGCTGCTGGAGGCGATGGGGTTCAGTCGTGGTCGGTTCGTGGTGCAACAGGCTGGATCGGCGCCGCTGGTGGTGCCGGCCTGGGCCGAGATCGAACGCGTGACCGAGGATTGTCGCGGCTGATTTCGACAGGATGACAGCCAAAGACGATCGGCTGAAACCTTCCGAAAAACAAGGCTTGTATCGCAGCGGCAATCGCCACACATTGCGGGTGCGGTCAGGCTTGGCCGCGTTTTTTCCACAAGCGAAAGGAGGTGATCCGATGTCTCATGGTTCAGCAGTGAGTTCGGTTCGGTTCGTTCGGGGGACGCACCGCTAACGCCGCCGGCATGCGTGGGGAGTATCCTCTCCCAGTCAACGCGTATGTCATAGGCTAGGTGGTACGCATGGTCCTCCGGGCTGGAGCTCTCCGGCCGCTGACCATGTCAGGGGGTTGTCGGGTCGTCGGGAGACGAACCGGCAACCTCTTTTCATTTGTGGCCTGTCTCCTTGCCGGATTTGCCTTTTAAGTTCGTCGCCTGGGTGACGTGGACGATTCCGAACCCCAAGTGCAGGCACGATGCTGCGCGACGCCATTCGAAACGAGATCCGGACGCTGATGGGGTCCGACGACGCCGGTGCGGTCGACCTGACCCGTCCCGCTGGCGATGATGGCCTGTTCGGCCCCGCCTCGGCGAGTTGGCAGGTGCATGGCGACTTCACGGCGATGATGATCGGTGGCGTCTCCGCGCTGTTGCTGCAGATGTTGCATCCGGCAGCGCTGGCGGGGGTGTGGGACCATTCGGGGTTTCGCGACGACATGGCCGGGCGGCTGCGACGCACGGCTCGGTTCATCGCCGCGACGACCTATGGATCGACCGAAACCGCCGAGGCGATGATCGTGCGGGTGAAGCGCGTGCACGGGTTCGTGCGGGGGACGCTGCCCGACGGCACGCCGTACAGCGCGGATGATCCGGTGCTGTTGACCTGGGTCCATGTCGCAGAGGCGCGCAGCTTCCTGGCAGCCTATGTGCGGTATCGCGACCCGGCGTTTCCGGTCGCGCTGCAGGACCTGTATTACGCCGAGATGGCGGAGCTGGCGCGCCGACTGGGCGCGACCGACGTGCCGGAGACCGGCCGCGCGGTCGAGGCGTATCTGCGGCAGGCCCGCGGCGCGTTGCGGGTCGATCATCGGACCCGCGAGGTGGCGCGCGTGCTGCTCGATCAGCCCGCCCCGAACCGCGCGTCGCGGCCGCTGCAGCAGGTCCTGTTGCAGTCCGGGGTCGACCTGTTGCCGGGCTGGGCGCGGGCGATGCACGGGTTGCGCGTGCCGCTGCGCGATAAGGTCGCTCTTCGGGCCGGGGCGATCGGTGCAGGGACGGTGTTGCGGTGGGCGCTGGCCGAGCGGTGAGTTGCTTCCACATCCGTCATCCCCGCGAAGGCTGGGATCTCCTGGGGCTAGCGCGGAGCAGGAGTCGCGGGAGACCCCAGCTTTCGCTGGGGTGACGGGATGGAGAACTTAGGTGACGGGGGGAGGGCTTAGGTGACGGGGCGGAGGGGTTACGCGCCGACCAGCAGCCCCTCGCGCGCGATCTTCTCGCGCCAGACGAGCGGGGCGAGCTGGTGGACGTTCTCGCCAGCGGAATCGACCGCGACGGTGACCGGGAAGTCGGCGACCTCGAATTCATAGATCGCCTCCATGCCGAGATCCTCGAAGCCGACGACCTTGCTGCCCTTGATCGCGCGGGCGACGAGGTAGGCCGCGCCGCCGACCGCCATCAGATAGGCCGACTTGCGTTCGGCGATCGCCTTGGTCGCATCCGCGCCACGCTCGGCCTTGCCGACCATCGCGAGCAGGCCCTGGTCGAGCATCATGCGAGTGAACTTGTCCATGCGGGTCGCGGTCGTCGGGCCGGCGGGGCCGACCACCTCATCGCCGACCGGATCGACCGGGCCGACGTAATAGATGACGCGCCCTGCGAAATCGACGGGGAGCGGTTCGCCCTTGGCCAGCATGTCGGCGATCCGCTTGTGCGCGGCATCGCGCCCGGTGAGCATCTTGCCGTTGAGCAACAGGCGGTCGCCATGCTTCCAGGTCTGCACGACCTCGGGCGTCAGCGTGTCGAGATCGACGCGGATCGCGGCCTTGTCGGGCGTCCAGTTCACATCCGGCCATTCCTCCAGCTTCGGCGCTTCGAGATAGACCGGGCCCGAGCCGTCGAGCACGAAATGCGCGTGGCGGGTGGCGGCGCAGTTGGGGATCATCGCGACCGGCTTCGATGCGGCGTGCGTCGGCCAGTCGAAGATCTTGACGTCGAGGATCGTCGACAGCCCGCCCAGCCCCTGCGCGCCGATGCCTAGCGCGTTGACCTTGTCGTAGATCTCGATCCGCAGCGCCTCGATGTCGTTCTTCGGCCCGCGTTCCTTCAGCTGCGCCATATCGATCGCGCCCATCAGCGATTCCTTGGCGAGCAGCATCGACTTCTCCGCGGTGCCGCCGATGCCGATGCCGAGCATGCCGGGCGGGCACCAGCCGGCGCCCATCTGCGGGATCATTTCCAGCACCCAGTCGACGATCGAATCGCTCGGGTTCATCATCTTGAACTTCGACTTGTTCTCACTGCCGCCGCCCTTGGCCGCGACGTCGAACGAGACGGTGTGGCCGGGCACCATCTCGACATGCATCACGCTGGGCGTGTTGTCCTTGGTGTTGCGACGCGTGAAGGCGGGGTCGGCGAGGATCGACGCGCGCAGCTTGTTCTCGGGGTTGAGATAGGCCTTGCGCACGCCCTCGTCGACGACCTCCTGCAAGGAGCGGGTCGAGTCGAGGCGGCACTCCTGGCCCCATTTGACGAAGATCGTGACGATACCGGTATCCTGGCAGATCGGGCGATGGCCCTCGGCGCACATCCGGCTGTTGGTCAGGATCTGCGCGATCGCGTCCTTGGCGGCGGGGCTCTGCTCGGCCTCGTACGCGACGCCGAGCGCGCGGATGTAATCCATCGGGTGGTAGTAGCTGATGAACTGGAGCGCGTCGGCGACGCTTTCGATCAGGTCGGCTTCGGTGATGACGGTCATGCAGCGCCTTTGCGGATGCGGGGATGCGGGCGTCTTACCCACGTTCGGGCGATTTATGAAGACTGGGTGCGCGGCTGGAGAGGGCGCGGCGGCCAAAGGTTACGATAAAGTCACACCAACGAACGCTTTCGCGGAAGGCGCATACGGCCAGGCGGAGCGCAAAGCATGACCGGCTTTGCGTCAGGGCTGTGATCGACGGTTTGAAAGAGCCGAAAGGCGAGCGTGACACCAAGGTGGCGTGTAGGACAGCGGAGAATGATGGGTTACGCCCAAATCTCGCCGTTCGGTTAATTCAGTCGCCGCCCCCAAGCGGTCGCTAGGCGAAAAAAGCCGGAAGCGTTCCTGGAACATTGCGGCCGATCCTCATACGAGAACTACCGGGGTCGAATCGTTTCGGGGGGAACATGAAAAATTTACCGTGGGTGGCGCTATCCATATGCCTGTTGACAGGCGCGTGCGGCGGCGACGGAAGTTCCGGGGGCGGTGGCATCGTGGTCGTGACGCCTACTCCAACTCCCGCGCCTGCCCCGACGCCGACGCCGACGCCGACGCCGACGCCGACCCCGTCTCCTACACCAACGCCGACGCTGCTGCCCACGCCGGTTCCGATCGCAGCGGACGCGAATTGGTCGACCCTGCAGCGGGACCTCGGCCATACGGGCTATGTGCCGGCGAGCTTCTCGGTCGCAAGCTTTGCAGACGCCTGGACGATCACGACCGACGGCCCGCCCAGCGAAGTTGCGGCGCGGGCAGGAGGCGTCTTTTTCAACGATCTGCATGCCGACAAACATGTCTATACGCACGGCATAGCTACATCGAACGGCGCGTCACTCTGGTCGTTCGACATCGGCCAGGGTAATTACGCCCCCGGCAGGCGGCCGTACGGTCCCGCCTATGCAAATGGTCGCGTCGCATCGATTTCGTACAATCAGACGTCGAGCGCGGCGCCAATGCAAGTCATCAACGCTGCAACGGGCGGCTACATCAGCACACCAACCTACGCCGCACAGTTTAGTGACGGCAGTGTGCCGACCATGGTCGGCGACGAAATATTCTTCACTTCTGGCTATTATGGTAACGCCGTTTACAACGCGAACGCCATGACGGGCGACCGGATCTGGGGCACGACCAGCACCGGCCAATATGGCGGCTACGTCATGGATGGCGAAAGCGTCGCCGTCGATCAGCAGTACGTCTATTTCTTCCAGGCCGGGTCCATCGTGGTGCTGAAGCGGGACGGTAGCTTGGCGAAGTTCATCCAGAATCCGTTCTTTACGCGCAACTTCATCAGCTATTCCGGCACTTATGTCGGTGCGCCGATGCTTGACAGCGCCGGCCGCATCTACGTTTTCACGGACAATCGTCAACGCGGCGACGCACTGCCGATCGCGGCGTTCTCTCTGTTCGCAGAGAAGCCGTTGTGGCGCACGGGCTACAGCTATGTCGGCGATCCCGCTGTGCAGGCGAACCGGCTCTACGCCTTGCGCTCTTCAAGCACGATCGTGGACCTGATCGACACGTCGACCGGCCTCGTGGCCACCTCGATTGACGTAGGCGGGAACAGCAACCTCGCCGGCAACGTGATCGTCTCCGACAGTCACCTGTTCGTGTCGAGCCCCACAACGACCTTCGCGGTCGATCTGACGAAGAGCAACTTTCCTGTCGTCTGGAAAACCTCGTTCGGTGGCTCGCTGGCGATTACGCCCGAGGGCTATCTGATCGTTTCGACCACTACAGGACTGCACGCTGTAAAGCTGAGATGACGCTGCGCCGGCCGTAGACTGCGGTGAATGGCAGCTTTCGCTTTCGCCGGCCCTAAAGCTGCCAGACCGCTACCCTCCCAATTCCGTCATCCTGACGAACGTCAGGATCCAGCGTTTCGGGCGGCAGCGCTCGTGGCTCTGGATCCCGGATCGAGTCCGGGATGACGCGTGGGGCGGGCACGTCATCGACCTCCCCTTTCGGACATGGCGGTCCGCGCATAGGGTCGCGCGATGACACTGCATCCAGAAGCCGCTCGGCTCGCGCAAACGCTCGAAGCAATGACGGCGTTGCTTAAGCTGCACGCTAACGATGAATGGGCCGAGCAGATCGAGCGGTGTAGATCCAGCATCGCACGATCAGACTATCACGGTGTTGAGCGGCTCTTGCATCTCTACGGCGGACTGGGATCACTGAACGATGTGGTCCTGCAGTCAGGTGGGACCACCCCGATGGAAGACAATGACCGGTTTGACGCGCTTGGGAACAGGCGCAGGCATTAGCGAGGGATGAGGCGGACGCGAACGGCAGCTATCCCCCCCCACTTCCGTCATCCTGACGAACACCAGAATCCAGAGTTTCGGGCAGCATCGCTCGTGGCCCTGGATCCCGGGTCGAGTCCGGGATGACGCGTGGGGCGGGCACGTCATCGCCCTCCCCTTTCGGACATGGCGGTCCGCGCATAGGGTCGCGCGATGACTGATATCCGCAACATCCTCATCCTGACCGGCGCGGGGATCTCCGCCGAGAGCGGCATTGCGACGTTTCGGGGGCCGGGTGGGCTTTGGGAGGGGCATCGGGTCGACAACCAGTGCCCGGCCCGATTTAACGCATAAATGTCAACGATTTGAATGGTTTAGGAGTAGTTTCGCACCTGATTTTGGTTCTGCCCCTCCCACATATTTCCAGACTCGCGCGAATGTCCGCTAACGCCCAATACCGGTCGTCGTTACGGCGCATCCGATAGTGGCCACTCGTTCAGCCAGCCCTACCGTGCTAGCTCGTGCCGATGAAAGCTGTTGCTGGTTGCCTCGCCTCGCTCGCATGGTTCGGGCTGATTGCGCTTTTCATGCTCGGCACGATGATGGGAGACTGCTTCCCGGGCATGGGTCACACATGTCCCACGGATTACGAACGCAATATCTCTCTCCTCGTGATCCTGTTTGGCGGTGTCGTCATCTACCTTCTGGTTATGCTGGTCATCGTGCGGCTATCGCGTCGCGCCAGCGGGGATTAGTGCTGGGACGCACTGACGGGCGTCGCAGACACGTTGAACTAAACGCAGCTGTTTTCCCCTAAAGGAGCCAGTCTGCTTTCCACCCCTTTCAGACATTCCGCCACCCGCGTATTCAACGACTATGGGCGACATTCAAAACATCGTGATCCTCACCGGCGCGGGTATCTCCGCCGAATCCGGCATCCCGACTTTCCGCTCCAAATCAGGTGTAAGCTATTGGGATAGCGGCGAAAACGAGCTTGTTTCGAAATATCACAGAGTTAAGAAAAGTGGTAGTCCCAAACGTCGGATCGAATGTCTGTAAACACCCAATTGCAGACGTGTGCAATTGAGCCCATGATTTATAAATGCGAACCCACTATACATGCACCTCAATGCTGCTGTGCCTGTCCGTGTCGCTGATCGCACAACAGGCTACGACGCCGCCGTCGGACGATAACAGCGACGGCATCGTATTAGGCGCATCTATAGACCCGGCGTCCTGCAACAGTGCCAATGCGACTGCTGCCCCGTTTAAGAAAGTTGCTTCGGGTGCAGATTTTGCCGCTGAGACGTGTGTGAAAGTAGAGGGGTTCTGGTCCGGGCGAGCAATCTTTCGGAATGCAGAAGATGCGAACGCCGAATTCTCCAACTCCTCGCCTAGACTGTCCGGGCGCAGGATAGGGATTTATGGAAGTGAGCGTTTGCTGGCCTCCGCTCCCAAAAAGCCAATGCTCTACACACTGGTTGGAAAACTTCGACGGTGTGAAACTGCATGGCCCGGAGCGATGATGGTCATGGGCTATTGCCACTATACGGGTGGACCGTTCCTGATCGCCTCTGAAGCCATCGGACCACGTGAGAACGGCAGCTAACCACCACTTTCAGACATGACCCGCCCCGCGTATCCTCTGCCGATGCGTGACATTCAAAACATCGTAATCTTGACCGGAGCGGGGATTTCCGCCGAGTCCGGCGTCCCGACCTTCCGCTCCAAAAGCGGCGCAACCTATTGGGATGTATATGAAACCGAACTTGTTCCGAAAAGTTATAGAGTCGAGGATGTCTGCACGCCCGAGGCGCTCGCGGCGGACCCGGAACTGGTGCACCGGTTTTATGATCTGCGGCGGGCGGCTTTGACTGGCGTAGCGCCCAATGCCGCCCACCGGGCGCTGGCGCGGCTGGATGCGGCCTGGGAGGGCGAGCTGCTGATCGTGACGCAGAATGTCGATGACCTGCATGAGCGCGCGGGGGCGACGCGGATGCTGCATATGCATGGGGAATTGCTGTCGGCGCTGTGTGCGGCGTGCGGCGCGCGGGAGGACTGGGCCGGGGCCTTGCCGGAGGGGTCGGTGTGCGGGGCTTGCGGCGCGGCGGCGCTTCGGCCGGACATCGTGTTCTTTGGGGAGATGCCGTACCAGATGGAGCGGATCGAGGCCGCTTTGGCGAAGGCCGATCTGTTCGTTTCGATCGGCACGTCGGGCGCGGTGTATCCGGCGGCGGGGTTCGTGCAGACCGCGGCGTATCATGGGGCCGCTACGCTGGAGCTGAACCTCGATCCTTCGATGGGGAGCGTGTTCTTTGGGGAGACGCGGATCGGGGCGGCTGGGGTACTGGTGCCGGAATGGGTAGAGGAGGTTTTGTCTTCTTCCACCCCGGCGGAGGCCGGGGGCCAGGTGGGAAGGTCCGAGTAACGGAGCGCGCTCCGTCTTACCAGCGTCCCCCAACTGGGCCCCGGCCTTCGCCGGGGTGGTGGTGACTGGGGGGTAGGGAACTGGTGGGTCAGTCGACCCAGTCGAGGCCCAGGTCGCGGTAGGTTTCTCGGTCTTCGTCCCAGCCGGGTTTTACCTTGACGTGCAGGTACAGGTGGACGGGTTTACCGGTGATGCTGGCGAGTTCGATGCGGGCCCGTGCGCCGATTTCCTTGATGCGCTGGCCGCCCTTGCCGAGGACGATCGCGCGCTGGGTGGGGCGCTCGACGAGGATCTGCTGGTGGATCTCCAACGACCCGTCCTGGCGCTCGATATACTGCTCGGTCTCGATCGTGCTGGCATAGGGAAGCTCGGCGTGGAGCTGGAGATAGAGCTGTTCGCGCGTCACTTCGGAGGCCAGCGAGCGTTCGGTGGCGTCGGAGACCTGGTCCTTGGGATAGTGCCACGGACCCTCGGGCATCGCCTTCGACAGCTGCGCCTTGAAGTGATCGAGGCCGTCGCCGGTGCCGGCGCTGATGAAGAACGTCTCGGCGAAGGGGAGCAGCGCGTTGAGTTTCTCGGCGTGGATCAGCAGCTTGGTCTTGTCGGCGAGGTCGACCTTGTTGAGGATCAGCCAGATCGGCTCGGGGCGACCGACCAGCGATTCGACGATCGTCGTGACCTTGCCGCCGATCCCGCCCTTGGCGTCGACCACCAGCGCGATGATGTCCGACCCTTCCGCGCCGCCCCAGGCGGCGGCGACCATCGCGCGGTCGAAGCGGCGCTTGGGCTCGAAGATGCCGGGGGTGTCGACGAGCAGGATCTGCGTGTCGCCGAGGATCGCGACGCCCATCAGTTTGGTGCGCGTGGTCTGCGCCTTGGGGCTGACGATCGCGACCTTCTGGCCGACGAGCGCGTTAACGAGCGTGGACTTGCCCGCGTTGGGCGCGCCGACGACGGCGACCAGGCCGCAATGCTTGGGGGCGGGGGTTTCAGTAGAAGTAGGTTCGGTCACGCAGGTTCTTTTCGGGATCGGGATATTCTGGGCCGGCCATACAGATAAATCGCCCGTCCGTCATTCCCGCACCCACCGCCTCCGTCATCCTGACGAAAGTCAGGATCCAGGGTTGCGCACGGTGGCGTTCCTGGCTCTGGATCCTGACTTTCGTCAGGATGACGGGAGAAGGGAAGCGGGCCGCTAAATAGCCTCCTAGCCCAGCTTCTCCAGCAACGCCTTGGCGGCTGCCGTCTCCGCTTCCTGTTTGCTGGAGCCCATTGCGGTTGCCTCAGCGAGCTTGCCGACCGAGACGAGGATCGTGAATTTGGGCGCGTGGCCGGGGCCGGAGCGCTCGACGACGGTGTATTCGGGGGGCTTGCGGTTGTTGGCGGCGGCCCATTCCTGGAGCGCGGACTTGGGGTGTTGCGGGGCCTTTGCGCCGGCCTGGACGCGGTCGCCCCAGGCGCCGCGGACGAAGGCGCGGGCGGCGTCGAGGCCGGCTTCGCGGTACCAGGCGCCGATCAGCGCCTCCATCACGTCGCCGAGGACGTTGTCGCTGTCGCTGGCGCCGTCGTCGCGCGCCTGCTTGCCGAGTTTGAGGTGCGGGCGGACGCCGAGCTCGCGCGCGACGTCGGCGCAGACCGGGCCGGTGACGAGCGCGTTGAGGCGCTTCGACAGCGAGCCCTCGGGGTCGGTCGCGAACAATTCGTAGAGCCATTCGGCGATGATCAGGCCGAGGACGCGGTCGCCGAGGAATTCGAGCCGCTCGTAGTTCGCCGCGGCCTGGCTACCGTGGGTCAGCGCGCGTTCGTAGGGGGCGAGATCGGTCGGGACGCGGCCGAAGAGCGTCTTCAGCCAGCCGGATAGGTCGCTCAAAAGCCTTCCCCGATGCGGCTCCACCGCGCGGCGCTGACCCAGGTCCAGGGTTTCAGCCATTCGGCATTGCCGTCGGTCGAGAAGAAATTGACGACCGCCTTGCCCTCGACATTCTCGAGCGGGACATAGCCCATGCCGTTCGGCGCGGGGAAGCGGCTGTCGCCGCTGTCGTCGCGGTTGTCGCCCATCACGAAGATGTGGCCGGCGGGGATGGTGTAGAGCCCGGTGTCGTCGCGGTCGGGGAGCTGGGCCTGGTCGAGGACCTCGTAGCTGCGCCCGCCGGGCAACGTCTCGCGGAAGCGGGGGTAGCGGCAGATCTGGACGTTGGCGACGACGTCGACGAACGGCGCGCCACATTTCTCGGCGTCGAAATTGGCGGTGAGCGGGATGGTGAAGTCGGCGATGCGCTGCTTCGGGATCGCCTTCCCGTTGAGGTAGACGACGCCCTGGCGCATCTGGATCGTTTCGCCGGGCAGGCCGATGACGCGCTTGATGACGTCGTGGTCGAGCACTTCGGGCGCGCGGAAGACGACGACGTCGCCGCGGGTCGGCGTGCTGCCGAAGATACGGCCGGGGATCAGCGGCACGCCGGCGGGGAGCGACCAGCGCGAATAGCCGTAATTCCATTTCGAGACGAAGAGATAGTCGCCGATCAGCAGGCGGGGCAGCATCGATTCGGACGGGATGCTGAACGGCGCGAAGATGAAGCTGCGCAGGATCAGCACGACCAGCGCGAGCTTCAGCAGGAAGCGGAAGGTCTCGCCCATTTCAGAACGGGGCGTTTCGGACCGTTGCGGTTTGCTCGTCGCGTCTTTTGCCATGATTCCGGTTTGCCCACCGCGTGCGGGACGTCAAGCGTCGGCAGGACACGATTGGCCGAATGAGGCGTTGTCGCGGTCTCGCGCTTGCAGCATTACTCGCGCGCACGTCTATTCGGAGAAGTAGCATGACCGCCGACTGGTCCACGATCGAAGCCCTGCCCGCCGCCAAGCTGACCGACCTGTTCGCAGCAGATGCGGAGCGCCTGTCGAAGCTGAGCCTCGACGTCGCGGGCATCCATTTCGACTGGTCGAAGACGCATCTGACGACCGACATGATCACCGCGTTCGAGGCGATAGCCAAGGCGCAGGATCTGGCCGGCAAGCGCCAGGCGATGTTCTCGGGGGAGATCGTCAACGTCACCGAGGGCCGCGCGGTCGAGCACACTGCCGAGCGCGGCGAGGGCAAACCGGAGAGCGTCGCGATCGCGCAGGCCAGCCACCAGCGGATGCGCACGCTGATCGACGCGATCGAAGCGGATGCGCTCGGGCCGGTGCGGCATATCCTGCATGTCGGGATCGGTGGGTCGGCGCTGGGGCCGCAGTTGCTGGTCGATTCGCTTGGGCGCGACGACAAGCGGTATGACGTCGGGATCGTCGCCAATGTCGATGGCGTCGCGCTGGAGGACATGTTCGCGAAGTTCGATCCGGCGGCGACCTTGCTGGTGGTCGCGTCGAAGACCTTCACCACGACCGAGACGCTGATGAACGCCGAGGCGGTGCTGCAGTGGATGACCGAGCATAATGTCGAGGACCCGTACGGCCGCGTGATCGCGCTGACCGCCGCGCCCGAAAAGGCGATGGAATGGGGCGTCGACGAGACTCGCATCCTGCCGTTTTCGGAGAGCGTCGGCGGGCGGTATTCGCTGTGGTCGACGATCGGGTTTCCGGCGGCGATCGGGCTTGGCTGGGACCGGTTCGAGGAACTGCTGGAGGGCGCGGCCGAGATGGACCGGCATTTCCGGCTTGCCGCGCTGCACGAGAATGCGCCCGCGCTCGCGGCGTTCGCCGACCTGTATTACACGCAGATCCGCCATGCCGAGACGCGCGCGACGTTCGCCTATGACGAGCGGCTGCGGTTGCTGCCGAGCTATCTCCAGCAGCTGGAGATGGAGTCGAACGGCAAGTCGGTGACGGCGGAGGGCGAGCCGCTCGGGCGGCCGTCGGCGGCGATCACCTGGGGCGGGGTCGGCACCGAAGCGCAGCATGCGGTGTTCCAGTTGCTCCACCAGGGCACGCATCTGGTCCCGGTCGAATTCGTCGCGTCGATCGAGCCGGGCGATACGCTGCCCGAGGAGCATCACAAGGCGCTGTTGCTGAATGCCTTCGCACAGGGCGCGGCGTTGATGGCGGGCAAGCAGGTCGAGGATCCGGCGCGGAGCTATTCGGGCGACCGGCCGTCGTCGACGCTGCTGCTCGACGATCTGGATGCGCGAACGCTGGGGGCGCTGATCGCGTTTTACGAGCACCGGGTGTTCGTGAACGGGGTGCTGCTGGGGATCAATTCGTTCGACCAGTTCGGGGTGGAGCTGGGGAAGGAGATGGCGAAGGCCGCGGAGAAGGGCGGACAGACGTTCGATCCTTCGACGGATGATCTGATCACGCGCGCTTTTGGGTGATTTTCTGGGGTGGGGATAGTTACCCCCCCTTACTCCCCCCCGGCGGAGGCCGGGGCCCAATTGGGTGAACCGCGGTGGATTAAACCATAGCCTTCCCAATTGGGCCCCGGCCTTCGCCGGGGTGGTATTTGGGGGGGCCGTGCGCGCACCTCGAGCGTTACAGCGGCATGTCGATCCTTCTCGCCGTCGCACTCGCCGCCTCCCCTACCCTCGCGCAGATGAAGTGGGAGCGGCGCGTGTTGATCGTGGCCGTTGCCTCCGGCGAAGACGCGGCGCTTGCCGAGCAGCGTCGCATCCTCGCGAACTGGAAGGCGAAGAGCGAAGCGCGCGACCTAAGCATCGTCGAGGTGATCGGCGACCGGGTCCGCGGCGCGGGCGACACGGCCGCTTCGATCCGCCGCAAATTCCGTCTTCCCGCCGGCTTCACCGCGATCCTGATCGGCAAGGACGGTGGCGAGAAATTGCGGAGCGCTAAGCCCTTCCCCGCTGCCGCGCTGGAGCAGACGATCGACGCCATGCCGATGCGCCGGGCGGGCCAGCGATAGAGTATAGCGATCAGCGTGATCGCTGCGCCGGGGTTGTTCGCGCATCCCCCCTGCCCCAGATGGCATGCAAAGCCGCTCCCCGGCGGCCATGCGACGTGCGAGGACTGCCTGTGACCGATACCCAATTCGACTATGACCTCTTCGTCATCGGCGCAGGCTCGGGCGGTACGCGCGCATCGCGCGTTGCCGCGGCACATGGCGCGCGCGTTGCGGTCGCCGAGGAATACCGGGTCGGCGGGACCTGCGTGATCCGCGGCTGCGTGCCGAAGAAGCTGCTGATCTACGGCGCGCATTTCGCCGAGGATCTGAAGGACGCGAAACGCTTCGGCTGGCAGGTGCCCGACGATTGCGCGTTCGACTGGCGTGTGTTGCGCGACAACGTGATGGAAGAGGTCGACCGGATCAACGGCGCGTACACGACGACGCTCGAGAATAATCACGTCGACATCATTCACCAGCGTGCGGTCGTATCCGGGCCGAACGAAGTGACGCTCGCCGATGGCAGCGTGAAGACGGCGGCGAAGATCCTGATTGCGGTCGGCGCGCATCCGCTCGTGCCCGAATTCCCCGGTTCCGAGCACGGCATCACGTCGAACGAGGTATTCCATCTCGACGAGGTGCCAAAGCGCGTGTTGATCGCGGGCGCGGGCTATATCGCCAACGAGTTCGCGGGGATCTTCCACCAGTTCGGGTCGCACGTGACCTTGGTCAACCGGACCGACGTGATCCTGCGCGGCTATGACGAGTCGATCCGCGACCGGCTGCTCCAGATCTCGATGAGCAAGGGCATCGATTTCCGCTTCCACGCGGCGTTCGAGAGCATCGAGAAGGATGCGAGCGGGTGCCTCACCGTCCGGATGAGCGGGCATGAGCCGATCACCGTCGACCTCGTGATGTTCGCGACCGGACGGTTGCCGAACACCAAGGGGCTCGGGCTCGAGAGCGCCGGGGTCGAATTGGACGCGGCGGGCGCGGTGATCGTCGATGCGGACAACCAGTCGAGCTGCGACAGCATCTTCGCGGTCGGCGACGTGACCAACCGGATCCAGCTGACCCCGGTCGCGATCCGTGAGGGGCAGGCGTTCGCGGACACGTTCTTCGGCGGCAAGCCGACGCGGGTGGATTACGCCAACGTCCCCGCCGCGGTGTTCAGCCATCCGCCGATGGCCGGCGTCGGCATGACCGAATCACAGGCCAAGCAGGCGCTGGGGTCGGTGAAGGTGTACACGTCGGACTTCCGGCCGATGAAGAACGTGCTGGCGGGGCGCAACGAGCGGTCGCTGTACAAGATGATCTGCGATGGCGAGACCGATCGGGTGGTGGGTATCCACATGATCGGTCCCGACTGCCCCGAGATCCTGCAATCCGCTGCGGTGGCGGTGAAGGCGGGGCTGACCAAGGCCGATTTCGACGCGACGGTCGCGCTGCATCCGACGATGGCGGAAGAGCTCGTGCTGATGAAGTGAGCCGGCGGCTTTGGCACCCTATCGTCATCCCCGCGCAGGCGGGGATCCATATGGGCAGACGCTGTCGACCGTATTGCGAGGCCAGCCACTCTGGGTTCCCGCCTCCGCGGGAATGACCGGTATCCGGTGCAGGGGTAGGACTACCAGCTCGTTCTCCGGCGAAGGCGGTAGCCCCGTCTGGGGCCCTGCCTTCGCGAGGGAACACTATATTTAGGTGCCGGTGAAGCTCCCGGGGCGGCGTTCGCTGACCGCGCGGACGCCTTCGGCGAAGTCGTTGGTTTTTTGCAGCCAAGCTTGTTCCGACAGTTCGTGATCGGTCTGCGCCTGGACCAGCGCGAACAGGTCGCCGCGCATCGTCTTTCGCGTCGACCCGACCGCGAGCGGGGCCCCTGCCGCGATCTCGTGCGCGAGTGACAGGGCTTCGGCGCGCAAGGCTTCTGCTGGAACCAGCGCGTCCGCAAGCCCCCACTCTGCGGCCTGTTCTGCACGGATGCGGCGCGCGGTGAGCGTCATCAGCAGCGCGCGCTGGCGACCGATCACGCGTTCGAGCACCGCGGAGATGCCGAAGCCGGGGTGGAAACCGATCTGGACGAAATTGGCGACGAACTTCGCATGCGGAGCGACGACGCGGAAATCGGCGACCAGCGCGAGGCCGAGCCCGGCGCCGACCGCGGCACCCTGGATCGCGGCGACCACCGGCGTCTCTACCGCGAACAGCCTGGCCGCGGCGACGTAGAACGGGTTGCGCTCACCCTCGGCGCGATCCCCCGCCACCGGGTTGGCGTTGACGAGATCGGCGCCGGCGCAGAACACTTTCCCTTCCGACTGGAGCACGATCGCGCGAGCGTCGCGGTCCGCATCCGCCGCGGCAAAGGCGCCGCCGATCGCCTCGATCAGCGCGAGATCGACGAAATTATGCGGCGGTCGGGCGAAGGTGACGACCGCGACATGGCCGTCGCGCGTGACGGCGACACCATCGGTACGAGCGTGATCGGTCATCAGCATCTCCTGAAGCGCTACGCTCCCGTTATCCGCATCGACGACGGGCGGAAAGCGTTCAAACCACTTTCAAAACACTTTCAAAGCGGGGCGGCAGAGCCTAGATCGTCGCCATACCCGATCCTCGAAAGGTTCCAACATGCGTGAAGCCGCCATCGTCTCGACCGCCCGTACCGCCATCGGCAAAGCGTATCGCGGCGCGTTCAATGCGACCGAGGCGCCGGTGCTCGCGGGCCACGTGATGAACGCGGTGGTCGAGCGTGCGGGGATCGATCCGGCGCGGATCGACGAGGTGTTCTGGGGTGTCGGTAACCAGCATGGCACGCAGGGTGGCAATGCCGGGCGGATGGCGATCTTCGCGGGCGGACTGCCCGAGTCGGTGCCGGCATTCACGCTCGACCGGAAATGCGGATCGGGGCTGACCGCGGTGGCGCTCGCGGCGCGGACGATCATCTGCGACGAAGCCGATGTCGCGCTGGCCGGCGGGATGGAGTCGATCAGCCTCACGGTGACCAAGGACGCGCCGCGCTACGTCAATGCGAGCGTGATCGCCAAGGAGCCGGCGGCGTATATCCCGATGATCGAGACCGCCGAGATCGTCGCCGAGAAATACGGGATCAGCCGCGAGGCGCAGGACGCCTATGCTGCGATGAGCCAGCAGCGCGCGGCGGCGGGGCTTTCGAACGGCGCGTTTGCCGAGGAGATCGTGCCGATCACGGTCGAGAAGGCGCTCTACGACAAGCAAGGTGCGCATGCGGGGATCGAGAGCGTGACGCTATCGCAGGACGAGGGGATTCGCGCGGGGACGACGCTGGAGGGTCTGCGGGGTCTCAAGACGGTGTGGCCGGGGGGCGAGTTCTCGGGTCCGGGGTCGAGCGTGACGGCGGGGAATGCCAGCCAGTTGTCGGACGGAGCGTCGGCGCAATTGCTGATGGATCGCAGGACTGCGGAGGCCGAGGGGAAGGATATCCTCGGTATCTATCGCGGGTTCCAGGCGGCGGGATGTAGTCCGGCGGAGATGGGGATCGGACCGGTGTTCGCGATCCCGAAGCTGCTCGAGCGCGCGGGGTTGTCGGTCGGTGATATCGGGCTGTGGGAGCTGAACGAGGCGTTCGCGTCGCAGTGCCTGTATTGCCGCGATTTTCTCGGGATCGATCCGGAGCGCTACAACGTCAATGGCGGCGCGATCGCGGTGGGGCATCCGTTCGGGATGACCGGATCGCGGCTCGTCGGGCATGCGCTGATCGAGGGGCGCAAGCGCGGGGTGCGCTATGTCGTGGTGTCGATGTGCACCGCGGGGGGCATGGGGGCCGCGGGGTTGTTCGAGATCGTTTGAGGTTTCCGCCTTCATAGAGGGAGGAGTTGAGGGTGGGTTGGCTGCCGTGCGGTTCAGACCGGTGCGGCCCACCACCGTCATCCCAGCGAACGCTGGGATCTCCCCGTGAGAGCCACGACACCCGCCAATCGGGATACCCCTAGGTTCAGCTGGGGTGAGGGTTGTTGCGCCGTGAGATTACTGCGCGGCTCGAGCCGGCCGACCCACCCCCGGCCCCTCCCTTTCAGGGAGGGGTGAAGGGAGCGGACAGTTCCTGAACTCAGTCCGCGAAGAGCAGGACGGGGGTTTCGAGATATTTCTTGAGGCCCTGGACGAAGCTCGCCGCGTCCCAGCCGTCGACGACGCGGTGGTCGCAGCTGATCGACAGGTTCATGAGCTTGGCGCGGACCACTTCGTCGCCCTTGAAAACGGGGCGTTCGACGATCTTGTTGGGGCCGATGATCGCGACTTCGGGGCGGTTGATGACCGGGGTCGTCGCGATGCCGCCGAGGGGGCCGAGCGAGGTTACGGTGATCGTGCCGCCGCCCATCTCGCTCGGCGCGAGCTTGCCGGCGCGCGCGGCTTCGGCGAGGCGGGTGATCTCGGTCGCGAGCTGCCAGACGTTGCGGTCCTGGGCATCGCGGATCACGGGGACGGTGAGGCCCGCGTCGGTCTGTGCGGCCATGCCGAGGTGGATGCTGCCGTGGCGCGTGACCACGCCGGCCTCGTCGTCGTAGCGCGCGTTCATCATCGGGAAGTCGGGGATGGTCTTGCAGATCGCGACGATCATCAGCGGCAGCATGGTGAGCTTCGGGCGGCCGCCGCGGTTGGCGTTCAGGTCGGCGCGCATCGCTTCGAGGGCGGTGACGTCGATCTCGTCGACATAGGTGAAGTGCGGGATCGCGCGCTTCGAGGCGGCCATGTTCTCGGCGATGCGGCGGCGCATGCCGATGACTTTTATGGGTTGGTCTTCGCGCGCGCGCGACGCGTGCGGGGGGTGATAGCCCTCGCCCGATCCGTAGCGGAGGTAGGCGTCGAGGTCGGCGTGGCGGACTCGGTCGGCGTCGGTTTTCACCGAGGCGAGGTCGATGCCGAGGTCACGCGCGCGGGCGCGGACTGCGGGGGATGCTAGGGCGTGCGCCTTCTGCTCCCTCTCCCCTGCGGGGAGAGGGCTGGGGTGAGGGGTTGGGGCCGTTGCCGGCGTTTCCGCCTGGGGCTGCCCCTTTCCCCGACCCTCTCCCCGGAGGGGAGAGGGAGTTGTTTCCACCACCTCTTCGACGCCTGGGTTTTCGGCCTCGTATTGTTCGGCCGTTTCCGACTGCGCCGACGTCAACGGCGCGGCGACGACTTCGTCCGCGACATCTACCGCATCGGTCTCGATCACCACCAGCGCGGCGCCGATCGACACCTGGTCGCCGACTTCGCCCGCGAGTTCGACGACCACGCCGGTTACCGGCGATTCCATCTCGACGGTGGCCTTGTCGGTCATCATGTCGGCGATCGGCGAATCCTCCTCGACGCGGTCGCCGATGGCGACGTGCCAGGCGACGATCTCGGCCTCGGAGATGCCTTCGCCGATGTCCGGCAGTTTGAAGGTGAAGCGGGCCATTATGCGTCCTTCATGATCTTCTTGAGGGCCTCGCCGATGCGGACCGGCCCTGGGAAATACGCCCATTCGAGGCTGTGCGGATACGGCGTGTCGAACCCAGTGACGCGCTCGATCGGGGCTTCGAGATGGTAGAAACAGCGTTCCTGGACGATCGCCGACAGCTCCGCGCCGAACCCACTGGTGCGCGTCGCCTCGTGGACGATCATGCAGCGGCCGGTCTTCTTCACCGACGCTTCGATCGTCTCGATGTCGAGCGGGACGAGCGTGCGCAGGTCGACGATCTCGGCGTCGATTCCCGCCTCGGCGACGACCGCGGTGCAGACATGCACCATCGTGCCATAGGCGAGGATCGTCAGCGCCTGCCCCTCGCGGACGATCTTCGCCTTGCCGAGCTCGATCTTGTAATAGCCGGTCGGGACTTCGCCCGCGGGGTGCTTCGACCAGTTTTGCGACGGGCGATCCCAATAGCCGTCGAACGGGCCGTTATAGATGCGCTTGGGCTCGAAGAAGAGCGTCGGGTCGTTGTCTTCGATCGCGGCGATCAGCAGGCCCTTGGCGTCATAGGGCGTCGACGGAATGACCGTCTTGATCCCCGACATATGGGTGAACAGCCCCTCCGGCGACTGGCTGTGCGTCTGGCCGCCGAAGATGCCGCCACCGAACGGCGAGCGCACCGTGATCGGCGAGGTGAACTCGCCGGCGGAGCGATAGCGCAGGCGCGCGGCTTCGGACACGAGCTGGTCGAGCGCGGGGTAGATGTAGTCGGCGAACTGGATCTCGGGAACCGGGCGCAGGCCATAAGCGCCCATCCCGACCGCGACGCCGATGATGCCGCATTCGGTGATCGGCGTATCGAACACGCGTGTCTTGCCGTGCTTGGCCTGGAGCCCCGCGGTCGCGCGGAACACGCCGCCGAAATAGCCGACATCCTCACCCATCACGATCACGTCGGGGTCGCGCGTCATCATGATGTCCATGGCGGAGTTGATCGCCTGGATCATGTTCATGCGGGTGGTGGGTTCGGACCCTTCAGCCGCGGCTTGCGACGCAGCCGCTTCTGACTCCGGCACCGATGTTTCTGCCAAGGCGCTCATACAACCATCCTCGTCACCCCAGCGAAAGCTGGGGTCTCGTGCCGCGAGGGCACGCTATATAACTGGGATATCCCAGCTTTCGCTGGGATGACGGAGTTTGGAAGGACGGGGTTCGGGATGGCGCCGGGGTGTAAGGTCATGCCTTGATATCCCAGGGGCGGCCGCTCGCGGACTCCTCGTCGAGCATCTGCTGGCGTTGCTCCTTCAGATGCCAGGGCATTTCCTCGAACACGCCATCGAACAGTGATTCGAGCGGCTGGTGCAGACCGTGGCCGAGGATGCCGTTCTTCTCGGCTTCCTTCTGCGCGGCCTTGACCTGCTCGGCGAGCTCCTTGTCCTGCGCGGCGTGACGCTCGTCGTCCCATTCGCCGATCGCGATCAGGTGGTCCTTGAGGCGCTTGATCGGATCGCCGAGCGGCCAGGCGTTGGGTTCGCCCTCGCTGCGATACTGGCCGGGATCGTCCGAGGTCGAATGGCCCTCCGCGCGGTAGGTGAAGTGCTCGATCAGCGTCGGGCCCTGATTGGTGCGCGCGCGTTCGGCGGCCCATTCGGTCGCGGCGTACACCGCCAGCGCGTCGTTGCCGTCGACCCGAAGCCCGGCGATGCCGTAGCCGACCGCGCGCGCCGCGAAGGTCGTCGCCTCGGCGCCGGCGAACCCGGAGAAGCTGGAGATCGCCCACTGGTTGTTGACGACGTTGAAGATCACCGGTGCGCGGTAGACCGCGGCGAAGGTGCAGGCGGAGTGGAAATCGCCCTCGGCGGTCGAGCCTTCGCCACACCACGTCGCGGCGATTCGGGTGTCGCCCTTGGCGGCGGAGGCCATCGCCCAGCCTACTGCCTGCGGGTATTGTGTCGTGAGGTTGCCCGAGATCGAGAAGAAGCCGGCTTCCTTGACCGAATACATGATCGGCAGCTGCTTGCCGCCGAGCCTGTCGGCGGTGTTCGAATAGATCTGGTTCATCATGTCGACGAGGCTCCAGCCCCGTGCGATCAGCAGCCCCTGCTGGCGGTACGAGGGGAAGCACATGTCCTCGTAATCGAGCGCATAGGCCGCCGCGACCGCGACCGCCTCTTCGCCGAGCGCCTTCATGTAGAAGCTGGTCTTGCCCTGCCGCTGCGCGCGGAACATGCGCTCGTCGAACGCGCGGAGCAGCGCCATGCTGCGCAACATGCGGCGCAGCACGTCGGGCGAGAGCTTGGGATCCCAGGGGCCAACCGCGTTGCCGTCGTCGTCGAGAACGCGGACCAGCGTGTAGGCGAGATCGATGAAGTCGGACGCCTTGTCCGCGGTGTCGGGGCGGCGCGCTTCGCCCGCAGGCGGCACGTCGACTTCGGCGAAGTCCACCGCGTCGCCGGGGCGGAACTTCGGCTCCGGGATATGCAGCGTAAGCGGCTGCAAATTGGCGCGCGGATGCTCGCTTGCCATCGTCATTCCATCTCCATCGTCCCGCGGCCTGCGCGCCGGATCGCTCTTCGCGGCCTTGTTATAAAATTTCAACGCCGATTGCGAGAGGGAGTTTTCGAGGGACGGCTATCGGGTAGATTTTGCGGGTGGGATGAGGGAGTTGCGGCACCCTGCCCGTCATCCTGACGTTCGTCAGGATGACGGCGTTACGGGTTACTCGACGGTCTGTTCGATCACGCCGAAGATCGGGTGGTGCTTGTCGTCCTCGGCCCAGATGCGGACCGTGTCGCCTTTCTTGAGGAACGGCGTGACGGGTTTGCCGCCGGTGATCGTCTCGATCGTGCGGACTTCGGCGAGACAAGAATAGCCGACGCCGCCCTCGGCGATCGACTTGCCGGGGCCGCCGTCAGGGCCGCGGTTCGAGACGGTGCCCGAGCCGACGATCGTCCCCGCGCCGAGCTTGCGCGTCTTGGCGGCGTGCGCGACGAGCGTGCCGAAATCGAACGTCATGTCCTCGCCGGCCTCGGCGCGGCCAAGCGGCTGGCCGTTGAGGTCGACCATCAGCTTGCGGTGCAGCTTGCCGCCCTGCCACCAGTCGCCGAGCGAGTCGGGGGTGACGAAGACGGGCGAAAACGCGCTGGCGGGCTTCGACTGGAAGAAGCCGAAGCCCTTGCCGAGTTCGCCGGGGATCAGGTTGCGCAGCGAGACGTCGTTGGTGAGGCCGACGAGCAGGATCGCGGCCAGCGCCTCGTCGCGGGTCGCGCCCATCGGCACGTCGCCGGTGACGACGACGACCTCGCCCTCCATGTCGCAGCCCCAGGCTTCGTCGCCGAGCGCGATCGGATCGCGGGGCCCGAGGAATCCGTCGGAGCCGCCCTGGTACATCAGCGGATCGTGCCAGAAGCTGTCGGGCATCTCCGCCGCGCGTGCCTGGCGGACCAGCGCGACATGATTCACATAGGCGGATCCGTCGGCCCATTGATACGCACGCGGCAACGGCGACTCGGCGTCGTGCTCGTGGAAGCGCCGCATCGGGATCATCTCGTGCTCGAGATCGGTCGACAGGTTCTTCAGGTCGAGCGACACGCGGTCCCAGTCGTCGAGCGCGGCCTGCAACGTCGGCGCGATGTGGCTTGCATCGGCGTACCAGGCGAGATCGTTGGAGACGACGACGAGCTTGCCGTCTCGTCCTTGCCCTCGTCCTCGAATGGCATCGGGATGCTTCAGGCTGGCCAGTTTCATGCGGCGGATCCTCTCTGTGTTTGCAGCCATCCTACGCGCGCCACGGAGTTCAAGTCGAGCATGCAGCGCATAGGAAAACTGATTTTGGTAAGAGCGGAGCGTTTCCCGGCCTGATAGGAACAGGCCTGCGTAACGGTTGAGGAAGTCGTGCATGCCCAGATACTTCTTCGACATCGTCGATCATACGCACTTGGGCGACGACGACGGCACCGATCTGGCCGACGACGAACAAGCTCGCGTCGAGGCGGTCGTCTTTGCGGGCGATTATCTCAGCGACCATCCGGCGATCGTTCGTGACGGGGCACGCTTCCGCGTTGCGGTTCGAGACGGCGGGGACCGCGTGCTGCTCACGGTCGTCGTCACCGTCGACGACCCCGGCTCGCCGCCGGGCTGACCTTGGAGCGCTTTGATTATTTGCGGAGTGAGGAGCCCGGTAGCACCGTCCTGATCATAACATAAGTTTTGTCTATTCGTTCCATCCTGGGATAATGTACGCGCCGCGCCGACGCGCTATCCCGGAGAGGGTGACAGCGAGAAACGATTGCTCCTGCCCTGGATGCGGAGAGTGCACGTGGATATCTCCACCGTGACTGAACAGGTTATTCGGAAGTTCGAGTCGCGGATGGACCTGCGGGCGGACGATCGCGCGCAGATTGCCGCGTTGCCGTTCAAGGTGCGGACGATCGACGCATCGACCTATATGCTGCGCGAGGGCCAACGCCCGACGCGGTGCGCTTTCATCGTCGAGGGCCTCGCCTATCGGCAGAAGCTGACGCCCAATGGCGAGCGCGAGATCGTGTCGATCCTGATGCCCGGCGAGTTCGTCGATCTGCAGAACCTGTTCCTCGACGAATCCGATCACGACATCCAGGCGCTGACCCGGCTGACGCTGGCCGAGGTGCCGATCCCCGCGCTGCGCCTGTTCGTCGAGGCGTGCCCCGCGGCGGCGCAGGCGCTGTGGGTCGACGCGCTGGTGGAAGCGTCGATCCACCGCGAATGGTTGCTCAACATCGGTCGGCGGAACGCGCGAACCCGGCTCGCGCACCTGCTGTGCGAGTTTTCGGTGCGGTTCAAGACATCGACGCTGGGCAACGAGATGGCGTATGAGCTGCCGATGACTCAGGAGCAGCTCGGCGACGCGCTCGGGCTGACTCCGGTCCATGTCAACCGCGTGCTGAAATCGCTCGAATTGGACGGGCTGATCGCGCGCAAGAAGCGCAAGGTCAGCGTGACCGACTGGCCGCGGCTGCGCGATGCGGCGGAGTTCAACGAGCGGTATCTTCACCTCGGCCAGACGCGCGACTGACCCGGCCACGGGTCGCGGAAGATGCTGTAGGTTGACTTTTCGGCGATGATCCGCCAGATGGCGCTCATCGAAGCGTAATGCAGCGTGATTGGACCTTTGCAGGTCTTGGCTCCGCCTCGGTCGTTTCCAACGGGCTTCCCTTTTCACGCGGGGTGTCAAAACACCACCGCCCCTCGCGCGTCCTTGTGTGGATTCGCGAGCCCGGCATCTATTTGAGAGACCATTCATGTCATTTGCAAACCTCGGCCTTGCCGAGCCGCTCGTCCGTGCGCTCGAAGCCAAGGGCTATACCGAGCCGACGCCGATCCAGGCGCAGTCGATCCCGATCCTGCTCGAGGGCGGCGATCTGCTCGGCATCGCGCAGACCGGTACCGGCAAGACCGCGGCGTTCGTGCTGCCGTCGATCCAGCGGCTGACCGAAAACCAGAAGCGCGTCCTGCCGACGCATTGCCGCATGCTGGTGCTCGCGCCGACGCGCGAACTCGCCAGCCAGATCGCCGACAGCGCGCGCGCCTACGGCCAGTTCAGCAAGATGTCGGTGACGACCGTGTTCGGCGGCACCAGCATCAACAAGAACCGCCAGGACCTGAGCCGCGGTGTCGACATCCTCGTCGCCACGCCGGGCCGCCTGATCGATCTGATCGAGCAGGGCTTCTGCAACCTGTCGATGATCGAGATCCTCGTGCTCGACGAAGCCGACCAGATGATGGATCTCGGCTTCATCCACGCGCTGAAGAAGATCGTCCGCATGCTGCCGAAGAAGCGCCAGACCTTGTTCTTCTCGGCGACGATGCCGGTCGCGATCCGCGAACTGGCCAGCCAGTTCCTGCTCGACCCGAAGACCGTGTCGGTGAAGCCCGCCGCGACGACCGCCGAGCGCGTCGACCAGTATGTCACCTTCTGCAACCAGTCGGAGAAGCAGGCGCTGCTGACGATCACGCTGGCCGATCCGGCGATCGACCGCGCGCTCGTGTTCACGCGCACCAAGCATGGCGCCGACCGCGTCGTGAAGCTGCTCGCCGGCAACGGCATCGCCAGCAACGCGATCCACGGCAACAAGAGCCAGGGCCAGCGCGAGCGGGCACTGGGCGAGTTCAAGCAGGGCAAGGTCAAGGTCCTGATCGCGACCGACATCGCCGCGCGCGGCATCGACGTCTCGGGCGTTTCGCACGTCATCAACTTCGAACTGCCCAACGTCGCCGAGCAATATGTCCACCGCATCGGCCGTACCGCGCGTGCGGGCGCCAGCGGCATCGCCGTCGCGTTCTGCGCAGATGACGAGAAGTCCTACCTGCGCGATATCGAGCGGATCACCCGCCAGAAGGTGACGGTCCAGCCGCTGCCGGCCGATTTCGTCAACCTGTCGAACCAGATCAAGCAGACGTGCGTCAAGACGATGGGCGCCGATCCCGAGGTCCGGATCGACCGTCCGCGCGATCCGGCACGTCCGCGCGCAACGCATTCGGCCAATCCGACCGGCAGCAACGGCCGCAACTATGCGGGCGCGAGCCGTGGCGGCCAGGGTGGCGGCGGTGGTCGTCCCCAGGGTGGTGGTCGTCCCGGTGGCCAGGGCGGTGGGCGTCCGGCCGGCGGCGGTCGTCCGGCCGGCGGCGGTGGCCGGGGTCCGGCCCGTGGCGCAGGCTCGGGTCCGGCGCGCTAAGCCTCTCGTTCGCCTCGCGGGTTTGCTGTACGCTGACCCGCGAGGAGAGCGATCATGGACGTTTCGACTACCCCCGTCGCCGAGCGCGTCGCGCGTGTGCTGGCCGGGCAGCGGATCAGTTGCAACGCGGGCGGCGATGCCGAATCGGCCTCCCGGCTGATCGACGATGCGTGGCCGGATTACCTGCCTGACGCGCTTGCCGTGCTGAAGACGTTGCGCGAGCCTGACAAGGCGATGGCCGCGGCGGGCGATCCGGCGGTCTGGGAGGCGATGATCCTTGCTGGGATCAAGGGCGCGAAGCCGGTTACGGTCGTTCTCTAAGGTCCGCCCTATTCCTTCATCCTGACGAAAGTCAGGAGCCAGAGCCAGATGAGATGGCCCCGCTACCCTGGATCCTGACTTTCGTCAGGATGACGGCTTGATCGTCGTCAGCCATTCCGTTTCTTCCGCCCGCTCGGTGCGGAGTCTGTTCACCATGGCCTCCTTGTCCTCATAGCCGATCGCCATGCCGCAGAAGAGCATGCGGTCCTCGGGTATCCCGATCACTTCGCCGACCGTGTCCGGATACATTGCCCAGCATTCCTGCGGGCAGGTGGCGAGGCCAGCCTCGACCGCTAACAGCATCAGGTTTTGCAGGTACATGCCGAGGTCCGACCATTGCGGCGGGCCCATTCGCTTGTCGACCGTGCAGAAATAGGCGGCGGGGGCGCCGAAGAAATCGAAGTTTTTGGCGAACCAGTCTCGCCTCGCGGTCTTGTCGTCGCGGGGGATGCCGAGGTGCGCGTACATCGCTTCGCCGACCGCGAAGCGGCGGTCTTTATAGGGGGCGGTGAGGTCTTTCGGGTAGATGTCGTAGGCGGGCGCTTCGGTCGCGCCGGTGGCGATCTTTTCGGCCATTGTCGCCTTGAGGCGGGCCAGCGGTTCGCCTTCGACGATGGCGATGTGCCAGGGTTGGAGGTTGCCGCCGGTTGCTGCTCGGGCGGCTTTTACCGCGAGGTCGCGGAGGAGCGCTGGGTCGACCGTGGTGTCGAGGAAGCCTCGGACGGAGCGGCGCGCGGCGATGGCTTCGGTCACGTCCATTGGCTTCTCCTATCGGCGTTCGGTTTTCCTGCGAACGCAGGAACCCAGGGTTACGAGCGATGCCCATTGTACCCTGGATTCCTGCGTTCGCAGGAAAACGTTAGAGCACGAAGCGGCTGAGGTCGGTGTTGCGGGCGATTTCCTTGAGTTGGCTGTCGACATAGGCGCCGTCGATAACGACGTTCGAACCGCCGCGGTCCTCCGCGTTGTAGCTTACCTCCTCCAGCAGCTTTTCCATCACCGTCTGCAGGCGGCGGGCGCCGATATTCTCGATCTCGGCATTCACCTCGGCGGCGATGCGCGCGATCGCGGCGATACCGTCTTCGGTGAACTCGATACCGACGCCTTCGGTAGCGATCAGCGCCTTGTACTGGAGCGGCAGCGAGGCCTTGGTGTCCGAGAGGATCGCGACGAAATCAGCTTCGGTGAGGCCCTTCAGCTCGACGCGGATCGGCAGGCGGCCCTGCAACTCTGGCAGAAGGTCGCTGGGTTTCGCGACATGGAACGCGCCGGACGCGATGAAGAGGATGTGGTCGGTCTTCATCGGGCCGTACTTCGTGGCGACCGTCGTACCCTCGATCAAGGGCAGCAGGTCGCGCTGGACGCCTTCGCGGCTGATCGAGCCGCCGCGGCCGTCGGCGACCGCGATCTTGTCGATCTCGTCGAGGAAGACGATCCCATTGGCCTCCGCGTCGGCGAGCGCGACGCGGCTGACCTCGTCCTGATCGAGGCGCTTGTCGGCCTCTTCCTCGACGAGCTTGTCCCACGCCGCGGTGACGGTCAGCTTGCGGCGCTTGAGCTGCTGGCCGCCGCCGAACGACTTCATCATCTCGCCGAGATTGATCATCTGCGGCGCGCCGCCGGGGATGTCGAACGGCATGGCGGGCGTCTGGTCGACCTCGATCTCGACCTCGGCGGTGTTGAGGTGGCCGTCGAGAAAGCGCTGCTTGAAGCTTTCGCGCGTCGCGGTGCTCGAGTCCTTGCCGACGAGCGCGTCGAGCAGGCGGCCCATCGCCGCCTCTTCGGCCTTGTCCTTCACCGCGATGCGGCGGCGTTCCTTTTCGAGACGGATCGCTTCCTCGACAAGGTCGCGGGCGATCTGCTCGACGTCGCGGCCGACATAGCCGACCTCGGTGAACTTGGTCGCCTCCACCTTCACGAAGGGGGCGTCGGCGAGCTTGGCCAGACGGCGGCTGATCTCGGTCTTGCCGCAGCCGGTCGGCCCGATCATCAGGATGTTCTTGGGCGTGACCTCGTCGCGGAGGTCTTCGTCGAGCTGCTGGCGGCGCCAGCGGTTGCGCATCGCGACGGCGACCGCGCGCTTCGCGGCGGCCTGGCCGATGATGTGGGCGTCGAGGGCGGCGACGATTGCTTTCGGGGTGAGCTGGTCGTTCATGGTTCTCTCGCTCCCCTCCCGCAGGCGGGAGGGGCTGGGGGTGGGCTCGCGCTTCCCTCGAACGGTAGCGCTGGAGGTGAGCGGGCGCCCACCCCCTGCCCCCTCCCGCTTGCGGGAGGGGGAGAAGGGCTCAGGTCGTGCTGTCCATCGTTTCCACCGTGAGGCGGTCGTTGGTGTAGACGCAGAGTTCGGACGCGATGTGCATTGCCTTGCGGCACAACACCTCCGCATCGGTCTCGTATTCGACCAGCGCGCGGGCGGCGGCGAGTGCGTAGTTGCCGCCGGAGCCGATTGCGGCGACGCCGTTCTCGGGTTCGAGCACGTCGCCGTTGCCGGTGAGAATCAGCGTCACGTCCTTGTCGGCGACGATCATCATCGCCTCGAGGTTGCGGAGGAACTTGTCGGTGCGCCAGTCCTTGGCGAGCTCGACCGCGGCGCGCAGGAGCTGGCCCTGATGCGCCTCGAGCTTGCGTTCGAGCCGTTCGAACAGCGTGAAGGCGTCCGCGGTCGCGCCGGCGAACCCGCCAATGACCGACCCGTCGCCGAGGCGGCGGACTTTGCGCGCATTGGGTTTCATGACGGTCTGGCCCATCGAGACCTGGCCGTCACCGATCACGACGACCTTGCCGCCGCGCCGGACCGAGAGGATGGTGGTGCCGTGCCAGACCGGCATGGCGTGGGGATCGTTGCTCATGCCAGCGATGTAGGGTGCGGTTTCGGGGGTGCAACGGGCGGGGTTTCGACGACACCAGTGCTCACCGCCCCCTACCCCGTCATCCTGACGAAAGTCAGGACCCAGGATTACGGACGGTGACGCTCTTGGCTCTGGGTCCTGACTTTCGTCAGGATGACGGAAGGGGGGGATGACGGCGGATCGACACGAACATCACCGCCCCTTCCCCCATTCCCGCGCCACGGTGTAGCCGAGATACCCCGTGCCGAAGAGCGCGTAGAGGGGTTCGGGAATCGCGTTCAAATAGGCGGACATGCCGGCGGCGATCGCCTGCGCCGTGTCCGGTCGGACCGCGGCGATCAGGCCTGCCGGGATCGCGCCGAGCAGCAGCGTGTACATGACGTAGAGGAAGGTCGGGCGGGCTCGGGTGACCCAAGCGTCGGCCGGGGCGGGATCATGGGCGAATTCAGGGGGTTGCGGGGTCATGCGCGGTCTCCGGGCAGAGTGAAGTATAGAAAGTGCAGACGCTGGGAGCGTTTCTCGGGACGCGTCAGGTGCGGTTCGCGAGCCAGCCGTAGAGGAAGGCCTCGTTGGCGGGGCGGGTCTCGGCGAGCGCGACGTAGCGTTCGCCCTGGAGGGCTTCGATCGCCTTGAGCAGGACCGTTTCGCCGCCGGGTTTGCGGCGGGCGAGGAACGCGTCGAGCGCGGTGAGCGTGGCGGGGCCGATGCGGCCGTCGAGGGCCATGTCGGGGTAATCGGTGGCGCCGCGGTTGAGCGCGTTGAGGGCGCGCTGGAGGAAGGCCGTCGCAACCGCGGGGCCCATGTTGACGCCGGTGTCGAAGAGTTCTTCGGCGATTTTAGGGGCTCGGGTGGCGATCTGGTCGAAGCCTGGGCGGGTCCAGTAGAGGCGGCGGTAGATGTCTTCGGCCTGTTCGCGGGGGAAGGCGCGCATGTCTTCGGCGTAGCCGTTTGCGCGGGCTGCCGCTTGCGTGATGCCGTAGCGGGTGGGGCCGCCGCGGTCTGCCGGGTGGTTGGTGTAGCCGCCTTCGCGGTCGATGACGGTGTCGATCAGGGTGTCGATGGTCATTGTCTTGCTCCCGCCCGGTTGAGAGGGCGAGCGAACCATATTGGTTCGTTGTAGGACAGGGGATTCTGTGAACATCCGGGCCCTGGGTTCGAGCGGAACCTGCCCCCCCCCTGGAAGGGAGGGGTCGGGGGTGGGCCGGCCGGTTTGGGTCGCGGTCGTGTATGGATGCGGAAGCCTACCCACCCCCAACCCCTCCCTTTCAGGGAGGGGAGCAGTAGGCGCTTCCCGTTCCCCCGCGGAGGCGGGGGTCCAGGGTTACGGAGGACGCCGTTCGTGATTCCTGGGCTCCCGCTTTCGCGGGAGAACGGAGAAGGCGCGGAGGCCGTCGTGCCGAAACCGCACCACCCCGGCGAAGGCCGGGGCCCAATTGGGGGACGGTGCTGACGAAGGACGGTGGTTCACTACCTCGGCCTCCCAATTGGGCCCCGGCCTTCGCCGGGGTGGTGGCTTGAGCATGCGGAGCGTTCCGCTACGTCCGCGCGGGGTTGGCGGATTGCGCTTCCCGCGGCTATGCGGTCGTTGAACATCGACAGCGTGCGGTCCTGCCCAGGCAGTGAGCCGCGCCCACCCGGTCGCCGCCGCGGCCGACAGGTTAGGAAGACCATGGAAGACGATTTCCGCAAAGCCGCGCTCGATTATCACCGCTATCCAAAGCCGGGTAAGCTCTCTGTCGAGGCGACCAAGCGGATGGCGACGCAGCGCGATCTGGCGCTGGCTTATTCGCCAGGCGTCGCGGCCGCGTGCGAGGAAATCGCCGCGGATCCCGACAAGGCGCGCGACTATACCGCGCGCGGCAACCTGGTCGCGGTCATCACCAACGGGACCGCGGTGCTGGGGCTGGGCGCGATCGGCGCGCTGGCGTCGAAGCCGGTGATGGAGGGCAAGGCGGTGCTCTTCAAGAAATTCGCCGGCATCGACTGTTTCGATATCGAGATCGACCAGCTCGATCCGCAGGCGTTCATCGACGCGGTGCGCGTGCTCGAGCCGACGTTCGGCGGGATCAATCTCGAGGACATCAAGGCGCCCGAGTGTTTCGAGATCGAGACGAAGCTGCGCGCGCTGATGAACATCCCGGTGTTCCATGACGACCAGCATGGCACCGCGATCGTGTGTGCCGCCGCGGTCCGCAACGTGCTCGAACTGCGCGGCAAGCGATTGGACCAGATGAAGCTGGTGACGTCGGGCGCGGGCGCGGCGGCGCTGGCGACGGTCGACCTGCTGGTGTCGATGGGGCTCAATCCCGAGAACGTCACGCTGACCGATATCGGCGGCGTGGTGCATGCCGGCCGTGACGAGAACATGCCGCCGAACATGGCCCGCTATGCCCGTACCACCAATGCGCGGACGCTGCCGGACGTGCTGGAGGGGGCGGATATCTTTCTCGGGCTGTCGGCGCCGCGCGTGCTGAAGCAGGAATGGCTGCATCTGCTCGCGCCCGATCCGCTGATCCTTGCGCTCGCCAACCCGGAGCCGGAGATCCAGCCGGCGCTGGTCCATGCGACGCGGCCCGATGCGATCATCGCCACCGGGCGTTCGGATTTCCCGAACCAGGTCAACAACGTGCTGTGCTTCCCGTTCATCTTCCGCGGCGCGCTCGACGTCGGCGCGACCGAGATCAACGAGGCGATGAAGGTCGCGGCGGTCGATGCGATCGCGGCGCTGGCGCGGGCGACCGCGTCGGATGTCGTGGTCAGCGCGTACGGCGGTGCGACGCCGGTGTTCGGGCCGACCTACATCATCCCCAAGCCGTTCGATCCGCGGCTGATCCTGCATGTCGCGCCCGCGGTCGCCAAGGCGGCGATGGACTCGGGCGTGGCGATGCGGCCGATCGAGGATTTCGATGCGTATCTGCGCGATCTCGAAGTGTTCGTGTATCGGTCGGGCCAATTGATGCGCCCAGTGTTCGCGCGCGCCAAGCAGGCCGGGCGCTCGATCGCGTATGGCGAGGGCGAGGATCCGCGGACGCTGCGTGCGGTGCAGACGGTGATCGACGAGGGCATCGGTCGGCCTGTGCTGATCGGGCGACGCGACGTGATCGGCCAGCGGATCGAGGCCAGCGGCCTGCGGATGACGATCGGCAACGATGTCGAGGTGCTCGACCCGGGCACCGACCGCGAAGTGTTCGATCCGTTGCTCGCCGGGTACAGCGCGCTGGTCGGCCGCCGCGGCACGCCGCCCGACAGCGCCGAGCGTGCGCTGCGGACGCGGCCGAGCGTGGCGGCGGCGATGCTGTTGCGCGAGGGGCGCGTCGATGCGGCCTTGTGTGGCGGCATCGGCGACTGGTGGACGCAGATGACGTACGTCATGCCGCTGCTGCCGCGGATGCCGGGCGTGTCGCGGCTGTATGCGATGTCGGCGGTGATCCTGCAGACCGGCAGCCTGTTCTTCTGCGATACGCATGTGACGGTCGACCCGACCGCCGAGCAGATCGCCGAGATGACGATGCTGGCGGCCGACGCGGTGCGCGCGTTCGCGATCGAGCCGAAGGCGGCGTTGCTGTCGCATTCGAGCTTCGGCGCGTCGCGCTCACCCTCGGCGCAGAAGATGCGCGCGGGGCATGCGTTGCTGAAGGAGATGGCGCCCGAATTCGAGTTCGACGGCGAGATGCACGGCGATGCCGCTCTGTCGGAGGCGTTGCGGCGGCGGCTGGTTGGCGACAGCCCGCTGACGGGGTCGGCGAATTTGCTGGTGATGCCGAACATCGACGCGGCGAACATCGCGGTGTCGCTGCTGTCGGCGTCTACCGAGTCGGCGCCGCTGGGGCCGATGCTGCTGGGGCTGGCCAAGCCGCTGCAGATGCTGGTGCCGAGCGTGACCGCGCGGGGGATCGTGAATTTGAGCGCGATCGCGGTGGGGCATGCGGCGACGGTGAGCGAGACCGCGTAAGGGCGGCTGGGGATCGATACGGGATAGTCGACCCCTCCCCTGATTCCGTCATCCCCGCGCAGGCGGGGATCCATACTGGCAAAGCTCGCAGTATTGCCGCAACGTCAGAGTTTATGGGTCCCCGCCTCCGCGGGGATGACGATGTTTCGTCGGGATGGCGTAAGGGGCTCACGCCGACACCGATTCTGTTCCCCCTGGTAGACGGAGGCGGAGGCGGGGGTCCAGAGTCGCAGACGATAGCGTCCGTGCTCCTGGGCTCCCGCCTTCGCGGGAGAACAAGAAGGACGACACATGCCGTCTTCCATCGCTGTAAGAAAATGGTCGGAGCGACAGGATTCGAACCTGCGACCCCCACACCCCCAGTGTGGTGCGCTACCGGGCTGCGCTACGCTCCGACCGAACGGGTAGCCGTGCGGCGACCCGAGGGGCGCCCACTACGCGGGGTCCGCGCGGGATGCAAGCGGGAACAGGGCGATCCATACGAGCCGGCACCCGGTCGCGGCGGCAACACGTCTCATCCTGTGGCGATCGGTTGCGCGGCGTGTCCAGCGATGATAGCGGGCGGACCAATGCGGGCGCGACGCGCGCTGTCAGCCCGACCCATCCTTTAAGCCGGACTTGGCGCTCAGCCAGAGACGGCCTCCAGATAGATACGGAACTCGATGTTCATCTCACCAGCATACGCCCAGGCCGCAGACGGCGCCACGACGGCCGGAGGCGGAATCGCCTCGTTCCTGAACCTCGCGCCGCTCTTCCTCGTGTTCGTCGTGTTCTACTTCCTGATGATCCGTCCGCAGCAAAAGCGGATGAAGGCGTTGCAGGCGTCGGTCGCCGCGGTGAAGAAGAACGACAGCGTCGTGACCGCCGGCGGGATCCTCGGCAAGGTGACCAAGGTCGAGGATAACGTCGTCGAGGTCGAGATCGCGCCGAACACGCGCGTCCGCGTCGTCAAGGCGACGCTGACCGACATCACCAGCCCGAACACGAAGCCGGCCAACGACTGATGTTGGATTTTCCGCGCTGGAAAGTCGGGTCGATCATCGGGTTGCTGGCGGCGCTCTGCCTGCTGGCGATTCCGAGCTTTGTCCCTGAGCGCTACAGCCCCGCGTGGCTGACGCGTGCGCCGCATATCAACTTCGGGCTGGACCTCGCCGGCGGCAGCTATCTGCTGCTCGAAGCGGATACCGCCGACCTCGCCGCGACGCGGATCGAGGCGATGCGCGACAGCGTGTCGGGTACGATGCGCAACGGGACCCCGCGGATCGAGATCGGTGACATTTCGACGCGCGGCGGCCAGCTGAGCTTCCTGCTGCGCGATCCGAGCCAGGTCGACGCGGCGCGCGAGCGTCTGCTGGCGATCACCGGTGGTGGCGCGGGCATGAGCGGCCAGCGCGAGTGGGACATCAATGTCGTCGACACGAGCCGGTTCGTGCTCAAGCCGACCCAGGCTGGCCTGACGCAGGCGATCGACACGGCGATGAAGGACGCGATCGAAGTCGTCCGCCGCCGCATCGACGAACTCGGCACCAAGGAGCCGACGATCGTCGGCCAGGGCGCGACGCGGATCGTCGTCCAAGTGCCGGGGCTGAAGAACCCGCAAGCGCTGAAGGACCTGCTCGGCAAGACCGCCAAGCTGGAATTCAAGCTGGTCGACCAGACCGCGAACCCGGCCGATCTCGCCAAGGGTATCGCGCCGATCGGCAGCCAGGTCCTCCCCTACCCCGGCAATCCCAATGGCCAGGGACCGTTCATCGCGGTGAAGCGCTCGGTGATCATCTCGGGCGACCAGCTCGCCGATGCGCGCCAGGAGTTCGAGCCGCAGACCAACGCGCCCCAGGTGGCGATCACGTTCAACTCGGTCGGCGGACGTCGGTTCGCCAAGGTGACGACCGAGAACACGGGCAAGCCGTTCGCGATCATCCTCGACGGTTCGGTGATCTCCGCACCGAACATCAACGAGCCGATCCTTGGCGGCCGCGCGTCGATCTCGGGCAACTTCACGGTCGAATCCGCGAACGCGCTGGCGATCACGCTGCGCTCGGGCAAGCTGCCGGTTGCGCTCAAGACGATCGCCGAGAGCACCGTCAGCCCCGATCTCGGCAAGGATTCGATCCGCGCCGGCGTGCTCGCGTCGATCGTGGCGGCCTTGCTCGTGATTGTGTTCATGTTCGTCACGTACGGCCGGTTCGGCGTCTATGCGAACCTCGCGGTGGTCATCAACATCCTGGTGATCGTCGCGGTCATGGCGATGCTGAAGGCGACGCTGACGTTGCCGGGTATCGCGGGCTTCGTGCTGACGATCGGTACGGCGGTCGACGCCAACGTGCTGATCAACGAGCGTATTCGCGAGGAACGACGGCGCGGGCGTAGCGTCGTCCAGTCGGTCGAGCTGGGCTACAAGGAAGCATCGCGGACGATCTTCGAGGCGAACGTGACCCACGCCATCACCGGCGTGATCATGCTGCTGCTCGGTTCGGGGCCGGTGAAGGGCTTCGCGGTCGTGCTGCTGATCGGGATCTGTACGTCGGTGTTCACCGCTGTGCTGTTCACGCGGATGCTGGTCGCCTTGTGGCTGCGGAAGAACCGCCCCACCACGATCAATATTTGAGGCGGGAGATTATTATGCGCCTGCTGAAACTCGTACCCGACAACACGAACCTGAAGTTCGTCTCGCTCCGTAAATGGGCGTTCGGACTGACCCTCGTATTATCCTTGCTGGCGATCGGCCTGGTCGCCGTTCGCGGATTGAACATGGGCGTCGACTTCGTCGGCGGCGTGCTGATCGAGGAGAACTTCGCGACGCCCCCATCGATCGAGGCGGTTCGCACCGAGGTCGATCGCATGGGCGTCGGCGAGGCCTCGATCCAGTCGTTTAGCAACCCCTCGACGCTGTCGATCCGTCTTCCGGTGCCGGAGAGCGGCGACGAGGGGGCGACCAACCGGCTCGTCAAGAAGGTCTCAGACCAGCTCGCGGTGAAGTTCCCCGGCGCGACCTTTTCGAAATACGATACGATCTCGGGCAAGGTTTCGGACGAACTGATCACCAAGGGGTTCCTCGCGGTCGGTCTCGCGATCCTCGGCATCGCGCTGTTTGCCGTCGTCCGGTTCGAGTGGCAGTTCGGCGTCTCCACCGTCGTCGCGATCGTCCACGATCTGTTGATGACGCTCGGCTTCTTCGCGTTGATGCGCGATTATTTCGAGGTCGACCTGAACATCGTCGCAGCGGTGCTGACGATCATCTCCTACTCGATCAACGACAAGATCGTGATCGACGACCGTATCCGCGAGAACATGCGCCGGTACCGCAAGATGGACATGCGCGAGATCATCGACCTGTCGGTGAACGAGACGTTGCCGCGCACCGTGATGACGTCGGTGACGATCCTGCTGGCGCTGGTCGCGATGCTGGTGCTGGGCGGCCATGTGCTGCGCGGGTTCACCGCGGCGATGATCCTGGGTATCGTCGTGGGCACCTATTCGTCGATCTACGTGTCGTCGTCGCTGCTGATCACGCTTGGGCTGCGTGCCGAGCCCGCAGCGCGCAAGGCGGGCGTGCAGGACGGTGCCGAGCGGGTGGGTCCGAAGGCCGAGCGTTGATTCTCGCGCTCACGTCATTCCCGCGCAGGCGGGAACCCATAGTGGCTGCCGTATCGATCGAATCGCTGGCGGTTGCCAATCTGGGTCCCCGCCTCCGCGGGGATGACGGACGCGTTGGCCGGGATGCACCAATGAGCATGATGCCATGAGGATGGACCGCGAGAAGACTGATGGGCCGATGATCTCGGCGTTCGGTCGCGGCGGGTTCAAGGTCGACGACGGCTATTATACCGCGCTGGCGATCAGCCCCGAGCGCGCGGACGGCTGGGAGCCGCCGGCGTTCGAGGCGCTGAGCGATGCCGATGTCGCGGTCTTGCTGGCGCTCGATCCTCCGCCCGAGTTCCTGTTGCTGGGGACCGGCAATACACTCCGCCAGCCGCCGCTCGCCTTCAAGCGTGCGGTCGAAGCGCGTGGGTTCGGGATCGAGGCGATGGATAGCCGCGCCGCCGCCCGCGCCTGGGCGGTACTGCGCGGCGAGGGGCGCTGGATCGTCGGGGCGCTCTACCCGCTCGAAGGATAGCGCGCGACCAGCGCCGTCAGATGCGCGTAGAGCGCGGCGGTGTTGGCGGGCCAGGTGAATTTCGCGGCGGTCGCGCGGGTCGCCTCCTGTGAGGGCGGATCGTTCAGCAGATCGCTGATCGCGGCGGCGAACGCCAATGGGTCGCCGATCGTCACGCGTCCCGCATCGCGCGACGTCACCACCTCGCGCGCGCCGCCGGCATCGGTGATGACGATCGGCGTGCCGCAGGCGAGCGACTCGACCCAGGCATTGGCGAGACCTTCGGACGTCGATGCGAGCGCGGTGACATCGGCTGCAGCGATCAGCGCGGGAAGGTCGGCATGCGGCACCGAGCCTAGTAGGCGAACGCGGTCACCGATGCCGAGCCGCTTGATCAGGGCCGCCAGCGCGGCGCGTTCGGGGCCGTGGCCGGCGATGCGCAGGCTGACGCCCGGCAAGGCGGCAACCGCCTGGATGACGATGTCATGGCCCTTTCGCGCGAGCAGGCCGCCAATCGCCATCACCAGCGGTCCGCTGACGCCGAGCGTCGCCTTTGCGGCCGCACGGTCGATGGGGCGGAAGCGGTCCTGATCGACGCCGGTATGATGGACGCAGATGCGGTCGGCGGGCAGGCCGAGCGCGACCATGTCCGCCTTCATCGCCGCGCTGACCGCGAGCAGCCCGGTTGCCCCCTGCCCCGCGTCGCGAACGTGCGCGGCGGTGGCGGGGGCAGTGCCCCAATGGTGGATGTCCGCGCCGCGCGCCTTGACCGAGACGGGAACGCCGTAGCGCCGGCCGAGCGCGACCGCCGCAGGGCCGTCGGGGAAGAAGAACGACGCGTCGATCACGTCGAACGCGAAGGTTTCGCGGAGGGTGTCGAGCAGCGGGACCAGCGCGCGTTCGAGCGCGGCGGCATGGCGGCGGGCTTGCGTGAACGGGATCGCGGTGAAGCGGGGGCGGTGGACATCGACGCCTTTCCACGTCTCGCGCTGGGGAAGTTTGGCAAGCGGGCCGTAGTGGCGAACGCGGCAGAGGGGGCCGGGTGGGAGGCCGATCGGGGCGATCACCTTGAGATCGACGTCGGGATGTGCGGCTAGCCCCAGCGTCTGATTTTCCACGAAGACACCGAAGTTCGGGCGGGTGGAGTCGGGGAACAGGGTGGAGAGGGTCAGGACGCGAAGCATGCGTGTGGATATACCGTGCTGGGGTTAATGGGGCATCCTGCATGGACCACCCCGGCAAAGGCTGGGGCCCAATTGGAGGACGCTGATGACAGGGGACTGCGCGTGATCGCCGCTGCTTTCCCCATTGCGCCCCGGCCTTCGCCGGGGTGGCGGTTCTAAGAAATTAGGGTCTGCCTAATTGCACTGTTCCCCCGCGGAGGCGGGGGTCCAGGGTTACGGGCGGTGGCGCTTGAGATCCTGGGCCCCCGCCTTCGCGGGGGAACTCGTAAGTGGGTTCCCGGATCAGCACGTGGCCACTCAGATCCGCTTGGCGCCGGGATACGCGAACAGCACGTCCGCATCCGCGCTGGTCGATACCGTCTCGCTGCCCGTCATCGTCACGCATTCGCCGGCCTTGAACGCGACGCCCGCGACATCGCCCGAGCCGGTGATCGGGATCACCCAGCCGGTCGTGCCCTCGGGCAGGTTGACGACATGGTCCCCGCCCTTCCAGCGCTCCAGCACGAACTTCGGCCCCTCGACCATGATCGTGCGGCCGGTTTCGATCTCGATCGGCGGCGCGACGGGGACGTAGGGGGTGGGGTCGGAGACGTCGATGCCGTCCTTCAGGTGCAGTTCGCGGTCGCTGCCGTAATCGTAGAGGCGGTAGGTCGTCTCCGAATTCTGCTGGACCTCGATCACCGTTACGCCACCGCCGATCGCGTGGATCGTGTCGGAGGCGCAGTACATGAAGTCGCCCGGCTTGACCGGCTTCCAGTCGAGCTTGTCCTCGATCGTGCCGTCGATCGCCGACTGGCGGAGATCGTCCTTGGACATCGGCGCCTTCGTGCCGACCGCGATCGTCGATGTGGGCTCGGCGGCGAGGATCGTCCAGCATTCGTCCTTGCCACGCGGCAGGCCGCGGGCGTGCGCCTGGTCGTCGTCGGGATGGACCTGCACCGACAGCTTCTGGCTGGTGAACAGGTATTTGATTAGCAGGTCGGGCGTCGTGTTGCCGGGCTCCTGGAACCAGACTTCGCCGATCGGCGGCGAGCCGGGCGCGGGATCGTCGAACCCGGGCCAGAGCGTGTCGCGACCCCAGGGCTTTTCGACACGGTGGGTCTGCAACAGGGTGGCCGGCATGGGATGATCCTCGGACTGAAAGGGCGGTATCGCAACGCACCACCCTTGCCGTGCGATCCGCCTCGCGTGAACCCCCATGCGGCGTTTGGCGAAAGGGATTGTTCGCCGAGCCCCGCATACGCTAAGGACGACGCCAATGCGTATCCCCCAGTCTCGTGCCCTCGCGGTCACGCTCCTCGCCGCGCTTGCGCTCCCCATGGCCGGTTGTGCGACGGGTCGCGCCGCCAAGGGCGACCTGCCCTATGTCGCGCGCGACGTCGGCACGCTATATTCGACCGCCAAGGCGCGGCTCGACCAGGGGCGCTACAAGGAAGCGGCGCAGCTGTTCGACGAGGTCGAGCGCCAGCATCCCTATTCGATCTGGGCGCGCCGCGCGCAGATCATGTCGGCGTTCAGCTATTATCTCGCCAAGGATTACACCGCGTCGATCAGCTCGGCGCAGCGCTTCCTCGCGGTGCATCCGGGCAACCGCGACGCGCCCTATGCCTATTACCTGATCGCGCTCGGCTATTACGAGCAGATCACCGACGTGACTCGCGACCAGAAGATCACGCGCCAGGCGCTCGATTCGCTCGGCGAGCTGATGCGGCGCTATCCGAACACGCGTTATGCGTCGGATGCGCGGCTGAAGATCGATCTGGTCAACGACCATCTCGCGGGCAAGGAGATGGAGATCGGGCGGTTCTACGAGACGCGCGGCCAGTGGCTGGCGGCGAACGGCCGGTTCCGCACGGTGATCGACAAGTTCCAGCAGACCACGCACACGCCCGAGGCGCTGATGCGGCTGACCGAGACGTATCTGGCGCTCGGCGTGCCCGTCGAGGCCGAGAAGGCCGGCGCGGTGCTGGGCCGCAACTATCCGGGCACCGACTGGTATCAGCATGCGTACGACCTGCTGAAGAAGAACCAGGTGCCGGCCGTGCCGCCGCTGAAGCCGGGCGAGCAGGTCGTGCCGGTGGGTACCAAGGGAACGCCGTCGGTGATGGTCGAGCTGGACGAGCCGAGTTCGACCCCGACCGGTCCGGTGGAGCGCGCGCCCGCGCCGCGGTCGGCCGGGCAGCCGTCCAACACCGGAAGCTGAGCCGGGCTCGGATCGCGCGGTTGGAACATAGGGGGATCGCATTGCGCGCCCGTTCGTCTAAGGCGGGCTTACCATGCTGACCGAGCTTTCCATTCGCGACGTGGTGCTGATCGAGACGCTGGATCTGGGATTCGGTGAGGGGCTCGGCGTGCTCACCGGCGAAACCGGGGCGGGCAAGTCGATCCTGCTCGACGCGCTGGGGCTCGCGCTTGGCGGCCGCGGCGATAGCGGGCTGGTGCGGCATGGTGCTGCGCAGGCGGTGGTGACCGCGACGTTCGACGCCCCTGCCCCCGATTCGCCGCTCGCTCTGCTGTTCGACGAGAACGGGGTGGAGATCGAGGCGGGCGAACCGCTGATCGTGAAGCGGATCGTCAAGGCGGACGGCGGCAGTCGCGGGTTCGTCAACGACCAGCCCGCGTCGGCGGGACTGTTGCGCGAGATGGCGCCGCATCTCGTCGAGATCCACGGCCAGCATGACGAGCGCGGGCTGCTGAATGCGCGTGGGCATCGGGCATTGCTCGACATTTTTGGGCGGACCGAGCCGGGGGCTACGGGCAAGGCGTATGCGGGGTTTCGTGCGGCCGAGGCCGAGCTTGCCGCGGCGCGCGCGGATATCGAGACGGCAGCGCGCGATCGCGAATGGCTCGAGCATACCGTCGCCGAACTGACTGCGCTGGCGCCGGTCGCGGGCGAGGAAGAGACGCTGGCGGACACGCGGCGATCGATGCAGCGCGCGGAGAAGATCGCCGACGATCTGGCGGCGATCGACGATTTCCTCGAGGGCAAGGACGGCGGCATGGCGAAGCTGCGCCAGGCCGCGCGCGTGCTGGAGCGGATCGCGGAGGATCACGAGGCGCTGGGCAATGCGCTGGCGGCGGTCGACCGGGCGGTGATCGAGGCGTCGGTGGCGGAGGAGAGCCTGCGCGATGCGCGCGCCGAGATGGCGTATGATCCCCGTGCGCTGGAGGATGACGAGGCGCGGCTGTTCGAGCTTCGGGCGATGGCGCGCAAACACCGGGTGCAGCCCGACGATCTGGCGGCACTGGCGGACGAGATGCGCGCGCGGCTCGAGCGACTCGATGCGGGCGAAGGCGGGATCGCGGTGATCGAGGCGCGGGTGGCGTCTGCGCGCAAGGCGTATGATGTGGCTGCCGATGCGCTGACCAAGCGGCGGTTGGCGGCGGCGAAACGTCTCGATGTGGCGGTCGCTGGCGAACTCGCGCCGTTGAAGCTGGATGCGGCGCGGTTCCAGACCGTGGTCGCGGCGCTTGGCGAAGAGGGCTGGTCGGCGGCGGGCAAGGACCGCGTCGAGTTCGAGATCTCGACCAATCCGGGTGCGCCGTTCGCGGCGCTGACCAAGATCGCATCGGGCGGCGAATTGTCACGCTTCATCCTCGCACTGAAGGTGGCGCTGGCGGAAGAGGGCGGCGCGTCGACGATGGTGTTCGACGAGATCGACCGCGGCGTCGGCGGCGCGGTGGCGAGCGCGATCGGTGAGCGCTTGGCGCGGCTGGCGCTGAGCACGCAGCTGCTGGTGGTGACGCACAGTCCGCAGGTCGCCGCGCGTGGTGCCAAGCATTTGCTGATCGCCAAGAGCAGCGACGGGACGGTCACGCGGACCGGCGTGCGGGCCTTGTCCGAGGACGAGCGGCGCGAGGAGATCGCACGGATGCTGTCGGGGGCGCAGATTACGGATGAAGCGCGTGCGCAAGCGGAACGGTTGCTCGAGCGCGCCTGAGGTTGGGGCCTGACGCTTAGCCAGGCTGGCGTCGCCGCTTTTCTGTTCCCCCGCGGAGGCGGGGGTCCAGGGTTACGCGGAACGCCGTTCGTGATTCCTGGACTCCCGCCTTCGCGGGAGAACGGAACGGTTGCTATCTCTCCATGCTGCGCAGGGTCGGAAGGGTGCTGTTGGGCGCGTTACAGCACCCCGCTGCCGCCCGTCGCCGCGAACGCGCTGCCGCTGGTGAAGCTCGTGCCCGTCTCCGCCAGCGTGACGAACAGCGACGCGAGCTCGGCGGGCTGACCGGCGCGACCGAGCGGGGTGTCCTGGCCGAACTCTGCCATCTTGCCGGGCAACTGCCCGCCCGCGACCTGAAGCGGCGTCCAGACCGGGCCCGGCGCGACCATGTTGACGCGGATGCCCTTCTTGCCGAGCTGCTTCGCCAGCCCCTTGGTGAAGATCAGGATCGCGCCCTTGGTGGTCGCGTAATCGAGCAGTTCCTCGCCCGGATCGACCGAGTTGACCGAGCCGGTGTTGATGATCGACGCACCCGGCTTCATCAGCGGGATCGCCGCCTTGCACAGATGGAACATCGCATAGACGTTGGTCTTCATCGTGCGGTCGAACTGCTCGAAGCTGATCTCGGCGATCGACGCCTTCGACTGCTGATAGGCGGCGTTGTTGACGAGGATGTCGAGCCCGCCGAGCTCGCGAGCGGCACGCGCGATAAGGTCGGTGCAGAATTTTGCGTCGGTCAGGTCGCCGGGGATCAGCACGATTTTCCGCCCCTCGGCGCGGAGCAGCTTGGCGACGTCCTGCGCGTCGGGTTCCTCGGTCGGGTAATAGTTGATCGCGACGTCGGCGCCTTCGCGCGAGAAGGCGATCACCGCGGCGCGACCTATGCCCGAGTCGCCGCCGGTGACGAGTGCCTTGCGGCCCGCGAGGCGGCCTGAGCCGCGGTAGCTCGCCTCGCCGCAATCGGGGACGGGGCGCATGTCGCGCTGGAGTGCGGGCCATTTCTGGCGCTGTTCGGGGAATGGCGTCGACGTGAAACGGGTCTGCGGATCGGCGAGCGGTGCGGCTTTCCCCTGCGCGAAGGCGGGCGTCGCGGCGGCGGCGAGCCCGGCGACGGCGGCGCCCTTGAAGATATCCCGGCGGTTGGTGTCGGTCATGATTGGCGTATCCCGAAAAATTGTCTTGGGATGTCAGCGCTTAAGTCGGGGGAATGTTCACGCCATCTTGATCCAGGTCTTGTCGAAAGGCGGCCCCCTCACCTAACCCGGCGCGATGCTGTCCGATCTTCCCGCGACCGAAACCGATGCCGCCGCCGAGCTGGAGACGCTCGCCGCGCAGATCGCGTATCACAATGCGCGCTATCACACCGACGACGCGCCCGAGATCAGTGATGCGGACTATGACGCGCTGGTGCGGCGCAATACGGCGATCGAGGCGGCGTTTCCGGCCGTAGTGCGCGCCGATTCGCCGAGCCGGACGGTGGGCGCCGCGCCCGCCGGGCATCTGGCGAAGGTCGCGCATGCCAAGGCGATGATGAGCCTCGACAATGCGTTTGCGGACGAGGAGGTCGAGGAGTTCGTCGCGCGCGTGCGCCGGTTTTTGAAGCTGGCGGACGACGCGCCGGTCGCGTTGACCGCGGAGCCGAAGATCGACGGGCTGTCGTGTTCGGTGCGGTATGAGGACGGGCGGCTGGTGCAGGCGCTGACGCGGGGCGATGGGCAGGTCGGCGAGGATGTGACGGCCAATGTGCGGACTATCGGCGATATCCCTGAAACCTTGTTCTCCCGCGAAGGCGGGAGCCCAGACTGGGCTCCCGCCTTCGCGGGAGAACATAGTAAGGGGGGAATCCCCGCGATCTTCGAGGTACGCGGTGAGGTGTATATGGCGAAGGACGACTTCGCCGCGTTGAACGCGCGCCTGCTTGCCGAGGCGGCGGAGACGGGCAAGGAGGCGCGGCAGTTCGCCAATCCGCGCAATGCGGCGGCCGGTTCGCTCCGCCAGAAGGATGCGAGCGTCACCGCGAGCCGGACGCTCCGGTTCCTCGCGCATGGCTGGGGCGAGGCGAGCGTCGTGCCGGGAGAGACGCAGGCGGCGGTGGTCGACACGTTGCGCGGTTGGGGTTTCCCGATCGCCGACGGATTCGCGCGGGTCGAGGGCACCGGCGCCGCGCTCGACGTGTATCGTCGGATCGAGGCCGAACGCGCCGATTTGCCGTTCGATATCGACGGCGTCGTCTACAAGGTGGATCGGCTCGACTGGCAGGGGCGGCTGGGGCAGGTCGCCAAGGCGCCGCGCTGGGCGATCGCGCACAAGTTTCCCGCCGAGCGTGCGCAAACGGTGTTGGAGAAGATCGATATCCAGGTCGGGCGGACCGGCGCGATGACGCCGGTCGCGCGACTGTCGCCCGTCACCGTCGGCGGCGTCGTCGTGACCAACGCGACGCTGCACAATGCCGACGAGATCGAGCGATTGGGTGTGCGGCCGGGCGACCGCGTGCTCGTCCAGCGCGCGGGCGACGTGATCCCGCAGATCGTCGAGAACCTGACGCCCGACGCGGCGCGCGAGGCGTATGTCTTCCCGCATGTCTGCCCCGAATGCGGGTCCGCGGCCGAGCGCGAGGAGGGCGAGGTCGTCTATCGCTGCACCGGCGGGCTGATCTGCCCCGCGCAGCGCGTCGAGCGGCTCATCCATTTCGCGTCGCGCCATGCGTTCGACATTGGCGGGCTCGGCCAGACGCTGATCGAGGCGTTCTTCCGCGACGGCCTGATCGAGTCGCCCGCCGATATCTTCCGCCTGACCGAGGAGCAGCTCGCCGCGCGCAAGAAGGACGGTCGCGTGTGGGCGGCCAAGGTCATCGCGGCGATCGAGACCAAGCGGACGATCCCGCTCGACCGGTTCCTGTTCTCGCTCGGCATCCGCCACGTCGGCGAGATTACCGCGCGTGACCTTGCGCGACGCTATGTGTCGGCGAAGGCGCTCGGCGCGGTGCTCCGCCACGCGGTGTTCCTGCGCGGGCAGATCGAACCGGTGATCGGCGAACCCGAGCGGAAATTCGTGCTTCGCCGCGACAAGCTGCTGGTCGGCGCGATCGAGACCGCGGGGATCGGCCCCGAAGTCGCGAGCGCGCTGGTCGGTTTCTGCGCCGAGCCGCACAACCGCCGAGTCGTGTTCGACCTGTTGCGCGAAGTGAAGCCCGCCGACGTCGTCCACGAAACCCGCGACTCGCCGGTAACCGGCCAGATCCTCGTCTTCACCGGCAGCCTGGAAACGCTCAGCCGCGACGAGGCGAAGGCGCAGGCGGAAGCGTTGGGCGCACGCGTGGCGGCATCGGTGTCGAGCAAGACGGGACTTGTGATCGCGGGACCGGGCGCGGGCTCCAAGCTGAAAAAGGCCACCGATCTGGGAATCCGCGTGATTTCCGAGGCCGAATGGGCGGAAATCGTCTCCGCCAGCTAGACTCGCGCACGTCTTCCCCCGGCGTTGGTTCCGACCACGGGGATTAGGTTCGAATCCGTTGCTTATTTGCAACGCAATATGACGGAGTGTGTCTGTGACAACTCCCGACTCGCCATTGTCACAGAACCGAAATATTCCCCGTGCAGGGCCGGATTAACACGACATGAAGTCGCGAAATCCAGGGCATCGCGCTCAAAAGGGGTAATACTGATGCGTAACAACCTATTCCTAGGTGTAGCAGCGATCGCGCTGGTCGCGCCTGCCGCCGCGATGGCGCAGGACACGACGGCGACGATTCGCGGTTCGGTCCAGGCTGCCGGTGTGCCCGTCAACGGCGCGACCGTCGTCATCACCAACGTCCCGTCGGGAACCCGCTCGACCGCGACGACCGATGCGACCGGGACGTTCATCGTCACCGGCCTGCGCGCAGGCGGCCCCTTCACCGTCGACGTTGCATCGGCGCAGGGCAGCACCAGCGTTACCGACGTCTTCACCGTGATCGGCCAGCCCTTCGACCTGCCGATCGAACTCGCCGCAGGCGGGACCGATACCAGCGACGAGATCGTCGTCACCGCATCGTCGATCCGCGGCGCCGGCACGTCGTCGGACGGCCCCCAGACCGTGCTCAGCGCGCGCGACATCAGCAAGGTCGCATCGGTCAACCGCGACATCCGCGACATCCAGCGCCGCGACCCCTTCGCCACGCTCGATCTGTCGAACAACCGCGCCGTGTCGTTCGCCGGCAGCAACCCGCGCTTCAACCGCTTTTCGATCAACGGCGTGTCGGTCAGCGACAATTTCGGCCTGAACCCCGACGCCAGCCCGACCGCGCGCGGCCCGATCCCGTTCGACGCCATCGCGCAGGTCTCGGTCTCGATCGCACCCTATGATTTCCGCCAGGGCAACTTCCAGGGCGGCGCGATCGACGCGACGCTCGCGTCGGGCACCAATGATTTCCACGGCACCGGCTTCTATTCGCAGAACACCGATGGCCTTTACGGCGAGAAGATCGGGTCGTTCACGCGTCCCGCGACGAGCTTCAAGTCCGAGACGTACGGCGCGACGCTGTCGGGCCCGATCATCAAGGACAAGCTGTTCTTCATGGTCTCGGCCGAGCGCAACACCGAAGCGCGCCCGCTGACGATCTCATCGCCGTCGCAGGTTCCGTTCGGCACGAGTAGCTTCCTGACGACCGCTCAGGTCGACAACGTCGCCGCCATCGCCCAGTCGGTGTATGGCTATGACGCGGGCCAGATCCTGTCGATCGCGCAGCAGAAGGACGAGAAGATCGTCGGCAAGCTCGACTGGAACATCACCGATGGCCAGAAGCTTGCACTGTCCTACATCAACGCGTTCGACTCGTTCGTCGTCAGCGGCAGCAACTCGCAGTCGGCCGCGTCGCCGGGCTTCTCGCTCGACTCGAACGGCTACAAGCTCGGCGAACTGCTCCGCGCCGGCATCGCACAGCTGAACTCGGACTGGTCCGACACGTTCTCGACCGAAGTCCGCGGCACGTACAAGAAGTACACCCGCACGCGCGATCCGCTGCGCGGCAATGATTTCGCCCAGTTCCGCGTCTGCCTCGACCCGACCTCGGTCGGCACCGGCGGCCAGGCCCAGTCGTGCAGCACCGGCACCCCGGTCATCGCATTCGGGCCGGATGCTTCGAGCCAGTCGAACACCTTCGCGACGGAAACGTTCGGCGGATCGGCGTTGGCCAATGTCACGGTCGGCGACCACAGCATTCGCCTGCTCGGCGAATTCTCGCGCGTGACGATCAAGAACCTCTTCCTGCAGAATTCTGCCGGCGCGTATTATTTCGACTCGCTTGCAGATTTCCGGGCCCGCCGCGCGAACCAGGTCGTCTATCAGGACGCCGTGTCGCTCAACACCGACGATGCCGCGGCGGACTTCGGGTATCAGCAATACACCTTCGGCGCGCAGGACAACTGGCGCGTCAGCGATACGCTGAACCTCACCTATGGCGCGCGCTACGACCTGTACGACATGCAGAGCCGCATTCCGTACAACGGCAACTTCCAGAACCGCGTCGGTTTTGCCAATACCAAGAACTTCAAGGGTCTGGGCGCATTCCAGCCGCGCATCAGCTTCGACTTCAAGCCGCCGGTCGCGCGTCTGAAGCTGCGCGGCGGTGCCGGCATCTTCGCCGGCGGCGCACCCGACGTGTACCTGTCGAACAGCTTCTCGAACACGGGCGTCGTCACCAACTCCGTGACCGTCAACCGGACCCTGAGCGGCGCGTCGGCCTACAACCAGCCGGTCGCCGTCGGTGATGCCGCGCTCAACAACGTCAACGGCAGCGCCATTCCGACGGCGCTCGCAAATTATCTATCGACCAACGTTGGTTCGCTCAGCACTGCGCCCGTCAATGCGATCGACCCGAGCTTCGACATTCCGTCGACGCTGAAGGCGACCTTCTCGGCAGATTATGATCTGTTCGGCATCGAGTTCGGCGCAGACTATATCTATTCGAAGGTTATCCAGCAGGTTCAGTTCAGCGACGCCCGCTCGGTGGTTATCGGGCGCCTGCCCGATGGTCGCCCACGCTATGGGGCACGGACCAACGCCGGCGGCATCAGCGTAACCGATCCGAACACGGATATCGTGCTGGGGAACACCAACCGCGGCCGCGGCCATGTTTGGGACGTTCGTGCTTCCAAGACGTTCGACTGGGGCCTGTCGCTCGGCGGCAGCTACACCTGGCAGGACGTGAAGGACGCGACTCCGGCCACGTCGTCGACCGCACTGTCCAATTATGGCAATGCGGCGATGGTCGATCCGAACTTCGCGGCATATGGCCGGTCGAACGACGAAACCCGTTGGGCGTTCAAGTACAACATCGGCTTCGATCACGCGTTCTTCGGCGACTATCGTACCGCGATCCAGCTGTTCGGCGAGACGCGCGCAGGCCGCAACTACAGCTTCACGATGATCGATCAGACTGGCGGTAGCAACACGCGCAGCTCGGTGTTCGGCACGTTGTCGAACAACGGTCGTTACCTGCTGTACGTGCCGACCGGCACGAGCGATCCGCTCGTCAGCTATGACAAGCCGGAAACGCAGACAGCGCTCGAGAACCTGATCAACAACACCGAACTGAAGGATTATCGCGGCAAGATCGCGGGCCGCAACATCGCCCGCAGCCGTGCCTTCACGCGTATCGATCTCCATCTCGAACAGCAGGTTCCGACCTTCATCGGCGGGTCGCGCGTGACCATCTTCGGTGACATCGAGAACCTGCCGAACCTGCTGAACAGCAAGTGGGGCGGCCTGCGTCAGCTGGCCTTCCCATCGACGGCCTCGGTCGTTCAGGTTCAGTGCCTTGCTGCCGCAACGGCAACCGGAACTCCGGGTGCCGCCAACACGGCTGCAAACCAGACGTGTGCGCAGTATCGCTACTCGTCGTTCCTTGAGCCGGCGACGGCTCGCGCGCCGGTTTTCGCCGGCTCGCTCTACCTGATCCGTATCGGCGCTCGCTTCACCTTCTAAGCGACGCTTGACCTGATCGGTCGATTTGGGCCGCCGTTCCTTTCGGGGAGCGGCGGCCTTTTTCGTTTCAGCGCAAGTGCGGGCGGAGGCGGTCGATGGCGAGCATCGCCAGGAGCGTGGCGCCGAACAGGGGCATCGCGATGCCGAGCGTGGCGATCGCCGTTACGAGGCTCCAGCGGTAGCGGGGGCGGGTCAGCCTTGGCGGGGCGCCGAGCGTGCCGGGTTTGCGGCGGCGCCACCACAGGACCGTGCCCGACACCGACAGCGTCACGAGCAATGTCGTCACCAGCGTGCCGAGGATCTGGTTGGCGAGGCCGAAGAACGCACCCTCGTGGATGGCGATGCCGTAGCCGATCGCGCGGTCGATCCAGTGGCGCTCGGCGAAGGCGCGGCGGTCGAGGATGCGGCCCGTAGCGCCGTCGACCGTCAGGCGGGTGCGCTGCGGGCGGTTCGCGGAGTCGGAGGCGATCGTCCAGGTCGCGGTCCCCGGCTGGGGCGCGATCAGCACCGGTGCGGCGAGCGGCATCCGCTCCGCCGCGGCGACCATGCGGTCGAGGTCGCCGGGGCTCCCCGGCGAACCGGCGGCCGGAGCGGCGGCGGGCATCGCCATGCCCTTATGCTCGAAATGGTCGTCCGCCTTCGGGCTGAGTGTGGTGGCGGACTTGCCGGCGGGCTTGCCGGCGATCGTCCAGTCGACCGGGCCGTCGGTGGTGCCGGTCGCGGTACGGACGGCGCCGAGATAGCTGCCCCAGGCGTTGGCCCAGGGAAGCCCGGTAGCGATCAGGAACACCGCGGCGAGGCTGACCCAGATGCCGGCGACCGCGTGGGTGTCGCGCCAGAACAGGCGGCGGCCGCTTCGCCAGCGCGGGTAGAGCACCCCGGCCACGCCCCTCGCGCCCCTCGGCCACCAGAGATAGAGGCCGGTGAGCAGCATCGTGATCGTCCAGCAGGCGGCGATCTCGACTAGCCAGCTGCCGAGCTTCCCTGCGAGCAACGTGCCGTGGAGCGACGAGATCGTCTTCATCAGGCGCGCGTCTTCGCGGACGCTGCCGAGAACGCGCAGGCGGTAGGGATCGACAAAGACGCGCGTGTCGACGCCGTCTTTGGCGACGAGGATGCGGACGGCGTGGGTCGGCGTTTCGGGGCGTTCGTATTTGGCGAAGCGCGCGCCCGGCTGCCCGGCGAGGGCGGTGGCGACGATCTGGTCAGGGCGCGCGCGGACGGCGGTTATGGCGAGATGGTCGTAGGCCCGCTCCTGCCACGCCTCGATCTGCGGCTTCCACAGATAGATCGTGCCGGTGACCGACAGCCAGAGGATGAACGGTAGGCAGAACAGCCCGGCATAGAAATGCCAGCGCCAGACCGCGTTGTACCAGGACGCGCCCGGTTTGGTCACAAGGCCCATGTGAGGTCTGCCTGAAAGCTGCGCTGCGGGAACGGGTGGAACAGGAAATACCGGTCGTTGCCGACATTATCGATGCCGAGCCCGAGCGTGTAATGCTCGCCGACGCGGACCTGCGCGCGGAGATCGACGACGAGATATTTGAAGAAGCCCTGATAGGTGTTGCCGACGACGTCGCTGTTGTCGAGCGTGCCGTAGGAGCGGCTGGCGTAGCGACCGGCGGCGGTGAGCGCGATGCCGGCGGCGGGGCGCCAGGTGCCGACCAATGTCGCCTTCCATGCGGGGACCTGCGGCAGGCGCTTGCCGACCGAGGCCGGGAAGGCCGGGTTCGCGCGGGTGGTGGCGTCGGCATAGGTGACGCTGGCCGAGAGGTCGAACCGGTCGATGATGTCGGTGCGCTGGACCGCCGCCTCGACGCCTCGGGCGCGGGTGCGATCGACGTTCTGGACGAAGGTGGCGAGCGTGGTCGTGCCGTTGAGCGGGCCGGTCTGCGAGATCAGCGCGTCCTTGATCGATTCGTTGAACAGCGAGACGCGGACCGTGCCGTGGTCGTCGTGATGCTCGACGCTGAACTCCTCGGAGAGTGCGCGTTCGGGTTTCAGGGTTGGATTGGGGACGGCGGCGACGGGGGTGGTGATGATCTGGTAGAGTTCGCCGACCGTGGGAAAGCGCCAAGCCGTCCCGAACGAGGCTCGGGCGGTCCAGTTCGGGGTCGCGGTCCACGCCAGCGACGCCTTGGGGGAGAAGCGCGCGGCGTCCAGTTCGGGTTGCGTCTGGGCGATCGCCGGGCTCAGCGAATAGTTGCGGCCGTCATAGGCGCGCCACCATTCGTAGCGGCCGCCGAGCGTAAGCGTGACGTCGGAGATCGGCGTCCATGCATCCTGCGCCCATAGCGCCGCGGTGCGGGTCTTGCCCTTCGACTGGAGGTTGAGGTCGCCTTCGCTGCCTGAAATCCAGTCGGTGGTTGCGTAGCGGTTGCTGTTCAATTCGAAGCGATCGAGATGCGCGCCGGCGCTGACGACGTGGTCGCCGCCATGCCATGCGGCCTTGGCGTCGAGCGTCGCCCAGCCGGTGCCGTCGAGCCGGGCGGTCGTCCCTGCCCCGCCGGTCTGTGCACCAGTCTGCATCGGGGCAAGCGCAGTGGTCGGGACGCGCTGGACGTCGCGGGCATAGTCGTAGAGCGTGCCGATGACCTGCCAGTCGACCGTTTTCGACGTGCCGGTGGCGGAGAGCGAATGGCTCCAGTGGCGCTGGTCCTGTGCGTACGTGCCGCCGGAAAAGGCGCTCGGTGCGACCGTGTAGGCGCGACCGTCGATGTTGAATGCTCCGGCATAGGCGGGTTGGCCGGTGGTCGCGTCGGTCAGATAGGTCTGTGCGACCGCGTCGGTGTCGTTGAGGAACAGCGCGCCGACATAGGTGAGGCGGATCCCGGACGTGACGTCGAGTGCGGCCTTCAGCTTGAAGCGATCCTGGCGCTGATGCTCGATCCCGCTCGCGCCGAGCACGCGGATCGGGGCGTTGGTGCGGTTGACGGCGTCATAGCCGCCGGTGACGGGCGTGCCCGTGGCGCTGGTCGCGGTGGGGCGCGGGGCGGTGACGAACAGGAGCGGCTGGCTGTTGCTGGTGACGTGGTCGTAGCTGGCGAACAGGCTGAGCGGGCCGAACCGGTCGCCGAGCGTCGCGCCGACCTGATACGCGGGCAGCGTGTCGCGCGTGCCGTATTGCTCGTAGCGCTGGACGTTGGTGCCGGCGGTTATCGTGGCCTCCAGCGCATCCGGCAGCCGCGTGGTGATGTTGACGACCGCGCCGATCGCGTTGCCCGGATAGGCGGCGGAGAACGGTCCGTAGAGCACGTCGACGCGCGCGATCTCCTGCGGGCTGACAAGGCCCCAGCGCGGCGAGGCATTCATGTTGTTGTTGCCGATCAGCGCCGACAGCAGCGCACCGTCCGCGTAGATCAGGCTGCGTGCGCTCGCGCCGACGCCACCGGTACGCGTGGCGAGCGGGGCCTGCGTGTCGCCGATATGGCGTTTGCGGACGAGCAGGCTCGGCAAATATTTGAGGCTGTCCTCGGCGTTCATCGCGTTGGTCGTGGTGGCGATCGTTGCGGCGTCGATGCTGGCCCGTGTGGCGGGGGCGTTCTCGATCGATTGCGCCTGTTTGGCCGCGAGGACGAGGATGTCGGGCTGGGTCTTGGTCTCTTCGGCGCGCGCCGGGGCGGCGAGCGCGATCAGCGACGCGCAGGCGAACCCGCGGGTTTGCGCGCTGGGGAGCATTGGCATTGCGTATCCTTCGATTCCGGGCGTGGCGGCGCTGCTTGGCGGCAGCGCGCGGCGTCAGGCGAAGGTGGGCGGACCGGTCTGCGGCGGCGGCGGCGCGGCCAGCCCGTGGCCGATCGTCACGAGCGTCCGTGCGAGGGGCGGCGTCGTGCGAACGGGCGCAGGCGGTAGCGGCGCGGCGAGCGTCGGCGTGTCGATCGCGGGAGTGACGCCGGCGAACGCGCACGGGTGTTCGGGGCCCTGGCTGTGATGCTCGGGCGATTTCTCGTGATGCATGCCGGCCATGGCATGGTCCATCGGCGCCTTTGCCGAGGGCCCGGCCGAGAGCATCGCCGGGCCGGTGCCGGCGCAGAGCACGATGCGGAAGCCTTGCGCGTCGGCGATCGGCATCCATCCGGTCGGGATCAGCGCGCGGACGAGCATGGCGCAGGCGAATAGCAGCAACAGCCAACGGCGATGCGTCGCGGTCAGAATGCGGAGGGCGGCCATGCTGGCGACGGTGTGCGCTGAGCGGGCGAGCGCGGCAAGTGGGCGTTTGGTCCGGGGGGTGTTGCGTAGCGGAAGCGTTGGAGAAGGAGTGCCGGAGCACCTCCCCTCCCTGAAAGGGAGGGGTCGGGGGTGGGTTGGCTGGCTTGAGCCACGAGCGATCGGTTTGCGGAAACCTACCCACCCCCAGCCCCTCCCTTTCAGGGAGGGGGGAAGAGGATTGTGCCGCGCCGCGCCCTGATGACCGCAGCTTTTGCGCCTGCCGCCGCCCGCGTGTAAGACCGCGGGCCAATGGCTAATTCTCCTGCCCCGTTATCCGGCCCCTCCGCCCTCAATTCGGCCCGGCGCCTGCCCTTCACCGCGCGGCCGTTCTTTGAGAACAAGGCGCGTGCGTTCTGGATCCTCCAGGCGGTCGGGTGGAGCGGGTACCTGCTGCTGCGCGGGGTCGTCTCGATCTCGAACGGGCTGTCGCTCGACGGCGTGATCCCGGTGATCGTCGAGGCGATCGTCGGCTATTGCATCACGCTGCTGCTCTCGACGATGTACGGCCAGTATCGGCGGATGAACCGGCTGGTCGGCATTTTCCTGACGATCGCGACGCTGGCCGCGGCGACCTTCCTGTACGCGGTGCTCGACGCCTTTACCTTCTCGTTCATCGCGACCGCGACGCCGGGCGTCACGCTGACGCGGCTGCTGGGATCGGTCTATGTCACCTTCACGGTGCTGTTCGGCTGGTCGGCGCTGTATTTCGGGATCAACTTCTACCTGATCGTCGAGGCGCAGATCGACCAGATGGAGCATCTGGAGAACCAGGCTTCGTCGGCGCAGCTGGCGATGCTGCGCTATCAGTTGAACCCGCATTTCCTGTTCAACACGCTGAACTCGATCTCGACGCTGGTGCTGCTCAAGCAGACCGAGCGGGCGAACGCGATGCTCAGCCGGCTGTCGTCGTTCCTGCGCTATACGCTGGCCAACGAACCGACCGCGCATGTCACCGTCGCGCAGGAGGTAGATCAGCTGAAGCTGTATCTGGAGATCGAGAAGATGCGCTTCGAGGACCGGATGCGGCCGAAATTCGATATCGATCCGCGCGCCGAACGCGCCCGCCTGCCCTCGCTCCTGCTGCAACCTCTGGTCGAAAACGCGATCAAATACGCCGTCACCCCGCAGGAAGAAGGCGCCGATATCCGCGTCGAGGTGCGGCTTGCCGGGGAACGGGTGCAGATCGCCGTATCCGATACCGGACCGGGCTTGATCGAGGGCCGGATCGGTCCAAGCCATTCGACAGGCGTGGGGCTCGCTAATATTAGAGACAGGTTGGCTCAGGCATATGGACCCGACCACCGTTTCGAAACCCGCTCCACGCCCGCTGGCGGCTTCTCGGTCGAGATCGAGATTCCGTATCAGCTTGAAGACGTGAACAGAGAGGCCGCATGACCATCCGTACCATTCTCGTCGACGACGAGCCGCTGGCGATCCAGGGGCTGGAGCTCCGCCTCCAGGCGCATGAAGACGTCGAGATCATCGAAAAATGCTCGAACGGCCGCGAGGCCATTCGCGCGATCAAGACGCATAAACCCGATCTCGTCTTCCTCGATATCCAGATGCCGGGGTTCGACGGGTTCTCCGTCGTGCAGGGGTTGATGGAGGTCGAGCCGCCGTTGTTCGTGTTCGTCACCGCCTATTCGGACCACGCGTTGCGCGCGTTCGAGGCGCAGGCGGTCGATTACCTGATGAAGCCGGTCGAGGAATCGCGGCTGGCCGACACGATCGAGCGGGTGCGCCAGCGCCTGAGCGAAAAGCGCGGCGTCGAGGAAGTCGACCGGTTGCGCGAAGTGCTGGCCGACGTCGCGCCCGATGCGGCGGCGGACATGCCCGACGGCGACGCGGTCTCAGCCAACCGGTTCGAGAAGCTCATCAACATCAAGGATCGCGGGCAGATCTTCCGCGTCGACGTCGACACGATCGAGCGGATCGACGCGGCCGGCGATTACATGTGCATCTATACCGGCGACAACACGCTGATCCTGCGCGAGACGATGAAGGACCTGGAGAAGCGGCTCGACCCGCGGCGGTTCCAGCGCGTGCATCGCTCGACGATCGTGAACCTGGACCTGGTGAAACAGGTTAAGCCGCATACCAATGGCGAATGCTTCCTGGTGCTGAATTCCGGGGCGAGCGTGAAGGTGTCGCGGTCGTACCGTGATGTGGTGGCGCGGTTCGTTCATTGAGGGTGACGTTGGGCGTGTGACCGTGACCCCACGTCCCGTCATTCTGGCGAACGTCAGGATGACGGACGTTGACGGTGTGGTCGGGTCGGGCTTCGGGAGCGCACCCTTCCCCGTCCGTCCCTGCCGATAGAGGTCCCGACTTTCGTCGGGACGACGGGGGTGCGTTTCCTTATCGGGCGCACCCCTGGTCGCGCGCTATTAACCAGTCGCTAAACCTGTCGGCCTAGAGCGGGCGGATGAAAATCCGGCGGTTTGGCCTTTATCCTCATGTGGTTATCGGCCTGCCGGCCTTGGTGCTGGCGACGTCGTGCGTGCCGGGGGACCGGTCGGTCGCGGCGCTGCGTCGACACCCGGTGAGCAATTCGCGCGACCTGTTGCGGGCCATGGCGCTGCACGTTCCCGACGATATTTCGGCGAAGATGCCGGTGGCGCAGGCCGATGCGCCGTTTGCGACCGCGCCTGCGGTGACGACGATCGCGCCGCCGTTCCTGGCGACGTCCCGGTCCGCCGACGATGCCGCGCGCGCCACGGAATGCCTGACCGCGGCGGTGTATTACGAGGCGCGGTCGCAGGCGGTGGAGGGGCAGCGGGCGGTGGCGCAGGTCGTGCTCAACCGTGTCCGCGACCGGGCCTTTCCGAGCAGCGTGTGCGGGGTGGTGTACCAGGGGTCGGAGCGACGGACCGGGTGCCAGTTCAGCTTTACCTGTGATGGCTCGATGAACCGTGCGCGGGAGGTCGGGGCCTGGGATCGCGCACGGGCGGTGGCGGAGGCGGCGCTGGGCGGGAGCGTGTTCGCGCCGGTCGGGGCGGCGACCTCGTTCCACACCACGAGCATCCTGCCGTGGTGGGCCTCCAGCCTCGCGCGGATCACGACGGTCGGGGCGCATGTGTTCTATCGCTGGCAGGGCGCGCTGGAGCGGGCGCTGACGTTTCGACAGGCTTATGCGGGGGTTGAGCCGGGGGTTGGCGGGCTTGGCTATGCGCGGGGGGCGGTTGCGGATGCGGTGGTGACCGAGGTCGCTGGGGTTTCGGTGCATTATGGCAACCGGGAGGTAGCGGCGGACACGGGCGTCGTTCCGGCGGATGTGAATCCTGGCATGGTCGCGGCGGTTACGATCCACCGGGGAAAGACGCATCCTGCGCCGGCGATGGCACAGGCCCGGCTGGTGTCGGGGGTGCGCGTTCATGTCGGCGAGCGGGGGTCGGCGATGCTCGGCGATGGCGATGGCTTCGGCGCGATTGTCTCGGACGAGACCTGATAATCTCCCTCCCCTGAAGGGGAGAGTCTTTAAAGCAATGCCGTACTACGCATACGCCCACCCCGGCGGAGGCCGGGGTGGTGGTAGGAGAACCAGTCCCTTCTTGTTCCCCCGCGGAGGCGGGGGTCCAGGGTCTCGGGCGGCGGAGTTTGTGATCCTGGGCCCCCACCTCCGCGGGGGAACTGCGTCCTTCGATTGATCGCTGACCGCTCGATCGACGGCGATACCCCTCCCCTCGCAAAACCATGCTGCGTCTGCTAACGGCACGCGCATGCTGAACCTGAACAATATCACGGTGCGCCTGGGCGGACGCGTTATCCTCGATGGCGCCACTGCCGCGTTGCCGCCGGGCAGCCGTGTCGGGCTGATCGGGCGCAACGGCGCGGGCAAGTCGACGATGGTGCGCGTGATCGCAGGGCAGCTTGAGCCAGACGACGGGTCGGCCGACATGCCGAAGGGCGCGCGGATCGGGTATCTCGCGCAGGAGGCCCCGCACGGCGTGAAGACGCCGTTCGAAACCGTACTCGAAGCCGATCTGGAGCGCGCCGCGCTGATGGTCGAGAGCGAGACGAGCGAGGATCCCGATCGCCTGGGCGACGTGTACGAGCGGCTGATCGCGATCGACGCGTACACCGCGCCCGCACGCGCCGCGCAGATCCTGCTGGGTCTAGGGTTCGACGAGGATATGCAGGCGCGCACGCTCGACAGTTTCTCGGGTGGCTGGAAGATGCGCGTGGCGCTTGCCGCGTTGCTGTTCTCGCAGCCGGACCTGCTGCTGCTCGACGAGCCGTCGAACCATCTCGATCTCGAAGCGGTGATGTGGCTCGAGGACTTCCTCAAGGGCTACAAGGCGACGATCGTCGTCGTCAGCCACGAGCGCGATTTCCTCAACAACGTCGTCGATCACATCCTGCATCTACAGGGCGGCAAGATCACGCTGTATCCGGGCGGTTACGACGCGTTCGAGCGGCAGCGGGCCGAGCGGCTCGCGCAGATCGAGGCGGCGCGCGCCAACCAGGCGGTGCAGCGCGAGAAGCTGCAGGAATATATCGCCAAGAATTCCGCGCGCGCCTCGACCGCCAAGCAGGCGCAGTCGCGGCAGAAGATGCTGTCGAAGATGCAGCCGATCGCCGAGAGCTACAACGATCCGACACTGTCGTTCGGCTTCCCCAACCCGACCGAGCTGCGCCCGCCGCTGATCACGCTCGACATGGCGACCGTGGGGTATGCCGACGTGCCGATCCTGAAGCGGCTCAACATGCGGCTCGATCCCGACGACCGGGTCGCGCTGCTCGGCCGCAACGGCAACGGCAAGACCACGCTCGCGCGGTTGCTGGCGGCGCAGCTGACGCCGATGGACGGCGAGATGTCGTCGTCGGGCAAGATGAAGGTCGGCTATTTCACGCAGTATCAGGTCGAGGAACTCGATCCGACCGATACGCCGATCGAGCATATGTCGCATTTGATGAAGGGTGCGACGCCGGCCGCGGTACGCGCGCAGCTGGGGCGGTTCGGGTTCTCGGGCGACAAGGCGACGACCAAGGTCGGCAAGCTTTCCGGCGGTGAGCGGGCGCGACTGGCGCTGGCGCTGATCACGCGCGATGCGCCGCATCTGCTGATCCTCGATGAGCCGACCAACCATCTCGACGTCGATGCGCGCGAGGCTTTGGTGCAGGCGCTCAACGCGTATACCGGCGCGGTGGTGCTGGTCAGCCATGACCGGCACATGCTGGAGCTGACCGCCGACCGGCTGGTGCTGGTCGACGACGGCACCGCGAAGGAATTCGACGGCAGCCTCGATGATTACATCGCGTTCGTCCTGAAGGGCGATTCGGGCAAGGGCGATGCGGCATCGAAGGCCGACAAGAAGGCCGGCAAGAAGGCCGCCGCCGATGCGAAGAGTAACGATGCCGCGTTGCGGAAAGCGCTGCGCGAGGTCGAGGAGCAGACCGCCAAGTTCACCAAGGAGCGCAATGCGCTCGATCGCGCGATGATCGATCCGGCGAATGCGGAGCCGCGCTTCTCGCGGATGTCGATGGGGGATCTCAGCAAGCGTCGCGCCGAAGTGCATGCGAAGCTCGAGGCGAGCGAGGCGAAGTGGCTGGAGGCTAGCGAGGCGCTGGAGGGGGTCGCGGCTTAAGCTGCGCTCCGTCATCCTGACGAAAGTCAGGACCCAGAGTTACGGACGGTGGCGCCCGTAACTCTGGGTCCTGGGTCGAGCCCAGGATGACGAAATAGGTTTGAGGAAGCTCAGCCCTCGTCGGAGTCCGACTCGGCGGGCCGCTCGAACCAGGCCTCGACCGGCCCGACCAGCTTCAGCGTCAGCGGATTGCCCATCCGATCGACCTTTTTACCGAGTGCGACGCGGATCCAGCCTTCGGAAATGCAATATTCCTCGACGTCGTGACGAACGGCGTCCTTGAAGCGGATGCCGATGCCGCGCTCGAGCAGGTCCTGCTTGAAGAACGGGCTGCGCTGATTGATCGACAGGCGATCGGGGGGCGTGTCGCCCGCTGCGACGGGAGCGGGCGTTTCGGTGTCGGGTGTGTTTGGCGTGTCGGTCATGGTCGCGCGTCTAGCGGCAAGGACGGTCGCTCCGCCACAAAAAAGCGGCGCCGGGATTTCTCCCGACGCCGCGTTCGTCTCGGACATTTATCGGTTCAGCTGCAAACCTGCACCGATACCCGGTCGCCATAATAGGGATCGACGCGCCATTCGTTCCAGCACCGCGGACGATACTCCTCGCGGTAATAGGTCCGGACCGGCGGTGCGTAATAGGCACGCGGCGGCGGGCCGCGATAATAGCCGTCGTCGTAATAACCGCGGTTGCGATTGTTGCTGCTCGCGATCGCCGCGCCGACACCCAGGCCGAGAATACCGCCAAGGACGGCCGCACCCGCTGCATTGCCGCCGCCATGATGGCGATAGCCGCCGTAACCCCGACCCCAGCGCTGCGCGTCGGCTGGCGCTGCGGCGGTCAACGCCGTCGCCGCGAGCGCGATGCCGAGACCTGCCTTCTTCATAAATCCGTTCATTTTCCGAACCTCCAATACCAGTTACGCCGGTCCAAGTGGCTCAAACGCATGAGTGTCCGACCGTGTTTCATGCTTTGCGCGAGTCGGCCTGAACCGGTGCGGAACAGGCTGTTAACCCGGCGTATAGCTGCGAGCTCAAGGGCTTGGCGGCCGGACCCGTATTACGCGGTCGGGCATTATTCGCGAATATCGGGTAGGGGGATAGGATGCGCAAAACCATGACGATGCGAGGATTCGCCTTTTCCCTATTGGGCGTCAGTGCCGTGCTGATCGCCGGGCTCGCGCTGTCGGGATCGCCGGTGCGAGTCCGGGCGGCGGACGTGCCGGTGCGAGCACCCGAGCCGCCCGCGCCTCTCGCCAAGGTAGTACCGGCGCCTGCCCCCGTGGTCGCGGCGGTCGAGCCGGACGAGGGCTATGTGGTGAAGCGCGTGCTCGACGTGCCCGAGCCGTTGCGGCACGGCGCCTATTACTGGGATACCGCGGGCGTGCCCGAGGGGCCGATCGTGATCACCGTCGACCTCGTCGCGCAGACACTGTCGATCTTTCGCGCAGGGTATGAGATCGGGACCGCCGCGGTGATCTATGGCGCGGACGAGAAGCCGACTCCGCTGGGGGTGTTCACGATCACGCAAAAGGACGCGCATCACGTGTCCAACCTGTATGGCGCGCCGATGCCGTACATGCTGCGGCTCACCAATGACGGGATTTCGATCCACGGCAGCAAGCTGATGGAGGGGAAATACGCCACGCATGGGTGCGTCGGGGTGCCGACGGAGTTTGCGAAGCTGATTTTTGGGCAGGTGAAGCTTGGGGATCGGGTGATCGTCACGAGTGGCGAGATGTTGGAGCGGGGTGGGCGGATTACCGCTGCTTGAGGGTGCGGGGCGAGCGCGCTGCGATGCCGCGGATCGTCACCTCGTCATGCCCGCGGCCACCGTCATCCTGACGAAAGTCAGGATCCAGAGTAACGGCCGGTGGCCTTCGTGGCTCTGGATCCTGACTTTCGTCAGGATGACGATGAGCTCGAAAGACCGAGGGCGGCTCGCATCTCTAGCGCTTGTTCCCCCGCGGAGGCGGGGGTCCCGGGTCTTTGGGGGTGTCGCTTGTGATCCTGGGCCCCCGCCTTCGCGGGGGAACGGGTTTACTCGGGACTTTTGTCACACAACGAAAAGGCCGGAGGTTTCCCCCCGGCCCTTCTTTATTTCCAACCCAGCGCGACCCGGCAAAGCCGTGTCGTCGGACCTCGCCTGAGCGAGGCCGGCCGAGCGCCTGAGGCTCAGCCGGCTTCGCCGTGCTGGCCTCAGGCGCTCTGCTTAGCCCGGCTCGCGCGCTTGCGCTCGTTCGCGTCCAGATAGCGCTTGCGCAGACGGATCGACTTCGGCGTGACTTCGACCAGCTCGTCGTCGTCGATGTAGGCGATCGCCTGCTCCAGCGTCGCGCGCTTCGGCGGGGTCAGGCGGACCTGGTCGTCCTTGCCACCCGAGGCGCGGAAGTTGGTCAGCGCCTTGGTCTTCATCGGGTTGACCTCGAGGTCGTCCGGCTTGGCGTTCTCGCCGACGATCATGCCCTCATAGAGCGCCTCGCCGTGACCCACGAACAGGATGCCGCGCTCTTCGAGCGGACCCAGCGCGTAGTTGTTGGCTTCGCCCGAACCGTTCGAGATCAGAACGCCGTTCTTGCGGCCTTCGATCTGGCCCTTGTGCGGACCATATTTCTCGAACAGCCGGTTCATGATGCCCGTGCCGCGCGTGTCGGACAGGAACTCGCCGTGATAGCCGATCATCCCGCGGCTCGGCGCCGAGAAGGTGATGCGGGTCTTGCCGCCGGTCGACGGACGCATGTCGGTCATCTCGGCCTTACGGATGTTCATCTTCTCGACGACGGTGCCCGAATGCTCCTCGTCGACGTCGATGATGACGGTCTCGTACGGCTCGGTCTTCTTGCCGTCCTCGTCCTCGCCGAACAGCACGCGCGGACGCGAGATGCCGAGCTCGAAGCCCTCGCGGCGCATCGTCTCGATCAGCACGCCGAGCTGGAGCTCGCCGCGGCCGGCGACTTCGAAGCTGTCCTTGTCGGCCGCTTCGGTCACCTTCACGGCGACGTTCGACTCGGCTTCGCGGAACAGGCGCTCGCGGATCATGCGGCTCGTGACCTTGGTGCCTTCACGGCCCGCCATCGGCGAATCGTTCACGGCAAAGCGCATCGACAGCGTGGGGGGATCGATCGGCTGCGCGTGCAGCGGCTCGGTCACCGTGATGTCGGCGATCGTGTCGGCCACGGTCGCGACCGAAAGCCCTGCCAGCGAGATGATGTCGCCGGCCTTGGCTTCGTCGACCGGCACGCGATCGAGACCACGGAACGACATGATCTTCGAGGCGCGACCCGTCTCGATGATCTTGCCGTCGTTGTCGAGCGCGTGGATCGCCTGGTTGGTCTTCACGGTACCCGAATTGACGCGACCGGTAAGAACGCGGCCGAGGAACGGATCGCGATCGAGCAGCGTGACGAGGAAGGTGAACGGCACGCCGGCGACTTCGACAGCCGGCGGCGAGACATACTTCACGATCGTCTCGAACATCGGGATCAGCGTGCCTTCGCGCGCGTCCATGTCGGTCGAGGCATAGCCGTTGCGGCCCGATGCGTAGAGCACGGGGAAATCGAGCTGCTCGTCATTCGCGTCGAGCGACACGAACAGGTCGAACACTTCGTCGAGCACTTCCTGGATGCGCGCGTCGTTACGATCGACCTTGTTGACGACGACGATCGGCTTGAGGCCGAGTGCGAGCGCCTTGCCGGTGACGAACTTGGTCTGCGGCATCGCGCCTTCCGACGAATCGACCAGCAGGACGACGCCGTCGACCATCGACAGGATACGCTCGACTTCGCCGCCGAAATCGGCGTGGCCGGGCGTGTCGACGATGTTGATGCGGATGCTCTCGGTCTCGCCGGGGGGCGTCCAGTCGACCGAGGTCGGCTTGGCGAGAATGGTGATCCCACGCTCCTTTTCGAGGTCGTTCGAATCCATTGCGCGCTCTTCGATGCGCTGGTTGTCGCGGAAGGTGCCGGACTGGCGGAAGAGCTGGTCGACCAGCGTCGTCTTACCATGATCGACGTGCGCAATGATCGCCACGTTGCGGAGGCTCATGAATGTATTCTCTTGAAACGAGGAACGGGGTTGGCGCGCGCCATAGCGTAATTGTTGCGCCGCGGGAAGACCGGGCTTGGTTTGGGGCGCTCCTGAAGCGGCGGATGGCCCTTTCGGGGGGGCGTCTGTCCCAGCACCGCCACCCCGGCGGAGGCCTTAACCGGGGTGAGGCCTAGCCGGGGTGGTGGACTGCGCCAGAGTGGTCGCCGCTTTAGAACCCTTCGAGTACGATCTTGCCCTTGGCCGTGTGGCTCTCGATCCGCTCGTGCGCGCGGCGCAGGTTCGCCGCGTCGATCCTGCCGAAATTCTCCGCCATCGTCGTGCGGATCGTGCCCGCATCGACCAGCCGCGCGACCTCGTCGAGCAGCTTGCCCTGCTCGCCCATGTCCGGCGTCTGGAACAGCGAGCGCGTGTACATCAGCTCCCAGTGGACCGAGATCGACTTCTGCTTGAGCGGCCCGATGTCGAGCGTCTTGGGGTCGTCGATCAGCGCGAGCCGGCCCTGCGGCGCGAGCAGCGTCGCGATCTCGGCGAGGTGCTCGTCGGTATGCGTCGTCGAGAACACATAGGCCGGCGCGCCGAGCCCGAGCGCCGCGACCTGCTCGGCGAGCGGCTTGCGGTGATCGATCACGTGATGCGCGCCGAGATCCTCGACCCAGCCCCGCGTCTCGTCGCGTGATGCAGTGGCGATGATCGTCAGGTCGGTGAGTTGCCGCGCGAGCTGGATCGTGATCGACCCCACCCCGCCTGCGCCGCCGATGATCAGGATCGCGTTCGCGGCGCCCGCGACGGGCTTGCGCACGTCGAGCCGGTCGAACAGCGTCTCCCACCCGGTGATCGCCGTCAGCGGCAACGCCGCCGCCTGCGCCCAGTCCAGCAACTGCGGCTTGTGGCCGACGATGCGCTCATCGACGAGATGGTATTCGGCGTTGGTGCCGGGCCGGTCGATCGCGCCCGCGTAGAAGACCGCGTCGCCGACCGCGAACCCGGTCACGTCGGGGCCGATCGCGACGACGATGCCGGCGGCGTCCCAGCCCAGCACCTGCGGCTTGCCGTCGGGATCGGCGCGGTTCTTGCGGATCTTGGTATCGACCGGGTTGACCGAAACCGCCTTCACTTCGACGAGCAGGTCGCGGCCGGTCGCGTCGGGCTTGGGCAGGTCCAGGTCGACGAGCGACTGCGGATCGTCGATCGGAAGCGACTGGGTATAGCCGATGGCGCGCATGGGGGAACTCCTGTGATGGCGGCCCCAAGCTGTCCATGCGCCTGCCGCGTTTCAAGGCGTGGCTCAAGGATCCGGTTGGCAAGCCGGGTGTGTTATCTATATATGCCACTTGAACGCGGGACGGGTTGCAGCCACCATGTCCCATCGAACGGAGATAACGCATGGCGACGACACCCGAGACGCTGAACGAAGAGCCGGGCCTGGTGCTGACCCCGCCCGATCCCGTCCACACGGTTGCCCCCGCCAAGGCCGCCGGGCTCGTCCCCGTGGATGCCGGCGTAAAGTCTCAGCTGGAGGAGCGCGTGTCGGGGTTCGTCACCGATCTCGTCGCGCAGGACGTCAACTCGCCCGAGTTCGGCAAGCGAGTCGACGCGATCACCGCGATGGGCGCGAAGGAAATCCGCGAGGCCGCCGGCCAGTCGAACCGCTTCCTCGATCGCCCGGTCAAGGCGATGGATCAGGAAACCGGCGTCGGCAAGGATCTGGCCGAGCTGCGCCGCGTCGTCGAGGATCTCGATCCCGGCAAGAAGGGCAATCTCACCGCGCCGCAGAAGCTGTTCGGGATCATCCCGTTCGGTGGCAAGATGCGCAATTATTTTGACGGCTATAAATCGTCGCAGACTCACATCGCGCAGATCCTGAAGAGCCTCGGCTCGGGCAAGGACGAGCTGCTGATGGACAATGCCGCGATCGATACCGAGCGCGCGAATCTGTGGGCGGCGATGGGTCGGCTCGAACAGATGATCCATCTGTCGAAGACGATGGACGCGAAGCTGGAGGACGTCGCCAACGAACTCGATCACACCGATCCCGCCAAGGCGAAGGCGATCCGCGAGACCGCGCTGTTCTACACGCGCCAGCGGACGCAGGACCTGCTGACTCAGATGGCGGTGACCGTGCAGGGCTATCTCGCGCTCGACCTGGTCAAGAAGAACAATGTCGAGCTGGTGAAGGGCGTCGATCGCGCGTCGACCACGACCGTCTCGGCGCTGCGCACCGCGGTGACGGTGGCGCAGGCGCTAACCAACCAGAAGCTGGTGCTGGAACAGATCACCGCGCTCAACACGACGACCGCGAACATCATCGATTCGACCGGCAAGCTGCTCAAATCGCAGACTGCGCAGATCCATGAGCAGGCCGCGTCGGCGACCATCCCGCTCGAGACGCTGCAACGCGCGTTCCAGAATATCTACGACACGATGGACGCGATCGACACGTTCAAGCTGAAGGCGCTCGACAGCATGAAGACGACGGTCGGCGCGCTGTCGAACGAGGTCGACAAGTCCCGCGGCTACATCGCCCGGGCCGAGGGCGCGACGCAGGGGCAGTTGGGCGGACCGTCCGCCAGCCCGTTCAAGCTGGAGGCGATGTAACCGCCGTGAGCGAAGTCGACGACGCCATCGCCAGCGCCCGCGCCTCCTGGTCGCGCATTTCGGATGATCGCACCGGCACCGCGATCGCGCGCGTGCCGTCGCGGGGGCGGGCACGGCAGACGCAGGCGATCGGCAAGCGGCTGACCCGGATCGCGGTCGCCGTCGTGGCGATCCTGATCGCGGCGATGGTGATCGGCTGGATCGTGCCGCTCGGGATCGGCGGCGCGATGCTGGTGATGGCGCTGCTGGTCGCCGCGACGGTGTTGTTCGCGGTGTGGCCGGCGGAGCGCGCGCCGACCCCCGAGCGGCTCGCGTCGGTCGACATCCGCGCGCTCCCCGCGCAAACCGAGCGCTGGCTCGAGGCGCAACGCCCTGCCCTGCCCGCGCCGGCGATGACGCTGGTCGACAGGATCGGCCTGCGTCTCGAAACGCTGACGCCGCAACTCGCGACGCTCGACGCGAACACGCCCGAGGCGTTCGAGGTGCGCAAACTGGTCGGCGAGCAACTGCCCGCGTTCGTGAAGGATTACGAGAAGGTCCCCCCCTCGCTCCGCACGACGCCGCGCAACGGCCAGACTCCAGACGCCGAACTGGTCGCGGGGCTCAAGCTGATCGAACAGGAGATCGGCGAAATGACCGCCCGCCTCGCGCAAAGCGACCTCGACAACCTGTCGACCCGCGGGCGTTTTCTGGAGATGAAGTACAAGGATTGAGCGGGTGAAGCGCACCCGTCTCAGTGTGTGTCGCCGAAAGGCGCGGTTCGTGTCGGAGGCTGATGCGTTGGTGGTGGCGCTGGCGGGGCGCGTGCCGCTCAGGGCGTACCGCTGCGATCGGTGTCTGCAGTTCCACCTGACCAGCCGGACGAAGGGCAAGCGCGCCTAATCCTGTATTGAGCGGCGTCTACGGCCTATGCAAGCATCCGCAGACAATCGCGCTACGTCTTAGGATCCGTCATTCTCGACTCGAGAAGCTCTGAACAAAACCGCGTTTTACAGGCCGCAACCACGCCGAGGAACGAGACTTCCGATACTCGTCCGCTTAACACCAAGGATGTCACACGCTTTGCCGCGGATATACTCTTCGTGCTTTGCCGTGAATGTGCCGCCGTCCTGCCTCAACAAATCGGCGGCCTCCGTCTGAAGAGCTATCGCTTGCTTCATCTTATACGCCCGCATCGTCGGCGTCTCTGCCGCACCAAGACCGCCCAAGCTCTCCAGCGAGGACTGATAGGTGCTATAGTTGGGTGAACTCATCCCTATTTCGGGTGCTGTCTGCGCGGCCGCAGGAGCCGTCAGGACAATCGCTACTATCACACCAGCCAGCTTGATCATGCTGCACACTCCATGCGGCATCAAATCAGATTATGCGTATGAGGTTTATCAACCCATGTGGCACGGCTCTGCAAGGATAGAATTGGTAGAAGATCAACGCGTGTCCGAACGAGCTTTCAGTATATGCATCTAAAAGCTGGAACGGCCGCCGCGACGTTCGATCGGCGCAGTACGCGTCGGTTGGCGGAAGAGTGAGCCGGTAGACGATTTGGCTTCGGTATGATTGGCGAGATTCGGTCGGGTGCGATCATTTTTTGACCGCGCCCATGCCGAGGCGGGTCGAACCATACTCACGGTAGCCGTGCTCGCCCCGCGAGCCGCTGGATCGCCGCGGCCTGGATACCGGTCGTGGAGACGAGCACCCCGAAATCCTGTGGGCGCGGTTTGTTGAACACCAGCGGCGCGCCCAGCGCGTCGCTCACCACCGCGCCCGCTTCGCTCGCGACCAGAACCGCCGCGGCGATGTCCCATTCGTTGCCCCAGCGGAGCGTGGCGACAAGGTCGGCTTCGTCGGCGGCGACCATCGCGATGCGCAGCGCGATCGAATTGGGTTTGTGGACCATGACGAGGTCGCGGTCGGCCTTGGGGAGCGCGTCGACGGGGGTGCGGCTGCCGGCGAAGTCGGTGCGGGGGCCGGCCTTTAACGGCAGGCCGTTGCGGGTCGCGCCCTGCCCGGCGACGGCGCGCCAGTGCTCGCCGCGCGTGGGGGCGTCGAGGATGCCGATCACCGGGCGGCCGCGGTCGACCAGGCCGATCGAGACGCACCAGCCGGGCCGCGCGCGGATATAGTCGCGCGTGCCGTCGATCGGGTCGACCACCCAGAGCAGGTCGTGCGCGAGGCGATCGGCATTGTCGGCGGTCTCCTCGGACAGCCAGCCGGCCTCGGGCAGCAGCGTCGAGAGGCGCGCCTTGAGCATCCGGTCGATCGCGATGTCGAGTTCGCAGACCGGGCTGCCGGGGGTCTTTTCCCAGCGCTGGAAATCGGTGTCGAAGCGGTCGTGCGCCATCGCGCCGGCCTCCGCGGCGATTGCCGATACGGCGTCGGCCATCGCATTCAGCCAGTCGGGCGAGCGCGTGGGCTGGCGCACGCGCTCAGCCACTCGCCACCGTCATGCCCTCCACGCGCAGGGTCGGCACGTTGACGCCGTAGCGGAATTCGAGATCGTTGGCCGGGGTCATCGCGAGGAACATGTCCTTCACGTTGCCGGCGATCGTGAACTCGGCGACCGGGCCGGTGATCTCGCCGTTCTCGATCCGGAAGCCCGCTGCGCCGCGGCTATAGTCGCCGGTCACGCCGTTCGCGCCGCCGCCCATCAGTTCGGTGACGTAGACGCCCGATACGATGTCGGCGATCAGCGTTTCGAGCGGGACGTGGCCCGGCTCCATGAAGACGTTGCTGGTCGAGGTGCCGGGCCCGCCGCCGATGCCGCGCGCGGCGTGGCCGGTCGGCTCGAGCCCGAGCTGGCGTGCCGAGGCGGAGTCGAGCAGCCAGCGTTCGAGCATGCCGTTCTCAATGATCTCGCTCGGCGAAACCGGAAGCCCCTCGCCGTCGAACGGGCGCGAGCGCAGGCCGTGCGGGCGGTGCGGATCGTCGCGGATCGTGATGCCGTGCGCGAATATTTGCGTGCCGAGCGAGTCGAGCAGGAAGCTGGTCTTCCGCGTGATCGCCTGCCCTGAGATCGCGCCGAGCATGTGGCCGACCAGCGATCCGCCGACGCGGCGGTCGTAGACGATCGTGGTCGGTCCGCTGGTCAGGCGACCGGGGTTGAGGCGGGCGACGGCCTGCTCGCCGGCGCGGCGGCCGATCGCGTCGGGCGCTTCGAGATGCGCGCGGAGGCGGGCGCTGCTGTGCGCGTAGTCGCGTTGCATGGCGCCGCCCTCGCCCGCGAGCACGCTGGCCGATACGCCATAGCCGGTCGCGGCATAGGCGCCGGCGAACCCGTGGCTGGTGGCGAGCGCCCAGACGCTGCGCGAGGCGCTGGCGCCGCCGCCTTCGCTGTTCGAGACGCCGGCGACCGCGCGCGCGGCGTCCTCGGCTTCGAGCGCGGCGTCGCGCAACTGTTCGGGACTGACTTCGCCGCCATCGTCGAGGCCGAGCATCGGCGGGTCGCCGTGTAGCAGGCGTTCGGCGGGGGCGAGGCCAGCCCAGGGATCCTCGGGGGCTTCGCGCGCCATCGCGACCGCGCGTTCGACGAGCGCGTCCATCGCCGCGGTCGACAGGTCGGAGGTCGAAACGCTGGCGGAGCGCTGGCCGACGAACACGCGCAGGCCGAGATCCTCGCTTTCGGAACGGCCGATATCCTCGAGCTTGCCAAGGCGGATCGACACGTCGAGCGCGGCATCGGCGGCGAAGACCGCGTCGGCGGCGTCGGCGCCCGCCGCCCTCGCGCGCTGGACGATGTCGTGGGCGCGGTCGCGGGCTTGGTCTGGGGTCAGCATATCAGCGACTTAAGGATGCAGGCTCGTGCCGACAACCACGCAGGCGAGGAACATGAGCAGTCCGGCGAACCGGTTGGCGCGGAAGCGGGCGAGTGCGGCGGTGCCCGCGCCCTCGTGCGTGTCGGGTTTGAGCGTCGCGACCTGCCACGCGAGATGGAGCGCGACGGGGACGAGCGCGGCGATCGCGAGCGGATCAGGACGGACGGTCCAGAACGCCGCGGCCCAGAACGCGACGGCGGCAACGTAGAAGATCCCGACGCCCGCCTTCACATGCGTCCCCATGCGAAGCGCGGACGAGCGGATGCCGATCATCGCGTCGTCCTCGCGGTCCTGCAGCGCGTAGATCGTGTCGTAGCCGATCACCCAGGCGATCGAGCCCGCATACAAGAGCCACATCGGCGTATCGAGCGTGCCGGCGATATCGCTCCAGCCGACCAGCAGCGCCCAGGAAAAGACGATGCCGAGCCACGCCTGGGGCCACCAGGTGATCCGCTTCATGAACGGATAGGCGGCGACCGGCGCGAGGCTGGCGAGCGCGACGATCGCGGCCAGGAACGTCAGCTGCAGCAGGACCGCGAACCCGATCAGGCAGAGCACGACCAGCCACACCCAGGCCAGCCGGATCGAGACGAGCCCGCTCGGGATCGGCCGGGCGCGGGTGCGCGCGACCTGCGCGTCGAGATCGCGGTCGACGATGTCGTTGAACACGCAGCCCGCGCCGCGCATCGCGATGCTGCCGAGCAGCAGCCAGAGGATCAGGTCCCAGCGCTGCACCGCGCCACCCGCGAGCGCGACGCCCCACGCTCCCGGCCAGAACAGCAGCCACCAGCCGATCGGGCGATCGAACCGTGCGAGCAGCGCGAGACCGCGCAGCGTAGGCGGGAGGCGGCCGACCAGACCGCCATATTGGCTATCGGGAACGCGGTCGCTGTCGGGAACGGTTTCCGCTGGCATCGGCTTGGTCTGCATTCGCGAAGGCGTAGGAAGACGGCGTTTGGCGCGCAAGCCTTCACCCGCTACCGGTGGCGCGTGTCGCGTTTTCGAGCCCCTTGCATGATCCCGTCCGCATGATCGGCCTTTCCGTCGCGGTCGGCCGCTTTGTCGAAGCCTTGTTCTGGGGGATCTTCCGTGTCGCAGGCGCGGTCGCCGGGGTCCTGATCCTCGGCGTCATCGCCGCCGCGGTGCTTTGGATCGTCCTGCGGAAGATGTTGGCTCGGCGCTGATCCGGCAACAGCGCCTGCGCCTGTGCATGGTGCCGCTCATGACTGGGGGTCGATGATTAGAAAGCCGCCATTCCGCTTTCGCCCAATTGCATGCATTCGGGGCTGGCTGATCGAGCGGGATTTACGGGAGCAGGTAGGCGTAAGCCACGAAGAACGAGATCGTCATCGTGACAAGGACGATGCCTATCCCGAGCCAACCATTGAGAGGTTGCTTCTTCGAGGTCCTGGCTCCGCGAGGTAATTTTGTCATGCGGCGTCTATAGGCTCGAGCGGTTCCGAGCGGAACCCGGGCCGACTGTCACCGCCTGGTCCATGCTATCGGGAAAGCCGGGATCGGCAGAAACCGCCCATTTATCGACGTTGGACGGGGCGACCTGCCGTCCCGAAAGCGGTCGTTCAGTGGCACGACGCTGGGCCGCAGTCACTGATGCTTAAAGTCCCAACTCTTTTCCCGAGCGGGCTGGCCGTTGATGAAGAACTGCATATGATCGAGCGCACCGTCCGGATGGACAATCAATTCTCGTTCATTGATGAAATCGACTTGCGCAGACTCTCTAGTGGACTCGGCTTCCCAGATGAGCGTCAACCTGTCTCCCGGCTCCAACTCAAAGCACTCAGGCCAAGGCTCGACCGACACGTAAATTGGTCCGTCTTTCTTATTGACAAAGGTCTGCTGAATCTTGGTCATCTGAAAGACATACGCCCGCCGGATACGACCGCCAAGGTCTGCTTACACCACTCTCACAACCGAAAGCGGACGGACCGCTTCCCACCAAACCCGGCCATTCTGCTTCCGCCCACTTGCAGACGTTCCAAACCAGCGGCACTCTCGCGAGCATGGCCCTTTCTGCGAACGGAAAACCACCATCGGAGAAGCGGATCGGCAGCCGGATTAGGGTGCGGCCCGAGAACGCCGACGAAGCCGCGAAGCTGTTTGAGCAGAACGGATTTCAGCCAATTTACGTGGATTACCGTGCAGATGGAGACATATCGTTCTGGTTCGGCAAGGCTCCTGACAACGAGAAATTCCGACTCCTTTCCAGCATCCCTCGCGAGTTCTACGCCATTCAGGGAGTCGTGGTCGGCGACCAGCATCCCTTTTTACCGAAGCGAGCGAACGGCAGCTAACCACCAAAACCGGTCATTCCGCTTACGCGCAGGCGGTAGCAGTTCCTGCCCGTCATGCGGCATCGCTCTTCCTGGACCGACCTGGAACGACGCAGAGCAGACCCTGCTCCACGTCGTTCCTGCCCGTCGCCGCCCTTAGAAGCCGATGCGGGCGAGTAGCAGGTCGAGCAGCTTGGCGTCGCCGATCGCGGCCGTCGTCGGGCCCATGCCGCCGCATTCCAGGCAGCGCGCCTGGATCGAGCCCGATGTCGCCAGCCGCTTCATGTCGCCGACCGCGCGCGCGAGCATCTGGCGGCGGGCGGCGGCGACGTGCGCGAACGCGTCGCCGCCTGCACTGCCCCAGCTCGCATTGCCCCAGCTCGCATCGCCACCGCCGGCATCGTCATCGGCATCGTCGCTGCCGAAATCCTGCACCAGTGTTGCGAGGAAGCCGGGCTTCTTCTCGAGATATTCGGCGTGCACCTTGCCCGGATCGAGCTTGGCGCGCTTGGCGGCTTCGTCGATTGCATCCTTCAGCGTGCCGAACCGGTCGACCAGGCCGATCTGGCGCGCGGTGCCGCCGTCCCAGACGCGGCCCTGGCCGATCGAGTCGACGCGCGCCGGCGTCATCCTGCGCGACGCGGCGACGCGGCTGATGAACGCGCGATAGCCGTTCTCGATGCCCGCCTGCGCGATCGCGTCGAACATCGGCGTGGTGCCGCCGACGATATCGGGCTGGCCCGACAGCGGCGTGGTCTTCACGCCGTCGCTGGTCACGCCGATCTTGGCGAGCGCGTTCTCGAAGGTCGGGATGACGCCAAAGATGCCGATCGACCCGGTGATCGTGCCGGGCTCGGCGAAGATCACGTCGGCGGGCGTCGACACCCAATAGCCACCGCTTGCGGCCAGGCCGCCCATCGACACGACGATCGGCAGCTTCTGGCGCTTGGCCTCAAGGATCGCGAGCCGGATCTGCTCCGAGGCGAGCACCGAGCCGCCCGGCGAGTCGACGCGCACGACCAGCGCCTTCAGCGTCTTCTTGGCGAGGCCGTCGAGCACCGCCTTTTCGATCGTGTTGCCTGCCGCCTTGCCGGGGCCGCTGTCGCCGTCGACGATCTCGCCGGCGATCGTCAGCACGCCGATCGCGTCGCCCGCGGTCGGCAGCGGGTTCGCCTTCACCCAGGCGTCGTACTTGATCGTGGTGAAATTGCCCGCGGGCTTCTTGTCGTCGGACCCGGCGTATTCCGCCACGCGGCGGCCGAACGCGGTCCGGTCGCCGAGCTTGTCGACGATCCCTGCGCGCAGGTTCGCCTCGGCGATGTTGCCGTTCGCCGCGATGATGACCTTGTCGGGCGCGCTCATGAACTGCGCGATCTGCGCTTTGGGCCGCGCCTTGGCGATCGCCTCGCGCCACTGCGAGAACAGCGTCCCGTACAATGCCGTGCTTGCCGCCTTGGCGTCCTCGCTCTGGTCGGTGCGCGTGTACGGCTCGACGAACGACTTGTAGCGGCCGACGCGGTAGACGTGCGCGTTGACGCCGAGCTTGTCGATCAGGCCCTTGTAATAGAGCTGGTTGCCGCCGGGGCCCATGAAGATCGTGCCACCCAGCGGGTTGACCCAGATCTCGCTCGCACTGGCCGCGAGGCGGTAGCCGCCGTCGGTATAGGCCGTCGCATAGGCCAGCACCGGCTTGCCGCCGGCGCGCACGCGCGCCAGCGCGTCGCCGACTTCACCCAAGGCTGCGGGATAGGCGCCGCCGAACCGGTCGAGATCGAGCACCAGCACCTTCACACGGGCATCGGTGCGCGCGGTATCGATCGCGCGGACCACGTCGCGCAGGCGGAACTGGCGGGCCGCGGGCTGACCCGAGAGCGCGGCGAACGCGGCCTGCTCCTCGGGCTGCTCGACGATCGAGCCGTTCAGGTCGAGCACCAGCGCGCCGTCCTTGATCGCCGTCGTGCTCTGCCGCGCGTTGAGTGCCGCGAAGATCAGGCCGAAGAACAGCAGCATCGCGATCAGGACTAGCGCGTCCTTGATCGCGACGAGCAGTTTCCACACGCCGCGCACCAGCCGCCACTTCCGCCGCGGCGGGCGGGCGGGATCGGTGTAGGACGGGGCCGGGGAGGAGGCGTAGGACGGCGCGGCTGTATCGGTCATGGACGCAGCGCTAACGCATGCACGGGCCTAGGTAAATGGCCTGTGTTACGGGGCCAACACAGGGGCTTCGCGGTTAGCCGTCGATGGTCCGTTCGCAACCCAATCCCCCTTCCGCTTGCGGGAGGGGTTAGGGGAGGGGCGTGCCGCAGACGAGCCGTCCCGAAACCCCTCCCCCGACCCCTCCCGCAAGCGGATGGGGAGCAGAAGGGAAGGTCCAACTGGCCCCCACGTTCTCCTGCGAACGCAGGAGCCCAGGATCACAAGCGCTGGTCTCGGTACCCTGGACTCCTGCGTCCGCAGGAGAACGGAGCGCCGTCTTCCAGCCCCTTCAGCCACGATGCCCGAATACCACGCCCACGCGAAAATAATTCCGGGTCGGAACCTTTGACATGGGCGGGGTGCAGGCACATATGCCGTTCGTTGGCACTCGGGATCCTCGAGTGCCAGAAATCTGTCACAATCCAAAAGGACATGGATCCCATGAACTTTCGTCCATTGCATGATCGCGTGCTGGTGAAGCGCCTCGAAGCCGAAGAGAAGACGGCTGGCGGCATCATCATCCCCGACACCGCCAAGGAAAAGCCGCAGGAAGGCGAAGTCGTCGCCATCGGCACCGGCACGCGCGCCGAGAACGGCACGATCACGCCGCTCGACGTCAAGACCGGCGACAAGATCCTGTTCGGCAAGTGGTCGGGCACCGAGGTCAAGGTCGACGGCGAAGACCTGCTGATCATGAAGGAATCGGACATTCTCGGCATCGTCGGCTGACCCGACGGGCTTGCGATCGTCGGCTTTGCTGACGTGAACGCGCCGAGAAAGGCTGGCAGCGACATCCGCGCCAGCGTCTGCACTTCCTATACTTCACTCAATCGAAAGGGCAGCTGACATGGCTTCCAAGGACGTAAAATTCGGTCGTGACGCGCGTGAGCGCATCCTCCGCGGCGTCGACATCCTCGCCGACGCGGTCAAGGTGACCTTGGGCCCCAAGGGCCGCAACGTCGTCATCGACAAGAGCTTCGGCGCACCGCGCATCACCAAGGACGGCGTCACCGTCGCCAAGGAGATCGAGCTCAAGGACAAGTTCGAGAACATGGGCGCGCAGATGCTGCGCGAAGTGGCCTCGAAGACCAACGACATCGCCGGTGACGGCACCACCACCGCGACGGTTCTGGCGCAGGCCATCGTCCGCGAGGGCATGAAGTCGGTCGCAGCGGGCATGAACCCGATGGATCTGAAGCGCGGCATCGATCTCGCCGTCGTCAAGGTCGTCGACGACGTCAAGGCGCGCTCGAAGCCGGTTTCGGGTTCGAAGGAAGTGGCGCAGGTCGGCATCATCTCGGCCAATGGCGACGTCGAAGTCGGCGAGAAGATCGCCGAAGCGATGGAGAAGGTCGGCAAGGAAGGCGTGATCACCGTCGAGGAGGCCAAGGGTCTCGAATTCGAGCTCGACGTCGTCGAAGGCATGCAGTTCGATCGCGGCTACCTGTCGCCGTACTTCATCACCAACCCCGAGAAGATGACCGTCGAGCTTCAGGATCCCTACATCCTGATCCACGAGAAGAAGCTGTCGAACCTGCAGGCGATGCTCCCGATCCTGGAAGCCGTCGTCCAGTCGGGTCGTCCGCTCCTGATCATCGCCGAGGACATCGAGGGTGAGGCGCTCGCCACGCTCGTCGTCAACAAGCTGCGCGGCGGCCTGAAGGTCGCAGCGGTCAAGGCACCGGGCTTCGGCGATCGTCGCAAGGCGATGCTCGAGGATATCGCGATCCTGACCAAGGGCGAGATGATCTCGGAAGACCTCGGCATCAAGCTCGAGACCGTCACGCTCGGCATGCTCGGCACCGCCAAGCGCGTCACGATCGACAAGGACAACACCGTCATCGTCGATGGTGCTGGCGATCACGAGACGATCAAGGGCCGCACCGAAGCGATCCGTCAGCAGATCGAGAACACGACGTCCGATTACGACAAGGAGAAGCTCCAGGAGCGTCTCGCGAAGCTGGCCGGCGGCGTTGCCGTCATCAAGGTCGGTGGTTCGTCGGAAGTCGAAGTCAAGGAGCGCAAGGACCGCGTCGACGACGCACTGCACGCAACCCGCGCAGCCGTCGAAGAGGGCATCGTCCCCGGTGGTGGTACGGCTCTGCTGTACGCGACCAAGGCACTCGACGGCCTGACCGGTGCGAACGAGGACCAGACGCGTGGTATCGACATCGTTCGCAAGTCGCTGACCGCTCTGGTTCGCCAGATCGCACAGAATGCGGGTCATGACGGTGCGGTGGTTTCGGGCAAGCTGCTCGACGGCAACGACTCGAACATCGGCTTCAACGCCGCGACCGACGTCTACGAGAACCTGGTGGAAGCCGGCGTGATCGATCCGACCAAGGTCGTCCGCACCGCGCTGCAGAACGCAGCGTCGGTCGCAGGCCTCCTGATCACGACCGAAGCGGCCGTGAGCGAAATGGCCGAAGACAAGCCCGCCATGCCCATGGGCGGCGGCGGCATGGGCGGCATGGGCGGCATGGACTTCTGATCTTGGACCGGGCCAGCGAAAGCAGGCCCGGACACAAGATCAGAACGGCCGGCGGGCTGGCGGCAAAGCCACCAGTCCCGTCCGACGAAAAGGGCCGGCTTTGCCGGTCCTCCGTTCCGACCAGACGACCAAAGCAAAGGGCCGGGGAGCAATCCCCGGCCCTTCGTTCGTCAGCGCTACCAACATCGTGCCCCCGCCGTTCCCGGGCAGTTTCGAGCCCGAAACAGACCCGCCGCGGGCAATCGCGACCAACAATTCCTTACAATTCAACACCCTGCAACCTCTTCCATTTTATCCCACGGGAAAGGTGCAACTGTACCGCGTTGCCGCTACCATTCCGGCATGACCGCAGGACGCATCGATCAGTTGACCGAAGCCCAACGCGCCTGTCTGCGGCTCGTTCTGACGCATCACAATTCGAAGGAGATCGCCGCGCTGGTCGGCGTGTCCCCCTCCGCAATCGACAAGCGCATCGAGCGCGCGATCCAGATCCTCGGCGTCGGCACGCGGTTCGAAGCCGCGCGTCGGCTGCGCGATCATGAGAATGGTCGCCCGGAGGATGCGGTGCCCGACACGCCCGCGCCCCCCGCCCCGCCCCCGTCCGCCGAGCGATCGCCGACGTACGAACGGCTACCATCCGAACCATTCGACATTCCCAATCCCCCCGTCGACACCCCATCATCCGCGCAGATCGAGCCGTGGGGGTTTGTTCGCCGCTTCTTCGGAACATCCGGAGTCAGCGGGTCGATGGGGGTGGCGCGCAATCGGTTGTCGATCGGCGACCGGCTTGTCAGATTGATCGCTATCATGGGACTGATCGCCGTCACCTCGATGGCGCTCATGAACATGGCGATGACGATGACCAGCCTGTTCCGATCGAACCGCGATCGCACCGCTCCCGTACATGGCACCGCAACGACGGCGCCGATGGGGAGAACGACGATGTTGAAAAAACGCCGCGACGCGACCGACAGGGTCACGATCGATTTCCTGAAGGCCGAGGCTGCCGTCGATCACGCGGCGATGCTGGCCGCGTCGTGCGTATCGACGCTGTTGCAACAGCGCGTCGCCGCCAATCTGCCGGTCGGCACCGGGGCGGCCGCGTTGCAGATGGTGTCTCAGGCGTCGTTCGACATGATCAACGCGCGCCAGCGCTTCGTCGAGGCGCATCGGGCGCTGGTCGACGTACGGTCGGAGATCGGGCTCGGCCAGTTCTACGGATATGGCGATACCGTGCCGTGCCCGCCGAACGAGGGCGCGTTGCGGACCGATGCCCCTGCCCGCCTGGCGGCGGTGGCCTGAACGGCCGTTCTCGGTCCTGCTTTGGAGGTACGCGTTGGATCGGGTCTGGCTGTTCTATGCGATACAGGTGGCCGCGTCCGGCTATGCGCTCCTGCGGGGCGGGGCACCGGAACGGTTGACCGGGTTGGCGCTGCTCATCGCGGCCGCGTCGACGGGTATCGTGCAACGGAACAGCCCGATCCCGTTCGCAGGGCTGGAGGCCGGCGTGACGATCGTCGATCTGCTCCTGCTGGTGGCGATGATCGCGATCACGCTCAAGGCGGACCGGTTCTGGCCACTCTGGGCCACCGCGCTGCACGCCCTGGGCACCGCCGCGCCGCTGGTCCGCGCGCTCAGCCCTGACGTGATCCGGCTCGTCTACGCGGTCCTGTCCGCCGCCTGGAGCTACCCCATCGTTCTGCTTCTCGTGATCGGGACGGTTCGACACTCGCAACGGATCCGAGCACGTGGCTGGGATCTGGACTGGAGTCGTCAGGACCCGACGCTGCGCTGACGCACATTCGAAAGACGTATATGCCATACGCAATCGCCATCCTGCCTACCCTTGCCGCCAAGCGTGCGGCGTATCTGACCGCCGCGGAACCGGCCTATGCCGCCGCCCCGAACGCCGCGTTGATCGACGTCGCCCGACGGCTCTACGAGATGCGCAAGGTTCGCGACGAACTGCTCGGCGACACGCTGTTCTCCGAACCGGGCTGGAACATCCTGCTCGACCTGTACATCTCCGACCACGAACACCGACAGCTCAGCGTATCCGCGGTGTGCATCGGTGCCCGCGCGCCTTCGGCCACCGCGCTCCGTTATCTGACCATGCTGCAGGACGCCGACCTGGTCGAGCGGACCCGCGACGAGCGCGACGGCCGTCGCTCGCACGTGCAGCTGACCCCGCTCGGACGGCGTCGCATGGCGGGACTATTGGGGCGAATGATCGAGTAAGCGCGCGAATACCGCGATACGCAGCCGCAATATGCTTCACGCGTTACTCACCATTCCGCGCTAGACGACGGCGATGCATCAGGACCCCGCGCTTCCCGGACACGCCACGCCCGATCCTCGACCGCCGTCCGCCGTCAGCCACGGTGCCGGGCTGTCGGGGCTGGCCGGCGTCCTCGCATGGATCGGGATCGCGCGTCATTATGGCATGGACGGACCTTATTCGGCGCTGATCAACGTCGCGGCCTGTGGATTGCCGATGATCCTCTGGTCGCTGCTCGTCGACAAGGTTCACCGGCGGCCGAGCACCGGGATCGACTGGTCCGCCGGCAGGCCGTGGCGCGAGACGCTCGACGCCAGCCTGACCAAGCTTGCGGGACTATGGGCGACCTGGGCGGGGATCGCGCTGATCTACGGTGCGGGCCGCTTTTACTGGCAGGGCAACTTCGCGTTCGCGATGTGGTGTTTCACCAATGCCGCGCCGATCCTGTTCGTCGCGTCGATCCCCTATGTCCTGTGGATCGACCGGTACCTGGTCGCCCCCCGGGACGGCGCCTGGCATCTCGGCGCGTGGCTGACCGGACAGGCGGAGGTCGACCACGAGGCGATCTACGGACATTTGCGGGCGTGGGGCGTGAAGACGTTCTTCCTCGCGTTCATGCTCGCGATCGTCCCGCCCGGCTTCGGCGATTTCGTTCGCGGCGACGTCGCCTCGGTGCTGCACGATCCGGTGGCGCTGGCGAGCTGGCTGGTGACTCTGATGTTCCTGATCGACGTGGCGTTCGCGACGGTCGGGTATCTGCTGACCTTCCGCGCGCTCGATTCGCACATCCGCAGCGCCAACCCGTTCGCGGCCGCGTGGATGCCTGCGCTGATGTGCTATCCCCCGTTCATCCTGATGACCACCGGCGGTCCGCTCGATTATCATCCCGGCACCTCGGACTGGGCGCATTGGTTCCAGGGGCACCCGGTCCTGCTCGCGGTGATCGGCGCGGTGCTGGTCGGGCTGACCGCTATCTACGCCTGGGCGACGATGGCGTTCGGCGTCCGATTCTCGAACCTCACCAACCGCGGCATCCTGACGCACGGCCCCTACGCGATCTCGCGTCACCCCGCGTATCTGTCGAAGAACCTGTTCTGGTGGATCTCGACACTGCCCATCTTCACGCTCGGCACCATCGTCGACGCGGCGCGCGCGACGCTGCTGATGGCGGCGGTTAGCGGCGTGTATTACTGGCGCGCGAAGACCGAGGAGCGTCATCTGAAGCTCGACCCGGACTACCGCGCCTATTTCGACTGGATGACGCGCCACGGCCTGGTGCCGCGGCTGGTCGCGAGGTTGCGTGGTGCGGAAGATGCAGGGACTAAAACCCCGTCACCCTGACGGACGTCAGGGCCCAGAGCCACGAGCACCGGCATCCGTAACTCTGGGTCCTGACTTTCGTCAGGATGACGGGAAATATGGTCAGGTTCTCCCTTGCCGACGAGGCGTTAGAAGCTCGATTCGTCGTACACCTTCGAGACGTCGCCGCCCCAGACGCCGTGATACTTCTCCAGCAGCACCTCTGCAGGCACCTTGCCGCTGCGGACAATCTCGCGCAGCGGATCGAGGAAGCCGCTCTCGTTGTCGCCGGCACGGTTGAACCGCGCGCGTGCCGTCAGACCCGATCCGGCGATGTCGAGCACCTGCCCGGCGATGTCGCGCAGCGTGCCGCCACCGGGGATCGGCGCATCGAGCGCCAACTTCGGCACCGCATCGCGCAACGCCTGACGTTCGTCGATCGTCCAGTCCTTGACCAGATCCCACGCGCCATCCAGCGCACCCTGATCGTAGAGCAGCCCGACCCACAGGGCCGGTAGCGCACAAATCCGGTTCCATGGTCCCCCATCGGCGCCGCGCATCTCGAGGAACGTCTTTAACCGCACCTCGGGGAAGGCGGTCGACAGATGGTCGGTCCAGTCGTCGAGCGTCGGCTTCTCGCCCGGCAGGATGCTGAGTTCACCCTTCAGGAAATCGCGGAACGACAGCCCGGCGGCGTCGATATATTTCCCCTCGCGGTAGACGAAGTACATCGGCACATCGAGCGCGTACTCGGTGTAGCGCTCGTAGCCGAAGCCATCCTCGAACACGAACGGCAGCATGCCGGTGCGGTGCGGATCGGTGTCCGACCAGATATGGCTGCGATACGACAGCATGCCGTTGGGCTTGCCCTCGGTGAACGGCGAGTTCGCGAACAGCGCGGTCGCGAGCGGCTGAAGCGCCAGCCCGACGCGGAATTTCTTCACCATGTCCGCCTCGGACGCATAATCCAGGTTCACTTGGATCGTGCAGGTCCGCAGCATCATGTCGAGCCCCATGCTCCCCACGCGCGGCATGTGCCGCAGCATGATCGCATAGCGCCCCTTGGGCATGATCGGCAGTTCCCCGCGGGTCTTGTCCGGCCACATGCCAAGGCCGAGGAAGCCGATGCCGAGCTTTTCGCCCGCGGCCTTTACCTGCTCGAGATGACGTCCGGTCTCCGCACAAGTCTCGTGCAGGCTATCGAGCGGCGCGCCCGACAGCTCGAACTGGCCGGCGGGTTCCAGGCTGATGCTGCCGTCGGGGCCTGACATGGCGATCGCGTTCCCGCCCTCCATGACCGGCTTCCAGCCATATTGCTCGAGCTCGCCGAGCAACGCGCGGATGCCGCTCGGCTCGTCATAGGACGGCGCGTGGTGATCGCCGTTCGCATAGACGAACTTCTCGTGCTCGGTGCCGATCCGCCACGCGTCCTTCGGCTTTTCGCCGCCCGCGAAGCTGGCGATCAACTGGTCGCGCGACTCGATCGTCGGGCTGGTCTTTGGCGGGGTTGGAATCGTCGTCATCGCCGCGCCTTACGCGTCGATGAACACGCCCGCTAGGGGGGATCCGAACCGATCGGTAGCAATATCGACGGCCGCGCGTCGCGCTCAGCCGCCCGACCAGTCTCCGGCCGCCGCCATCCATAGCGCGACCGCCGCCCCGGCCGCGGTTTCCGCACGCAGGATCCGCGGCCCCAGGCCGATCCCTACCGCGTTCGGATGCGCACGAATCGCCTCGCGCTCGTCCGCGTCGAACCCGCCCTCGGGACCGATCAGGATCGCCGCCGTACCGGGCCGCGCGCGCATCGCCTCGAGTGCGGGCATGCCGCCGGTTTCGTCTGCGAAGAACAGCGCGCGATCTTCGGGCCAGTCGCGGAGCAGCACGGCAAGCTTCACCGGCTCGGCAACCTCGGGCAGCGCGGTGCGCCCGCATTGCTCGGCCGCCTCGATCATCTGCGTGCGCAGCCGCTCGGTCTTGGGCTTGTCGACGATCGTCCGCCGCGTGACGACCGGCACCAGCCGCGCGACGCCCAGTTCGCACGCCTTCTCCGCCAGCCAGTCGACGCGGCCCTTCTTCAGCGGTGCGGCGCACAGCCATAGATCGGGCACGTCCTCGCGCGGGCGAAGCATCTCGGTGACGTCGAGTACCAGATCACGCTTGCCGACGCTGGCGGCGACACCGAGCCATTCGCCGGTGCGATCGTCGAACAGCTTCACCGGATCGCCGATCTTCATCCGCATCACGCCGACGAGATAATGCGCGGCCGGGCCATCGACCTGAAGCGGACCGATCGAGAGCGGCTGATCGACGAAGAGGCGCGGCGTGGATTGCGGCGGCCAGGCTGGGGTTGCGGGCATTGGGGGCTCCTAGCAAATCCGCCCGACCGCCGGGCGAAATTTCAGCGGCACCTGTTCGATTCGTTCGCCGCGCTGGGAGGCGCTGCCTCCCCCCGCCTTCATGGCGAGACACTTCGGACCACGCAGGTTAGCGGCGGCCGCCATAGGCCGGCAGCGCGAGGTGGAAGCGGATTGCCGCGGCCCGCAAGGTGAAGCCGGCGCTGGCGGCGATCACGGCGGACCAAGCGTTGGGGATGCCGAGCAGCACCAGGCCGACATAACTCGCCGCGGCCAGCGCCGCCGCGGTCACATACAGTTCCGGGCGCATCAGGATCGAGGGTTCGCCGGCCAGCACGTCGCGAATGATGCCGCCGACGCAGGCGGTCATCACGCCCATCAAGGCGGCGGGGACCGGTGGCACGCCGTAGTTGAGCGCCTTGGCCGCGCCGTAGACGGCATAGGCCGCGAGCCCGATCGCATCGAACCAGCCAAGTGCCTCGTCCTTCCACCAGCGTTCGGGCGTCACCCAGATCAGTAGCGCCACGCTGAGGCAGACGCTGGCGGCGCGCGCGTCATGGACCCAGAACACCGGCGCGCCGATCAGCAGGTCACGCACCGTGCCGCCGCCGACGCCGGTGATCAGGCCGAAGAAGACGAGCGTGACGAATGTCTGGCCACGCTTGGCCGCGGCGAGCGCGCCCGAGGCGGCGAAGACCGCGAGCCCCGCCAGGTCCAGCCAGGGTGCAGCGAACGGAACGATCTCGACGGGCAACGGAACGGGGAGCATCGCGGCGGCGTAACCGGCGCACCCTTCCCGGTAAAGCGGAAGCGCGGCCGGCAGTAAGAGGGCAGATCCTGAACCCCTGTATCTTGATGAACGCGGTGTTGTTTTCCGTTCATGCAACCGACGGTATAGTCTCATCGTTACGGCATCAGATCAAATCACTAGGGAGTATATTTCATGCGTAAGCTCATTCTGGCACTCGGCTGCAGCGCAATGATTCTGCCGACCCTGCTCATCCCGGTTTCGGCAGCAGATGCGCGCGATCGTCGCGAATGGCGTGGCCGCGACGGCCGCGTCTATTGCAAGAAGTCGAACGGCACGACCGGCACGATCATCGGCGGCGTCGGTGGCGCACTACTCGGCCGCACGGTCGATACCCGCGGCGACCGCACGGTCGGCACGCTGGGTGGCGCGGTCCTCGGCGGCCTCGCCGGGCGCGCGATCGACAAGGGCACGAGCAACAACGGCAATAATCGCCGCTGCCGCTAAACAAACCGGGCCGCTATTTCGGTAGTGGTGCGTTGAGGACAGGCGTCGTGGGAAACTGCGGCGCCTTTTTTCATGTCCCGAAAGGACCTTATGATGACGACACGCAGCGGATCGGCCAAATATGAAGGCCTTGGCAAGAGCGGCAAGGGCCACGTCTCGACGCAGTCGGGCGTGTTGTCGGACAGCCCCTACGGCTTCAACACGCGGTTCGAGAACGAGCCGGGCACCAACCCCGAAGAGCTGATCGCGGCGGCGCATGCGAGCTGCTTCACGATGGCGTTGAGCTTCGCGCTGGCCGGCAAGGGCTATGAGGCGGGGACGCTCGAGACGACCGCGAAGGTGACGCTCGACAAGGATGGCGACGGGTTCAAGGTCACGAAGTCCGCGCTGACGCTGAACGCCACGGTCGAGGGCATCACCCCCGACGAGTTCGCCACGATCGCCGCGGATGCCAAGGTGAACTGCCCGATCTCCAAGGTGCTCAATGCAGAGATCACGCTGGAGCACACGCTCTCGTAAGACCTGTGCCCATGATACTGTCGGCCGGGTGAACGCGGTGTAGTTTCGCGTTCACGCAACTTCGCAACCTGGCCGGCCGTTCTTCTTGCAGAGAGTCAGGAGACCAAAAATGCGTATCGTAATCCTATCGGCGGCACTTGCTGCCACCGCCTTCGCCGCGATCCCGGTTGGCGCGCAGTCGACCGTCCGCGGTGCGAACCGCGAGTATAACGACGAGGTTCGCGACGCGCGCCGCGATTACCGCAAGGATGTGCGCAACGCCGACTCGCGGGACGACGTGCGCGATGCGCGGCGCGAGTACCGCGACGAGGTTCGCGATGCGCGGCAGGATCGCCGGGGCGACATCCGCAACATTCGCCAGGATCGTCGCGATGACGGGCGTGCAGGCGGGCGCAACTGGCAGCAATATCGGGGCTATGATTATAATCGCTACGAGCCGGGCCAGCGCGGCTACATGGCCGACCGCTATTACCGCGACGGCCGCTATTACCAGGAGCGGCGCCTGGGCCGGAACGACCGGATCTATCGCGGTGGCAACGGGCGCTATTACTGTCGTCGCAATGACGGGACGACCGGCCTGATCGTCGGTGGGCTTGCCGGCGGCGCGCTCGGCAATGTGATCGCGGGCGGTGGTTCGCGCCTGCTCGGCACGCTGATCGGTGCGGGCGGTGGCGCGGTGCTCGGATCGTCGATCGATCGCGGCAACGTGAGCTGCCGCTGATCCGCGGCTAGCGTGAGACAAAGGGGCCCGGTGGAAACACCGGGCCCTTTTCGTATCAGATGATGCCGCCGCCGAGCATCAGGCGCAGCGCGAAGATGATGATGAGCACGATGTTGAGGTTGCGGCCGCCATTGCTCGACGACAGGGCGCCGACCGCAGCGCCGACGATGCCGATCGGGATGACGAGCCAGTTCATCCAGCCGAGCAGCGGGATGAAGGCGACGAGGCCGAGCGCCAGAGTGACGAGGCCGATGAGGATCGAGACGATGTTCAGCATGAGCGGAACATGGCAAGTCGCGGCGGCCGGGGCAAGATCGCCGTACCGCAGGACTCAAGCGAGTTCGCGGACGGCGGAAAACGCTTTCTTCACGGCCCGTCGTGCATAGACACAGGGTGATGACACGCTCCCCCCGCTTCGCCTCGCCCGCAGCCCTGCCGCCCGCTTTGCTAATCGCACTTGCACTGACGGCGTGCGGGAAACCGGCGGACGACCAGCAGAATCTTAACAGCCTCGATGCAGAATTGACCAACGCGACGCGCGATCCGGCGTTGGCGGCGTCGCTCGGCGGGCAGATCATGGTCGATCCGCGGCTCGCGCAGTCGTCGAACACCGATGCGGTCCGTCCGCCGCCACGGCCGGAGACCGGCGCGGTGCCGGCGGACGATGTGGGGCTGGGCAAGGATCCGGTCGATCCGGCAACCCTGAAGCGCGCGCCGGCGGCGTCGAACGACTGCCCCGAGTGCAAGTCCGCGGACGGCGCGCTGACGCTGGGTGCGCTGGCGGAACGGCAGAAGACGCCGGACGCGGGGCTTTGCGCCAAGAGGATCGGCTATTCGGCGGGGTGGGCGAACCGGTTGCCGGCGGACCTGCCGCTCTATCCCGGCGCACGGCTGACCGAGGCGGCGGGCGCGGATCAGGACGGGTGTCGCCTGCGGGTCGTGAGTTTCTCGAGCAGTGCAGGCATGCAGAAGATGCTCGATTATTATTATACGAGGGCGAGTGCGGCGGGGTATTCGGCGGGGCATAGCACCGATGGGCGGCAGCATGTGCTGGGCGGCGTGCGCGGGCGTGACGCGTACGTGGTGTACGTGACGGCGCGGAATGGTGGGGGGAGCGATGTGGATATGGTTTCCAACGCTGGGCGGTGACGGGGGTGGTTGACGGGTTTTCCCTGCCCTCCCTCCACCCCGGCGGAGGCCGGGGTCCAGTTGGGGAGCGTAGCTAGTTGAACTCAGCGCGTCGTTACCAGGACCTTTCCAACTGGACCCCGGCCTCCGACGGGGTGGTAAAAGGGGGGTAGAAGATTGGTGGCGTGTTTGGCGTAGGCCCCCCCTTGTTCTCCCGCGAAGGCGGGAGCCCAGTCTGGGTCCCCGCCTTCGCGGGGGAACATGAGCGCAGCGATAAACCGGGACATTTGAGCGCTCGCCGCCCCACCTTTCCGTTTGGCCCGATTCGCGCTAGGGCGCGGCGATGTTTCCCCTTCTTTATGTCATGGTCGGTGGCGCAGTCGGTTCCGGCGCGCGCTATCTGACGGCACGCGCGATGACGGCGCTGCTCGGCCAGGACTATCCGTTCGGTACGCTGGCGGTGAATCTCATCGGCGGGCTCTTGATGGGCGTGCTGATCGGCGTGCTCGCGCGCAACAGCGCGTCGGAAGGCTGGCGCCTGCTGCTCGCAGTCGGCGTGCTGGGGGGATTCACGACGTTTTCCAGCTTCTCGCTCGACGTCGTCACGTTGATCGAACGCGGCTCGCTTGGCGCCGCGTTCGGCTATATTCTCCTTTCGGTGATCGGGTCGATCGCCGCAGTATTCGCGGGTCTCTCCGCAGTAAGGGCCGTCGCATGACCGCGGGCAAGAACGATAGCGATACAGGAATTCGCGAATTCAACGTCGGGTTCGACGATGACGGCATCCGGCTGGACCGGTGGTTCAAGCGGCATCTGCCCGACACCAGCTACACGACGGTGGCGATGTGGGCGCGCACCGGCCAGCTGCGGGTCGACGGCGCGCGCGCGACGCCGGGCGACCGGATCGCGGCGGGCCAGATGCTGCGCGTGCCGCCCGCCGAGGCCGACAAGGCCACCGCCGACCCGGACAAGCCCCAGCGCGTCCGCGAGCGCGTGATCCTGTCCGACGAGGAAACCGAACTCGCGCAGGGCATGGTCATCCACAAGGATTTCCAGGCGTTCGTGCTGAACAAGCCGCCCGGCCTCGCCACCCAGGGCGGCACCAAGACGACGCAGCATGTCGACGGGCTGCTCGACGCGCTCCAGTACGACAATGAGGGTCGGCCGAAGCTGGTCCACCGGCTCGACAAGGATACCTCCGGAGCTTTGCTGGTCGCGCGCACCAGCCGTGCGGCGGCGTTCTTTGCCAAGGCGTTTTCGGGGCGGACCGCGCGGAAAGTCTATTGGGCGCTGGTGGTCGACGTGCCGTCGATCGAGGACGGCATGATCGAACTGCCGATCGCCAAGCAGCCCGGCACCGGCGGCGAGAAGATGCATGTCGACGAGGCCGAAGGCGCTCCGGCGCGGACGCGCTACCGCGTGATCGAGCATGCCGGCAACCGCGCGGCGTGGGTCGAGTTGCAGCCGTTCACGGGCCGGACTCACCAGTTGCGCGTGCACATGGCGGCGATCGGTCATCCGATCGTCGGTGATGGCAAATACGGCGGCGCGGCAGCGTTCCTGACCGGGGGAATCTCGCGGAAGATGCATCTGCATGCGCGGCGCATCAAGGTGGATCATCCCGATGGCGGATCGATCGACGTGACCGCCGAGCTGCCGACGCATTTCGCGGAGAGCCTGAAGCAGTTGGGCTTCGAAGAGAAGCTGGGCGATGACCTGGTGCTCGACGAGAAGACCGCGCCGACCAAGGAAATGATCAAGTCGCGCGCCAAGGCGCATGCGAAATCGGTGCGCAAGGAACGGCGCGGCGAGCGGCGTGGGCGCGGGGTTGTCGAGGAGAAGAAGCCGGGCGCCAAGCCGGGTGCGCCGAAGACGGGTGGCGCGCGGACCGGGGCTGGGTCGAAGTTCGGTGCGCCGCGTAGTGGGCCCCGGGTCGAGGGGGCCAAGCCTGGGCCGCGGAGTCGGCCGGGTGGGGCTGGGAAGCCGGCGGGGGCCGGGAAGCCTTCGGGGCCGCGGAGTGGGCCCAAGGGTGGGCCGGGATCGCGGTGATCTGCTGAAGGCCACAGCGCGGCTACCAATTCGCGGGCATACCCCCTGCGAGCTTACCAGCTAGCGAGCTTACCGTCCGCGACATGCACCACCCCGGCGGAGGCCGGGGCCCAAATGGGAAGGTCGGCGTAACGGAGCACCGTCCGTGACCACTATCGTTCCCCAATTGGGCCCCGGCCTCCGCCGGGGTGGAGCTTCTTCGCCGGGGTAGGGTTTGGGGTTGGTGTGAGCGCGTCCCGGTTTGACGTTCCCCTTCCGCACCTCGTGATCTACGACGTCGCGATGTCTTTCTGGAAAATCCCATGACCCGCCTCGCCGTGTTCGATTGCGACGGTACGCTCGTCGACAGCCAGGCGAACATCTGCGTCGCGTGCGAGCGTGCGTTCGAGAAGGCCGGGCTGGTCCCGCCGCCCCGAGGCGAAATCCGGCGGATTGTTGGCCTCAGCCTCGTCGAGGCGATGCAGATTTTGCTGCCCGAGGCGGACGACACGCTGCACCGCTCGCTCGCCAGCGATTACAAGAACGCGTTCCATGTGATGCGGGCGAGTGGTGAACTGGCCGACGAGCCGTTGTTCGACGGGATCGCCGACGTGCTGGCGACGCTGGTCGACGATGGCTGGATGCTCGGCGTGGCGACCGGCAAGTCCGACCGGGGACTCGCGCATATTCTCGCTACGCACGGGATCGCCGAGCGGTTCGTGACGTTGCAGACCGCCGACCGGCATCCGTCGAAGCCCGATCCCGCCATGCTGTTCGCGGCGATCGCCGAGGCGGGGGCGACCGCGGAGACGACCGCGATGATCGGCGATACGAGCTTCGACATGGCGATGGCCCGCGCAGCGGGTGCGCGCGCGGTCGGGGTCGCTTGGGGGTATCACGACGTGCACGAGCTGTCGGACGCGGGGGCGGATGTCGTTGCGGCAACCGTGCCGGACTTGCTGCACATGGTGGTGCCGCGATGATTGACGCGGACAAGGTGGCGCAGCGGCGCTGGTTCGTGCTCGTCGGGGTGCGGCTGGCGGGAGTCGCGGGCGCGTTGCTCGGGTTGATCCTGATCGCGCGGGCGCATGATCTGGGGCCCAAGATCCTCGGCACGGCGATCGTGTTGTCGGCAATGGCGATGATCGCCACCGTCCCGCGGAGTCTGGCGCATCGCTGGCGGACACCCGAATGAAACGCTTCTGGAAAGACGTGGCGATCGATGCCGACCGGGTGGTGACGCTCGACGGCAAGCCCGTGCGGACTCCCGGGCGACGGCCGCTCGCGATGCCGAGCCATGCGCTGGCCGAGGCTGTGGCGGACGAGTGGCGCGCGGTCGGCGAGACGATCGATCCGCGGACGATGCCGCTGACCGGGCTCGCCAACGCGGCGACCGATCCGATTGCGAACGATCCGACGCAGTTCGCCGCGCGGCTGGCGGCGTATGGCGAGAGCGACCTGCTCTGCTACCGCGCCGATGGCCCGCCGCCGCTGGTCGACCGGCAGGCGGCGGCATGGGATCCGCTGCTGGCTTGGGCGCGGGCGCGGTACGACGTGACGTTCGCGGTGACGTCGGGGGTAATGCCGATCGCGCAGCCCGACGCGACGATCGTCCGGTTGCACGAGGCGGTCGCGGCACACGACGATTTCCGGTTGGCGGGGTTGTCGCCGGTGGTGACGCTGACCGGGTCGCTGGTGATCGGGCTGGCGCTGATCGAGGGCGAGATCGATGCCGACGCGGCTTGGGGCGCGGCGGGGATCGACGAGGACTGGTCGGTCGAGATGTGGGGCGAGGACTGGCAGGCTACCCAGTTGCGGGAGTTGAAGCGCAAGGAGTTCGATTTCGGGGTGCGGTTTCTGGGGCTGCTCTAGACCGCGTTCTGCCCTCCTAGCCCCGCCCCCGGTCCGTCACCCCAGCGAAAGCTGGGGTATCCCGGTTGGCGAGCGCTGCGACCCGGAACGGGGAGATCCCAGCTTTCGCTGGGATGACGGGGAACGGACTAGCGCGTCAGGCGGCGGATGAAGCCAATCAAGCCGGTCTGGCGCGACCGCTTCAACCGCTCTGCCGCTAGGATCGTCTTAACCCCGCGGATGCAGCTGTCGACGTCGTCGTTGACCAGCACGTAATCATAGCCGTCCCAGTGGCTGACCTCGTTCGCCGCGCGCGACATGCGCGCCTCGATGACCTCGGTCGAGTCGGTGCCGCGGCTGGTGAGGCGGCGGTGCAGCTCCTCCATCGAGGGCGGGAAGATGAAGACCCGGACAACGTCGCCGCCGGCGATCTGGAACAGCTGTTGCGCGCCCTGCCAGTCGATGTCGAACAGCACGTCCTTGCCGGCCGCCAGCATCTCCTCGACCTGCGCGCGCGGCGTGCCGTAGCGGTGGTTGAAGACATGCGCCCATTCGAGGAACTCGTCGTTCGCGACCATGTCGCGAAACCCCTCGAGATCGGTGAAATGATAGTCCTTGCCGTCAACTTCGCCCGGCCGCATCGGCCGCGTCGTCACCGACACCGACATTTCGAGCTCGTGTTCGTCCGCGAGCAGCCGGCGTGCGATCGTCGACTTGCCGGCACCGGACGGCGAGGACAGGACGAACAAAACGCCGCGGCGACGGAAACCATGCGGGTCGGACGGGGGATTGTTGGCCATGCGGGCCCTTGCCGCGGACCGCCCATGGGCGTCAACCCACAGGCGCGTCGCGACGGTGCAATTACGCACCGTTGGAATTATAGGGTGCCGGTGCCAGCCTTGCGTGCCTTGCTGCGATCATAGGCCTTCTTGGCCGCGTACCCGCCGCCGAGAACCATGCCGAGCGGTCCCATGCGGCGCAGGACGCTCATCGCGACCACGCCCTTGACCGCACCCGAGGTGCCGCCGCTGCCGTCCCGCCGACCCATTTCGCGGCCGACCAGCGCGCTGATAATCCGTCCGATCATGACTTACCCTCTCCAAAAACCTGGTCCTTGAGTTCTGCTGCACCGCGCAGCACCGCCCAGCCGATCGCGTAGGTCACGGCGAGCGGCACGACGATCTTGAGCACGTTGGCGGTTACCGCGCCGATGATCGCGCCGTCCGCATTGCCGTCGTCGCCGCTCATCGAGTCGATGCCCGCGCCGATCAGCGCGCCTATGGTCGTTGCGCCCACGTAATATCTCCTTGGTATCTGGCGGGTTAGCGCGCGAACTGCGTTTGGGTTCCCGACTTCCGTGTTCTCCTGCGCACGCAGGAGTCCAGGGTCACGGATGGTGCGCTTGGTACCCTAGGCTCCTGCGTGCGCAGGAGAACGACGGCTCAGCGGCCGAGCATCGATTCGGGCCGCACGACGCGGTCGAAGGTCTCGGCATCAACCAGCCCGAGCGCCAACCCCGCTTCCTTGAGCGTCAGCCCTTCGGTGTGCGCGTGATTGGCGATCTTCGCGGCGGCGTCGTAGCCGATCTCAGGGGCGAGCGCGGTCACCAGCATCAGCGAGCGGTCGAGCAGCTCGGTGATGCGGTCGCGATTGGGCTCGATGCCGTCGACGCAGCGTTCCGCGAATCCTTCCATCGCGGTCGCGAGCAGGTCGATCGAGCGAAGGACGTTGGCACCGATCAGCGGCTTGAACACGTTAAGCTCGAGATGGCCCTGCATGCCCCCGACGGTGACCGCGACGTGATTGCCCATCACCTGCCCGGCGACCATCGTCAGCATCTCGCACTGGGTGGGGTTCACCTTGCCGGGCATGATCGAGCTGCCGGGCTCGTTGGCGGGGAGGTCGATCTCGCCGAACCCGCAGCGCGGGCCCGAGCCGAGCAGGCGGATGTCGTTGGCGATCTTGGTCAGCGCGACCGCCAGCGTGTTGAGCGTGCCCGAGAGGTGGACGAGCGGGTCGTTCGAGGCGAGTGCCTCGAAGCTGTTCTCGGCGGGCAGGAACGGGTGGCCGGTCAGGTCGGAGACCGCCTTGCAGAAATCCTGGGCGAACCCCTTCGGCGCGTTGAGGCCGGTGCCGACCGCGGTGCCGCCCTGCGCGAGGCGGTTGGTGCCGTTGGTGATGCCGGGCTCGATCCGGCGACCGCAGCGATAGACCTGGTTGGCATAGGCGCCGAACTCCTGCCCCAGCGTCAGCGGGGTCGCGTCCTGCAGGTGGGTGCGGCCGATCTTGACGATGTCGGTCCAGGCGTCCGCCTTGGCCTGCAGCGCAGCCTCGAGCCGGTCGAGCGCGGGGCGCAGTTTCCGCGTGGCGGCGAGCGAGGCGGCGATGTGGAGCGCGGTCGGGAAGCTGTCGTTGGAAGACTGGCTCATGTTGACGTGGTCGTTGGGGTGGACCGGGGACTTGCCGCCGCGGGTGCCGGTGAGGACCTCATTGGCGCGGCCGGCGATGACCTCGTTGACGTTCATGTTCGACTGCGTGCCGCTGCCGGTCTGCCAGATGACGAGCGGGAACTGGTCGTCGAGCTTGCCATCGATGATTTCTTGCGCGGCCGAGTCGATCGCGTCGGCGATTTTCGGGTCGAGGCCGTGGGTGCGGTTCACGCGGGCGGCGGCCTGTTTGACGAGGGCGAGCGCGTGGACGATCTCGATCGGCATGCGTTCGCGGGTGCCGAAGGGGAAGTTCTCGATCGAGCGTTCGGTTTGCGCGCCCCAATAGGCGTCGATGGGGACTTCGATCGGGCCGATCGTGTCGGTTTCTGTGCGGGTGGTTTCGGTGTGGTTCTGGGTCATATCCTACCTACTCCGTCATGCCGGGCTTGTTCCGGCATCCACCGTTCCGCGAACTTACCGCTCGTGAAAATTGCTGACGCGTGGACCCCGGAACAAGTCCGGGGTGACGTAGAAGAAGGCCGACATGGGAGTAAATCCCATGTCGTCGACCGCGCGGTGCGCGTCGGCCGGCGGTTCGCGTCGCTTCGCGACCGGCGATCAGCTTCGCGTGATCGCCTCGCTCCCTATTTCTTCCGCTTGAAATCCACCGCGACGACGTTCGAGCCGTCTTCGATCGGCACCGCGGTCGGGCCGTCGTTTTCGGCCGGGTCATGCTCGCCAAGGCCGTCGTCGGCACCTTCCTGGGCCTGGAAGCGGAGTTCGAAGCTGACTGCGGGATCCTGGAACGCGGTGATCGCCGAGTAGGGGATCACCAGCTTCGACGGGACCTGGTTGAACGAGAGGCCGATCGAGAAGCGCTCGTCGTCGACGATCAGGTCCCAGTAGCGGTTCTGCATGACGATCGTCATCTCGTCGGGAAAACGCTCGATCAGCCGCTTGGGGATGTCGACTCCCGGTGCTTGCGTCTTGAAGGTGATGTAGAAATGATGCTCGCCGGGAAGCCCGCCGGCCTCCGCGACCGAACCGAGCACGCGGCCGACCACGGCACGCAGGGCTTCTTGCACGATCTCGTCGTACGGAATCAGGCTATCGGGCAGTCCATCGCTCATCCCCCTTGGGTAGCGGTATTCGAATGGCGGTCAAGATTGCATGCGCCGTGGCGCACGTTATGGGAGTCGGAATGCGCACCGCCACGATTTCCCGCTCCACCGCCGAGACGGCGATCGACGTCACCGTGACCCTCGATGGGACCGGCATCTATGACGTCGAGACCGGCGTCGGCTTCTTCGATCACATGCTCGAACAATTGTCGCGGCATTCGCTGATCGACCTGCACGTCCGCACCAAGGGCGACCTGCACATCGACGAGCATCACACCGTCGAGGATACCGGCATCGCGATCGGCCAGGCGTTCGCGCAGGCGCTCGGCGACAAGCGCGGTATCCGTCGCTACGGCGACGCACTGTCGCCGATGGACGAGACGCTGACGCGGGTTGCGCTGGATATTTCCGGGCGGCCGTGGCTGGTGTGGAAGGACCTGTTCTCGCAGACGCGGCTGGGCGGCATGGACACCGAGATGTTCGAGCATTTCTTCCACAGCTTTGCGCAGGCGGCGGGGATCACGCTGCACGTCGAGACGCTGTACGGCACCAACAACCACCACATCGCCGAAGCCGCGTTCAAGGGCGTCGCACGCGCGCTGCGCACCGCGATCGAAATCGATCCGCGTAAGGCCGACGCGATTCCGTCGACCAAGGGAATTTTGTGAGCGCGTTGGCTGCGACCGGCCGAAACTGCGCGATCGGCCAAAAGTCCGTCACCCCAGCGGAAGCTGGGGTATCCCCGTTACGACGAGACCCCAGCTTCCGCTGGGGTGACGGGTTTATGGCGGCTGACGGATTTCCTTACGGTGGCGGGGTTTTGGCGTGACGCTGGCTCTCATCGATTACGGCGCGGGGAATCTGCATTCGGTCGAGAACGCGCTGCGCACTGCGGGGTGTTCCGACCTGATCGTCACCGCGGATGCAGATGTCGTTGCGAAGGCGGACCGGATCGTGTTGCCGGGCGTCGGCGCTTACGGGGCTTGCGCAGCCGCGTTGCGCGCGGTGCCGGGGATGGTCGAGGCGCTGAACCGGCGCGTGCGTGACGAGGGCATGCCGTTCCTCGGCATCTGCGTCGGCATGCAGCTGATGGCGGAGGCGGGCGAGGAGATGGGAACGCATGCCGGGCTCGGCTGGATCGCCGGACGTGTGCGGCGGCTCGATCCGGGCAGCAGCGATGCGAAAGTGCCGCATATGGGCTGGAACGACGTCGTGCCGACGACCGCGCATCCGCTGATCGAACCGGGCGAGGCGTATTTCCTGCACAGCTTCGCTTTCGAAGGTGCCGACGTGCTCGCGACCACCCAGCATGCCGGTCCGGTCACCGCGGCGATCGGTCGCGACACGATGATCGGCGCGCAATTTCATCCCGAGAAGAGCCAGCGCTACGGCCTCGTCTTTCTCGAACGATTCCTGGAGTGGAAGCCTTGAATACCCCCGCACCTCTCATCGTTTTCCCCGCGATCGACCTCAAGGCGGGGCAGGTCGTGCGGCTTGCCGAGGGCGATATGGAACGCGCGACGGTCTATGGCGACGACCCTGCGGCGCGGGCGATGCTGTTCGCCGACGCGGGCGCGGAGCATCTGCACGTGGTCGATCTCGACGGCGCGTTTGCAGGCGCCTCGATCAATGGCGACGCGGTGCGCGCGATCGTCGCGCAGTTTCCGGGGCATGTGCAGCTCGGCGGCGGCATCCGCACGCGCGCGAGCGTCGAGGGCTGGTTCGATCTGGGCGTCTCGCGCGTCGTGATCGGGACGGCGGCGCTGGAGGACCCCGAGTTCGTGCGCGGCGTGGCGAAGGATTTCCCCGGCGGCATCGTCGTCGCGGTGGATGCGAAGGACGGCATGGTCGCGACCAAGGGCTGGGCGGACGTGTCGACCACCAGCGCGACCGACCTTGCGCGGCGGTTCGAGGATGCGGGCGTGGCGGCGTTGCTGTTCACCGATGTCGGTCGCGACGGGATGCTGAAGGGGTGCAACGTCGAGGCCACCGTCGATCTGGCGCGCTCGGTCGATATCCCGGTGATTGCGAGCGGTGGGGTCAAGGGGATCGCCGAGATCCACGTTCTGGCACTGCATGTGCGGGACGGGGTCGAGGGGGTCATCACGGGGCGGGCGCTGTATGATGGCCGGCTAGATCTGGCGGCGGCGTTGAGCGTGGCGAAGGCAGCAGGATGAGTCACGCGGAGACGCGGAGAGGCGGAGGAAGTGAGAGGTTTTCGCGCGGAGGCGCAGAGAGCGCGGAGGAGGTGCGCGGCAGCATTCATTGCTTCCTCACTGGCGGCAGAACCCCGCCCGCTCCAGCACACCCCTTCTTCTCAGCGTCCTCTGCGCCTCTGCGCGAAATACTCTTAGCGGCTTTGCCGCGTTTCCGCGTCTCCGCGCCTCCGCGTGAACCATTTCTACGAGGCCGGGCATGACCGTTCGTGCCCGCGTGATCCCCTGCCTAGACGTCGCCGATGGGCGCGTGGTGAAGGGCGTGAACTTCGTCGAACTGCGCGACGCTGGGGATCCCGTCGAGCAGGCGCGGGCGTATGACGCCGCCGGGGCCGACGAACTGTGCTTCCTCGATATCGGCGCGAGCCACGAGGGCCGCGGGACGATCCTCGACGTCGTAAGAAGGACGGCCGCGGTATGCTTCATGCCGTTGACGGTCGGCGGCGGGGTTCGGACGGCGGACGATGCGCGCGCGCTGTTGCTGGCGGGGGCGGACAAGGTGGCGGTCAATTCCGCGGCGGTCGAGCGGCCCGAGCTGGTCGCCGATATCGCCGAACGCTTCGGCAGCCAGTGCTGCGTCGCCAGCGTCGATGCGCGGCGGTCGGGTGAAGGCTGGGAAGTGTTCACACATGGCGGCAGACGCGCGACCGGGATCGACGCGATCGCGCATGCCTTGAAACTGGCCGAATTGGGCGCGGGCGAATTGCTCGTCACCTCAATGGACCGCGACGGGACTCGCAGCGGCTACGATCTCGACCTGATCCGCGCGATATCCGACCGGGTGCACGTGCCGGTGGTGGCGAGCGGCGGAGTCGGCGGGCTCGACGATCTGGTCGCGGGGATTCGCGACGGGCATGCGAGCGCGGTGCTGGCCGCATCGATCTTCCATTTCGGGCAGGCGTCGATCGGCGATGCGCATGCGGCGCTGGCCGCGGCGGGGATCCCGGTGCGGACGCCGGTTCGGGCGCCGGTGCAGGCGGGGCCCTAGATCATGCCGGTTCTCGCCATACTAACCGTGGAGTCCGGGCATAGCGGCGTGGTGCATCCGCGGACCGGGCCCGAGCTGTCCGACATCGCGCTGTTCGCGGTCGCCGGGATCGCCGTGTTCGTGCTGCGGCGGGCGCTCCGCAGGCGCTTCCTGAAGCGGCCACCCAAGCAGCCACCGCGCACAAAGGATTGACCCGCCTGCCCTGCTGCGCCAGCACGCGGGGCATGGCAGACCCCGTATTCGACCGCCTCGAGGCGACCATCCGCGCGCGCCGCGATGCGCCCGCCGACACCAGCTACACCGCCAGCCTGTTCGGACGAGGCCGCCCCAAGATCGCGCAAAAGCTTGGCGAGGAAGCCGTCGAGACGGTGATCGCCGCCTGCTCGGGTGACGAGGCGAGCATCGTGGCGGAAGCGGCGGATTTGATGTTTCATCTGGCAGTGTTGCTGGCGGACGCTGGGCTTAGCCTCGACGATGTGCGCGCCGAGCTGGAGCGGCGCGAGGGTGTTGGCGGATTGGTGGAGAAGGCGGGGCGGACGGGCTGACCCTTTCCGTTCGTCCCGATTAGGGATCGAGCGAAGCCGAGAGCCCGTATCGACGGACATGCCCCGGACGCCATCCCTCGATACGCCGTCTCGACAGGCTCGACGGCTACTCGGGACGAACGGTATAGGTTGAGGCCAGTGTGCCAAGGAGCCCCCATGCCGATCGACGCCACCCAGCCGTATGACGACCAGAACATCTTCGCGAAGATCCTGCGCGGCGAGATCCCATCAAAGCGGCTCTATGACGACGATTTCGCAATCGCGTTCCACGACATCAATCCGCAGGCGCCGACGCACCTGCTCGTGATCCCCAAGGGCGCCTACGTCTCGTGGGACGATTTCTCCGCGCGTGCGCCCGACGCGGAGATCGCGGGATTCATCCGCGCGGTCGGCACCGTCGCGCGCGCCGCGGGCCTCGTCGAGCCCGGCTATCGCCTGCTCGCCAACATCGGCCAGGACGGACACCAGGAGGTGCCGCACCTGCACGTTCATATCTTCGGCGGCCGTCCGCTCGGGCCAATGCTCGCGCGATAGCGCGGCTTTCTGCCACTAAAGGATTGCACGTAATAAAATTGCCATTAGGCTCGCCCGCTTGAGCAAGGGGCCTTTTGACCCGGCCCTAGCAATCCCCGGGGGGTACCGAATTGATTTTTGGTCGTGTAAAATCACTGGACGCCATTCTGGCGACGGCGGAGAAGAAATCGCTCCACCGGTCGCTGGGCGCGTTCCAGCTTACCATGCTCGGCATCGGCTGTGTGATCGGCACGGGCATCTTCGTGCTGACGTCCGCCGCCGCGCAGAAGGCCGGGCCAGGCATGATCCTGAGCTTCATCGTCGCTGGCGCGGTCTGCGTCGTGGCCGCGCTCTGCTATGCAGAGATCGCCGCGATGGCGCCGGTCGCCGGCTCCGCCTACACCTATACCTATTCGGTGATGGGCGAGCTGCTCGCTTGGACCGTCGGTTGGGCCCTGATCCTCGAATATGCAGTGGCCGCCAGCGCCGTGTCGGTCGGGTGGTCCGGCTATTTCTCAGGCTCGATCCTGCATGAGACGTTCGGGATAGACCTGCCGCTCTGGCTTGCAGCTGGACCCTATGTGCCGGGCGGGTTCATCAACCTGCCGGCCGTGGTCATCTCGCTGCTCGTCACGTGGCTGCTGATGATCGGCACGACCGAGAGCGCACGCGTCAATGCCGTGCTGGTGACGATCAAGGTCGTCGCGCTGACCGCCTTCGTCGCGCTGACTCTGCCCAAGACGCATGGCGGTAATTTCGAGCCGTTCCTGCCGACCGGCGTGCTCGGCAGCAACGGCCTAGGCGTGGTCGGTGCGGCGGCGACGATCTTCTTCGCCTATGTCGGCTTCGACGCGGTTTCGACCGCCGCCGAGGAAACCAAGGATCCGCAGCGCAACGTGCCGATCGGGCTGATCGCATCGCTCGGCATCTGCACCGTATTCTACATGCTCGTCGCCGCCGGCGCGATCGGGACGATCGGCGGCCAGCCCTTGTTCAACGCGGCCGGCGTGCCGTTCACCACTGGTTCGCCCGAACTGGCGCGCGCGTGCCTCATCCCCGCCAACGCGCAGGCGCTGGTGTGCTCGAATGAAGCCTTGGCGCATGTCCTTCGCCAGATCGGCTATGCCAATGTCGGCAACTGGATGGGCTATGCGGCCGGCCTCGCGCTGCCGTCGGTCATCCTGATCCTGATGTTCGGCCAGACCCGCATCTTCTTCGTGATGAGCCGTGACGGCCTGTTGCCCGAAGTGCTCAGCCGCGTGCATCCCAAGTGGAAGACGCCGTATATCGTGACCGCGATCACCGGGCTGTTCGTGGCGTTCGCCGCCGCGTTCCTGCCGGTCGGGCAGCTGGCGGACATCGCCAATGCCGGTACGCTGTACGCGTTCATGATGGTAGCGATCGCGCTGCTGATCCTGCGCAAGCGCGAGCCGAACCGGCATCGTCCGTTCCGCACGCCGGCTGCATGGATCGTCGCGCCGCTGACGATCGTCGGGTGCATCGGGCTGTACTTCTCGCTGCCGTACGAAGCGATGGCGGTGCTGCCGATCTGGGGCGCGGTCGGGCTCGTGATCTACTACCTGTACGGCTACCGGAAGAGCCATCTGGGTCGCGGGATCGATAGCGACGGGACCGATATCGACATGGCGCCGCCGGGCGCCCACTGAGGCCGGACACGAAAAAGGGCCGCGCGAGGAAACTCCCGCGGCCCTTTTTTTGTGCGCGTCGTGCCGAGCGCGTCATCCCCACCTGCGCGGGATGACGGTGGCGTTCAGCCGATATGCTTGGCGGCGAGTGCCTTCATGTCGACCATCGGGCGCGCGCCGACATGGCTGATGATCTCGGCCGCGCAGACCGCCCCGAGCTTCAGCGACGCGTGTAGGTCATGGCCCTGCGCCTGGCCGTGGAGGAAGCCCGCCGCGAACAGGTCGCCCGCGCCGGTGGTGTCGACGACCTTGGCGATCGGCTCGGCCTTCACCTCGGCGCGGTTGCCGTTCTGGAGCGCGCAGGCGCCGTGCTCGCCGCGGGTGACGACCAGCGTCGGGACCTGGGCGGAGATCTTGGCGACCGCGGCGTCGAAGTCGTCGGTCTCGGCGAGGGCGGCGAGTTCGCTCTCGTTGGCGAACAGGATGTCGATCAGGCCGTCGCTGAGCAGCTGACGGAAATCGCCGCCGTGGCGCGAGATGCAGAACACGTCGCTCAGCGTGAAGGCGACCTTGCGCCCTGCCCCACGTGCGCAGTCGATCGCGGCGCGCATCGCGGCGCGCGGCTCTTCGGGATCCCACAGATAGCCTTCGAGATACAGGATCGCGCTGTCGGCGATCATCGCGGTGTCGATCGCCGCGGCGGGGAGGAACTGGCCCGCGCCGAGGAAGGTGTTCATCGTGCGCTGGCCGTCGGGGGTGACGAAGATCAGGCAGCGGCCGGTGGTCGGGGCGCCGGCGCGGACCGGGGTCGCGAACTCGATGCCGATGCTGCGAACGTCATGCGCGAAGACCTGACCGAGCTGGTCGTCGGCGACCTGGCCGATGAACCCGCATTTGCCGCCCAGCGCGGCGACGCCGGCGACGGTGTTGGCGGCCGACCCGCCGGAGATTTCCATGCCCGGGCCCATCTTGGCGTACAGCGCGTCGGCCTCCTCGGACGAGAACATCAGCTGCATCGAGCCCTTGGCAACGCCGATCTCCTCGATGAACGTATCGGTGGCGGTGCTGAGGATGTCGACGATGGCATTGCCGATCGCGACGACGTCGTAGGTGGGGTTTGACAAGGGGAAGTCTCCGGGCGGACGGGAAAACGCTTGCCGTAAATGGCGGGGGGGATTGGTGCAACCGGTGTGGGTTTCGCGGGGCGTCGGGCGCTTGGGTAGCGGGGAGAGGTGCACCACCCCGGCGGAGGCCGGGGCCCAATTGGAAAGGTCGTCGTAACGATGCGCCGGCCTACACTATCATCGTCCCCCAATTGGGCCCCGGCCTTCGCCGGGGTGGTGGCGATGCCGGGACTAGCCCTTCCGTTCCCTCGCGAACGCGGGGGTCCAGAATCTCTGGCGGTCCGCTTGGTTTAGCTGGGCCCCCGCGTCCGCGGGGGAACGGGAGGGTTGACGGCCTCGGTCACAAACCAACGCGCGTTGACCTGAGCCACCCTCCCCGCCATCCCAAGCCAATGATCCGCGCGTTCCTGCTCTCGCTCCGCCAGCTGACCGATCCACCGGTCCTGCGCGTGTTCGTCAAGTCGATGGCGGTCACGCTGCTCGTCTTCGCGCTGCTTGGCATCGGCACATGGTGGGGCACGCAGGCCGCGCTCGCCGCCTGGCTGGGCTGGGACGCGGACGGATTGGCAGCCGCATTCGCCCTGTTCGTCACGATCCTCGCGCTATGGCTCCTGTTCCGCGCGGTTGCGATCGCAGTCGTCGGGGTGTTCGCGGACGAGGTCGTCGAGGCGGTCGAGGCACGGCATTACCCGGACGCGCTGAAGACCGCGCGCGCGGTGCCGTTCGCCCGCAGCCTCGCAATGGGCCTGCGCTCCGCCGCCCGCGTCGTGCTCGTCAACCTGCTGTTACTGCCCGTCTACATTGCGCTGCTCGTCACCGGCGTGGGCACCGCCGCGGTGTTCTTCGTCGTCAACGGCTGGCTGCTCGGCCGCGATCTCGGCGACATGGTGGCGGCGCGGCACATGGACGCAGCGGCGATGCGAGGCTGGCGTGCGACGACCAAGGCGGGCCGGTTCGCGCTGGGGCTTGCGAACACCGGGCTGTTCGTGGTTCCGGTCCTCAACATCGCCGCGCCCGTACTGGGCGCCGCGATGGCGACGCATTATTTTCACAGCCAGTATTTTCGTAAGGCCCGAGCATGACGCGATTGACGATGACGGGACTCGCGCTGGCGCTCGGCGGCGGGTTGGCGGGGTGCGCAGCGCCAATAGCCAAGCCCGAGGTCGGCCGCCCCGCGATCCCGTATACGAGCGTCGGGCTCGAGCGCGTCATCGGCCAGGATTCCGCTGGTCTGGTTCGTCTGTTCGGCCAGCCCGATGCCGACGTCCGCGAGGGCAGCGCGCGAAAACTGCAGTTCCAGAGCGGGATCTGCGTGCTCGACGCGTATCTCTATCCCAAGGGCTCGGACGCCCCCCGCGTCACCTATATCGACGCCCGCGAACCCGACGGCAGCACGATCGACCGTGCCAGCTGCGTCGCCGCGCTGACCAGACGTGATGGTGGGAAATAGCGACCGGTCTCGCTCAGAGTCGGACAGCGATCGGTAACGAGCATGCGTCGTCGGCGGTACCAGCCGTCCATTCGGCTCTTATTGCGTCATCGCCTTCGCCCGGTAAGCGTCGGGAACGTTCGGCGTGGAAGCTCGCCTGATCCAGCTGTAGCAGCGCCCAGATCGCCGCGCCGCGGACGGTGGGGGCTGGGTCGTCCAGCAACGCCGCGACCCGTTCGACGAGAGCCATGTCACCACTGTTGCCCGCGGCGATCAGTGCATTGCGGATCATCCGGTCGCGGCCGATGCGTTTGATCGGGGAACCCGCGAAGATCTGGCGGAAGCCGGCATCGTCGAGCGCGAGGATGTCCGCCAGCTCCGGGGCGACCAGTTCAGCGCGCGGGTGGAAGGCGAGGTTCGCGTTGGCGGCGGCGGCGAACTTGTTCCAGGGGCACACGGCCAGGCAGTCGTCGCAGCCATAGATGCGGTTGCCGATCGCAGCGCGGAATTCGTGCGGGATCGGGCCGGCGTGCTCGATCGTGAGGTACGAGATGCAGCGGCGGGCGTCGAGTTGGTAGGGCGCGGGGAAGGCGGCGGTCGGGCACGCGGTCTGACACGCGTCGCAGCTGCCGCAGGTGTCGGTGCCGCCTGCATCCGGTGCGAGATCCAGCGTGGTGTAGATCGCGCCGAGGAACAGCCAGCTGCCATGCTCGCGGCTGACGAGGTTGGTGTGCTTGCCTTGCCAGCCCAGCCCGGCGGCTTCGGCGAGCGGCTTTTCCATGACGGGGGCTGTGTCAACGAACACTTTCAGGTCGAATGGCGGCAGGTCGCGCCCCGCTTCCGCAGCGAGCCAGCGGCCGAGCGCCTTCAACTGCCGCTTGATGACGTCGTGATAATCGGGCCCCTGCGCGTAGACCGAGATGCGCCCTACCCCGCCCTCGTCCGCGAGCCGCAGCGGATCGTCCTTCGGCGCATAGCTCATGCCGAGCGCGATGACGCTCCTGACTTCGGGCCAGAGGCCGGCGGGGCTCTCGCGGTGGTGCTTGCGCTCCTCCATCCAGATCATGTCGCCATGGCGGCCGTCCGCCAGCCATTGATGGAGCCGTTCGCCCGCCAATGGCGCGGCGTCGGCGCGGGCGATCCCGCAGGCGACGAAGCCCAATTCGGCCGCTTTGGCCTTAAGTCGGTGTTCCAGCTTGTCTTGCGCCACGTACGCCCGCTACCACGACGTTACCCACGGGAGGAAGATTGCGCGTGAACGATGAATGGGCGGTCACCGCGAACGGAATCGTGAAGCGGTTCGGCGATCGGCGCGTGGTCGACGGGGTCGACATCATGGTGCCGCGCGGCTCGGTGTACGGCGTGCTCGGGCCCAATGGCGCGGGCAAGACGACGACGCTGCGCATGCTGCTCGGGATCATCGAGCCCGACGAGGGTAGCCGCACCTTGCTAGGCTTCGACTCCCCACGCGATGCGAGCGACCGGGTCGGCTACCTGCCCGAGGAGCGCGGGCTGTATCCGGCGATGAAGGCCAAGGAGGCGATCGCGTTCCTGGGGGCGCTCCGCGGCCTCGACTGGAAAACCGGGCGGGAACGTGCGGTGGTGATGATGGAGGCGGCCGGGCTCGGCCATGCGGTCGACGAGAAGATCCGCAAGCTGTCGAAGGGCATGGCGCAGTTGGTGCAGTTGCTCGGCTCGGTGGTGCATCAGCCCGACCTGCTGGTGCTCGACGAGCCGTTTTCGGGGCTCGATCCGGTCAACCAGGAGAGGCTCGAGGCGCTGATCCTCGCCGAGCGCGACCGCGGCGCGACGATCCTGTTCTCGACGCATATCATGAGCCATGCCGAGCGGCTGTGCGACCGGCTGGCGATCATCGCTGGCGGCAAGCGGCGGTTCGAGGGGACGGTCGACGAGGCGCGGGGGATACTGCCGCAGCGGGTGCATTATACGCCGCATCGGCCCGATCCTGCCATTCGCGCGGTGCTTCCCGCGGATGCAGTGCCGGACGCGAACAGCTGGCGGTTCGAGCTGCCGAGCGAGGGAATCGAGACATTGCTGGTGCGGTTGATCGACGCGGGATACGGGATTTCAGGGCTGTCGATCGAGCGGCCCGGGCTTCACGAAGCGTTCGTCCGGATCGTCGGCCAGCACGGCGCCGTCCCCGCGGAGGAGGTGGCATGACCCGTTTTCGCCGGACCCTGCGCCAGACCTTCACGATCGCGCGGCGCGATTTCATCGCGACCGTCTTCACGCCGATCTTCCTGCTGTTCCTGTTCGCACCGGTCATCATGGGGTCGTTCGGCGCGATCGGCGGAATGGGCGCGGCCAGTGTCAGCGGTGGTGCGCAGGACAAGACGCGGATCATCGCGATCGTTCCCGCCACCACGTCGCGACCGATCACCGAAGCAGACACGCGGTTGCGCGGCATGTTCCGCGGTGACGAAGCGCCGCCCGCACTGACGACCGTCGAACCGACCGCGGATCCGGCGGCGCAGGCGCGCGCGGCGTTCGAGACGAAGGATGTCGATGCGTCGGCAGTGCTGTACGGCCCGCTCGATGCGCCGCAGATCCTGTACGGCCCGCGCGGGCGACGGTCGGCGGATTATCTCGGCTTGCTCGCGCAGACGACGCTGGCGGCACAGAAGCTCGGTGGCACGCTGCCGACGATCGCCGCCACCAAGACGCAGATCACGCGCTCGACGACCTCGGTCGGGGGCCAGCACCAATCGGCATTCTTCGCGGTGTTCGGGATCTTCTTCCTGACGCTGTTCCTGTCTGGGCAGGTCGTCGGAACGATGGCCGAGGAGCGCAACAACAAGGTGATCGAGGTGCTCGCCGCCGCGGTGCCGCTCGAATCGGTGTTCTTCGGCAAGCTGATCGGGATGTTCGGCGTTGCCGTCCTGTTCGTCGCGTTCTGGGGCACCGTTGTCACCCAGATCGCGAGCCTCATGCCGCCTGCCGCCGCTGCCGCGCTCGGCGACCTGACGCCCGCGGTCGGCGGGGCGATGTTCGCGCTGCTGTTCGCGGCGTATTTCAGCATGGCGTATCTGCTGCTGGGATCGGTGTTTCTCGGCGTCGGGGCGCAGGCGTCGACGATGCGTGAGATCCAGATGCTGTCGCTGCCGATCACGATCCTGCAGGTCGCGATGTTCGGGCTGTCCTCGGCTGCGGCATCGCGTCCGGGTAGCTCGCTGGCGACGTTCGCCGAGCTGTTCCCGCTGTCGTCGCCGTTCGCGATGGCGGGGCGGGCGGCGAACTCGCCCGAGCTGTGGCCGCATGTCGCGGCGCTGGCGTGGCAGGCCTTGTGGGTGACGATCTTCATCACGGTCGGCGCGCGGCTGTTCCGCCGCGGGGTGCTGCAATCGGGGAGCGCTCGGCCGTTCTGGCGGCGGAAGGCGAAGGCGGCGGCGTAAGCCGTTCTCCTGCGAACGCAGGAGCCCAGGATTACAAACAGTTACATTCGCGACCCTGGGCTCCTGCGTTCGCAAGAGAACGGCTCTATTGACATAGGTGTCAGCTAAGGCTCTCCTGCGCAAAAATGCGGGAGAGAGATGATGGCGACTCTGGTGCGCAATGTGGACGTGACCGTCGATCCGCTCGATGTGAGTCGCGCTGAACTGTACCGCGACGATGTGTGGCAGGCACCGTTCAGGACGCTGCGCGCCGAGGCGCCGGTCCATTATGTCGAGGATTCCGACTACGGCCCCTATTGGTCGGTCTCGACCTACAAGGGCATCGCCGAGGTCGAGTCGCTGCCCGATCTCTATTCGTCCGAGGCAGGCGGGATCACGATCGCCGATTTCGTCGCCGAGCGCGACGTCCGCATGCCGATGTTCATCGCGCGTGATCGCCCGGTGCATACGGGGCAACGCCGCACCGTCGCGCCCGCCTTCACGCCGAGCGAGATGACGCGGATGTCGGGCGATATCCGGCGGCGGACTGCGGACATGCTCGACAGCCTGCCGTGGAACACCCGGTTCGACTGGGTCGACACGGTCGCGATCGAACTGACCACGCAGATGCTCGCGATCCTGTTCGACTTCCCGTGGGCGGACCGGCGCAAGCTGACCTTCTGGTCGGATTGGGCGGGCGATATCGAACTGGTGAAGACCGAGGAACTGCGCCAGCAACGCCTGGTGCACATGTTCGAATGCGGATCGTATTTCAAAGGGTTGTGGGATGCCAAGCTCGGCAAGGATCCGACGCCGGACCTGATCTCGATGATGATCCATTCGGACGCGATGAGCCATATGGATCACAACGAGTTCATCGGGAACCTCATCCTGCTGATCGTCGGCGGCAACGACACCACGCGCAATTCGATGTCGGCGCTCGCCTATGGCCTCGACAAGTTCCCGGAGTCGCGCGCGAAGCTGGAGGCGGATCCGGGGCTGATCCCGAACGCGGTGAGCGAGATCCTGCGCTGGCAGACGCCGCTCGCGCACATGCGGCGGAACGCGACCGCGGACACCGAACTGATGGGGCAGCAGATCAAGGCGGGCGACAAGCTGATCCTCTGGTATCTGTCCGCCAATCGCGACGAGAGCGTGTTTGGCGACGATGCGGACTCGATCGTGGTCGATCGGCCGAATGCACGGCGGCATCTGGCGTTCGGGCACGGCATCCACCGCTGCGTCGGGGCGAGGCTGGCGGAGATGCAGATCGCGATCCTACTGGAGGAGATGGCCAAGCGGCGCATGCGGATCAATGTGCTGGAGGAGCCGACGCGGGTGAGCGCCTGTTTCGTCCACGGGTATCGGACGCTGCCGGTGGAAATCAGCAAATACTGAGGCTTGGCGTCACCTTATCGCGTGGTTCGGCCGTACCTATATCCGAACCATGGAGACGAACATGCACCAGGACCGCCGCGCTTTCCTCACGCTAGCCGGAGCAGGCGTCGCCGGCTTCGCGCTGTGGGGGTGCAGTTCGCAACCCGCGCAGGCCGCCGAGCGGTTCGAGGTAACGCTGACCGACGCGCAATGGCGCAAGAAGCTGTCGCCGGACGCCTACACCACGCTGCGCAAGGAGGGCACGGAGCGGCCTTATTCGAGTCCGCTCAACGGCGAGCATCGCTCGGGGATTTTCTCGTGCGCGGGGTGTGCGTTGCCGGCCTTCTCGTCGAAGACCAAGTTCGAGAGCGGGACGGGCTGGCCGAGCTTCTGGCAGCCTCTGCCCAACGCGGTGCGGACGCGGGTGGATTCGGCGATGGGAATGGCGCGGACCGAAGTGCATTGCCGGCGATGCGGGGGGCATCTCGGCCACGTGTTCGACGATGGGCCGAAGCCGACGGGCAAGCGCTATTGCATGAATGGCGATGCGCTGACGTTCAAGGTGGCGTGAGGCGGAGGAAAGGCCTGCTCTTTGAAGACAACCTCGACTCTACCGGTTCCCCCGCGAAGGCGGGGGCCCAGGGTTACTCAGGATAGCGCTGCTTGATTCTGGGCCCCCGCGTTCGCGGGGGAACGGTTAGTCTAAGACGCGGCATTATTTCGTGAACGCCAGTCGAACGAGCACCACCCCGGCGAAGGCCGGGGCCCATTTGGGAAGGTCGATGTAACGACGGACCGTCCGCAGTTACCACTGTCTCCCGATTGGGCCCCGGCCTTCGCCGGGGTGGTCGATCTGAAGGGGTAGGTTACTGCCATGCTCAACGCGGCTACGTAGAATTCAGGCTGTCGAGCTCAAGCTAAGGAGCGCGGAGAACCTTGGGCGCCGGAACCAGTCCGGCATGACCATGTGGCTCAGTTCGCCTCGTTGACCAGCGTGAAGATACCGCGGGGGTCGGTCGGGCCGTGCTGGACGCTTGCCAGCTGCGCGGCATTGGCGCGCTGCGTGGCGGTCAGGGTGTGGGTGGCGCCGGCCATCTGGAACGACGGCTGCGCAGGCGCGTCGAGCGTATCGCCAGCCGGTGCGTGGCCCGAATAGATGAAGCCCTTGGTCGGATAGGCCGAGGTGCCGAGGCCGCCCTGCGGGCCGTACCAGACCTTGACCATGCTCCAGTCGCCGGCGTCGGACACGTCGACTGCGCGGACGTTGGTCTCGATGCCGCCGGGGCGCGACCAGTTGGCGTGGGTGAGAAGGACTTCGCGGTCGCTGACGACCTTGGAGACCATCGCGACATGGCCGACGCGCATCCGCGATGTCGGCGAGAAGGCGAGGACCGAACCGGCCTTCGGGGTGTGGCCGCGCTCGTAGCGGCCCTCGGCCTGGCTCCACCAAGTGTTCGCGTTGCCGCGGATCTCGATGCCCGACACCGAGCGGGCGAAGGTCACGCACTGCCAGAACTGGGCTGCTGCCGGTGTTGCCGTCATAAGGCCGCACGATACCAACAGCGCAAAACGCGCTGCTAACGCCTTGAAATTCATCGAGACCCCCCGGCCAAAACCCGTTTGTCGCATTCTGGCTACGGGAGGTTCGATTTAATTGAAACCCGGCCGGGAACCATATTCGACGAAGCGTGTTACCGCGCCGACCAACGCCCCAAAGCGTCAGCCAGACTGGCTCAGTTCATCAGTTTCCAGCCGGTTATGCGGTCCACCGTGACCTGCGTGACCGCATGATAGCCCGGCCACGCCTTGCCGTAGACATCCATCGCGAGCTTGTGGCCCCAGTCGCCCGAGTCCATCATCTGCTGGAACAGCGGCGCAACGAACTTGCGCCGGCCCTGAGAGGTCAGGAACTGTTCGGCCGAGGCGTTGGCGGGCGCATAGTGATTGGCGAGCGCGAGTTGCAGCCAGGCGAAGCGGATCTCGGCATTGCCGGTGGTGTTCCAGCCGAAGGTGTCGTCGAGCGTCTTCAATCGCTCGTCCGGGAGTTTGCGCGGGAGCTGGGTGATGAAGCGCGTGATCTCCTGCGTCGTCGCCTTGCCGGGCACGGCCGAAACCGGCCCGCCCGCTGCGTACGCCTTGGCAGCAGCATCGACAGCGGGGAACGCGGCGGACGTCACATGCACCGCGTTCGCCGGGATGCCGGGTCGGTAGACCCAGGTATCGACGCCGATCGTCTTCGCTTCGGCCGGCGTCAGCAGCTTCGACTTGATATCCGCGAGGAAGCCGGCGCTGGTCTGCGGCTGGAAGGCGTGACGATCGAAATAGCTGCGCAGATACGCGTCCCACCGCGCACGGCCGACCTGTTTCTCGATCGTGCGCAGGAACGTCGCGCCCTTGTCATAGGCGATCTGCGTCATGCCGTCGTCGGGATCGCGCGCGGCGTCGAGATCGAGGTGGAGCTTCGTGTCCTTCGCGGCGGGGCCGCCGGCCTCCTTCACCGCGGCCTGCATATCGGTCCAGGCGAGATCGGCCTCCATGTCGGCGCGGCGCTTGCCGTAGAGCGCCTCCATGATCCGGTTCTCGAAATAGCTGGTGAAGCCCTCGTTGAGCCAGAAATCGTCCCAGGTCGCGTTGGTGACGAGATTGCCCGACCAGCTATGCGCGAGTTCGTGCGCGATCAGCGAGACGAGGCTGCGGTCGCCGGCGATCGCGGTCGGCGTGGCGAAGGTGAGCGTCGGGTTCTCCATGCCCCCGAACGGGAACGACGGCGGCAGGACCAGCACGTCGTAGCGGCCCCAGCGATACGGGCCGTACAGCCCCTCGGCGGCGGCGACGAACTTCTCGAGCTCGCCGAACTCGTAGGCGGCCTTGGCGAGCGTCGCGGGTTCGGCCCAGATGCCGGTGCGCGGGCCGGTCGACTTGAACGCGATATCGCCTACCGCGAGCGCGATCAGATACGGCGCGACGGGCTTGTCCATCTTGTATTCGAACGTGCAGCGATCCGCGGCGCAGACCGGCTTGCCCGACGACAGCCCGCTCATCACCGCGACGAGTTGCTTCGGCACCGCGATCTTCGCTTCCCAGGTCTGGCGGATGCCGGGCGAATCCTGCGTCGGAATCCAGCTGCGGTTGAGGATCGCCTCCCCCTGGCTGAACAGGAACGGCTGCTGCTTGCCCGCGGTCTGCGCGGGGGTGAGCCATTGCAGCGCCTTCGCGTCGGGCGACGAGGCGTAGGCGATGCGGATCGTCTTCGCGCCGTTCAGCGTGACGGTCAGCGGCGCGCCGTGGATCTTGTCGACCGCGCCGACCGAATAGGGCAGCGGCTTGCCGGCCGCGTCGGTGATGGTGACGATCTTCAGCCCGTTGTCGTCGAGTACGACCTGTTTCGCACCCGGCGCCGCGAGGATGCTCAGCGTCGCGATGCCGCGGATGACATGTGTGTCGAAATCGGCGGCAAGATCGAGCGCGACGTGCGTGACGCGCGCCTCGGCGGGCCGCGCATAGCTGTGCGGGTCGCGCGCGTCGGGCGTGGTGAGGATCGGCGCGACCATTGGGGTCTGGGCGGCGGCCGGCGCGGCGAGAACGAGGGCCAGGGCAGAAGTCAGGACGGGGATTCGCATGTGAACTCCGAGTATGGCCGGCGGCCGGAAAGGACCGGCCCCGGTTGGGTAAAGCATTCTTACCGAAGCGCATCCCGATCACAATCGCCCGACTGGCCGGCGCGGCTGAATCCTCCTCTATGCGGCGAGCTTTAACCGGAACAGTACGTGGCATTTTGCCTTGAGAAGTGAGGATTTAGAATAACGGGTTTGCAGAGGACGGTGCACGGGGATACCTAGCGGCCAAACTTCTGGAGGATGCGCAATGGATACGACCACCCTGTTCCGGCTCGACGGCCGCGTCGCACTGATCACCGGCGGCAGCCGCGGGATCGGCAAGATGATCGCCGCCGGCTTCATCGCGCAGGGGGCCAAGGTCTATATCTCGTCGCGGAAAGCCGCCGCCTGCGAGGAGACCGCGGCGGAACTGGGGCCGAACTGCATCGCGCTGCCGCAGGACGTCTCGACGGTCGCGGGGTGCAAGGCGCTGGCGGCGCAGTTCGCCGAGCATGAATCGAAGCTCGATATCCTCGTCAACAATGCCGGCGCGGCGTGGGGCGTGCCGTTCGAGGAATTTTCGGAGGTCGGCTGGGACAAGGTCATGGACCTGAACGTGAAGTCGCCCTTCTTCCTGACGCAGGCGCTGCATGCCGCGCTAAAGGCGTCGGGATCGCGCGAGAAGCCGGCCAAGGTCATCAACATCACCTCGATCGACGGCCAGCGGCTGAACCCGTGGGAGACGTACAGCTATCACGCGTCGAAATCGGCGCTGATCTACCTGACGAAACGGATGGCGGCGCGGCTGGTGACGGACTTGATCAACGTGACGTCGATCGCGCCGGGCGCGTTTGCGAGCGACATGAACAAGGCGGCGCGGGATCACGGTGATGCGGTCGCGGAAGGGATCCCGGCGAAACGCGTCGGTGTGGACGAGGATATGGCCGGCGCCGCGATCTACCTCGCGAGCCGCGCCGGGGATTATGTGATCGGCGAGACGATCACGGTCGACGGTGGGCTGGTGCACGCTTCGCTGGGAACGTCGATCGACGCCTGAGCCGCTAATTCCCTCGCCCCTACGGGGAGAGGGAGGGAGGAGCGCTTGCGACGGAAGGGAGAGGGGCGGTTGGGGCGAGTGTCGCTAGCCTCACGCCCCTCTCCCTTCCCACGGCAAGCGCCGCGGGCCCCTTCCCTCTCCCCGTAGGGGCGAGGGAGATTTAGCGGGCGATACCGCCCGCCGCGAGCACCGCCAGCGTCACCAGTTCGCTCGCGGTGCTCGTCATCGGTGCGACCTGCACCGGCTTTTCCATGCCGATCAGCATCGGTCCGATCACCGAATCCCCGCCCAGTTCGCGGAGCAGCTTCGCCGAAATGTGCGCGGATTGCAGCCCCGGCATGATCAGCACGTTCGCCGGGCCCGACAGCCGCGCGAACGGGTAGTTCGCCAGCTGCTTCGGGTTGAGCGCCACATCGGGCGCCATCTCGCCCTCATATTCGAACCCGACCTGCCGGCCATCCAGCACCGTCACCGCATCGCGGATATTGTCGAGCCATTCGCCCTTCGGATTGCCGAAGTTCGAGTAGCTGAGGAACGCGACGCGCGGCTCATGCCCCATCCGACGCGCGACCGCCGCGGTCTGCTCCGCGAAGTCCGCCAGTTGCTCGGCGGTCGGGCGTTCGTTGACCGTGGTGTCGGCGATGAACACCGTGTGGCTCTGACCGACGAGCAGGTGGATGCCGAACGGCGTCTTGCCCGCGAGCGGATCGATCACGCGCCGGATCTGACGCATCGTCTCGCCATAGGTGCGCGTGATGCCGGTGATCATCGCGTCGCCTTCGCCGAGCTGGAGCAGCAGCGCGCCGAAGATGTTGCGGTCCTGGTTGACCATCCGCTCGCAATCGCGGCGCAGATAGCCGCGACGCTGGAGCCGCGAATAGAGGAAGTCGACCATCTTCGGCACGAGCGGCGAGACGCGGCTGTTGTGCAGTTCGAAGCTTTCGGGATCGGTGACGCCGAGCGCGCGCAACCGCTCGGGCACGTCGTCGCGACCGACCAGCACCGGCGTGCCATAGCCGCCCTCCTTGAACGCGATAGCCGCGCGCAGCACGACTTCCTCCTCGCCCTCCGCGAAGATCACGCGCTTGGGATGCGCCCGTGCGCCCTCATACGCCATCGACAGGACCGAGGTGGTCGGGTTGAGGCGCGCTCTCAACGAATGCCGATACGCCTCGATATCGAGGATCGGCTTGGTCGCGACGCCAGAAGCCATCGCGGCTTTCGCGACCGCGACGGGGACGACTTCCATCAGCCGCGGATCGAACGGCGCGGGGATGATGTAGGCCGGGCCGAAGCTGTGGCTGACGCCGTAGGCCGCCGCGACTTCCTCCGGCACGCGTTCGCGCGCCAACTCGGCGATCGCGTTGGCGGCGGCGATCTTCATCGCGTCGTTGATCCCGGTCGCGCGGACGTCGAGCGCGCCGCGGAAGATGAACGGGAAGCCGAGCACGTTGTTGACCTGGTTCGGATAATCCGAACGGCCGGTCGCGACGATCGCGTCGGGGCGCGCCGCCATCGCCAGTTCGGGGCGGATCTCCGGCTCGGGGTTGGCCATCGCGAAGATGATCGGCGCGGGGGCCATGTCCTTGACCATCTCGGGCGTCAGCGAACCCGCCGCCGAGAGCCCCAAGAACACGTCGGCGCCGACCAGCGCCTCGGTCAGCGTGCGCGTCTCGGTGATCGCGGCGTGCGCCGACTTCCACTGGTCGACGCCCTCGCGTCCTTGATAGATCACGCCCTTGCGATCGCACAGGATCACGTTGTCGCCGCGCACGCCCATTGCTTTCACGAGTTCGGTGCAGGCGATCGCCGCCGCGCCCGCGCCGTTGACGACGATCTTGACCTCGGAGAGTTTCCGCCCGGTCAGCAGGCAGGCGTTGATGAGCCCTGCCGCGGTGATGATCGCGGTGCCGTGCTGGTCGTCATGGAAGACCGGGATATTCATCCGCTCGCGCAAGGCCTGCTCGATGATGAAGCATTCGGGCGCCTTGATGTCCTCGAGATTGATCCCGCCGAAGGTCGGCTCCATCAGCTCGACGGCGTCGATGAAGCGGTTCACGTCCTCGGTCTTCAGCTCGATATCGATCGCGTCGACATCGGCGAAGCGCTTGAAGAGTACCGCCTTGCCTTCCATCACCGGCTTCGACGCGAGCGGGCCGAGATTGCCCATGCCGAGGATCGCGGTGCCGTTCGAGATCACCGCGACGAGGTTTCCCTTGGCGGTGTAGTCGTAGACGGTGGCGGGATCGTCGTAGATCGCCTGCACCGGCACCGCGACGCCGGGCGAATAAGCGAGTGCCAGGTCGCGCTGCGTCGCCATCGGCTTCGACGCGATGATCTCGATCTTTCCCGGCCGGCCTTCCGAATGGAAGAGCAAGGCTTCGCGTTCGGAGAATTGCAGCGTTTCGTCGGACATGGGCGGGGACCTCTCTCTTTGGCCGCTATCCTTACGCAGGGGATTTCCATTCGTCACCCCGGACGCTTCGTCCAAGCTGGCAACGTTCTCCTGCGAACGCAGGAGCCCAGGGTTCCGAACGACCGCGCTGCTTGATCCTGGACTCCTGCGTTCGCAGGAGAACACCTTCGGATGACGAACCTGCAAACTCCCGCTAGATCGCGCCGATGGCCAATCCCGCCCCTACCCCCATGATGACGCAATATCTCGGCCTGAAGGCGGAGGCGGACGACTGCCTGTTGTTCTACCGCATGGGCGATTTCTTCGAATTGTTCATGGACGATGCGCGGATCGCGGCGGGGGTGCTCGACATCGCGCTGACAGCGCGTGGCGAGCATGAGGGCAAGCCGATCCCGATGTGCGGCGTGCCGGTGCATGCCGCGACGGTCTATCTGCAACGGCTGATCAAGGCCGGCCACCGCGTCGCGATCGCCGAGCAGGTCGAGAGCCCGGCGGAGGCGAAGGCGCGCGGCGGATCGAAGGCCCTCGTCGCGCGCGCGATCGTTCGCGTAGTGACTGCGGGGACGTTGACCGAGGAGGCGCTGCTCGACGCGCGCTCGGACAATTGGTGCGTGGCGATCGGTGAGGCGGGCGGGTCGGTGGCTATTGCCGCGGCGGACGTGTCGACCGGCCGGTTCGAGATCGTCGAGGTTGCGGGCGACGCGGTCGGCGCGGAACTCGCGCGGCTCGGCGCGGCCGAAGTGGTGGCGTCGGAGGCCAGCGAATTCGCGGAGGCCGCCACCACGCTGCGACCAAAGGGCGATTTCGACAGCGGCGCGGGCGAGGCACGGCTGAAGCGGCTGTACGGCGTCGCGACGCTCGACGGGTTCGGGCAGTTCGGGCGCGCGGGGCTCGCCGCGGCGGGCGGGCTGGTCGCGTATCTCGAGCATAACGCCAAGGGCAAAATGCCCTTCCTGCGCCCCCCGCGGATCGGCCGCGCGGCGGAGACGATGGCGATCGATGCAGCGACGCGCGAGAGCCTCGAACTCACCTGCACCACCGGCGGCCAGCGTAAAGGGAGCCTGCTCGACGCGGTCGACCGGACCGTCACGGGGGCCGGCGCGCGACTGCTCGGCGCAGACCTCGGCGCGCCGCTGATGGACAAGGCGGCGATCGACGCACGGCTCGACCTCGTCCGGCTGTTCCACGACGATCAGGCCGCGCGCGAGCGGTTGCGCGCGACGTTGCGCGCGCTGCCCGACATCGGCCGCGCGCTCGGGCGGCTGGCGGCGGGACGCGGCGGCCCCCGCGATCTGGGGCAGTTGCGTGACGGCCTCGACGGCGCGTGGAGCCTTGGCGAGCGTATGGATTCGATCATCGACCCGCCGGTGTTGTTGCGGGAGATCGCGCCGCGGTTGCGCGGTCATGGCGCACTGATCGACCTGCTGAAGCGCGCGCTGGTGCCGTCGCCGCCGATCGAGGCGTCGGATGGCGGGTACATCGCGGCGGGCTATGACGCCGCGCTCGACGATCTGCGCGATGCGGGCGCAGGCGGCCGGCGCGCGATCGCCGCGCTGGAGGCCGAGTTCCGCGCCGCGACCGGCGTCACCGCGCTGAAGATCCGCCACAACGGCGTGCTCGGCTATCATGTCGAGGTGCCCGCGCGCGCCGCCGACCCGCTGATGAAGCCCGACAGCGGCTTCACGCATCGCCAGACGCTGGCCGGTGTCGTGCGGTTCAATACCCCCGCGCTGCACGAGGTCGCGGCGAAGGTTTCGCAATCCGGCGCGCACGCGCTGGCGGCGGAATCGGCGCATCTCGAGGACCTGACCGCGCAAGCCTTGGCCGGGCGCGAGGCGATCGCCGCGACGGCGGATGCCTTGGCCCGGCTCGACGTGGCGGCGGGTCTCGCCGAGCGCGCGGCGGAAGGCGCGTGGGCGCGGCCGTCGCTGGTCGACCATTCCTGTTTCGAGATAGAGGGCGGGCGCCATCCGGTGGTCGAGGCCGCGGTCGCGAAATCGGGCGACCGGTTCGTCGCCAACGACTGCAACCTGTCCGAGGCGTCGCGGCTTTGGCTCGTGACGGGGCCGAACATGGGCGGTAAATCGACCTTCCTGCGCCAGAACGCGCTGATCGCGGTGCTCGCACAGGCGGGCTCCTACGTCCCCGCAACGAAGGCGACGCTCGGTCTCGTCGATCGCCTCTTCAGCCGCGTCGGCGCGTCGGACAACCTGGCGCGCGGCCGGTCGACGTTCATGGTCGAGATGGTCGAGACCGCGGCGATCCTCGCGCAGGCGACGCCGCGCAGCTTCGTGATCCTCGACGAGGTCGGGCGGGGGACGTCGACCTATGACGGCCTCGCGATCGCCTGGGCGGTGGTCGAGGCGATCCATGAGGATAATCGCTGCCGCTGCCTGTTCGCGACGCATTATCACGAGCTGACCCGCCTCGCCGAACGCTGCGAGGCGTTGTCGCTGCACCATGTCCGCGCGCGCGAGTGGAAGGGGGAGCTGGTGCTGCTCCACGAGCTCGCCGACGGGCCGGCGGATCGCAGCTACGGGCTCGCGGTCGCGCGGCTTGCGGGCATGTCGCCGGTGACGGTGGCACGCGCGAAGGCGGTGCTGGCGAAACTCGAGGCCGGGCGCGCGAAGACCGGCGGCTTGGCGGCGGGATTGGACGACCTGCCGCTGTTCGCGGCCGCCGCGCAAGTCGAAGAGGTTGCGTGCGACGTGCTGCGCGAGGATCTGGCCAAGCTCGATATCGACGCGATGAGCCCGCGCGAGGCGCTCGATGCGCTGTACCGGCTGAAAGCGCTCGCGAACGAGGGGTGACGCCGCCCCTCGTCATGCCGGGCTCGTTCCGGCATCCACTGTTCCGCACATCCGAGAGAATTGAGTTTGCGGGACCGTGGGCCCCGGCCTCCGCCGGGGCGACGGAAAAGATAGAACCGGTTGAACCACCCCGCGTCCTAGTATCACACGATACGTCGATGCTAGGCGGCAAGGAAATCGACGGAGTGCCGAGCGTTGGGCGTACATCATCACGGACACGACCACGCGCATGGTCACTCGCACGGTCATAGCAGTGGACACGGCCACAGCGACGCGCCGGCCTCGTTCGACCGCGCGTTCGCGATCGGCATCGGGCTCAACATCGTCTTCGTTGCGGTGGAAGCCATCGTCGGCTTGCGGATCGATTCGGTCGCCCTGCTGGCCGACGCGGGGCACAATTTGTCCGACGTGCTCGGCCTCGTCGTCGCCTGGGGCGGGACGATGCTCGCGCGCACCGCGCCGACCAAGCGCTTCACCTACGGGCTGAAGGGCTCGACGATCCTCGCGGCGCTGACCAACGCGCTGCTGCTGATGGTCGCGCTCGGTGCGATCGTGCTGGAGGCGTCGCAGCGCTTCTCCGACCCTGCCCCGACCGCCGGCCTCACCGTCTCGATGGTCGCCGGCATCGGCATCGCGGTCAACGCCGTCACCGCCTGGATGTTCGCGCGCGGGCGCAAGGGCGACGTCAACATCCGCGGCGCGTATCTGCACATGGCGGCCGACGCGATCGTGTCGGCGGGCGTCGTGATCGCCGGCCTCGTGATCTGGCGCACGGGGCTAACCTGGATCGATCCCGCGGTCAGCATCGTCATCGCGATCCTCATCTTCTGGCAGACCTGGGGCCTGCTCCGCGAAACGGTCGAGATGGCGCTGTCGGCGGTGCCGCGCGGAATCGCGTTCGACGATGTCGATACGGCGCTCTGTGGCCTGCTCGGTGTCACCGAGATCCACGATCTCCACATCTGGCCGATGAGCACCACCGAACCCGTCCTGACCGCGCATCTGGTGATGCCGGGTGGCCATCCCGGCGATCATTTCCTCAGCGACGCCAGGACGATGCTGCACGACAAGTTCGGGATCGGCCACGCCACGTTGCAGGTCGAGACCGGCGGCGACCACGACTGTTCGATGGCCAGCCCGGACAAGGTCTGACCGAACGCTTCAGACGAAGTGGAAATCGGCTTTCGCGCGGCTGGTTTCGCCTTCCATCGCTTGATCGCGGTACGGTCCGTCGCGATCGACCCAGTGCAGGAACAGGTGCGCGGACCAGCCATTGGGATTCGGCGTCATCCGGCCGTGACGATGATGTACGCCGCGATAGAGAACCGCGTCACCGACCTCCATCGCGATCGCGGCATGCGGCTCGTCGCCGAAATCGTCGGCGACGCGGGCACTCGGCTCGGTACGCCGCGTGCCGACTTCGAGATCCCAGGGGATGCCGTCGCTATAGTCGAGCGTCAGCGACAGGCTATGCTCGCAGGCCTGGCGGTCGGAATGGACCATGCAGACATCGCCCTCGCGATAGATCCGGAAATAATCGTAGGTCGGCAGCAGGTCGCACCCGGCAAGCTGGCTCATCAACGGCGTCAGGCCCCAGAGGAATTGCAGCATCGGCGGATATTGCCGACCATAGACTTCGAACGCGGCGCGCTTGAGCAGATTGGGATGCTGCGTCACCGCGCTGAGATCGACGCTCGCCAATCCGAGATCCTGCTTCAATCGACGCAGGAACGCATCGGTCACCTCGACCGGCATCAATCCCTGGATGTGTGCGAACCCGTTGTCGCGGTAGCTGCCTTCGACGTTCATCCGTCGATGGCTATCGACCGGCGCGCCTCGGTGCAAGCATGGCTGCCGGCATGGAGGCATGTGCACCGGAATGAACTTTATAGGCCTGGCGGAGGTTATCTGAACATAGATCAGGAGTGAATTCATGAAGAAGCATCTTATCGCCGCGCTGATGTCGGTCGCCGTCGTCGCGCCCGCCATGGTCCCGGTCGAAGCGTCCGCGCAGCGTCACGACGACCGTCGCGGCAACAACCAGCGCGCCGATCGCAACTGGCGCGGCGACAATGACCGCAACTGGGATCCTTCGCGCAGCTATCAGAACGGCAATTACCGCGAGCGCCGCCTGAGCCGCAACGACCGGATTTATCGGGGCAAGGACAGACGCGCCTATTGCAAGCGCAACGATGGCACGACCGGTCTTGTGATCGGCGCGCTCGGTGGCGGCGTGTTGGCCAACCTGATCGGCGGCGGGACGCTCGGTACGCTGGCGGGTGCCGGCGGTGGTGCGTTGCTCGGCCGGTCGGTCGATCGCGGCAACGTGAAGTGCCGTTGAACGTCGAACTACGCTAACGAACGACGCTAGCGAACGACGATGCGGCGGCCGAGCGATCGGCCGCCGTTTTCGTGTCGGCAATGGATGACGTCAGAGCATGCCGAACAGCAGTGTGCCGTTGAGGCCGATGATCACCGCGGCGATCACCCAGGCAAGAAACTTCAGCCATGTCGGACTCACGAGATCGCCCATGATCGTGCGGTCACCCGTGAACTTGACCAGCGGCACGACCGCGAACGGCAGCTGCAGGCTGAGCACGACCTGGCTCAGCACGAGCAGCTTCGTCGCCCCCGCATCGCCGGCCGCACCGACCACGAATACCGCCGGCACGATCGCGAGCAGCCGGGTCACCAACCGCCGCGCCCAGACCGGCATGCGCAGGTGGAGAAAGCCCTCCATCACGATCTGCCCCGCGAGCGTCCCCGTCACCGTCGAATTCTGCCCGGACGCCAGCAGCGCGACCGCGAAGAGAACGCTGGCCGCGCCCATCCCGAGCATCGGTGCGAGCAACTGATAGGCCTGGTCGATCTCGGCGACATCGGTGCGTCCGGCGACGTGGAAGGTCGCAGCGGCAAGGATCAGGATCGCGGCATTGATGAAGAAGGCGAGGCCCAGCGCCACGGTGCCGTCGATCGTCGCCATCGTGATCGCGTCGCGCTTGCCCGCCGCGTCCCTGGCGAACGCGCGCGTCTGCACGATCGACGAATGGAGGTACAGATTGTGCGGCATCACGGTCGCGCCGAGGATGCCGATCGCGATGTAGAGCATCGCGGGGTTGGTCACGATCTCGGTCGTCGGCACCAGCCCCCCGAGCACGCCGGCCCATTCGGGCTTCGCGAGGAACAGCTCGAAGATGAAGCAGCCGGCGATGATCACCAGCAGCGCGACGACGAACGCTTCGAGCTTGCGGAACCCGAAGCGCTGCAGCGCGAGGATCAGGAACACGTCGAGCGCGGTGAGAACGACGCCGTAGACCAACGGCAGTCCAAACAGGAGTTTCAGCGCGATCGCGGTGCCGAGCACTTCGGCAAGGTCGCAGGCGATGATCGCGATCTCGCAGAGGAACCAGAGCACCACCGAAACGGGCTTCGAATAGTGCGCGCGGCAGGCCTGGGCCAGGTCGAGCCCCGCGACGATCCCGAGCCGGGCGGACAGCGCCTGCAGCACCATCGCCATCAGGTTCGACAGCAGCACGACCGACAGCAGCGTGTAGCCGAACGCGGAGCCGCCGGCGATGTCGGTCGCCCAGTTGCCGGGGTCCATATAGCCGACCGCGACGAGATAGCCGGGCCCGACGAACGCGAACAACCGCCGCCAGAACGACGCGCCTTCGGGCACGACGACGGTACGGTGACTCTCGGCAAGCGAGTTGGCAAAGTCGGACACGGGACGATTAGGGGCTGACATCGGGGGTTGCTTTGCCGGAAGGGGCGCACGGGAACAAGCACAAGCAAGGCGTCAGGCGTTCATCCGCTCTCCCCGCACGCATATCCCGTGACGACCACAACCACGCATCACCCCCAACCCCGTCACCCCAGCGGAAGCTGGGGTATCCCGGTTGGCGGGTGTCGCGACCCGATCGGGGCGATCCCAGCTTTCGCTGGGACGACGACGGGGCGCGGAAGCCCCCCTCAGATCACCTTCATGTCCGCCTGGTAATGGTGCCACGCGAAGATCGCCGCCGCACCGCGGTGCGGGCGCCAGGCTTCCGCGACTTCGCGCGTCAGTTTCTCGCTCGGCCGCGTCTCGTGCCCCAGGATTCGCCCGATCTCGATCTGGATCGCCAGGTCGCCCGCCGGCCAGATGTCGGTGCGACCTTCCGCGAACAGCAGGTAGATTTCCGCCGACCAGCGGCCGATTCCCTTCACGCGCACCAACGCAGCGATCGCCTCCTCGTCATCGTCCGGCAGGTTGGTCAGATCGAGCCGCCCGCTCGTCACTTCCTCGGCCAGGCTGCGCGCATAGCCGAGCTTCTGCCGCGACAATCCGGCGCTGCGCAGCACCTCGTCGCTGGCGGCTGCGATCTTCGCCGGATCGCCCGCGCCGCCGACTACCGCGTCTAGCTTCGTCCACACCGCCTGAGCCGAGGCGACGCTGACCTGCTGCCCCACGATCGTCCGCAGCAACGTCGCAAAACCACGCTCGCTGATCCGCGGCGCGGGGTGGCCGGCATTGCCGACCGCGACCGCGAAGGCCGGCTCGATCGCGCACAATGCGGTCATCGCGGTCGCGAGCTGTTCGGCGCTCAGCCCCATGACGCTTGATCGCACGGGCCGGCACCGGCATGGATCGGCGAAGATTTTTCGGAGGACAGCATGCCCAAGCTTATCGTCGTGACGCGCGAAGGGGAAGAACGCGAGATCATGGGCGAATCCGGCCTTTCGGTGATGGAAGTCATCCGCGACGCCGGGATCGACGAGATCCTCGCGCTGTGCGGTGGCTGCTGCTCGTGCGCCACCTGCCACATCCATGTCGACCCGGAGTTTGCGGCCAAACTCAAGCCGATGAGCGAGGACGAGAACGACCTGCTCGATTCGACCAGCGACCGCGACGATTTCTCGCGCCTGTCGTGCCAGATCGAGATGACCGAAGCGCTGGATGGCTTGAAGGTCCGCGTCGCCGCCGAGGACTAATTTCTCTCGCCCCTCCGGGGAGAGGGAGGGAGGCGCGCTTGCGCCGGAAGGGAGAGGGGCGTTGGGTGAAGCGACCCGAGCCTCACGCCCCTCTCCCTTCCCACCGCAAGTGCGGCGGGCCCCTTCCCTCTCCCCGTAGGGGCGAGGGAGTTCAGATTACCTAGTGGTAATCGCGTACAGTGCGATCGCCGCCGCGTTCGACACGTTCAGGCTCTCGACCTTGTCCGAGATCGGCAGCTTGGCGAGTTCGTCGCAATGCTGTTCCGTATTCTGGCGCATGCCCTCGCCCTCGGCGCCGAGCACGATCGCGACCCGCTGCGTCCCCATCGCTTCCGACAACGTCTGCGTCGCATGGCCGGTCAGCCCGATCCGCCAGAAGCCGGCCTCAGCAATCTCTTCCAACGCGCGCGCGAGGTTCACGACGCGGATCCACGGCACCGACTCCAGCGCGCCCGACGCGGCGCGTGCGATCGTGCCCGACTCCGGCGGCGCATTACGATCCGGCGTGATGATCCCCAGCGCGTCGAACGCCGCGGCCGAGCGCATGATCGCCCCGACGTTATGCGGATCGGTCACGCCGTCGAGGATCACGAGCGGGCGGTTGTCGTCCTTGCCGTGCTCGAGCAGGTCGGCGAGCCACATATCCTCGAGCGGCTCGACCTCGATCACCACGCCCTGGTGCGGTGCGTCGCCCGGTACGAGGCGCGCGAGATCCGCCGCCTCGGCAAAAGTGACCGGCACGTCGGCGGGCAGGTCGAACCCGGCCAGCGCCTCACGCGTGCCGAGGATTTTCCGCACCGTGCGCTCCGGATTGGCGAGCGCCGCGCCCACCGCGTGCTTGCCCCAGAAGCGGGGGCGGCCTGCCGGTGCCTTGCTCGGCCTGTGTCCCTTGCGTGCCATATTCGCTCTCTATCGTATCTGTGTATGCACGCGTCCTTGTCGGCATTCGGCCTTCGCGGCAACACCGAACCACCAAAACTCGCAAAAGCTGCGTTGACACGCCGGGCGCGCTTCGCCATTGAGCCGCCTCGCTTCAGGGCGACGTTCGCAAGAGCGGCCTGGACAGGTGGCCGAGTGGTTAAAGGCAGCAGACTGTAAATCTGCCGGAGTTTCTCCTACGTAGGTTCGAACCCTACCCTGTCCACCACCGCCCCAGCGCGGTAATGGATTTCTGAAAAATCAGAACGTAAATCGGCCGAGTTCCGCCGCGAATGGGCAGGAAGTCCGCGTGACAACCGCGCGCGGTCGGTTAGGATCAGGGCGACCGTAACGACTTCGGAAATCGCGTGACCTCAGACATCGCCGTCCAGCAATCCGCCGACCAGTCCTCCGTTCAACGGCTGGCTGAGTCGATCCTCGACACGCTGGTCCACCGCATCGGCAAGGATGCACAGGCCGCCCGGCCGCACGACTGGCTGGCGGCGACGATTCTGACGGTGCGCAACGATATCGTCGAACGCTGGATGGCTTCGACCAAGGCGGCGCATGCCGCGGGCGCCAAGCGGGTCTATTATCTCAGCCTCGAATTTCTGATTGGCCGGTTGCTGCGCGACGCGGTGACCAACCTGCAACGCAGCGGCGAAGTGACTCGCGCGCTTGCGCTGCACGGCGTCGACCTCGCAGCGCTGGAGGAGATCGAACCCGACGCCGCGCTTGGCAATGGCGGGCTCGGGCGTCTGGCGGCCTGCTTCATGGAGAGCATGGCGAGCCTTGCTTTGCCTGCTTACGGCTATGGCATCCGCTATGTGAACGGCATGTTCCGCCAGCGGATCGACGATGGCTGGCAGGTCGAAATGCCCGAGAACTGGCTCGCGCATGGCAATCCCTGGGAGTTCGAACGCCGCGAAAGCGCGTATTTCATCGGCTTTGGTGGCGAAGTCACTGCGAGCGACAGCGGGCAAATCCATTGGAGCCCGTCCGAAGCGGTCGAGGCGATGGCGGTCGATACCCCCGTGGTCGGCTGGCGCGGCAAGCACGTGAATACGCTGCGCCTGTGGACCGCCAGGGCATTCGATCCGATCAAGCTCGACCGGTTCAACGCGGGCGATTTCTCGGGCGCCCTGGCCGACCAGATGCGCGCCGAGACGCTGACGCGCGTGCTCTATCCGAACGATTCGACCGCGGCGGGGCAGGAACTCCGGCTGCGACAGGAGTATTTCTTCTCGTCGGCGTCGATCCAGGACATCGTCCGCCGCCACATCCAGTATTTCGGCGATATCCGCACGTTGCCCGACAAAGCTGCGATCCAGCTCAACGACACGCATCCCGCTGTGTCGGTCGCCGAGCTGATGCGCCTGCTGATCGATCATCACGAGTTCGGGTTCGACGAGGCGTGGAAGATCACGCGCGCGACGTTCGGCTACACCAACCACACGCTGCTGCCCGAGGCGCTGGAGAGCTGGCCGCTGCCGCTGTTCGAACGCCTGCTGCCGCGCCACATGCAGATCGTCTACGCGATCAACGCCAGGCTGCTCCGCGAGGCGCGCGGTGTCGAAGGCATAGATGACCGCGCGATCTCCGCGATTAGCCTGATCGACGAGAGCGGCGAACGGCGCGTGCGGATGGCCAATCTTGCCTTTGCCGGATCGCACAGCGTCAACGGCGTCGCCGCACTGCACACGCAGCTGATGAAGAAGACGGTCTTCGCCGACCTCCATCGCCTTTATCCGACGCGGATCAACAACAAGACCAACGGCATCACGCCGCGCCGCTGGCTCCAGCAATGCAATCCGGGGCTCACCACGCTGATCCGCGACGCGATCGGTGACGCCTTTCTCGACGATGCCGAAAAGCTGATCGATCTCGACGTTTTTGCCGAAGATTCGGCGTTCAGGGAGCGGTTTTGGGCGGTGAAGCGTTCGAACAAGGTGACACTGGCAAATCATATCAAGGACAGCATGGGGCTGCGCGTCGATCCCGACGCGCTGTTCGACGTGCAGATCAAGCGGATCCACGAGTATAAGCGCCAGCTGCTCAACATCATCGAGACGGTCGCGCTGTACGATCAGATCCGCAGCCATCCCGAACGCGACTGGACGCCGCGCGTGAAGCTGTTCGCGGGCAAGGCGGCGTCGAGCTATCACAACGCCAAACTCGTCATCAAACTGGCGAACGACGTGGCGCGGCGGATCAACGCGGACCCGTCGGTCGGTGGCTTGCTGAAGGTCGCGTTCCTGCCCAATTATAATGTGTCGCTGGCCGAGAAGATCATCCCCGCCGCCGATCTCAGCGAGCAAATCTCGACCGCCGGCCTCGAAGCGTCGGGCACTGGCAACATGAAGTTCGCGATGAACGGCGCGCTGACGATCGGCACGCTCGACGGCGCGAATATCGAGATCAAGGACCGCGTTGGCGACGACAACATCTTCATCTTCGGTATGACGGCGGACGAGGTCGAGGCGAAGCGCGCGAACGGCTATGATCCGCGTGCGGTGATCGATGCGTCGAGCGAACTGCGCCAGGCGGTATCGGCGATTGCATCCGGCGTGTTCTCGCCAGACGATCGCCAGCGCTATGCCGGCCTGATGGGCGGGCTTTACGAGGGCGACTGGTTCATGCTGGCCGCTGATTTCGACAGTTATGCAACCGCGCAGCGTGCCGTGGACACGCGTTGGAACGATCGCGATGCCTGGGTCGCCTCCACCGTGCGCAATGTCGCGCGCGTCGGCTGGTTCTCGTCCGATCGCACGATCCGCGAATACGCGCATGATATATGGACGGTAATGTGAAACCACCCGAAGGCGCCATCGTTGCCCTGCTCGAGGGACGTCACGCCGACCCCTTCTCGCTGCTCGGCGTGCATGACGGCCCCGGTGGCGTTTTCGCGCGCGTCTGGCTCCCGGGCGCCGACAAGGCCGAGGCGCATGCGCTCGACGGCACCGTTCTTGGCACTCTGCCTCGCATCGACGACCGCGGCCTGTTCGAAGGCCCGATCGAGGGCGCTCCGCAACCGGTGAAATATCATGCCGAGGGTGGGGACACATCGTGGTGGGTCACCGACCCCTACAGCTTCGGCCCCGTACTCGGCCCGCTCGACGACCTGCTGATGGCCGAGGGCAATCACCAGCGCCTGCACGACAAGATGGGCGCACACCTGATCGAGCATGAGGGCGCGCGCGGCGTCCATTTCGCGCTCTGGGCCCCCAACGCGCAGCGTGTGTCGGTGGTCGGCGACTTCAACGACTGGGACGGGCGCCGCCATGCGATGCGCAAGCGCGGCGACGTCGGCGTGTGGGAAATCTTCATCCCCGACATCGCCGAATATCGCGCCTACAAATACGAGATCGTCGGACCCGACGGGCAGGTACAACCGCTCAAGGCCGATCCGTTCGCGTTTGCCAGCGAACTGCGGCCCGCCACCGCCTCGATCACGCGCACGCTCGCGCATGACTGGGCCGATACCGATCACCGCAAGCATTGGCGGTCGGTCGATCCGCGCCGCGTACCGATCAGCATCTACGAGGTGCATGCGGGATCATGGGACCGCGACGAGAATGACTGGTTCCTGACCTGGGACGCGCTCGCCGCGCGGCTGATCCCGTACGTGGTCGAGATGGGCTTCACGCACATCGAGTTCATGCCGATCAGCGAACACCCCTATGATCCGAGCTGGGGCTATCAGACCACGGGGCTCTACGCGCCTTCCGCGCGGTTCGGCGATGTCGAGGGTTTTGCGCGGTTCGTCGACGGCGCGCATCTGGCCGGAATCGGCGTGCTGCTCGACTGGGTGCCCGCACATTTCCCGACCGACGCGTTCGGCCTCGCCAAGTTCGACGGCACCGCGCTGTACGAGCATGAAGACCCGCGGCTCGGCTTCCACCCAGACTGGAATACCGCGATCTATAATTTCGGGCGGCACGAGGTGTCGTCGTTCCTCGTCAACAACGCGCTGTTCTGGGCCGAACGCTATCACATCGACGGCCTGCGCGTGGATGCGGTCGCGTCCATGCTGTACCGCGATTATTCACGCGAGGCGGGCGAGTGGATCCCCAACGACGCCGGCGGCCGCGAGAATTGGGAAGCGGTCGCGTTCCTGCGCGACATGAATCGTGCGGTCTATGGCCAGCACCCCGGCGTGTTCACGATCGCCGAGGAATCGACCTCCTGGCCCGGCGTCTCCGCGCCCGTCGGCGACGACGGCAAGAGCGGCGGCCTGGGCTTCGGGTTCAAGTGGAACATGGGCTTCATGCACGACACGCTCCAGTACATGGCGCGCGATCCGCTGCACCGGAAGCATCATCACGGCGAGATCAATTTCGGGCTCGTCTATGCGTTCAGCGAGAATTTCGTCCTGCCCCTCAGCCATGACGAAGTCGTCCACGGCAAGGGGTCGCTGCTGACCAAGATGCCGGGCGACGACTGGCAGCAATTCGCCAATTTGCGCGCCTATTACGCGTTCATGTGGGGCTATCCGGGCAAGAAGCTGCTCTTCATGGGACAAGAATTCGCGCAGCGTCGCGAATGGTCCGAAGGCCGCGCGCTCGATTGGGACCTGCGCAATGCGCGCAGCCACGAGGGCATCCGCAACCTCGTCCGCGATCTGAACATGGTCTACCGCGAGAAACCGGCGTTGCACGCGCGCGATTGCGAGGGCGAAGGCTTCGAATGGCTGATCGCAGACGACGCCGCCAATTCGGTCTTCGCCTGGCTTCGCAAGGCGCCAGGCGAGAAGCCGGTCGCGATCATTGCCAACATGACGCCGATCGCGCGCGCGCCATACCGCATCCCGTTGCCTCTCGACGGCCGCTGGTGCGAGATCATCAACAGCGATGCACATGAATATTGGGGCAGCGGCCTTGGCAATCTCGGCGGCGTCGTCGCGACGGACGGCGCGGCATGGGTCACGCTGCCCCCGCTTGCGACGATCATGCTCGAGTTTGAAGAGTAACGCGGTTTGGTAGGCATCGGAACCAGATCGGGGTTGCCGGACGTTATGGATACGACCTGATAACAGAGACTGGAGAGCGAAAATGGTAGAACGGCGAGGACAGCCTCTCGCGCGCGACGCAATGGCGTATGTGCTGGCAGGCGGCCGCGGTAGCCGTTTGATGGAGTTGACCGATACGCGCGCGAAGCCCGCGGTGTATTTCGGCGGCAAGGCGCGGATCATCGATTTCGCGCTGTCCAACGCGATCAATTCGGGCATCCGCCGGATCGGCGTCGCGACGCAGTACAAGGCACATTCGCTGATCCGCCACTTGCAGAGCGGCTGGAATTTCTTGCGCTCCGAACGCAACGAGAGCTTCGACATCCTGCCCGCGTCGCAGCGGATCAGCGAGTTCCAATGGTATGAGGGCACCGCCGATGCCGTGTACCAGAACATCGACATCATCGAGAGCCACGCGCCCGAATACATGGTCATCCTGGCCGGCGATCACATCTACAAGATGGATTACGAGCTGATCCTGCAACAGCATTGCGAGACCGGCGCGGACGTCACGATCGCCTGCCTCGAAGTGCCACGGATGGAGGCGGTCGCGTTCGGTGTGATGGCGGTCGACGAACACGACAACGTCACGGCCTTCGTCGAGAAGCCTGCGGATCCGCCCGCCGTTCCCGGCAATCCGGACATCGCGCTGGCATCGATGGGGATCTACGTCTTCCACACCAAATTGCTGTTCGACGAACTGCGGCGCGATGCAGAGACTCCGGGCTCCGCGCGCGATTTCGGCAAGGACATCATCCCGTATCTCGTCAAGCACGGCAAGGCGGTCGCGCATCGCTTCTCCGACAGCTGCGTGCGCTCCGGGCTCGAGGTCGAGGCCTATTGGCGCGACGTCGGGACGGTCGATGCGTATTGGGAGGCCAATGTCGACCTGACGGATCCGGTGCCCAAGCTCGATCTGTACGATCGGAGCTGGCCGCTCTGGACCTATTCGGAGGTCACGCCGCCGGCCAAGTTCGTCCATGCCGACGATGGTCGTCGCGGCGAGGCGGTATCGTCGCTGGTTTCGGGCGACTGCATCATCTCGGGATCGTCGATCCACCGCAGCCTGATCTTCACCGGCACGCGCGCGCATAGCTATTCCATGCTCGATCAGGCGGTGATCCTGCCGCATTGCGAGATCGGACGCGGTGCACGGCTTTCGAAGGTCGTGGTCGATCGCGGTGTCGTCATCCCCGATGGGCTTGTCGTGGGCGAGGATGCCGAACTCGATGCCCAGCGCTTCCGCCGTACGGATAACGGTGTCGTGCTGGTCACCAAGGCCATGATCGATGCACTGATATCGTGAGGGCGTGGTACGCAAATCCTCCCCGGCACGGGGAGGGGGACCGTTCGCCATCGGCGAAGGGTGGAGGGGGCGCACCGCGAGCGTGCCACCTGCGATCGCGAGCATATCGTCTGCGGAAGCCCCCCTCCACCATGCCATGCATGGTCCCCCTCCCCGTGCCGGGGAGGATTTGATGCAAGTCCTCTCCGTTGCTTCCGAAGCCTATCTGCTCATCAAAACCGGCGGTCTCGCAGACGTGGTCGGCGCGCTCCCCGGGGCGCTTGCCCCGCATAACGTCGCGCTCACCACCCTCCTGCCCGGCTACCCGGCGCTCGCCGCGGTCACCAAGCGGGCAAAGGTAATCCACCGCTACACCGACCTCCTCGGCGTCGAAGCGCGCATTCTGAAGGCCAAGATCGGCGACCACCCGCTGCTGGTCCTCGACGCCCCCGCCCTTTTCGCCAGGGGCGGCGGTCCCTATGGCGACGCATCCGGTGCGGACTGGTCCGACAACTGGCGCCGCTTCGCCGCGTTCGGCCGCGTCGCCGCCGATCTCGCTTCGGGCATCGTCCCTGGTTACGCGTTCGACATTCTCCATGCACATGACTGGCAGGCCGCGATGGCGGCTGCCTATCTGCGCTACGCCCCAGGCCCTGGCGTCCCTGCCAGAACCGTGGTGACGATCCACAACATCGCGTTCCAGGGCCGCTATGGTTACGACATCTTCCCCGAACTCGCGCTCCCCGACGCTGCGTTTGCAGTCGACGGCGTCGAATATTATGGCGGCGTCGGCTATCTCAAGGCCGGGCTCGAAGCCGCCGACGCGATCACCACCGTCAGCCCGACCTACGCCGCGGAAATTCGCCGCGCGGAATTCGGCATGGGTCTCGAAGGCCTGGTCAACGCTCGCGCCAACCGCGTCACGGGGATCGTCAACGGCATCGACCCCGCCGTCTGGAACCCGGAGACCGATGCGGCCCTCCCCGCCCGCTACACCGCCCGCACTCTGGCCCGCCGCCGCACCAACAAGCGTGCGATCGAGACGCTGTTCGCGCTCGATGCCGGAGACGGCCCGATCTTTACCGTCATCAGCCGCCTGACCGGGCAGAAGGGCATGGACGTGCTCGCCGCGTCGCTCGACGAACTCGTCGCGCTGGGCGGCCGGCTCGCTCTGCTCGGTTCGGGTGACGCGGGACTCGAACGCGCGTTTCTAGATGCCGCCGAACGCCACCCCGGCCGCATCGGCGTCCGCATCGGCTATGACGAACCGGTCTCGCATTTGTTGCAGGGCGGCGCGGACGCGATCCTGATCCCCTCGCGATTCGAACCCTGTGGCCTGACCCAGCTTTACGGACTCGCTTATGGCTGCATTCCGGTCGTCGCGCGCACCGGAGGGCTGGCCGACACCGTGATCGATGCCAACGAGGCGGCGATCGCGGCGGGGGTCGCTACCGGCATCCAACACGACGGCGTCACGCCGGAAGCCCTTAGCCACGCGCTGCGTCGCACGATGGCCCTCTATGCACGTCCCGATCGCTGGGGCATGTTGCAGCGCAACGCGATGCGCGCGGACTTCTCGTGGGACGAGAGCGGCCGCCGCTACGCCGACCTTTACGCAAAGCTCCTGGAGCCCGCATGATCCGCACGATACCGACCACGCCCTATACCGACCAGAAGCCCGGTACGTCGGGCCTGCGCAAGAAGGTGAAGATCTTCCAGCAGGCGAACTACGCCGAGAATTTCGTCCAGAGCGTGTTCGACGTCGTCGCCGACAAGGCTGGCGCGACGTTGGTTATCGGTGGCGACGGGCGTTTCCTCAATCGCGAAGTGATCCAGGTCGCGATCCGGATGGCGGCGGCAAACGGCTTCGGGCGCGTGATCGTCGGCCGCGGCGGGATGCTGTCGACGCCGGCCGCGAGCCACATGATCCGCAAGCGTGGCGCGATTGGCGGACTCGTCCTGTCCGCCAGCCACAATCCCGGCGGTCCCGACGAGGATTTCGGGATCAAGTACAACATCGCCAACGGTGGTCCCGCGCCCGAGAGCGTAACCGACGCGATCAACGCACGGACGCTCGAGATCGACCGCTGGCTTACCGTCGATGCGGACGACATCGATCTCGACAGCGATGGCGAAGTCATGGTCGGCGCCATGCCCGTCGAGGTGGTCGACCCGGTCGAGGATTACGCGGCGTTGATGGAGACGCTGTTCGATTTCGACGCGATCCGGGAAGCCAAACTGACGATGGCGTTCGACGCGATGAGCGCGGTCACCGGGCCGTACGCCACCGAGATCCTCGAACGCCGCCTCGGCTTCACGGCCGGCACTGTCCGGAACGGCGAGCCCCTCCCCGATTTCGGCGGTCACCACCCCGATCCCAACCTCGTCCACGCGCACGCCTTGTACGAGACGATGATGGCCCCCGACGCGCCCGATTTCGGCGCGGCGTCGGACGGCGACGGCGACCGCAACCTGATTATCGGCAAGCACCGCTTCGTCACCCCCTCCGACAGCCTCGCGATGCTTGCGGCCAACGCCCACCTTGCGCCGGGCTATGCCGGCGGCCTGAAGGGAATCGCCCGCTCGATGCCGACCAGTGCCGCCGCCGACCGCGTCGCCGAAGCGCTGGGCATACCCGCCTACGAGACCCCGACCGGGTGGAAGTTCTTCGGCAACCTGCTCGACGCCGGCATGGCGACGATCTGCGGTGAGGAAAGTGCCGGCACCGGATCCGACCATGTCCGCGAGAAGGACGGCCTTTGGGCAGTGCTTCTCTGGCTGAACATCCTCGCGGTCCGCGGCGAGAGCGTCGATGCGATCGCCCGCGATCACTGGGCGAAGTTCGGCCGCAACTATTACGCGCGCCACGATTACGAGGGTGTCGAGACGCCCCGGGCCGATGCGCTGATGGCAGAATTGCGCGCCAGCCTCGCCACGCTGCCCGGCCAGCAGTTCGGCGACCTGACCGTCGAGACCGCGGACGAGTTCGCCTATACCGACCCGACCGACGGTTCGATCAGCCGCAATCAGGGCGTCCGCATCCTGTTCGCAGGCGGCAGCCGCGTGGTGTTCCGCCTTTCGGGCACCGGCACCACAGGCGCGACGCTTCGCGTGTATCTCGAACGCTACGAACCCGTCGGTGGCGACCTCGACCGAGACACTGGCGAGATGCTGGCGAGCATCGTCGCAGCGGCGGAGTCGATCGCGGGGATCGCCCAGCACACCGGGCGCACCGCGCCCGACGTCGTGACCTGATCCCTGACTTGCAGACCGTGACGATCCCTCGCCGCCGCAGCGCGCTCTACATGCCCGCGTCCAACGCGCGGGCGATCGCCAAGGCGCGGACGCTCGACTGCGATGTGGTCATCCTCGATCTCGAAGACGCCGTTGCCCCCGACGAGAAGGCAGCAGCACGGGACCGGGTCGTCGAGACCATTCGTGACGGGGGTTTCGGGACGCGCGAACTGGTCGTGCGGGTCAACGGCCGCGACACGCCCTGGTATGCCGACGATATCGCCGCGGTTCGCGGAACGAGCGTCGCCGCGATCCTCGTCCCCAAATTATCGTCGACCGACGACCTGAGGGCCATCCGCGCCTCGCTCGGCGATGACGGGCCGCCGATCTGGGCGATGATTGAGACCTGCGCCGCGATCCTGGCGCTTCCAGCCTTGTCCGCAGCGGCCGCGCAAACGCGCCTCACCGCATTGGTCGTCGGGACCAACGACCTTGCCAAGGAAATGCGCTGCCGCCTTGGTACGGACCGCATGCCGTTGCTATCGGCACTCACCGCGACCGTGATGGCAGCCCGCGCCGCGGGGATGGTTGCGCTCGACGGCGTCTGCAACGCGCTCGACGACGCACCTCGATTCGCGGGCGAGTGCGCACAGGGGGCAATGCTCGGGTTCGACGGAAAGACGCTGATCCACCCGTCGCAGATCGACACAGCCAATGCCGCATTCGGCCCAACCGAAGAAGACTTGGCCTGGGCACGCGCGATCATCGCGGCGTTCGACCGACCCGATAATGCGGACAAGGGCGCTATTCGCCTCGACGGTCAGATGGTCGAACGCCTGCATCTCGCCGAGGCACAGGCGACGCTCGCGCGCTGACCGGCGGAGAGAGATCTCACCCCGAAGCGTTCTTCCGCCGGGTTTCCCAGCCCTTCTTTGCAGCCGCAGACTTGGCGGCATCGCTCCGTGCCGCCGCGTGTTCGCCGCCCTTGTGTGAAGACCCGTGCGTATCAGGCTTGCCGCGTCCGGAGCCGGACTTGTTGCCACCGCCCGAATCCTTGTTGACGCTAGCCCAGGCCCGCGCCTCGGGGACGCCGCGGTCTTGATAGCCGTCCGCGATATGCTCGGCCTTGCGCTTCTGCTTGTCGGTGTACGCGCTCTTGTCGCCCTGTGGCATTGCTGCTCTCCTCGTCGAAAGCGGCAACGCTCAACCCGGCAGCGCGTTCACCTCAGCGCCCGATCCAGTCCGCCACCTGCGTCGCGACCTGGTTCGCCGCCTGGTTGATCCCCGCCGCTGCCGACGGCGCATCGATCGCCGTGACCGGCACGCGAGCCTCGAAGCGATGCTTTTCGACCGACGTCTTGCCCACACGCGTCAGCGACGCATCGAACGTCACGACGGCCTCGCGCGTCGTCGCGTCCAGTCCGAACGTCCGCAATTCGCCGCCGAGCAGACCGCCCGGATCGCCGATCGATTGCGCCGTCGACAGCACGACCAGCCCAGTCCGTGCCGCGACCGTATCCGACACCAGCCGCGCAAACAGCCGTGCAGGAGGCTCGGCCCATTGCGCGTCGGTCACATACGCGATCGTGGTCGGCGTCGCCTGCACCGGCACCCGCGCGGTGGCGAGCGACTGGGGCACGACCGGCACCTGGATCGTGATCGACTTGGCGACCGCAGAATCCTGGTTCTGGCCGACCGGCACCGACGATGCGCTCGTCAGCGTCAACAGCGTGGGAGGCGGTTTCGCGCCGAAGCTGATGCACCCGGCAAGCGGCAGCATCGCGATCAGGATGAGCGGTGTCTTCATGGCGTGCCTCACTTACCCTTGTAATCCGGGAGCTTCTGCTGCCCGATCAGCGAACTTGCGCCCTGCTGGTCGACCTTCTCGGCGACCGACGACAGCGCTGCGGCGGTCGTCCGCAGATCGCGAACCAGACGGTTGGCCTCGGGAATCGTCGTCTTGGAGAATGCCTGCAACCCCGGCCGCGCATCGCCGATCGCGGCGTTGAGCGTTTCGGCACTCGTCTGCGCCGACACGATCGCCTTGTTCAGGTTCGCCATCGCCGGCTTCACGTCCTCCGACAGGACGCCGTTGGTCGTCTTGGCGAGCACGCCGAACTCCTGCGCCGCATCACCAGCCTGCTGGATAGCAATCCGGGTCTGCGCGAGCGTCGCGGCGATCTCCGGACCGCGATCCGCGAGAGCATCGGTCAATCGATTGGTATTCTCAAGGATACCCGCGATCGATGCCTGGTTCTTGTCGGTCAGCAAGCCGGTAAGCCGCTCGGTCAACGTCGACAGCCGCTCGAGCAACTGCGGCGCCGAGTTGAGGATTGCGCCGAGGCCACCCAGCTTGGTCGGGATCACCGGCACGCCGTAGGGGCACTCGGTCGGCGTCCTGGTCTCGGGGCAACCGATCGCCGGTGCACCCTTGCGCGCGCCGTCGAGCGAGATCTGGCTGACGCCAGTAAAGCCGACGCCCGAGATCGACGCGGTCGTGCCCTGCAGGACCGGCGTCTCCTCGTTGACGCTGATCCGGACTCGGACGAACTGCGGATCGTTCTTCCACAGCGAAATCGTCTTCACCTGGCCCGACGGCACGCCGGAGAACACTACGGCGGATCCGCGCGCGAGCCCATCAACCGACTGACGGAAGAAGATGTCGTATTCCTTCTCCTCGGTGCCACCGAGACGCGCGATCCACACGGTGAACAGCGCGAGAAGCGCCAGCAGGATCAGCACGACGGCGCCTACTAGGACATGGTTCGAACGGGTTTCCATCAGCGCGTCCTTGCTTCTTTCTCGGCGTATGTCGCGTCGGCGTCGTCCGACGCGGACCGCTTGGACTGGACTTCGGTAGGATGTTGGGCCGCTTGATCGTCGGCGTGCGCGTGCGCATCCTGCGTCGCGACCGCGGCACGGCCGCGTGGCCCCTTGAAATATTCCTCGATCCACGGGTGATCAAGCGCGATCAACTCGTCGATGGTGCCGACCGCGATCACCTTCTTGTCGGCAAGCACGGCAACCCGGTCGCAGATCGCATACAATGTATCCAGATCGTGCGTGATCAGGAACACCGTCAGCCCCAGCGTCTTCTGCAACGACTGGATCAGACCATCGAACGCCGCGGCCCCGATCGGGTCAAGACCCGCGGTCGGCTCGTCGAGGAACAGCAATTCGGGATCGAGCGCCAAGGCACGCGCCAGACCAGCCCGCTTCTTCATGCCGCCCGACAGTTCGGCGGGAAACTTGTTCGCCGCGTCGGCCGGAAGGCCGGTCATCACGACCTTGTACGACGCGATCTCCGCGAGCAGCGTCGGCGACAGGTCCGGATAGAACTCGCGCAACGGCACTTCGACATTTTCGGCCACCGTCAGCGTCGAGAACAGCGCACCGCCCTGGAACAGCACGCCCCAGCGCTTCCGGATCTCGGTCGCCTCGGTTTCTTCTCGCCCGATGTTCGGCTCGCCAAAGACGGTGACCTCGCCCGCGACAGGCGTTTGGAGGCCGATGATCGACCGCATCAGCACCGACTTGCCGGTACCCGACCCGCCGACCACGCCGAGAATCTCGCCGCGCCGCACGTCGAGATCCAGCCCGTCGTGCACGACGGAATCGCCGAACGCGTTCTTCAACCCCTTCACGGAGATGATGATATCGTCTGTCTTGCGGGCCATCAGTCCCAGCCGAGCCAAGTGAAGAATACGGCGAAGACCGCGTCGAGCACGATCACCAGGAAAATGCCCTGGACGACCGCCGAGGTGGTGCGGAGACCGACCTGTTCGGCGTCCGATTCGACCTGCATCCCCTGGAAACAACCCGCGATCGCGATGATCGCGCCGAACACCGGCGCCTTGATCAGCGAGATGTACAGGTCAGTGATTGGCACGACCTCGCGGATGCGTGCAATGAAGGTGACCGGCGGGATACCGAGCTGGATCCAGCACAAAAGGCCGCCGCCGATGATCGCGATCACCGACGCGTAGAAGCCGAGCAGCGGCATCATCACGATCGCGGCGAGCACGCGCGGCAACACCAGCGCCTCCATCGGCGACACGCCGATCGTCCGCATCGCGTCGATCTCTTCGGTCAGCTTCATCGTGCCGAGCTGTGCCGCAAACGCCGAGCCAGAGCGACCGGCGACCATGATCGCGGTCATCAGCAGGCCGAGTTCGCGGATGGTCAGGCGCCCGACGAGATTGATCGTGAACACTTCCGCGCCGAACTGGCGGAGCTGGACAGCGCCCTGCTGGGCGATGACCATGCCGATCAGGAAGCTCATCAACCCGACGATGCCGAGCGCGGCGACGCCGACGACCTCGAAACGCTGGACCACGGCATTGAACCGGAACCGACTAGGGTGACGGATGACGCTGGCGAACGCGATCGTCGTGGCGCCGAGAAACCCGAGCAAGCCAAGCATCGTCTTGCCGGACAGAACGACCGCGTCGCCGATCTCGCCGAGCACGCGACTGGCCGCGTTGACCTTCACGGGCTTGGCGGCGATCGGCTGATCGGAGGCGACGACCTGGTCGAACAGCATTTGCCCGTCCACATCGAGGCCATCGATCGTCGCATCGTTGCGCGCGGCGAAGCGGTGGACGATCCAGGCGCCTATCGTATCGATCCGGTCGACACCGCTGAGATCGACATGCTTCACCGAAGCCGAGCCGATCGCCTCGAGCCGATCGGGCAGATTCCCGATCTTCGCCAGCGACAGGTCGCCGGTAAACCGAAGCGTGCCGGTATCGGCACCGTCCTGTTGGAAATCGGCCATGGCGCTCATCGGCCGCACCATTGCGGCAAAGTGACTGGATCGGCAAGACGAATGCGGCGTAAGTCACGCCATGATCCAATCTTCTCCCGTACGCCTCGCCATCTACGACATGGACAAGACCATTACGCATGCACCGACGTGGACGCCGTTCCTGCTCCACACCGCCCGGCGCGGCGGCGCGCCGTGGCGCTTGGCGCTGGTGCCCTTCGCCGGCGTCGCGGCGCTCGGCTATGTCGGTCGGCTGATCAGCCGGGGCCGGCTGAAATACGTGATGCAGCGGATGATGCTCGGCAAGCGGATGTCGGCCGCCGAGGAGCGGCGCAGCGCCGAAGCCTTTGCCGACCGGGTGATGCGCGACGGCGTGTTCGCCAGCGCGCGGACTCAGATCGAGGCGGACCGTGCCGCTGGATACCGGCTGGTGATGGCGACCGCATCCTACCGCTTCTATGTCGAGGCGATCGCGCAGCGGCTCCGCTTCGACGCGGTGATCGGTACCGAGAGCGTACGCGACGAGGACGGCGTCCTGCTCGCCGGGATCGACGGTGAGAACTGTTACGGCCCGGCCAAGCTTCGCATGATCGAGGCGTGGATGGCACGCGAGGGGATCGCGCGGGAGGATGCGCACGTGCGGTTCTATTCGGACCACGTCTCGGACGCGCCGACGTTCGACTGGGCTGACGAGCCGTTCGCCGTGAATGCGCACGGACCGTTGCGGCTGCTGGCGAAGGCAAAGGGCTGGCCGACGCCGGATTGGGAGCGGTAGATCGGCCTCCTCTCTGCTCTAAGTCGAAAGGTTACAGCAGCACATCGACGGTGTGGATCACCAAGCCGACCAGACCGCCGACGATCGTGCCGTTCACGCGAATATACTGCAGGTCGCGTCCGACAGCGTTTTCCAGACGGCTCGTAATCGTATCCGCGTCCCAACTGCGCACGGTTTCCGACACGAGCTTCACGATCCCGTCGCCATAATCTGCCGCCGCGCCGACCGCGGCACGGCGTACAAAGCGGTTGATCGTCCGCGACATCCGGGGGTCGTGCTGCAACGTCTCGCCGAACTGGCGCAGCACGTCGCCGAGCTTGCCCGCCATCGCGCGCTCGGGATCGCGCGCGATCGCCAGCAACGCAGCCCGCGCCTGCTCCCACAGCCCGTCGAGCCAGCGCTGCATCGCCGGGTTGTCGAGCAGGTCGTTCTTCATCGTCTCGACCCGCTCGCGCATCCGGCGGTCATATTGCAGGTCCCAGGCGAGCCGATCGAGCCCCTCCTCCGCCTTCAGCCGAAGCGGATGTTCGGGGTCTTCCGCCATCTCGGCGAGCAGTTTGTCAAAGCCGCTAATCAGCTTGTCCGCGACCGTCGTGTCGAGCCCGGTCCAGCGCAGGATCGAACCGGCCTTGTCGTGGACCATCGCGCGGACGAGGTGGTCGTTCGCCGCGAGCGTCTTGGCCGCCCAGCGGATCGCGCTTTCGAGCAAGGGCGCGTGCCGGCGCTCCGCGATCGCGGCTTTCAGCAACTGGCCGAGGATCGGCGAGACTTCGGTGTCGCGAAGACGCGCGCCGATCCCGGCCTTGACCATCCCGCCGAGCCGCGCGGGATCGAGGCCCTCGAGAATCTGTGCGACCAGCTTCGATGCCCCCTGCCGGAAGCGGCCCCCCGCCCCCTCGGGCGGATCGGTCAGCCAGCGCGCGATCGCACCGGCGACGTCGAGCCGGCGGGTGCGCCGCGCGATGACGACCGGGATCAGGAAGTTGGCGCGGAGGAATTGCGCGAGCGTGTCGCCGATCCGATCCTTGTTCCGCGGGACGATCGCGGTGTGGGGAATCGGCAGACCGAGCGGGTGCCGGAACAACGCGGTCACCGCGAACCAGTCCGCCAGCCCGCCGACCATCGCCGCCTCCGCAAAGGCGCGGACGAAGGCAAACGCAGGATGTACCGGGACCAGCGCGCGACTGATGAAGAAGGTCGCAGCCATGGCCACGAGCAGGCCGCCCGCGACGATCCGCATGCGGACGAGCGCCGCCGGCGGGGCTTCGCCGGTCGGGCGCGTACGGGTGAAAAACGTCATACCCGAAACAATCCCCCAACGCGGGGATAGTTCACGCACGGCTTCACCAATACCGCTTCGATGCTGCCGGCCCGTCTTGTTTTCGCGTGCTCAAACCACGTTCGCGCCGGGCAAAGGCTCAACCCCTCTCCGAGACCGGATGACCCTACCTTGCTCAGCACGAACGCGGCGTGCGCATCACTCGGCCGGCTGCGTGCCGTCGCCAAGCTTGGGGGTCGCCGGGCCGAGCCGCGGTCCAGGCGAATGCGGGCCGGACAAGGGTGGCCCCGACGGATGCGGGCCCGCCAGCCCGATCACGTCGCTGCCGTCGTCGCCAGGACGATAGGTGAGCAGGCTCCGGCCGAGCCGCGGCCCGATATATCGCTCGATACCGACTGCGAGGCTGAACGCGGCGGGGACGATCAGCAGCGTCAGGATGGTGGAGAGTACGAGGCCACCGATCACGACGATCCCCATCGGCGCGCGCCATGATCCGTCGCCGCCGATCGACAGCGCGGTCGGGATCATGCCCGCGACCATCGCGACCGTGGTCATCACGATCGGCTGGGCGCGCTTGTGGCCGGCATCGACCACCGCAGTCCAGACATCGACGCCCTTGCTCATCTCCTCGAGCGCGAAATCGATGAGGAGAATGGAGTTCTTCGCAACGATCCCCAGAAGCATGAGGATGCCGATGAAGACCGGCATCGACACCGGATTGCCGGTCGCCCACAGCGCGAGCAGCCCGCCCAGCGGCGCCAGCAGCAGCGAGCCCATGTTGACGAACGGCGGCAGCGCGCGGCGGTAGAGAAGCACCAGCACCGCGAACACGAGGAACGTGCCCGCGATGACCGCGAGGATGAAGTTGTTGATCATCTCCGCCTGGAACTTCGACTGGCCCAGCACGAGCTTGTTCACGCCGGTTGGCAGGTTCATCATCGTCGGCAGCGCGTCGATTTGTTTCTGCGCGACGCCCGAAACGATGCCCGGCGCGAGATCGGCCCCGATCGTCAGCTGACGCTGTTGATTGACGCGGTCGATCTTGGTCGGGCCGGAGCCAAGCGTGATTTCCGCGACGAGGTTAAGCGGCACCGAGCCGCCGGACGCGGTCGCCACGGGCAGGTTCTGGATCGTGGACAGCTCGCTGCGGGCGCCCTGATCGAGCGCGACGCGGATCGGAATCTGGCGATCCGACAGTGAGAAGCGCGCCGAATTCTGATCGATGTCGCCGAGCGTCGCGATCCGGATCGCGGAGGACAGCGCCTGGGTCGTCACGCCCAAATTGGCAGCGAGATCGAAGCGCGGCTTGATGACGATTTCAGGGCGCTGGAGATTGCCGGCGACGCGCGGCGCGACCAGCGTCGGCAGGCGCGACATCTCGGTCACGATCTTCTGGGCGGTTTCGTCGAGCAGCTTGGGATCGTCGCCGCCGAGCGTGACGCTCATGTCGCGCGTGCTGCCGCCCCAGCCATTCTGCGAGCGGAACGATACGCGCGCATCGGGGATCGCCGCGAGCTGGGGCGCGAGGCTGCGCTCGAAATCCTGGCTCTTCATCTTGCGGTCGTCTTTGAGCGTCGCGGTGACGCGGCCGGCGTTGACCGATCCGTTGGCGCCGCTGCGCGCGTAGACCGACTCCACGTCGGGCTGCGACCCGATCAGCGCGGCGACTTTCGTTACCACGGCTTCGGTTTGTGCGAGCGTCGTGCCCGGCACCATGTCGATCACCGCCATCGAGGTGTCGCTGTCCTGCGCCGGCTGGAACGTCATCGGCAGCACGCCGAACATGACGATCGTCAGCAGGAACGCGAACACACCGAGCCCGAGCACCCAGAAACGGTGGTCGAAGACCCTGCTGGTAACCCGGCGAAAACCACCGCGAGCGGCGGAAGCCTTGGCCTTGCCCGTCTCCAGCGTCCATTTAAGCGTAGCCATGTACCCGTCCATCAGCACGCCTTCGCCGTGCACGGCGGGCCCCGCGGATTTCAGGAAATAGGCGGCGAGCATCGGCGTCACGAGCCGTGCGACCGCAAGGCTCATCAGGACCGAGGCGACGACGGTAAGGCCGAAATTCTTGAAGAACTGCCCCGAGATGCCCGGCATCAGACCGACGGGCAGGAACACCGCGACGATCGCCATCGTCGTCGCCAGCACCGCGAGACCGATCTCGTCGGCGGCGTCGATCGACGCCTGATAGGCCGACTTGCCCATCCGCATGTGCCGGACGATGTTCTCGATCTCGACGATCGCATCATCGACCAGCACGCCGGCGACGAGACTGAGCGCGAGCAGAGTCATCTGGTTCAGGTTGAACCCGAGCAGGTCCATGAACCAGAAGGCGGGGATTGCCGATAGCGGGATCGCGAGCGACGATATCACCGTCGCGCGCCAGTCGCGCAGGAACAGGAACACCACGATCACCGCGAGCACCGCGCCCTCGATCATCGCGTGGATCGCGCTCTCATATTGGTCTTCGGTGTATTTGACAGTGTTCGACCGCAGCACGAAATGCACGTTCGGGTTGCGCTTTTCCATCGCCGCGAGCTTCTTCACCGCCTCGTTGAAGACGGTGACGTCGGACGAGCCCTTCGAGCGCTGGAAATCGAAGCTGATCGTCTGGCGGCCATTGATCGCCGCCCGGCTGCGCTGCTCGGCGTAGAGATCGCGGACCTGCGCGATGTCCGCGAGTCGCACGGTGCGGCCATTGCCGACGTTGATCTGCGTTTGGGCGAGCGCGACCGCGTCCTTGGCATTGCCGAGCACGCGGACCGACTGTTCGGACCCGGCGATCTCGGCACGACCGCCGGCCGCGTTCAGATTGACCTGACGAAGCTGCGCGTTGACCTGGCTCGCGGTGAGGCCCTGGCTCTGCAGCTTGAGCGGATCGAGGATGACGCGGATCTCGCGACTGACGCCGCCGTTGCGGTTGACGGCGGCCATGCCGGGTACCGACAGCAATTCCTTGGCGACGTTGTTGTCGATGTACCAGCTGAGCTGTTCGACCGTCATGTCCTTGGCGATGACGGAGTAGCTCGCCAGGTCATTGTCGGTGGTGTTCGCGCGGAACACCTGCGGCTCGAGGATCCCCTCGGGCAGGTCGCTGCGGATCTGAGCGATCGCATCGCGCACGTCCGTGACGGCGCGATCGATTGGCGTGCCGATGCTGAGCTGGACGACGGTCTGCGACGTTCCCTCGGTGACGGTTGAGGTGATCTCGTCGATACCCTGGATCGATCGCACCGCCGCCTCGACGCGCTGCGTAACCTGCGTCTCGAGCTCGGTCGGCGCCGCGCCAGGCTGGTTGATGACGACGATCGCGATCGGGAAATCGATGTCGGGGTCGTTGTTCACGTCCATCCGCATGAAGCTGACTACCCCCGCGAGCGTCAGCGCGAGGAACAGCACGATCGGCGGCACCGGATTGCGGATCGCCCAGGCCGAGATGTTGCGGAAGTTCATGAGCTCAGCTCGCTTTCTTCGTGACCGGCTTCACCTTCTGCCCGGGGGCGAGGAATCCGCCCGCGGACAATACCACGCGTTCGGACCCATCAAGCCCGCCGACGATCGTCACGCCCTCGTCATAGACCTGACCGATCTTGACCGCGCGGCGCGCCGCCTTGTCGTCCGGGCCAATGATATACACGAAACTGCCCTTCTCGTCGCTTTGCAGCGCAGAGTCGGGAAGCAATGGCGCCTGGGTCGCGCCGCCGACGATCGTCGCCGCGGCAAAACCGCCCGGGCGCAACGCGGGGTCGTATTTGACCGCGATCCGCGCAATGCCTTGGCGGCTCTGCGGGTCGATCACCGGCGAGACCTGCCAGACCTGGCCCGGATAGCCCTGAGTCGTGCCGACCGGCACCACCGTCGCGCGGGCGCCGGCATGCAGGCCGGCAAGATCAGCTTCGCTCAACTGCGCGCGCATCTCCATCTGGCCCGCTGCCGCCATGCGGAACAGCACGCCCGTCCCTGCGCCGACGATCTGACCCGATTCGACCCCGCGGGTGAGGACCAGCCCAGCTGCGGGCGCGCGGATATCGAGGCGGCCGTTGCGCGCACGCGCTTCGCCGAGCGTCGCCTGCGCCACTTTGACGCGGGCGGCGGCGGCATCTCGGGTCGCGGCCTTGCGCTGGAGATCGGCCTTCGAGATGAAGCCGCGATCGACGAGCTGCCTGGCGCGGTCGAGTTCGGCCTGTGCGATCATCTCGTCGGAGCGCGCGACACTGACCGAAGCCGCCAGCGATGCCGCGGTCTCGGTCTGGACCGAGCGATCGACGGTGGCCAGCACCTGCCCTGCGGCAACCCACTGACCCGGCTCGACCAGCACGCGCGTGATCATCCCGCCTTCGCCCGCGACGCCGACCGGCATTTCGCGACGCGCCGCTATCGTCCCCGTGGCAGAAATCGTCCGGTCGACGATTTTGCGGCCCGGCACGACGACCGAGACGGTCGGCACCTGCTCGACTCCGGGCGCTGCGGCAGCCGCGTCTTTCTTGCCCGACTTCAATGCATAGAATGCCACCACGATCGCCAGCACGACCAGAACCGCGATGACGATGTTGCGGCGGCGATGCGACGGCGCGGTATAATCGGGCAGCACCAGCTGCTCTTCGCTGTCGGCGTCGCCAAGGTGACCGGCCATCTTCGTCTCGTAATTCATGCGCGTCACAATCCCAATTCCGACCGGTCTTGTCTCGACCCGCTTCGCCGTTCGCAAGCTGTGTTATCTGAATAAGTCACTGTGCTCAAGCCCTTCGACGAGCACCGGGCGAAGACATGCTTCGAATTCGATCTATCCGCAATGCCGTTCAGCTTGCGTTGCACCGATCCGGGCGACACGCACGAATACTGTTACACGGGAGAGATATCCATGAAGACCGCATCGTTCCTGGCGGCATTCGCCGCTGCCGCACTGCCCGGCGCAGCGGCCGTTGCGCAGACCGCGCCGACCACCGTCGAGCCGATGGTCCCGGCCGCCGGCACCGTCCTGGACGTGACCGCGGAAGGCCGCACCACGCGCGTGCCAGACCTTGCGACGATTCGCGCGGGCGTCGTCTCGCAATCCCCGACTGCCGCCGCCGCGCTGTCGGACAATGCGCAGCGGATGGCCAAGGTCCTCGCGGCGTTGAAGCGGGCGGGCGTCGCGCCGCGCGACATCGCCACTTCGTCGGTCGGGCTCGCGCCGCAATATCGCTATGCCGACAACCAGCCGCCGGTGATTACGGGATACCAGGCGACCAACACCGTCTCGATCCGCTTCCGCGACGTCGCCAAGTCGGGAACGATCCTCGACGCGCTGGTTGCCGAGGGCGCGAACCAGATCGACGGGCCCAATCTTTCGATCGACAAGCCCGACGCCGCGCTCGACGAGGCGCGGGCCGATGCGATCGCGCAGGCCAAGCGCCGCGCGGAACTGTACGCGAAGGCCGCCGGACTGCGCGTGACGCGGATCGTCTCGATCGCCGAATCAGGTCAGGACGCGGGCGGTTCGCCGCAGCCGATGTTCATGGCCCGCGCATCGATGGCCAAGGACAGCACGCAGATCGCGCCGGGCGAGAAGGACGTCACCGTGACGGTCGCGGTGCGCTTCTTGTTGAACTGACGAAAAAAGGGCCGCCCGGTTGCCCGGACGGCCCTTCGTTTCGCGTGACGATAGCGAACGTTTAGCGGACGCTACCGCGACGCACGAGGTTCACGATCGCGAGCAGGATGATCGCACCCAGCAGCGACACGATGAACGACGTCAGCGTCAGCGGCGCGTTGTTGATCGAGCCACCCGATAGGATCAGGCCACCGATGAACGCGCCGACGATGCCGACGACGACGTTGAGTAGAATGCCCTGCTGCGCGTCGGTGCGCATGATCATGCTAGCGATCCAGCCAATGACGCCGCCGATGATCAGCCAAAGAATGAGACCCATTATATTTTCCCTCCGTTGAACCCGTATCCGGGCGATGGCGGAAAGACGTGCGAGCGGTTATTTTTGTTCCGCCCGCGTTTTGAGTTTTGAGCCTCAATACTTTTGTTGGCGCTCGTACAACGACTTATAGTGCTGGATCCGCGTCACCCGCAGCCCCGGCATCCCCGACCGGTCGATCGCGCGCTGCCACCCGGCGAACTCCTCCACCGTCAGTCCGTACCGCGCGCAGACATCGTCGACGCTCAACAATCCGCCGTTTACCGCAGCGACCACCTCGGCCTTCCGCCGCACCACCCACCGCGTGGTGCTGGGTGGCGGCAACGTATCCAGCGTGAGCTGCTCGCCGAGCGGCCCGATGACCTTGCCGGGACGGATGTTCTGGTTCTCGATCATTTGAAACCTCTGGTCGGGGCGGGCCGCCCCGTCTCGATACGCACACGCGACCTGTAATCGCAGGAATTGAAGATCGGCTGAAACGCCGCGGTAAACAGCATCTTCATTCATCCCTCCACCGGGTTAACACTGCTGCCATAGGGCCGTTGAACGCGCCGTGGAGCGGCGCGAACAGCCGGGGATCGAAGCTATTGCGCGCAAAGCTGGCCTGTACCGCCGCAGTCGGACTGGCGGCCTGACGGGCCGCGATGCCGACGATCAGGACGGCGAGATCACCCGGAAGAACGGTGACCTCGGCATCGCGATCGAAACGGGGGAAACTCAGGTCCAACGGGATACTCGCGACAATCTCTGGGAAGCCCTGTTTAGCGCGAGGGGGTGAAGGGACCGTAAAACTTCGCGCGGTGAACTGTCAGGACGGCAGATTTTTCTAATCACTGGTCGCGTTTTTGGCTCGGCTCGTCTTGACCGAGATCAACGCGCGTCTGGCAGGTGCATCTTTTTGCAACGTCCCGCCGTCGCGCCTATGTGACCCACATGGAACAGAGTGATTTTCAGCTCGGCCCCAATATGGCCGGAAAGCGCATCGTCGTGGCGATGTCGGGGGGCGTCGACAGTTCGGTCGTCGCCGCGCTCGCCCACGCCACCGGCGCCGAGACGATCGGCGTGACGTTGCAGCTCTACGACCATGGCGAGGCCGTCGGCCGCGCGGGCTCGTGCTGCGCCGGCCGTGATATCCGCGACGCCCGCGCGGTATGCGACCGACTCGGCATCGCACATTACGTCTTCGATCATGAGACGAGCTTCCGCGAGCAGGTCGTCGACAAATTCGCCGACGAATATCTCGCTGGCCGCACGCCGATCCCCTGCGTCCAGTGCAACATGGGTCCCAAGTTCACCGACCTGCTGAAGCTTGCGCGTGATCTCGGCGCGGATTGCCTCGCGACCGGGCATTATGTCCGGCGAGTCGAGGGTGCGCAGGGTGCCGAACTCCACCGCGGGGCCGATCCGGCACGCGACCAGAGCTATTTCCTGTTCGCGACCACGCAGGCTCAGCTCGACTATCTGCGCTTCCCGCTCGGCGGCATGCCCAAGGCGCGGGTGCGCGAGATCGCGGCGGAACTCGGCCTGGGTGTCGCCGCCAAGCCGGACAGCCAGGATATCTGTTTCGTGCCCGACGGCGATTATGCCGGGCTGGTGAAGAAACTGCGGCCCGAGGCGGCGGAGACGGCGGGTGATATCGTCGATCTCGGCGGCGCCAAGCTCGGCGAGCATCGCGGGCTGATCCACTTCACCGTCGGCCAGCGGCGTGGGCTCGAGATCGGCGGCAGTCCCGAGCCGCTCTACGTCGTCCGAGTCGAACCCGCGACGAAGCGAGTCGTGGTCGGCCCCCGGCGTGCGCTCGCGGTCGAGGCAGCACGGATGACCGACATCAATTGGCTCGGCGGCGACTTCGCCGGGTCGCTCACCGCCAAAGTCCGCTCGATGGCCAAGCCCGTCCCGGCCCGTATGGTCGGCGACCGCGTGGTGTTCGATACGCCCGAATATGGTGTCGCGCCGGGGCAGGCCGCGGTGCTCTATGCCGGCGAGCGCGTGCTGGGCGGTGGCTGGATCGCCGACAACGAAGCGGCACTCGTCGCAGCCTGACGCGTTAGGCCGGCATGGATATCGAAGACCTCCGCCGCCAGATGGAAGCCGCCGCCGCGGCGATGGATTTCGAAACCGCGGGGCGGTTGCGCGATCAGATCAGCGTGTTGCGTGGCGGTGGCGAGGTGGCGGACACCGCCGGGCTCACACGGCAACGGCCGGGCGCGATGGGCTTGGGTACGAGCCAGCAGCGGATGACCCCGCCGCCGGGTTGGGTGAAACCGAAGAAGCCCGATCCGATGACCAAGGGGCGGAAGCGGTAGGGCTGCCAGGTTTGTCCTGGAGGCTTAGATGCCCGCTTGCCACGTCGTTCGCCCTCTCTCGTCACCCTCCCCCGTCATCCCAGCGAAAGCTGGGATATCAGCATGGGACTCCCGTCATCTGCCCCGTGGGAGACCCCAGCTTTCGCTGGGGTGACCGACGAGGGCGGGTGACTGGATTGTGGCCTGGGGTTTGCCAAACCGCTCCCGCTCAAGGCAGCAGGAACGTACCCTCGATCGTCGTGACGCACGCACCACCCAGCATCACCCGGTCGCCGTCAAGCCGGCACGTCAGCTTCCCTCCCCGCGCACTGGCCTGGAACGCCGTAAAGCTCCCGCCCAACGTTGGCGCCCAGTACGGCACCATCACCGCATGCGCCGAGCCCGTCACCGGATCCTCGTTGATCGCATAATAGGGCGTGAAGACCCGGCTGACGATATCGGTGGCCTTCCCCCGCGCGGCGACGATCGCGACGATCGGGAACGCGGCCAGCGCGGCAAAATCAGGCTTCAGGTCGCGGACGATGTCCTCGTCCTCGACGATCACCAGCGCATAGCCCTTCTCGTGCCACAGCGTCTCCACGGGCGAGGCGATGTTCAGCGCCGCGACGATCTCCGGCATAGCCTTCGGGCTCGGCCCCCAGGCGGGCAGTTCCAGCGTATAGCCGGTGTCCGCACGCGCGACCTCGAGCATGCCCGCCTGCCGCGTCCGGAACCGCACCCGGTCGAGCGCAGTATCCGACGACAGCACGAAATGTCCGCTCGCCAGCGTCGCATGGCCGCACAGCGCGACCTCGGCGCCCGGCGTGAACCAGCGCAGGTCGAAATCGACGCCGTCATCGTCAGACGCGACGATGAAAGCGGTTTCGCTCAGGTTGTTCTCCTGCGCGATGTTCAGAAGAACATCGTCGTCGAGCCATGCCGAAAGCGGCATCACCGCGGCCTGGTTGCCGCCGAACGGTGTGTCGGAAAACGCGTCGATCTGCGCGAACGGTATTCTCATGATTGCAGCCCTTAAACGCGCTTGCCGAACCCCGAGCGGGTCAGACCCGCTTGCCAAACCAATGCGGGGTGACGTCGGCCTCGACCAGCGGATTGTCCGTATCGACATGCCCCTCGGGATCGAGGTGGATCAGCACCTCGACCTTGGGGAAGGCGGTGCGCAGGTTGCGCTCGACCGCCTCGACGATGTCGTGCGCGCCCGCTACGGTCAGGTCGCGCGCGACCTCCATGTGGAACTGCGCGAATTCGTGGCTGCCCGAGCGGCGCGTGCGGAAGTCGTGGATGCCGCGGATGCCGGGCTGGCGCGCGGCGACGTCTAGGAACTGCGCGCGCAGGTCCTCGGGCCATTCCTTGTCCATCAGCTGGTCGATCGCGTTGGACGAAGCCTGGAACGCGCCCCAGGCGAGCCACAGCGCGATGACGATGCCGAAGATCGGATCCGCGCCGCTCCACCCGACATATTGATCGAGCACGAGCGCGACGATCACCGAGCCATTGAGCAGCACGTCCGACTGGTAATGGACATTGTCGGCGCGGATCGCGACCGAGCCCGTCTGGCGGATGATGCGGCGCTGATAGGCGAGCAGGAACACCGTCGCGACGATCGCGACGATCGACACGCCGATGCCGAAATCGGCGCCCGTCGTCGGCTGCGGATCGTTGAACGCAAGGATCGCGCGCCAGGCGATGCCGGCCGCCGATGCGGTGATGAGCATGACCTGGAACAACGCCGCGAGCGCCTCCGCCTTGCCGTGGCCGAACCGGTGATCATGATCCGCAGGCGTCGCCGCGAGGCGCACGCCGTACAGCGTGACCAGCGACGCGAGTAGATCGAGCGCGGTATCGGCGAGCGAGCCCAGCATCGCGATCGACCCGGTACTCCAGGCCGCAAAGCTCTTCAGCAGCAGCAGAAAGCACGCCATCGCGACGCTGGCGAGGGCGGCGCGTGTCGCCAAAGGAATAATCTTGCGGCGTTCGTCCTGCGTCATGGGAACAGCAGGCCTTCGGTCCAGTCGCCGCTATCACGCGTGAACAGGCGGCGTTCGTGGAGACGGTGCGCGCGGTCCTGCCACAGTTCGATCCGGTCGGGCGTGATGCGGTAGCCACCCCAATGCGGCGGGCGCGGCACGTCGCCACCCTCGAACCGTGTCTGAATCTCGGCGAAGCGGCGTTCGAAGGTCTCGCGCGAGTCGAGCGGGCGGGACTGGTCCGAGGCCCAGGCGCCAAGCTGGGAGTCGCGACCGCGCGACGCGAAATACGCGTCCGATTCGGCGTCGCTCACCAGGCTGACGCTGCCCTCGATGCGGACTTGCCGGCGGAGCGACTTCCAGTGGAAGAGCAAGGCGGCGTGCCTGTTAACCGCAAGATCGCCGGCCTTGCGGCTCTCGCGGTTGGTGTAGATCACGAAACCGTCGGGGCCATGCCCCTTCAACAGCACCATCCGGACCGACGGTCGCCCCTCCGCATCCGCGGTGGCAAGCGCTACCGCGTTCGAATCGTTGATTTCTGTGGTCCGCGCCTCGGCGTACCAGGCATCGAACAGGGCAATCGGGTCTTCGGACATGGCTGCGCCATAGCGAAACTTCGCTCCGAGCGAAACAGCGCGCCGAGACCCAAGCGCGGGAACGAGTTGCCGCGCGGGGGATTGAATCGGTCACGCAACGAAGGACCATCCGGTGGCAGCACGCGCATATTGGCAGGGGCAGATACGGCTGGCGCTGGTCTCGATCCCGGTTGAAATCTACTCCGCCACCAAATCCGGTGCGGCGGTGTCGTTCAAGCAGATCCACGAGCCATCGGGCCAGCCGATCCATTACGACAAGGTCGTCACCGGCGTCGGCCCGGTCGATGCGGACGAGATCATGAAGGGCTATGAGATCTCGAAGGGCGAATATGTCCTGCTCGAACAGGACGAGATCGATGCGGTGAAGCTGGAGTCGAAGAAGACTTTGGAACTCACGCAATTCGTCGACGCGAGCGAGATCGACGTGCTCTATTACGAGAAGCCATATTTCGTCGTGCCGGCCGACGACCTTGCCGAGGAAGCGTTCATCGTGTTGCGCGAGGCGCTCAGGCGGACGAAGAAGGTCGGGCTCGGCCAGCTCGCGATGCGCGGGCGCGAATATGTCGTGAGTCTGAAACCGTGCGGGCGCGGGATGGTGCTGGAGACGCTGCGCTACGCCGATGAGGTGCACAAGGCGCAAGGGTATTTCCGCGACATCCCCGACGACAAGCCTGCCGAGGAACTGCTCGAACTGGCGGAGGCGCTGATCACCAAGCGTAGCGGCGACTTCCACCCGCAGGAATTCCACGATCGCTATGTCGACGCGCTGAAGGACCTCATCGAGCGCAAGCGCAAGGCAAACGGGAAGAAGATCATCGAGGACAAGGATACGGGGGCGAAGACGGGGTCCAACGTGGTCGACCTGATGGCGGCGTTGAAGAAGTCGATGGAGAAGGGCGGCGCGAAGGAGCCGGAGAAGGCGGCGGAGAAGAAAGCGCCTGCCAAGCGCGCGCCGGCGAAAACTCCGGCCAAGAAGCGTGCTTGATGCCGTAATCCCAAACTCCGTCATCCCAGCGAAAGCTGGGATATTCCGGTTAGCAGGCGCGCGTCTGCCCCATGAGATCCCAGCTTTCGCTGGGATGACGGTGTGGGGTTCGATCGATGGCTGAAACCCTTGATCCCCTTGCCCTCTATAATTCCAAGCGGAACTTCGCCAAGACCGCCGAGCCCGCCGGCACGCTAGCGCCCGATCACGGCAACAGCTTCATGGTCCAGAAGCACGACGCCACGCGTCTCCACTGGGACTTCCGCCTCGAAATCGACGGCGTGCTCAAAAGTTGGGCGGTCACGCGCGGCCCCAGCCTCGACCCCAACGAAAAACGGCTCGCGGTCCGGACCGAGGACCATCCCTTGAGCTACGCCACCTTCGAAGGCACGATCCCGGCGGGCGAATATGGCGGCGGCACGGTGATGCTGTGGGACCGGGGCACGTGGTCGCCGATCAAGGGCAAATCGGCGAAGGATCTCGACAAGGGCCATCTCCACTTCGTCCTCGAGGGCGAGCGGATGAAGGGCGAATGGCTGCTCATTCGACTCAAGCCGCGCGCGAAGGAAAAGCGCGAGAACTGGCTATTGCGCAAGATCGACGATTCGGCGGCGGGCGGCACGGATACGCTTGTCGAGAAGGCGCTGACCAGCGTTTCGACCGGTCGGACGATGGTCGAGATCGAGGAGGGGAAGAAACCGGCGCGCTCCCCCAAACCGTCATCCCAGCGAAAGCTGGGATCTCGTGCGGCTGGCGCGGGACAGGAGCCGCACGAGGCCCCAGCTTCCGCTGGGGTGACGAAGAAGAAGACGTTTCGGACGAATGACGGCGCAGTCACCGGTTTTCGCGAGCCGCAACTCTGCACCCTCGTCGACGCAGTCCCGACCGGCTCCGCCTGGCTCCACGAGGTCAAATACGACGGCTACCGCGCGCTCGTGTCCGTCGCGAACGGCACGGCGAAGGTCTTCACCCGCACCGGCCTCGACTGGACGGACAAGTTCGCCGCGATCGCCGCTGCTGCCGCCAAGCTGCCGGTGAAGTCCGCGCTGATCGACGGCGAAATCGTCGCGTTCAAGGACGGCCATCCCGATTTCTCGACGTTGAAAGACGCCATCTCCAACGGCGCCGACATGACGCTGTTCGCGTTCGACCTGCTCGAACTCGACGGCGAAGATTTGACCGGCCTCTCCAACCTCGACCGCAAGGCGCGGCTGCAACCCCTGATCCCCGACGATGACGACCGCCTTCGCTACTCCGACCACGTCATCGGCGCGGGCGAGCAATTGTTCGAGACGATGTGCCGCGAAGGCCTGGAAGGCATCGTCTCGAAACGCGCCGACGCGCCCTATGTCGGCAAGCGCACCAAGGCGTGGCTCAAGGTCAAGTGCACGCACCGGCAGGAGTTCGTGATCGTCGGCTGGCTGCCCTCGGACAAGAAACGCGGGTTCAAGTCGCTGCTGCTTGGCGTGCGGGAGGGCAAAGGGTATCGGTACGCGGGCAAGGTCGGCACCGGCTTCGATCAGGCGTTGATGGACGAGATTCGCGACAAGCTGGACGCGCTCGACCGCAAGACGCCGACCGTCGAGGCGCCGAAAGCCGCCGTCCGCGGCGCGAAGTGGGTGACGCCGAAGCTGGTCGCCGAGGTCGCCTTCGCCGAGGTCACGCCCGACGGTGTGCTTCGCCATTCGAGCTTCATCGGCCTGCGCGAGGACAAGGCAGCCAAGGACGTGGTGGCCGAGACCCCCGCCCCGTTGCCCGACGCCGCCCCCGCAACCAGCATCAAGGTCAGCAGTCGCGACCGCCTGATCTTCGACAAATCGGACGTCACCAAGGGCGATCTCGCCGACTATTACGTTGCCGTGTCGGGCATCATGCTCCCGTTCGCGGGCAACCGCCCGATCAGCCTCGTCCGCTGCCCGCAAGGCCGCTCGCGCGCGTGCTTCTTCCAGAAACATGACGCCGGCAGCTTCGGCGACGCGGTCCACCAAGTGCCGATCCGCGAGAAGGACGGCTCGACCGAAGACTATCTGTATGTCGACGACGCGGATGGACTGGTTGCGTGCGTGCAGATGGGGACGATCGAGTTCCACGGCTGGGGATCCTCGAACGCGACGCTGGAGAAACCCGATCGCCTCGTGTTCGACCTCGATCCCGACGAGGGGCTCGACTTCGAGGATACGAAGAAGGCGGCCGAACATCTGAAGAACCAGTTGACCGAGCTTGGGCTGGTCAGCTTCCCCATGCTGTCGGGCGGCAAGGGTGTGCACGTTGTCGTGCCGCTGACCCCGGAGGCGGAGTGGCCGGCGGTGAAGGATTTCGCCGACCGGTTCGCGCGGGCGATGGCGGGTGCCGAGCCGGAGCGCTTCGTCGCGACGATGGCGAAGGCCAAGCGCAAGGGCCGGATCTTCATCGACTGGCTCCGCAACCAGCGTGGCGCGACCGCGGTGATGCCGTATTCGGCGCGGGCTCGGGCGGGGGCTCCGGTGGCGGCGCCGGTTTCCTGGAGCGAATTGCGCGATATCGAGACGGCGGCGCGGTGGGGTGTGCGCGACGGGGCTGAGCTGATCGCGCGGGCTGGGTCGCGGGCGCTTGAGGGGTGGGGTGTGGCTGATCAGGTTTTGCCGGACCTTTGAGGGGGCGACGCGGTTCCTGCTGTCCCTGCCGCCACCCGACCCCCACCCGTCATCCCAGCGAAAGCTGGGATCTTCCTGGGGCTGGCGTCGGGTCCGCCAAGCGGAATATCCCAGCTTTCGCCGGGATGACGGGTGGGGTGCCGGTGGACATATGACGGGGCAGGGGCTGCGAGAGTTTAAGCGGTACGGTCGGAAAGGCGGTGGCGAACGATCGACGCTGCGACAATTCTGTTGCGCCGCCGCGCCGAAAGGTGAAACACCGCCGCCTCTAATTCGGGGCACCAAGGCATGGACACGGCGACGCACTCCGCGCCCCTTTTCGACGCAATGATCCATGCCGAGCGCTGGATCGCGGACTATTGCGCGCGCAGCACTGCTGCCGACGTCCTTTGCCCCGATGCCGATCCGGCCTGGACTGCGATGTTCGCTGAGCTGGCGACGGTGGCGTCCGACAATCTGGGCTATGCGCGTGACCGGGTCCAGCGCCACGCCGTCGACATCGGTACCGGTTTCCGCATTCCCGACGAAACCGAAGAACGCCCCTGGCCCGTCTCGCCCGTCCCGCTGCTGATCGAAGCCGACGAATGGGCGGGGATCGCGCGCGGTGTCGTCCAGCGCGCAACGTTGATGGAGAGGGTGATCGCCGACCTGTACGGCGAGGGCAAACTCGTCGCCGACGGTCACATCCCCGCCGCGCTCGTCACCGGCAGCCCGTTCTTCCTGCGGCCGATGGTCGGGCTCGACCCGCCCGGTGGCCGGCACCTCGATTTCGTCGCGATCGACCTTGGGCGCGGCCCGACCGGTGAATGGCGCGTGCTGGCCGATCAGCTGCGCGCACCCGCTGGCGCCGGCTATGCGCTGGAGAACCGTCTCGCCGTCAGCCGCACGCTCGGTGGGCTGCAGGCACGGCTGAACGTCCAGCGGCACGCGCCGTTCTTCGCCGCCTTCCGCGCGGGGATCGCCGCGCTGTGCAAGCGGACCGACCCGCGGATCGGTCTGCTGACGCCCGGGCGGTTCAACCCGAGCTATCCCGAACAGGCGCATCTGGCGCGCTATCTGGGGCTGTTGCTGGTCGAGGGCGCCGATCTCGCCGCGCTCGAGGACAAGGTCTACGTCCGCACCATCGGCGGCCTCAAGCGGATCGATGCGCTGTGGCGCCGGCTCGACCCGCGGCTGCTCGATCCACTGGCGTTCGATACGCATTCGCAGATCGGCGTGCCGGGGCTGATCGACGCCTATGCGGCGGGCAACGTTGTGATCTCGAACGCGCCGGGCTCGGCGGTGCTGGAGGCGCCGGCGTTCTCGGCGTTCCTGCCGCAGCTTGCACGGTCGCTGCTGGGCGAAGAGCTGCTGCTCCCCAACATCGCGACGTGGTGGTGTGGACAGGAAGGCGCACGGACGCATGTCGAGCGCGATTTCGACCGGCTGATGATCGGCCCGGCGTTCCACGCGCAACCGCTCGGCATGACGAGCGGTTCGACCGCGGGCGCCGACATCACCGGGGAGGCGCGGGCGACGCTGCTCGCCGACATGGCGCGCCGGCCGCAGGATTATGTCGGGCAGGAGATCGTCCGGCTTTCGACCATGCCGGTCGTCGTCGGCGATGCGCTCGTCCCCCGGCCCTTCACTTTGCGCGTCTTCGCGGCGCGCGGCGGCGACGGCGAATGGACCGTCCTCCCCGGCGGGTTCGCCCGGATCGGCGAGCATCCCGACGCGCGCGCGGCGGTGATGGGCGAGGGCATCTGGTCCGCCGACGTCTGCGTCTACGGCGCCGAGCCGGTCGCGCCCGTCTCGCTGCTGACTGCCGCGGACTCGCTCCAGGTGCGGCGCAATCCGGGGACGTTGCCGAGCCGGGTGGCGGACAATTTCTACTGGCTTGGCCGCTATCTGGAGCGCGGCGAGGCGTTGCTCGGTGCGATCCGCGTGATGCTGGGCAACTCGATCGACGTCGATGGCGGCGCGGTGCTGTCGCCCGTCACGGTCGGCAAGCTGGTCGGGCTGATCGTCGGTGCGGGCAGCGCGCCGCATCCGCCCAGCTTGCGCCGTGCCGACCTGACCGCGCTCGCCCGGACCGCGATGGAGGACGAGCAGTGGCAATCGATCCTGACGCTCAACCGCCATGCGCGCGCGATCGGCGAGGGATCGCGCGACCGGCTGTCGGCGGATATGGTGCGATTGCTGGAGGCCCCCTTCCCCACCCACCGTGGCATGCTCGAACGGGCGGGCTCGCTCCAACGGCGCTATGCCGCGATCGCCGGGCTGTCGGCCGAGCATATGGGGCGGACCGCGTCGTGGCGGTTCCATGATCTGGGCCGCAGGATCGAGCGCGCGATGGCGATGGCACGGGCGATCCGGTTGTTCGGGATGCCGGGCGCGTCGCCCGACGACCTGTCGGTGCTGCTCGATCTTGCGGACAGCCAGATCAGCTATCGCCAGCGTTATCCCACCGGGATCGCGCGCGTGCCGGTGATGGACCTGGTCGCGCTCGATCCGGGCAATCCGAGGTCGCTCGCATTCTCGGCGGAACGGATCGCGCAGCGGCTCGCGGAATTACCCGTGCTCAGCGACGACGAGATGGCCGAACCGCAACAGGCGCAGGCGACCGCGTTGCAGGCGATCGTTGCGACCGCGACGGCGGCGGAGCTGGATGCGGAGACGCTGGGGGATATAGAGCGGCGGCTGGGCGCGGTGTCGGATGCGCTGGCACGCCGCTATTTCTTGCAGGGTGCCGAGTCTTTGCGGACCAGCGGGCTGACGCTCGCGTGAAGGTGACGGCATGATCTACGATATCCGCCACGTCACGACGTTCGACTACGGTGCGAGCGTCAAGTTCGCGCGGTGCAACCTGCGGCTGAAACCGATCGACTGGCCGGGCCAGCACCTCGACACTTATACGCTGTCGGTTCACCCCGCCGGGCGTACCAGTGTCGCGCGCGCCGAAGCCGGGCTGGCAAACGTCACGCGGCTGGTCGTCGACAGCCCGGTCCGTCACCTGACGATCGAAAGCCGGTCGCGGATCACGGTGGACCGGCTGATCCCGGTGCCCGACGCAAGCGACCCGACGCTGGCGGAGATCGCGGCGATGGCCCGAGCCAGCACCGACCTGTCCGCGGCGAGCCCGGCGAACTATATCTACCCCTCGCCACTCATCCCGCTCGACCAGACGATCGCTGACTATTGTGCGATCGATCTCGATCCGTCGCGGGGTGCGCTGGAGGCGGGGATCGCGCTCGCGCGACGGATCCAGGAAGAGTTCGAATTCGACGCCGACGCGACCCTTGTCGACACGCCGCCGCACGAGGCATTCCTGCAGCGCAAGGGCGTATGCCAGGACTTCGCGCAGATCATGATCACGGGGCTGCGCGCAGCCGGTCTCCCCGCGGCCTATGCCTCAGGCTACATCCGCACGATCCCACCAGAGGGGCAGCCGCGGCTGGTCGGGGCCGACGCAACGCATGCCTGGGTCCTGCTGTGGTGCGGACCGGTGAAGGGATGGGTCGGGGTCGATCCGACCAACGGGATCTGGATGGCGAGCGACCATATCGTAATGGCGGTCGGGCGGGATTACGCCGAGATCGCGCCGGTCGACGGCGTGGTGCTCGGATCGGGCGCGCAGAACATGGATGTCAGCGTGGACGTCGCGCCGGTGGATGAGACGCTGCGCTAACCCAGTCCCGTCATCCCGGCTTATACTGCCGGTTAGAACACGAAGCGCCCCAAACGCAGTGCACGCAATTGCGTTGCGCTGCGCACCGCCCCACATAGACGCGCAAGTAAGAATGGGGACGTAAGTGGCCGATCCGTACAAGACTCTGGGTGTAGCGCGCGACGCGACCGAAGCCGATATCAAGAAGGCCTATCGCAAGCTCGCGAAAGAGCTTCACCCCGATCGCAACAAGGATAATCCGAAGGCGTCGGAGAGGTTCAGCGTGGTCACCAACGCGTATGACCTGCTGAACGACAAGGACAAGCGCGCGCGGTTCGATCGCGGTGAGATCGACGGCGACGGCAATCCGGCTGCGCCGTTCGGGTTCGGCGGCGGCGGCGGGCGTCCCCAGCCCGGCGGCTTCCGGAGCGAGGGCTATGAGGGCGGCGCAGGCAGCCCCGACATGAGCGATATCTTCGAAGGGCTGTTCGGCGGGGCGCAGCGCGGCGGAGGCGGCGGGTTCTCCGGCGGATTCAACCGACGCCCGCAGCCCAAGGGCGAAAACGCCGCCTATCGCCTGCAAGTGCCGTTCGTCGAAGCCGCGACGCTGGAGCCACAGCGCGTGACGCTTGCCGACGGCAAGACGCTCGATCTGAAACTGCCGGCGGGTGTCGAGACGGGCACGCAGATGAAGCTTGGCGGCAAGGGCGAACCGGGTCCGGGCGGCGCGGGCGACGCGATCCTGACGATCGAGGTCCAGCCTCACAAGTTCTTCACGCGCGATGGCGACGACGTGCGGCTCGACCTGCCGATCAGCTTGGCCGAGGCTGTGCTGGGCGGCTCGATCAAGGCGCCGACTGTCGACAAACCGGTGATGCTGACGATCCCCAAGGGTACGACCTCGGGCAAAACGCTGCGCCTCAAGGGCAAGGGTTTCCACAAGAAGAACGGCACGCGCGGCGACCAGCTCGTCACGTTGATGATCGACATTCCGGCTAGCGACGCAGCGTTGACCGCGTTCGTCGAAACCTGGGACGGTCGCGAGGCGGGGAACCCGCGGGGGGCGATGGGCGTCTGAACCCACGTGAACGACAACACCCTTACGCCCGAAGCGCGCGCCCACCACCACGGCTCGACGCGCACCCGTCTCAATCGCGGCATGGCAAAGGTCAGGCCGGGCAGCTACGCGTTCGAGATCGTCAAGCGTGCCGCAGTCGGGGTGTTCAACGACGGGTTTATTCATGCGGGGAACCTCGCCTATCTCGCGTTGATGACGGTTTTTCCGTTTTTCATCGTCGCGGCGGCGATCCTTTCGATCTTCGGGCAGAGCGTCGAGACGGTGCGCGCGGTCGAATCGTTTCTGAACGTGTTGCCGCCCAATGTCGGCGACCTGTTGCGCAAGCCGATCGCCGACGTGCTGGCCGCGCGGACCGGATCGTTGCTGTGGCTCGGCGCGCTGGTCGGCCTGTGGACGGTCGGCAGCTTCGTCGAGACGATCCGCGACATCTTCCACCGTGCCTATGGCCTCAAGGCAACCGCGCCGTTCTGGAAGTCGCGGCTGGGTTCGTCGTTCGTCATCGTATGCTCGGTGATCATCGCGCTGCTGTCGTTCCTGATCCAGGGCATCCTGACCGCGGCCGAGCAGTTCATCTATCGCCTGGTGCCGTTCGCGCAGGACGCGGCCGGCTGGGTCGGGCTGTCGCGCCTCATCCCCGGGCTGCTGATGTTCGGCGCGCTGTACCTGCTGTTCTATTCGGTGACGCCGTCGCGCTATCGCTATTCGAAATGCCGCAAATGGCCGGGCGCGCTCTTCACGACGGCATGGTGGGTAAGCGCGACCGCGCTGCTGCCGGTCGTGCTTTCGAAGCTTGGCGGATACGACTTAACCTATGGCAGTTTGGCCGGCGTCGTCATCATGCTGTTGTTTTTCTACGTCATCGGGCTCGGGCTGGTATTCGGTGCGCATCTGAACGCGGCACTGGCGGAACCACCCGAAACAACGCTAGAGCAGCCTGCTGAAGATGTGCAGGTGGAGGCGACGACGGCGTGAACGGTTTGATGGCGGGCAAGCGTGGGCTGATCATGGGCTTGGCGAACGACAAGTCGCTGGCCTGGGGGATCGCCAAGAAGCTGTCCGAAGCGGGCGCGGAGATCGCGTTCAGCTATCAGGGCGAGACGATGGAGAAGCGCGTCCGCCCGCTCGCCGAGCAACTGGGCGTCGCGCGGCTGTTCGATTGCGACGTCTCCGACATGGGTGCGCTCGACGCGACCTTTGCCAAGCTGGCCGAGGAATGGCCGACGATCGACTTCGTCGTCCATGCGATCGGCTTTTCCGACAAGAACGAGCTGCGCGGGCGGTTCGTCGATACTAGCCTCGACAATTTCCTGATGACGATGAACATCTCGGTGTATTCGTTCGTCGCGGTGGCGCAGCGCGCGGCCAAGATGATGACCGGCGGCGGCGCGATGCTGACGCTCAGCTATTACGGCGCCGAGAAGGTCATTCCGCATTACAACGTGATGGGCGTCGCGAAGGCTGCTCTGGAATCTAGCGTGCAATATCTTGCGGTAGACCTGGGTCGCGACAATATCCGCGTCAACGCGATCTCGGCCGGCCCGATCAAGACGCTCGCCGCCAGCGGTATCGGCGACTTCCGCCTGATCCTGAAGTGGAATGAGTATAATTCGCCGCTCAAGCGCAACGTCACGATCGACGATGTCGGTGGTGCGGGGCTGTACCTGCTGAGCGACCTCGCGAGCGGCGTTACCGGCGAAACGCACCATGTCGACGCAGGCTACAACGTGATCGGCATGAAGGCCGAAGACGCACCCGATATCGCCTTGGCGTAATGCCGACAATATTCCGGCTGCATGGCCTGCGGTTCATGATCTTCATCGACGATCACGCACCGCCTCACGTCCATGTATTCGGAGACGGCGAAGCTAAGATCGAAATCGGAGGCGACGGAGGCGTTCCGCGCATGATATATGCCGAAGGGCTGAGCGGTGCGATGCAGCGACGTGCCATCGCCGCCGTCGCGCAGAATCAGGCGATGCTGCTGATGAGATGGGTCGAAATCCATGGTCGAACTGACTGACGAAGACATTCTGGCTGCAAACGAACGCGGTCGCATCGAAATGGCGACCAAGCCGCGCGCCAAGGCGGCACGTTACGATCGCGAGCAGGATCGTATCGTCGTCGATCTCGTAAATGGATCGACATTCACCTTCCCCCCGCACCTATTGCAGGGCTTCGGTCGCGCGACCCCGGACCAAATCTCCGAAGTCAAAGTTCTGGGCGTCGGATTTGGTTTGCATTGGGAGTCGCTCGACGCCGACTTTACCGTGGCAGGACTCATGGCAGGGCGTTTCGGCACCGCGCGCTACATGGCGGAGCGGTTCGGCCCCGCCTGGGATGCGGTCGCAGCGGAATGAGCTTCAACACGTTTGGGCGGCTGTTTCGCTTCACCACCTGGGGAGAAAGCCACGGGCCTGCGCTCGGCGCTGTCGTCGACGGATGCCCACCGGGGATCGCGCTGACCGAGGCGGATATCCAGCCCTGGCTCGACAAGCGTCGTCCCGGAACCTCGCGCTTCACCACGCAGCGGCGCGAGCCCGACACGGTGCGCATCCTGTCGGGCGTGTTCGACGGCAAGACCACGGGCACGCCGATCAGCCTGATGATCGAGAATGTCGACCAGCGCTCGAAGGACTATTCGGACGTCGCCAAGGCCTATCGTCCCGGCCACGCCGATTATGCGTATGACGCGAAATACGGCTTTCGCGACTTTCGCGGTGGTGGACGGTCCTCGGCACGCGAGACGGCGGCGCGGGTCGCGGCAGGTGCGGTCGCGCGGCTCGCCATACCCCAGGTCCGCGTGCGCGCGTGGGTCGAGGCGATCGGTGGCGATGCGATCGACCGCGCAAACTTCGACGATGCGCAGATCGACCAGAACCCGTTCTTCTGCCCCGACGCCGTCGCAGCAGCGCGTTGGGAGATACTCGTCGACGCCGCGCGGAAATCCGGCTCTTCGTTGGGCGCGGTGATCGCGTGCGAGGCGACCGGCGTGCCGGCCGGCTGGGGGGCGCCGCTCTATGCCAAGCTCGATTCCGAACTCGCCTCGGCGTGCATGAGCATCAACGCGGTCAAGGGCATCGAGATCGGCGACGGGTTCGCCGCCGCCGCGCTGTCGGGCGAGGCCAATGCCGACCCGATGCGGCCTGGTGCTGATGGCCCCCAATTCCTCGCCAACCATGCCGGCGGGATCGCGGGCGGGATCGCGACAGGCCAGCCGATCCGCCTTCGCGTGGCGTTCAAGCCGACCAGCTCGATCCTCACGCCGGTCGAGACGATCAGCCCGACCGGAGCGGCCGCGACGATCGCGACCAAGGGTCGCCATGACCCTTGCGTCGGCATTCGCGGGGTCCCGGTCGTCGAGGCGATGGTCGCACTCGTGCTCGCGGATCAGGCACTGCTCCACCGCGGGCAATGCGGCTGACGGAACAATTCGAGATCTGAAACGCTTTCTCTTCAACTATTTAGGAGAGAAGCAATGCGTATTCTTACTTCGATCGCCGCCGCTGCCCTGATCATTCCCGGTATGGCAATGGCCCAGACGACCGGTGGCACCGCGGGTGGTAGCATGGGCGGTTCGACCACGGACAGCACGACCATCGGCGGCATGTCGTCGGGGACGATGGGCGGCCAGACCGGCGCACAGACCGGTGCGACCGGCACGGATTCGAGCGCAACGCAGACGCGGACTACCCGTGGCTCGAAGGCCCGCAGCCGTACGCGTGGTACGACGGGTTCGACCGCATCCGGTTCGTCGACGACTGGTACGGCCGGCGGCACGATGGGCGGCACTGACACCACGACTGGTACCGGTTCGATGGGCGGTACCGGTTCGATGGGCGGTACCGGCGCTATGGGCGGTACGACTGGCGGCACCATGGGCGGCACGACCGGAACGATGGGTGGCACCATGGGTGGCACGACCGGCACCATGGGCGGCACGACGGGTGGTACGACGACCGGCGGCACCACGACACCGCGCTAATACGAAACTGACGGTTTAAAAAAGCCGGGCGAGAAATCGCCCGGCTTTTTCGTGCCTGGAGTCGAGCGCCTTCGAAGTCAGTCGGAGAACGGATCGCGCACCAGAATCGTATCGGCACGCTGTGGGCTGGTCGAGACCAACGCCACGGGGCAGCGGATCAGTTCCTCGATGCGGCGGATATACTTGATCGCCTGCGCGGGCAGGTCGGCCCAGCTCCGCGCACCGGCCGTGGTTTCCTGCCAGCCTTCCATCGTCTCGTAGATCGGCTCGACCAGCGCCTGATCGGCCGCATGCGCCGGGAAATAATCGAGCGTCTCGCCGCGCAGCTTGTAGCCGGTGCAGATCGACACGGTATCGAAGCCGTCGAGCACGTCGATCTTGGTCAGCGCGATCCCCGTAATGCCGCCGACCGCCGCCGACTGGCGTACCAGCACCGCATCGAACCATCCGCAGCGACGCTTCCGCCCAGTGACGGTGCCGAATTCATGGCCCCGCTGGCCAAGCCGCTCGCCGGTCTCGTTTTCGAGCTCGGTCGGGAAAGGGCCCGAGCCGACGCGCGTGGTGTAGGCCTTGGCGATGCCGAGCACGAAGCCGACCGCCGATGGCCCGAGGCCCGAACCGCCGGCTGCGGCACCAGCGATCGTGTTCGACGAGGTGACGAACGGATAGGTGCCGTGGTCGACGTCGAGCAGCACGCCCTGCGCGCCCTCGAACAGGATCCGCTTGCCGGCTGCGCGCGCGGCGTTGAGGTCGCGCCAGACGGGCTTGGCGAATGGCAGGACGAAGCCCGCAATTTCGCGCAGTTCCGCGATCAGTCGCGCCCGGTTGATCGGCGGCTCGCCGAAGCCTGCACGGAGCGCGTCGTGATGTGCGGTCAGGCGATCGAGCTGTGGGCCAAGATCGTCGAGATGCGCGAGGTCGCAGACGCGGATCGCACGGCGACCGACCTTGTCCTCATAGGCCGGGCCGATGCCGCGGCGGGTCGTGCCGATCTTGCCCGCGCCGCTCGCATCCTCGCGCAGGCCGTCGAGATCGCGGTGGAACGGCAGGATCAGCGCGCAGGTATCGGCGATCCGCAGCGTCTCGGGAGTCGCGACAACGCCCTGCGCGCCGAGCCGGGCGATCTCGTCCTTGAGCGCCCAGGGATCGAGCACCACGCCATTGCCGATGAACGACGGCGTGCCGCGGACGATTCCCGATGGCAGCAGCGACAATTTATAGACGTTGTCACCGACGACCAAAGTGTGGCCGGCATTGTGCCCGCCCTGGAACCGCACGACCATGTCGGCACGCTCGGCGAGCCAGTCGACGATCTTGCCCTTGCCTTCGTCGCCCCATTGCGCGCCGATGACTGCTACGTTGGCCAAACTCTATCTCCTGAGATTACGCGCAGCGCCTACAGCGCGCGGGGCTCGCCCGCTACCCATAGATGCGTGCAGACCTGTGCTTCGGGCGTGTCGCCGGCTTCGAGCGCGGCGACGGTGACCCAGCCTTGCGCGCGCATCGCCGCGCCATCGCCGGCGGGCGTGCCGAGCGGCAGGAACAGGCGGCGGCGATCGACGCTGGCGACACGCTCGACCAGCGCGTCGGCGAAGAGCGAGAAACCGGTCGCGGCTTCCTCGGCGCCGTTTTCGTGGACGATCGTGTAGGTGCCGCCGCGGCCGACTTCGCGCACGCTACCGTCGGCGAACAGCGAGAAGCCGAGCCAGGTCTGATATTCGAACCCGTGACGCTCGGTCGGATCGAGCGTCAGTGCGACGCGACCGTCGAGCGCCTCGGCAATGCGCGCGAGGCCGTCGAGGCGGGAGGCGAGCGCGCCGGTGGTGTCGAAGGCGCGGAGGCGCTCCATCGCCTGCGCGAACGGCCCGGCGGCCTCGATCAGCGGCAGATAGGCGGGGGCCAGCGCGGCAACGGCACCGGTGTCCTTGGCGTCGAGGCGGTCGCGCAACGTGGCGACGTGTTCGGGCGCGACGGAGAGCGGACCGGCGGCGAGCGTCGGCACGAGATCGGGCAGCGTGAAGTCGATCGATGCGCCGGTGACGTCGGCGGCGGCGATCATGTCGACCGCGACCGCGACGAGTTCCTGCGCGGCGGCGACAGAGTCGAGCCCGATCAGCTCGCAACCGATCTGACGGGTCTCGCGGGCGGGGGCGAGTTGCGAGGCGCGGAGTTTCAGGACGGAGCCGGCGTAGCTGAGGCGCACCGGGCGCGGGTGGTGGCCCATACGCGTCGCGGCGATTCGCGCGACCTGTGCGGTGATGTCGGGACGGATGGCCAGCGTACGCTGCGACACCGGATCGACGAAGCGGACCGCGTCGTGGAGGCCGCCGGCCTTCAGCCGCATCTCGAGCCCGTCCGCGAATTCGGAGAGTGGCGGACCGACGCGTTCGTAGCCGTGGAGCCGTGCGGCTTCGAGTACGCGGGCTTCCAGTGCCGCCGCCGAATCGGCGAAGGGGGGGAGGCGGTCTCGGAAGCCTTCGGGGAGGAGTGCGGTCACTGGGCCAACTCCTTGCCAAGGGCTGCCGAAATGACCAGCCAGACACCGTCCATCCCGGACATGATGTCGGCATTACTGAACCGTATCACGCGATATCCCTGTCCTTGCAGCCAATCCGTTCGGCGTTCGTCGCGCGCTTGGTCACTATGCGTATCGCCGTCAACCTCGATGACGAGTTTCGCGTCGCGCGCAGCGAAGTCGGCGATGTAGGGGCCGATGACGAACTGGCGGGTGAATTTAACGCCGGAAATCTGGCGCCCGCGAAGTTGCCGCCAAAGCATCGCCTCGGCCGGCGTAGGCTCGCGCCGCATCCGCTTGGCGCGGTCCAGTAGGCGGCCGTCGACCTTCACTGCTCCCTCTCCCCCTCGGGGAGAGGGCCGGGGTGAGGGGCGCCGCGAGCGCTACTCTACCCAACTGCCCCTCACCCAACCCTCTCCCCGGAGGGGAGAGGGCTTTAGAAGAGCTTAGCCGTATCAGAAGTTGAGGCCCATCGCGGTTTTTACGCCCGGCAAGTCGCGGACCTTGGTGAGGAGCTCGGGCGTCACCGGCTCGTCGACCGAGAGCAGCAGCACCGCCTCGCCGCCCGCCGAGCGGCGGCCGAGGTGGAAGGTGCCGATGTTGACCCCTGCCTCGCCGAGCGCAGTGCCAAGGCGACCGATGAAGCCCGGCGCGTCGACGTTGACGACGTAGAGCATCGGACCCGCGAGATCGGCCTCGATCTTCACCCCGAACAGCTCGACCAGACGCGGCGCCTGATCGCCGAACAGCGTGCCGGCGACCGAGCGCTCGCCGTCCTCGGTGCGGACCGCGACGCGCAGCAGCGTGTGGTAATCGCCCTCGCGCTCGGTACGGACTTCGCGCACCTCGACGCCGCGGTCGCGCGCGAGCAGCGGTGCGTTGACCATGTTGACGGTCGCGGTCTGCGTTCTCAGGAACCCGGCGAGCACCGCGCTGGTGATCGGCTTGGGGTTGAGCTCGGCGACCGCGCCTTCGCTATGCACCGAGATCCGGTCGATCGAACCGTGCGCGAGCTGGCCGACCATCGAGCCGAGCTTTTCGGCGAGCGTCATGTACGGCTTCAGGCGCGGCGCTTCCTCGGCCGACAGGCTCGGCATGTTGAGCGCGTTGGTGACGCCGCCCGACATCAGGAAATCGGCCATCTGCTCGGCGACCTGGATCGCGACGTTGACCTGCGCCTCGCTGGTCGACGCGCCGAGATGCGGCGTGCTGACGAAGTTGGGCGTGCCGAACAACGGCGAGGCCTTGGCGGGCTCCTCGACGAACACGTCGAGCGCGGCGCCGCCGACCTGCCCCGAATCGAGCGCCGCCTTCAGCGCGACCTCGTCGATCAGGCCGCCGCGCGCGCAGTTGATGATGCGGACGCCCTTCTTGGTCTTGGCGAGCGCCTCGGCCGAGAGGATGTTGCGCGTCTGGTCGGTCAGCGGCGTGTGCAGCGTGATGAAATCGGCGCGCGCGAGCAGCTCGTCGAGCGTGACCTTCTCGACACCCATCTCGACCGCGCGCTCGGGCGTCAGGAACGGATCGAACGCGACGACCTTCATCTTGAGGCCGCGCGCACGATCGGCGACGATCGAACCGATATTGCCCGCGCCGATCAGGCCCAAGGTCTTCGACGTCAGCTCGACGCCCATGAAGCGGTTCTTCTCCCACTTGCCGGCCTGCGTCGAGGCATCGGCCTCGGGCAGCTGGCGGGCGAGCGCGAACATCAGCGCGATCGCATGCTCGGCGGTGGTGATCGAGTTGCCGAAGGGCGTGTTCATGACGACCACGCCCTTCGCCGAGGCGGCGGGGATGTCGACATTGTCGACGCCGATGCCGGCGCGGCCGACGACCTTGAGGTTGGTCGCGTGCTCGAGGATTTCCTTGGTGACCTTGGTCGAGCTGCGGATCGCGAGGCCGTCATACTCGCCGATCATCGCCATCAGTTCGGCAGGCGTCTTGCCGGTGATCTCGTCGACCTCGACGCCGCGCTCGCGGAAGATCTGCGCGGCGCGGGGATCCATTTTGTCGGAAATGAGGACTTTTGGCATGGGATTGCTCCTGGGAATTTCGGGAATGGGGTTGCCCCTCACCTCTCTCATGTCCGTCACCCCGGCGGACGCCGGGGGCCATGGTTGCGGTCCGCTTCATGAGCGGGCGCCCCGTATCCATGGGTCCCGGCGTTCGCCGGGATGACGGAGAGGGGGTGAGAGGCTAGGCTAGATCAGGCGGCGCGGGCGGTCGCGTAGGCCCAGTCGAGCCAGGGGCCGAGCGCCACGATATCGGCGGTGTCGACGGTCGCGCCGCACCAGATGCGCAGGCCCGGGGGCGCGTCGCGGTAGCCGGCGACGTCATAGGCCGCACCGGCCTTTTCGAGTGCCGAGGCCATCGCCTTGATCAGCACTTCGTCGGCACCCTCGACCGTCAGGCACACGCTGGTCTTCGACCGCGTCGCCGGATCGGTGGCGAGATGGCCGAGCCAGTCGCGCTCCGCGACGATCTTGTCCAAAGCCGCGGCATTCGCGTCGGAGCGTGCGATCAGGCCGTCTTCGCCGAGCAACTTGGCCCATTCGAGGCTCCAGATCGCATCTTCGACCGCGAGCATCGACGGGGTGTTGATCGTCTCGCCCTTGAACACGCCCTCGGTGAGCTTGCCCTTGGAGACGAGGCGGAACACCTTCGGCAGCGGCCAGGCGGGGGTGTAGGTTTCCAACCGCTCGACCGCGCGGGGGCCGAGGATCAGCACGCCGTGCGCGCCCTCGCCGCCGAGGACCTTCTGCCACGAGAAGGTCGCGACATCGATCTTGGTCCAGTCGATGTCATAGGCGAACACGCCCGACGTCGCATCGGCGAACGAGAGGCCTTCGCGGTCGTCGGGGATCCAGTCCGCGTTCGGCACGCGGACGCCGCTGGTGGTGCCGTTCCAGGTGAACAGCACGTCGTGCGACCAGTCGACCGCACCGAGATCGGGCAGCTGGCCATAATCGGCGCGCACCACGGTCGGATCGATCTTGAGCTGCTTGACCGCATCGGTGACCCAGCCTTCGCCGAAGCTTTCCCAGGCGAGCGCGGTGACCGGACGCGCGCCGAGCATCGTCCACATCGCCATCTCATACGCGCCGGTGTCGGAACCGGGGACGATGCCGATGCGGTGCGTGGTCGGAAGCTTCAGCAGCTCGCGCATGAGGTCGATGCTGTACTGGAGGCGGGTCTTGCCGATCTTCGAGCGATGCGAGCGACCGAGCGACTCGGTGGCGAGCTTGTCCGCGGACCAACCCGGAGGTTTCGCGCAGGGACCGCTGGAGAAAAAGGGGCGTGCCGGCTTGGTTGCAGGCAGCGTAGGCGCACCCGTGGCGGGGGCGTAGGTCGTATCAGTCATGTATCTCTCCTCACAGAGAGCACGCGCGGCGTTGGGACCGCGTGGCCCGTCGCCGGCCCTAACGGCGTTCGCGGGGGTGTCAACCGCGTTCGGTCCGGAGCGCGTGGCGGCGGGACTCGCTCCACCGCGCGTCAAAACCGCTCCGTCACCCCGGGCTTGTTCCGGGGTCCACCGTGCCGCACGGCCATCGGCATGGGGGTCAAGACGATGGGTGGATGCCGGAACAAGGCTCTCCTGAGCAGAGCCGAAGGGCCCGGCATGACGGAGTGGGTGGTCGTGGTGGCGCTCGCGATCATGTTGACCGCCTGCGGACGTGCCGATCGCCCGAGCGCGCCGCAACAGACCCGGCCCAACCTGTCCGTCCCTAGTAGCCGCGAAACCGCGCAATGCCTGGCCGACCTGCGCCAGCTCCACGTCTCGTTCCAGGTCCTGCCCGACCGCGAGACCGGTCCGGGTTGCGGGCTGAACGGCACGGTCAAACTCGTCGACATCGGCGTCCCCGTCGCCAACCTGACCGCAGTCCGCTGTGGGGCGGCGCGCGCGCTGATCGGGTGGACGCGCAACGCGGTCGCGCCCGCCGCCTACCAAATGCTCGGCAGCGAACTCGCGCGTGTCGACAGCATGGGCAGCTATGCGTGCCGCAACGTCGTCGGCTCGGCACGTAACGCGAGCCGGCGGTCGGGGCATGCGATCGCCAACGCTATCGACATCGGCGGGTTCGTGCTGAAGAACGGGCGGCGGATCACCGTTCTCAACGACTGGAACTCGTCCGATCCGCAGGTCCGCCTGTTCCTGCGGACGATCCACGCGTCGGCGTGCAAGCGGTTCGGTACGGTGCTGAGCCCCGACTATAATGCCGCGCATCGCAACCATCTGCACCTCGAGGACGATCACGCCGGCTTCTGCCGCTGATGCACAGCCCTAGCACCGCTGCCGACTTTCCTCTAAATCCGCCGAAATGACAGATACCCGCATACCATCGCGCGTTTTCGCGAACGCCAGCCAGGACGCTGAAACCGCCCGCGAAATCGTTTCCACCCCGCAAACCCAGCACCCGCATTACCGGCTCGCTTTCCAGGACATGGACTTCCTGTTGCGCGAAGACCTGCGGCCGGTGCGGTTCCAGCTCGAATTGCTGAAGACCGAGCTCGTGCTCGACGAGGCGAAGATCGCCTCGACCTTCGTATTCTACGGCTCGGCACGTATTCCGGAGCCGTCCAAGGCGCAGGCGCTGCTCGCGCTCGCGACCGACGAGAAGTCCAAGAAGATCGCCGAGCGGCTGGTCGAGAAGTCGAAATATTACGACGTCGCGCGCGAGCTCGCGGCGAAGGTCAGCGTGCTGCCGCGCGACGAGCGTGGCTGGCGGCACTTCGTGGTCTGCTCAGGGGGCGGTCCGTCGATCATGGAAGCGGCGAATCGCGGCGCGGACGACGTGGGTGCCGAGTCGATCGGGCTCAACATCGTGTTGCCACACGAGCAGGCGCCGAACCCCTATGTGACCCCGTCGCTGTCGGTGCAGTTCCACTATTTCGCGCTCAGGAAGATGCACTTCCTGCTGCACGCCCGCGCGCTGGCGGCGTTTCCGGGTGGCTTCGGGACGTTCGACGAACTGTTCGAGCTGCTGACGCTGATCCAGACGGGCAAGATCCAGCCGATCCCGGTGCTGCTGTTCGGGCGCGCGTTCTGGGAGCGGGTCGTGAACTTCGACGCGCTGGTCGAGGAAGGCGTCGTCAGCGAGAAGGACCTGTCGATCTTCCGCTATGTCGAGACCGCGGACGAAGCCTGGGACGCGGTGCAGTCGTTCTACCGCGAGCGGGCCGAGCAGGAAGCCGCGGAGGACTGACGTTCTACGGGAGAGGCTTCTGACCGGCCCCTTCCCGACCACCCCGTTATACCAGCGAAAGCTGGTATTTCCCCGTGTGTGGCGAACCGATCGCGCAAAACGGGATACCCCAGCTTTCGCTGGGGTGACGGCTGGTTAGAACGACGGCTGTGGATTCGAAAGGCTCTGTTGGTTTGGATCACAGCGTCGGAACAACGGCGTTGCGCTGCTTGGCTGCCCCTCACCCCAGCCCTCTCCCCGCAGGGGAGAGGGAGCAGGTAGCTCTACTTCTCCGAGCGCGCGCCTTTGCGAGCGGCTTCCGGATCCACCGACGGGGCGCCCGAGGCTGGCGTACCCGTGTTGGCGATGTCGGCCGTATCCGAGCCGTTGGTGGCAGCCGCTTCCGCCGCGTCCGCCGTTGCCGGCTGGTCCTTGGCCGCGGCATCCTTGCCCGCCGCCGGAGCGGCACCCGCTGCGGGCGCGGCCGGCAGCGGCAGGTTCGACCCCTGCTGGTTGAGATACAGGATCACGTTGGCGCGGTCCTGCGCATTGCCGAGGCCAGCGAACGTCATCTTGGTGCCGTTGGCGAACTTGCGCGGGCTGGTGAGCCAGGCGTTCATCTTATCGAAGTCCCACGTCCCGCCGACGCCGAGCAGGGCCGCCGAGAAGGCATAGCCGTTCTTGCCCTTGGCGATCGCCTCGCCGACGGTCCCGTACAGGTTCGGTCCGACGCCGTTCGCGCCGCCCTGGTTGATGGTGTGGCAGGCGGCGCATTTCTTGAAGACTTCGGCGCCCTTGGCGGCATCCGCGGTCGGCAGCAGCGAAGCGATCGGTACTTCGGCGGCGGCACCGCCTGCGCCTTCCTCGACCACGCCCTCGATCGCGTAGCCCATCTTCTCGGGGCGCTCGCCGTGGAACATCATCCCACCGACGATCGACAGACCCAGCGCCGCGCCACACCCTGCGAGCACCCAGCCAGCGATCGTATTGGTCCGATTGTCCATATTGCGCGTCCGCCCCTGTTCTGTTTGGGACAGCCATAGAAAAGGCGGACGCGCACCGCAAGCCGCGCTTGAACATGCGCGACGGCCTCTCTAGGCGCCCGGGACATGGAAAACTTCGCCGCACCCGCCCGCCCGATCGTCGCGCGGATGACCGAGGCCGCCGTCGCAGAGCCCGCGCGTGCCGTCGCTTTCCAGGGCGCGCCCGGCGCGAACAGCCATGTCGCGGCGGTCGAGGCGTTCCCGGACGGGCTGCCTCTCCCCTGTTTCGATTTCTCCGACGCGATCGACGCGGTGAAGGACGGCCGTGCCGACTGCGCGATCATTCCGATCGAGAATTCGTTGCATGGTCGCGTCGCGGACATTCATTTCCTGCTGCCCGAATCGGGGCTTGTCATCACCGGCGAGCATTTCCTGCCGATCCGTCACGCGCTGATGGGTCTTGGCGCTCGCGACGGCATTCGTCAGGCGATGAGCCATCCGCAGGCCTTAGGCCAGTGCCGGCACTGGCTGAAGGCGCACGGGATCGAGCCGGTGAGCTATCCTGACACGGCGGGGGCCGCGGCGGTCGTCGCAGAACTCGGCGATCCGGCGATCGCCGCGCTCGCACCGCCCGCCGCGGCCGGGCTTTACGGGTTGGAGTTGCTGGCGACCGACATCGCCGATGCGGATCACAACACGACGCGGTTTGTGGTGCTGGCGCGCGGGAGCAAGCCGCCCGCGGCGCAGGAGCCGGCTGGCGGCGCGTGGATGACGACGCTCATCTTCGAGGTGAAGAACGTCCCCGCTGCGCTCTACAAGGCAGTCGGCGGGTTCGCGACCAATGGCGTCAACATCACCAAGCTCGAGAGCTATCAGCGCAATGCGAGCTTCTCGGCGACCGAGTTTTATGCGGACGTGGTGGGGAAGCCGGGGGACGCGAACCTCGACCATGCGCTGGAGGAACTGGGGTTCCATTCGAAGTGGTTGCGGGTGTTGGGGACGTATCGTCAGGCGCGGCTGCGGGGGTAAGATTCCCTCGTCCGTCATCCTGACGAAGCGTTAGTTCGCGGCGGGCAATCTCAGCCGGACGAGCAGACCACCCAAATCCTCGCTCTCTTCGAGCGCTACCGTCCCCTCGTAGATCTCCGCCACGTCGCGCACGATCGCCAGGCCCAGCCCCGTCCCCGGCTTCCCCGTATCCAACCGCACGCCGCGATCGAAGATGCGGACGCGTTCCTCCTCGGGGATGCCGACGCCGTCGTCCTCGACCAGGAACTCAACGAACCCCGATTGCGCGCCGACCGTCACGAACACGCTACCGCCGCCATATTTCGCGGCGTTCTCGATCAGATTGCCGAGCATCTCGTCGAGATCCTGCCGCTCGACATGGACCTGCAACCCGCGCGGGCCGGTCACGTCGATCCGGACATGGCGGTACAGCCGCCCGACCGCGCGCTCGACCGATTCGAGGCTGGGCCATACATCCGCACGGCTGTGCGCAGAGCCGCGCCGACCGACCGCCCGCGCCCGCGCGAGGTGATGGTCGACCTGGCGCCGCATCGTCCGCGCCTCGCGGATCACGGTGTCGGCGAGATCGTCGGACTGCGCCGTCGCGGCGTTCATGATGACCGTCAGCGGCGTCTTCAGCGCATGCGCGAGGTTGCCGGCGTGGCGGCGTGCCTCCTCCGCCTGACGCTCGTTGTGCTCGATGAGCGCGTTCAATTCCTCGACCATCGGCGCGACCTCGACCGGCATCGCGCTGACCACGCGGTTCGACTGTCCGGCGCGCATCCGTGCGATCTCCTCGCGAACCCGGCGTAGCGGCCACAGACCGTAGAAGGTCTGGAGGGCTGCCATGACGATCAGCCCGAGCGCGAGCAGTGCGAAGCTGCGGACCAGCGTACGGCGTAACGTAGTGATCTGCGCGTCGAGGCCGTCGCGGCTCTGCGCGACCTGAAAGCGCCATTTCACCTTAGACCCGGGGATGACCGCATCGCGTTCGACGATTCGCAATTTCTCGTCGGGGAACTGCGCACTGTCGTAGAAATGCGCGTTGCGATCGTCATGCGGGCCCCCGAACGCGAGGCGCCGATCCCACAGCGAACGCGACGGGAAGTCCTCACGCCCCTTGCCGGAAACCTGCCAGTATAGACCAGAATAAGGCTCGACGAAGCGCTGGTCGGCGGCCGCATCGCGCGTAAAGATCACCTCTCCGTCAGGACCAATCTCGGACGAGTTCAACAGCGAGCGCAGGACATATTCGAGCTGGTCGTCGAAATTGCGCGTCACCGCCTGCGACAGCACGCGGTCGAGCGCGAACCCGCCGCCGCTCAGCAGAACGACGATCCACACCGCGGCGATCAGGATCATCCGCCGCGACAGCGATCCCTTGACCGCCGCGGGCACGCGGATCGGCCCGTCTGTTATCGGCGCGCTGTCCATTACGGAGCGATCAGGCGTCCGGGTCTTCGAGGCTGTAGCCAAGGCCGCGGATCGTGGTGATCACGTCCTGGCCGAGCTTCTTGCGGATCCGCGTGACGAACACCTCGATCGTGTTCGAATCACGATCGAAATCCTGATCGTAGATATGCTCGATCAGCTCGGTGCGGCTGACGACCTTGCCCTTGTGATGAAGCAGGTAGCTCAGCAGCTTGTATTCCTGCGCGGTCAGCTTCACCGGCTCGCCGGCGCGCGTCACCTTGCCGCTGCGCGTGTCGAGGCGGATGTCGCCCGCGGTCAGCTCGGACGAGGCGTTGCCTGACGCACGGCGGATCAGCGCACGAAGACGCGCGATCAGTTCCTCGCTCTGGAACGGCTTGGCGACGTAATCGTCGGCGCCCGCATCGAGCCCGGCGACCTTGTCCGACCAGCTGTCGCGCGCGGTCAGCACCAGCACGGGCATGACCTTGCCCTCCTTGCGCCAGCGATCGAGCACGGTCAGACCGTCGATCTCGGGCAAGCCCAGATCGAGAACAACCGCGTCGTAATTTTCGGTGGAGCCGAGGAAATGCCCCTCCTCGCCATCGACCGCGAGGTCGATCGCATAGCCTGCGCCCTCCAGCGTATTCTTCAGTTGCTGGCCGAGATTCGGCTCGTCCTCGACGATCAGAACGCGCATGATAATCCTCTCGATTACAGGTTTAGCGACCGGTGCGACCGACGATCTGGCCGGTGCGGCCGTCGACGTCGACCCAGATGACATTTCCATCGCGCAGGAATTTGAGCGTGTAAATGCCGCTGCCCGAATCATAGTCGGAGCCGAGATACTGCGCGCCTCGCATCGTCGGAATCACGCGTGACTCGATTTCCCGAAGCGACAATTGTCGTCCGGTCTTGCGCGCCTCGAACGCGGACATCTGGTCCCCGCGGCGTTGCGCAGGCTCACCCGCTACCATGGGCGCTGCCCCCATAAGGATCGGCATCGCGGCCAGGGTCGCAAGGAAAAGCAACATCTTCATGGCCGTGGCATAGCCCCCGCGCATTGAACAGCCTGTGAATGGTTGCGTCAGCGCGACGACAGCACGAAGCCTGCGAGGTGTAACTTGCCTGCATCACCCGGCACCCCTACTTGGCGCGAACATGGCAGCACCAATCTTAGCATTCGAAGGCCTCGGACTCGTCCAGGGCTCGGGATGGCTCTTTCGCAATCTCGACATCCATATCGGCCCGCGTGACCGGCTCGCGCTGATCGGCCGCAATGGCGCGGGCAAGACGACCTTGCTCAAGCTGCTCGGCGGCAGCGTCGAGGGCGACGAAGGACGCAGGACGATCGTTCCCGGCACGCGCGTCGTCATCCTCGAGCAGGAGCCGGACCTTCGCGGCTTCGCGACCCTGGGCGATTACGTGATGGGCGGCGACGATGCGCCGGTCGGCTACGAGGCCGATTCCATCGCCGACCAGCTCGGCATCGACCTCACCCGCGAGGCGGCCTCCGCTTCGGGCGGCGAGCGGCGGCGCGCGGCGATCGTCCGCGCGCTGGCGCAGGATCCCGACGTACTGCTGCTCGACGAGCCGACCAACCATCTCGATATCGGCGCGATCGAGTGGATCGAGGATTGGCTGAAGCGCTTCCGCGGCGCGTTCGTCGTGATCAGCCATGACCGTACCTTCCTGACCCGCCTGACCAAGCAGACGCTATGGCTCGATCGCGGCGCGATCCGGCGCGCGGAAATCGGCTTCGGCGGGTTCGAGGCGTGGACCGAGCAGGTCTACGCCGAGGAACAGCGCCAGGCGGAGAAGCTGGATGCACGATTGAAGCTGGAGGAGCATTGGCTGCTCCGCGGCGTCACTGGGCGTCGCAAGCGCAACCAGGGGCGCCTCACCAAGCTGCACGAGATGCGCGCCGAACGCGCGTCGATGATCGGGCCGCAGGGCTCGGCGAACCTCGTGACGAGCAGCGACGACACCAAGTCGAAGGTCGTGATCGACGCCAAGAACGTCACCAAGGCGTATGGCGACCGCACCATCATCGGCGACCTGACGCTGCGCGTGACGCGTGGCGACCGGATCGGCATCGTCGGCCGCAACGGCGCCGGCAAATCGACCTTGCTCAAGCTGCTGACCGGCGAGATCGAGCCCGACAGCGGCACGATCAAGCTCGCCCAGACGCTCGACGCGGTGGTGATCGACCAGCAGCGCAGCCTGATGGCGCCCGAGAAGACGGTCCGCGAAGTGGTTGCCGATGGCGGCGACTGGATCGACGTGCTCGGCGTGCGGAAACACATCCATGGCTATCTGAAGGACTTCCTGTTCGATCCGAACATGGTCGACGCGAAGATCGGCTCGCTGTCGGGTGGCGAGCGTTCGCGGCTGTTGCTCGCGCGCGAGTTCGCCAAGCCATCGAACCTGCTCGTGCTCGACGAGCCGACCAACGACCTCGATCTCGAGACGCTCGACCTGTTGCAGGAGGTGATCGGCGATTATGATGGCACCGTGCTCATCGTCAGCCATGACCGCGACTTCCTTGACCGGACCGTGACGATCACGCTCGGGCTCGACGGCTCGGGCACGGTCGACGTGGTCGCTGGCGGCTACGAGGATTGGGAGAAGCGGCGCGCGTCGACGACCACCGGCAAGCGCGCGTCGAAGAAGGTGGCCGCAACTGCGCCACCGGCATCGGCCCCCCGGGCCAAGCTGACCTATAAGGATCAGCGCGATTACGAAGTGCTGCCCAAGCGGATCGAGGAACTCGATGCGCAGATGGCACGCGATGCGCTGAAGCTCGCCAAGCCCGATCTGTATATGAAGGACCATGCGACGTTCGCGAAGCTGACCGCGGCGATCGAAACCGCACGGGCCGAGAAGGAAGCCGCCGAACTCCGGTGGTTGGGTCTTGCCGAACTCGTCGAGAGGACACCGTGATTGGAAAGCAACACTGTCAAATTAGATCAAATTCCCCCGCGGAACGATTTGACAAATGTTGCGTTGCAATACACTGGACGCATGTAATTTAGGAGATGTTTTATGAAGCTCAAGGCCCTTACCGGCGGCGCACTTGCCGTTGCAATGATGACGACCTCGGTTGCAGCTTCGGCTGCTCCTGCAAGCCTGTCGGTCGCGAACGCACGCGTCGGCTCGGCAACTGCCGGCAAGAATGAGCTGGCCGGCGGCGGCGGCATCTTCGCGATCCTGATCGCTGCTGGCGTTGCTGCAATCGGCATCGTCGCGATCGTCAAGGACGACAATTCGGACAGCAACTGATGTTGCCGGGCCGGTACTTCGGTACCGGCCCACCGTTTGCGAACTAGATCGCCTTGCCAGCGCGGCCGGCTAGATCGACGACATACTGCCACGCGACCCGACCCGATCGGCTTCCGCGTCGTGTAGACCAACCGATGGCATCGCCCCGTTCGAACTTCAGATCATGTGATGCAGCATACGCCGTCACGATCGCCAGATACCCATCCTGATCCAGCGCATGAAAGCCCAGGCTGAGACCGAATCGGTCCGCCAGAGCCATATGATCGTCCGCCGAATCGCGCGGATTGATCGCGCTTTCCTGTTCGGCGATATCGCGTGGTGCCAGATGACGCCGGTTTGCAGTGACCAATATCCGAACATTTGCAGGACGTGGCTCGGCTCCTCCTTCGAGTATGGACCGTAGCGTTCTCGCTTCCGCCGGAACTTCGAACCCCAGATCGTCGATGAACAGCACGAACGCGCGCTGGATCGGTGCCAGCGCCGCGAACAGATCGGGCAAGCCGGCAAGATCGGAAATCTGGACCAGTGCGAGATCGCCACCGTCGGCCTGGATTGCCGAGACCGCGCTTTTGACCAGCGCCGACTTACCGGTGCCCCGCGCGCCCCAAAGCAGGACGTCGTGCGCGGCAGACCCTTTCGCCATCCGACCAAGGTTCGCGAGCAACGCCACCTTTTGCCGATCGATCCCGATCAGGGAATCGAGCGGCAAGGGCGCAAACGCCCGCGCCGGTACGAGCGTGCCTGCCCGCCAGACATAGGCAGGGTGCCCAAGCGGATCGCCTTTCGGGGGCGGCGGCGGCGAAAGCCGTTCGAGCGCGGCGGCGATGCGGTCCAGCGGGTCGGTCATAGCTCAGTCTTGCCGAGACGTTTCGGTCGAGACAAGCAGAGAGGCGCCGGGATCAACCCAATTGCCGAAGATGGGCGGCGATCGCGGTGTTTTGAGGCGCCAGTAGCGTCGCCTTGACCAATAATTGGCGGGCGGCGGCGATATCGCCATTGGCCGCGAGCGCGATACCATAGGCATCGGCAGCCGACGCATTCATGGGCTGGAGCGAATACGCGGCACGGCCATAGCGGACCGCGATCGCGCCGTCGTCCGCCCCCGCATAGGCGAGCGCGAGATCGGTCAACACGCCCCCATCGCGATTGCCGACGCGGCGCCGGACGCCTTCGAGCGTCTCGATCCCGGCATCCCAGTCGCCTGATGCCACCTGCCAATGGCCGAGCAGCCTTTGCCCTGTGAGACTTTGCGGGCTCTGCGAAAGGTACAGTGCAAGCGATTTCGCCGCGTCCAGCGTGCGGCCTGAGCGACCGAGCGCATCGACCAGACGCAACATCGTCGGCTCGTCGAAGGTCAGGTCGGCGGCGCGCGTATAGGCTGCCGCCGCCTCGGCATAGCGACGGGCTGCAGCAAGCGCATCGCCGAGCGCGAGACGGGCCGCAGGGCCACCGGGCCCGGCAGCGACGAGCGAACGCGCGCGCGCGACGGCACCGGCGGTGTCGCCGGCGGCGATCTGGCCGCGGATGACGCCGAGGGCGTAGGTCGGGTCGTCGCTCGCGCGCGCCGCGCCCGCCATCAGGGCCCCCACGGCGGCGTCGGTCGCGAACACCGATGCCGGGGCCAGCGGCGCGCGCGCGGCACGATCCAGAAAGACGGCCGCCGAACTACGATCTCCGACCGCCTCGAAGGCTCGCGCGATCGCCGTCAGCGAATAGCTGTCGGCATCGGGCCGCACGACGATCGGACGCAGGACCCCGACCGCGCCGCGCGCGTCCCCCGATCGCAACAGCGCAACACCGAGCAACCGTCGTGCCGCAACGTCGAGCGGTTGCTGGGCGACGCGTTGCCGCCAGATTCTCGCCGCGCGTTCGAATTGTCCGTCCGCATAGTCCAAGCTGCCGGACAGCAACACCGCTCCGGGCAGGTCGGCGAGCGCGGTACCCGTCCCCTGAAGCCGCGATCGGGCAAGATCGGTTCGTCCAGCCCGCGCCGCCAGTACGGCTTGCAGATATAACGCCTGCGGACTGCCGGGACGCGCGAGCAACGCCCGGCGCGTCACCGCGAGCATCTCGGCATTGCGCCCGACATCGCCGAGTGTGGCCGCATATTCGATGAGCGCGGGGTGATAATAGGCATCGCGCGCCAACGCCGCTTCGAACCAGGGCAGTGCGGCGACCAGGCCGTATCGACTGCGGATCACTTCGCCGCGCAAGGTCAGCGCGGCAGGTTCGCCGGGCGCCAGCGCGATCGCGCGCGCCGTGGCGACCGTTGCCCCACCGACGTCGCCCGTGGTGAATTGCAGGCGACCGAGATCGGTCCATGCCGCCGCGTCGCCGGGCGCGCGACCGACCAGCGTTTCGAGCGCCCTGCGTGCCGCGACGACCTTGCCCTGCGACGCGAGCGCACGGGCGGAAATACGAGCGGCGTAATCGGCGTAGCGCGGCGACGCCTTGGCAGCTTCGTCGAGCGCGCCATCGGGGTCACCCTGCAACAGTCGGGCATGCGCCTGGAGATGGCGCAGCCGATCGACCGACAGACCCGCCGTTTCGGCCCGCCCCAGTTCGGCTTCCGCGGCGAGCCCGTCTCCAAGTTCGAGATACGCGCGTGCGAGCACGGCATGCGCGATCGCCCATTGCGGCGCCGCGGTGATCGCCGTCTGCGCGTTGGTCCGCGCGGCGCTGTAATTGCCCGCTCGGAGCGTCGTCAGGCTGTCGCCGAGCGAACGCTGCGCATCGGGGCGTGGCGCGCGTGTCGCCAACGCAACGCCTATGCCGACCATGATCAGGCACAGCATCGCGATCGCCAGCACGCGCCGACGCACGCGGTCGCCGGCGATGGTTCGGAGCGCCGCGAACGACCGCCGTCGCCGGCGCCGCCGCAGCATCGGATAGGTCGTGTCAGCCATGGAGATCGTAGCTCTTCAAAAGATCGTATCGCGTCGGCCGGCTGATCCCGAGCAACCGCGATGCCCCAAGATATTGCCGTCGGCGCGCGTCAGCGCCTGCCGGATTGCCTCTCGGTCGGCGAGTTCGCGCGGTGCACGCAGGTTAAGCGCGGACGCCTCCCCCGCCTTGCCGTCGAGATCGACCGCCATGACCAGCTTGCCGTCGGCCATTATGACCGCGCGCTTGACCCAGTTCTCGAGTTCGCGGAGTTTGCCGCGCCAGCCCCAGCCGTCGATCACCGCGCATGCATCGGCCGCAAGTCCGGTAACGGCAGGATTCATCGTCTTGGCGTAGCGCAGGACGAAATGCCGCGCGAGCAATACCGCATCGCCTTCGGTAGAGGTGGTGGACGAGGACCAGCGCCCTGACCGCGCCCATCATGCCGGTATCACGTCGCCGTCACCGTGCGCCGGCCGGCCACAACACCACCCGCAACGTCTGGAGAAGGATCAGCATGTCCAGGAACGGCGAGTAATTCTTCGCGTAATACAGGTCGTATTCGAGCTTGTGACGGGCATCCTCGATCGACGCGCCATAGGGATAGTTGATCTGCGCCCAGCCGGTGATGCCGGGCTTCACCATGTGACGTTCGGCGTAGAATGGCAGCTGTTCCTCCAGCTGCTGGACGAATTGCGGACGCTCGGGGCGCGGGCCGACGAAGCTCATCTCGCCCTTCAGCACGGTCCAGGTCTGCGGCAGTTCGTCGATCCGGACTTTACGGATGAACCGGCCGATACGGGTGATGCGGGGATCGTCCTCCGCGGCCCAAACGGCCTTGCCGGCGACCTCGGCGTCCTGGCGCATCGAGCGCAGCTTCAGGATGTCGAAGCCTTCATTGTAGAGCCCGACGCGGCGTTGTCGGTAGAAGGCAGGACCCTTCGATTCGAGCTTTATCGCCAGAGCGGTCAGCAGGATGATCGGCAGCGTGATCACCAGCAGCAGGCCGCTGGCGACGATGTCGAACGCGCGCTTGAAGACGCTCGACAGCATGCGGCTCGATGCGAAGCCGTCGGAAAAGATCAGCCAGGACGGATTGACGCTTTTCAGGTCGATGCGGCCGGTTTCGCGCTCGAGAAAGCTCGATATCTCGCTGACCTGCACGCCCGTGGTACGTACCCGGAGCAGATCCTTCATCGGCAGCGCGTTGCGGCGTTCGTCGAGCGCCAGCACGACTTCGCTCGCATTCTGGTCGACGATATGCGCGGCGAGATTGGGAATGTCGCCGCGTGGCATCGCCCCGCGAACGACCGGCGTGGCCTCGGCCATCATCACGAAGCCGGCGACGACGAAATTGACGCCCGGCTGTTCGGACAAAAGCTGGATCCGCGCCGCGCGCTCCCCGGCACCGAGCACCACGATCCGCCGCTTGAACGTCTCCCCGCCCAGCGTCTTGCCGAGCAGCGCGCGGACCGTGACGAGCAGGACGGTGGCGATGATCGTCGAATACAGCAGGTTCGAGCGCCACAGGGCGAGCGGCGGCACCAAGAAGAAGATCAGCGACAGGAACATCACGCCGAGCGACAGCGCGACCGCCAACCGCGCGGCGGCGAACCGCAGCGACAGGAACGACGCGACCCCATACGCACCGACCGCGACCAGCGACACCTGCAACGCGATCGCAAACGTCAGCAACTGCGCGATCCGGGTGTAGATCGGTGCGACCGCCATGCCGATCTGATTCGCGCGAACGACCCAACCGATCTCAGCCGACAGCATGAGCAGCGCCAGATCGACAACGCCAAGCGCCAGGACGGCATAGGGTACGTAATGCTTGAAAAGCCGTATCATCGTTCGCTATCCAAACGCATCATTGTCAACGCTACCGACACCTGAACGCTGGTTTCGCAGCAATTCCCCAAAAAAGCCTGAAGACTGTACGTCCGATCGGACCATTCGACGATTGGCACGGGTGATCGCCACGCTATAGCGCTACGTTATCAGGAGGATGCATGACCGCACATACGATCATACCCGTAATCTTGTCCGGCGGTTCTGGCACGCGGCTGTGGCCCATGTCACGGCCCGAAATGCCCAAGCAGATGCTGGCTTTGACGGCAGACGAGACGATGTTGCAGTTGACCGCAAGTCGGGCTCGCGGTGCGCAGTACGCCGCGCCGATCGTGGTCGCCAACGCCCGTCACGCCGACCTGGTCGAACGGCAACTTGCCGATGCGGGCGCGACGCCTCAGGCACTGATCCTCGAGCCCACGGGCCGCAACACCGCGCCGGCGATCGCCTTGGCGGCGATCGCCGCGGGGGGTGGCGGCGATGCGTTGCTGGTGATGCCGTCCGATCACGTCATCGGCGACGTCGCGGCATTCCATGCCGCGATCGAGGCGGCGATGCCGTTGGTGACGAAGGGCTGGCTGGTGACGTTCGGGATCGCGCCCGATTCGCCCGAAACCGGCTATGGCTGGATCCAGATCGGCGACGAACTGCAACCCGGCGTCCACCGCGTCGCGCGGTTCGTCGAGAAACCGCCGCTCGACAAGGCGCAGTCCATGCTCGCGAGCGGCGACCATGCCTGGAACGGTGGAATCTTCCTGTTTCAGGCGGACGCCTATCTGGCCGCGCTGGCGCAGTTCGATCCGGGCATCCTGGTCGCGACCCGCGAGGCGATGGACAAAGCCCGCGTCGAGGGTACGCGGATCTATCCGGATGCCGTCGCCTTCGCCGCGTCGCCCGACGATTCGATCGATTACGCCGTCATGGAAAAGGCCGACCGGGTCGCAGTCGTGCCGGTGGACATGGGTTGGAACGACGTCGGCAGCTGGGACGCGCTGCATGCGATCAGCGATGTGGACGACGATGGCAACGCGCACCGCAGCGACGGGGATGGCGGCGTGCTCGCGATCGACACGAAGAACTGCTTCGTCCGTAGCGACGGCGTTCGCGTGTCGCTGGTCGGGGTCGAGGACCTGATCGTGGTCGCCAGCGGAACCGACGTGCTGATCATGCCGCGCGGCCGCAGCCAGGAGGTCAAGAAGCTGATCGAGGCGATGAAGGCCAAGACGGCAAGCTGAGCGCCGACGATGAACGGCTTGCTTATCGCGGTCCAGCGCGGACCGCGATACGCTAGGGCTTCTTCCTGTTCCTTGGTACCTGCGACAGGCGCGTCAACAGCGTCGGGATGTCACCGGTGATCATCGTGTCGGTCGGAATTTGCCACGAGGCGCGCAACGTTTCGCCGACATCGTTCAGGCGTGCGGCGCCTCCGCGCTGGAATGTTTCGTTTCGCACTTGGACCTCGATTACGCCTACTAAGCCTGGCTCGTCCTTCGGGATAAGGGCGACGTCGGGTTACCCAGTCAAACCGCCGGTCACCGGTCTGGTTCCGGTCGCAGCGACGATCCGGGTTGTGGACGCGCCCTTGGGTGGAGCGACGAGGTCGGAGCGGCATTTTGCCGCGCGACCGCGCTGGCGATCCGCGTTCAAATCGGCGTAGACTGCGGGCAATTGTTTACGGGAGAGTTCGTCATGGATCGTCGCCAGTTCCTCGCATCCGGGGGCGTCGCCGCGCTCGCCACCAGTTTCACGCCGGCGACCGTGTTTGCCCAGTCGACGGGTGACGTCGCGTTGAACGCGGACTTCGAGCGGATCTTCCAGCGCAGCGTTGCGCGGTCGCCCGAACTCGCCACCTCGCTCGGCCTCGACAAGGGGCCGCTTGCCGCGCTGAAGAGCCAATTGTCGCCGCGGACGCCGGACAAGCGCGCGCGGGATGTAGCCGAGACTAAGGGGGCGTTGGCAAGCCTGGAGCGCTACGATGGTGCTGCGCTGTCGCCGGCCGCAAAGCTGAACCTGGAAGTCGTCCGCTATTCGCTGAGCACGCAGATCGCCGCGCCCGAGAAATTCGGCATGGACAGCCCGATCCGTCCCTACCGGATCTTCCAGCAAGGCGGTGCCTATTTCCAGGTGCCCGATTTCCTCAACACCGCGCACACGATCGCCGCGACGCCGGATGCGGAGGCGTATTTGTCGCGGCTGGACCAGTTCGGCACCGTGCTCGACCAGGAAAGCGCGATGCAGCAGGCCGAGGCGGCGCGGGGACTGCTCGCGCCGAGCTGGTCGCTCGACCTGACGCTCGGGCAGATGCGCAAGTTGCGCAGCCAGCCCGCCGCGACGTCGAGCATCGTCCAGTCGCTCGTGAAGCGCGCTGCGGCCAAGGGCATCACCGGTGACTGGCAGGCGCGCGCTGCCAAGATCGTCGACGACACGCTCTATCCCGCGCTCGACCGCCAGATCGCGCTGATCGAGCGGTTGAAGCCGACCACCAAGCCCGGCGACGGCATCTGGCGCGTGCCCAATGGCGACGCGATCTACGCGATGGCGCTGAACCAGGCGACCACCACGACGATGGGCCCGGACGAGGTCCACCGCATCGGCCTGGCGCAGGTCGCGGAGATCACCGCGCAGCTCGACACGATCCTGAAGACGCAGGGCTTCACGACCGGCACCGTCGGCGAGCGGCTCGCCAAGCTGAACGTGACGCCGGACCAGCTCTATGCGAACACGGCAGAGGGCCGCACCGAGCTGATCGCCGGGCTGAACGATGGCATCAAGGCGATGTACACCAAGCTGCCCCAGGCCTTCTCGACGGTGCCGACTCAGCCGCTCGAGATCCGCGCGGTGCCGGTCGAGATCCAGGACGGCGCATCGAACGGCTATTACAACCGCGCCTCGCTCGATGGCAGCCGTCCGGCGATCTACTTCGTCAATCTGAAGGACGTCGGCGACTGGCCGAAATACACGCTGCCGTCGCTCACCTACCACGAGGGCGTGCCGGGGCATCACCTCCAGATCAGCCTTGCGCAGGAATCGAAGGATATCCCGACGCTCCGGAAGATCGGCTTCTTCTCGGCCTATTCCGAAGGCTGGGCGCTGTACGCCGAACAATTGGCCGATGAGCTCGGCGCCTATGCGTCACCGCTGGAACGCGCGGGCTATCTCCAGTCGTTCCTGTTCCGCGCGACGCGACTGGTGGTCGATACCGGCATCCACGCCAAGCAGTGGAGCCGCGAGAAGGCGACCGACTATATGGTCGCAACCACCGGCTTCGCCCGCCCGCGGACGCTACGCGAGGTCGAGCGCTATTGCACGCAGGCCGGGCAGGCGTGCAGCTACAAGGTCGGCCACATGGCATGGACGCGCGCGCGGGTGAAAGCGAAGGCGGCACTGGGCGACCGGTTCGACCTGAAGCAGTTCCACGACATCCTGCTGGAAGGCGCGATGCCGCTGACGATCCTGGAGCGGCGCATCGACGAACGGATCGCGGAGGTTCGCCGGCGGGGGTGAGCGGAGGTAGCGGCAAGTATTTCGTGCCGCCTATCCTCGCCTGTTCCCCCGCGAACGCGGGGGTCCAGGATCACCAGCGCCATCGTTGGTGGTCCTGGGCTCCCGCCTTCGCGGGAGGACAAGGTAGATCGGGGACCCGTCCTGAAGAAGCAGCTACTCCGCCCCCACCGTTCGTGCCGAGTAGAGACTGAGTAGCTGCGCCAGCAGCGTATCGATGGCTCGTATCGAGGTACGGGTCACGCGCGCCAACTTGGCCCTCGATACGCCGTCTCGACACGCGCCTTCGGCGCTACTCGACGGCTACTTGGGTCGAACGCAACGAGGAGGGTGCGCCCGTAACCCTCAAGAAGCTCGCGGCGTCACTTTCACCATCACCACGCCGTGCGAAGGTACGGTCGCCGAGAATCGCCCGTCCGACCGTTTCGTCACCGACCCCGACCAAAGGTCTTGGACGTCCGAGGCCAGCCGGGCGGTATAGCCAATCTCCGGCCACGTCACCGCGATCTCGGCTGCCGCTTTCCCTCGGTTGAGCAACAGCACTGCGCGGCTTCCATCTGCCAGTGGCCGCGCCCAGACCTCGTGGTCGCCGTCGTCGCGCACCCGCCGCCCCTGCATCCCGAGCGGATCCTGATCGACCGCGATTACGTCCGTGTTCAGCAGGATCGCGCGCGTCGCCGGGTCCATCCTGGCGATGTCGTTACCCGCGATCAGCGGCGCGGCCATCATCGCCCAAAGGCTGAAATGCGCGCGGTATTCGGTATCGGTCATCCCGCCATTGCCGACCTCGAGCATGTCGGGATCGTTCCAATGACCCGGCCCCGCAAACGGATAAAGCGGCTCGTTCTTGTCGACGATATCCATCATGCCGAGCGAATAGGTCACTGGCCCCGCCCATGCATCGCGAATGTCGCCGGTGGTGCGCCACATGTTGCCGATCTTGGCAGCCCATTCCCATGGACGGTTGTTGCCCCATTCGCAGATCGACAGCAGCATTGGCCGCCCCGCGTCGCGAATGGCATCCGACATCAGCGCATAGGCTTCCTCGGCGTTGCGGACCCCGGTCGAGCACCAATCGTACTTGAGATAATCGACGCCCCAGCGCGCATAGGTCAGCGCATCCTGATATTCGTGCCCCTGGCTACCCGGTCGCCCGCCACAGGTCTTGCGCCCGGCATCGGAGTAGATCCCGAACTTCAGACCCTTGGCGTGGACATAGTCGGCCAGCGCCTTGATCCCGGTCGGAAATTTGGCTGCATCCGCAGTGATCACGCCGTTCGCGTCGCGCGCGCCGTGCCAGCAATCGTCGATCACGACATAGCCGTAGCCCGCCGCCTTCATGCCGTTCGCCGCCATCGCGTCTGCGGTGTCGCGGATGACTTGTTCGGTGACCTTGCAGCCATATTTGTTCCAGCTGTTCCACCCCATCGGCGGCGTCATCGCGAGGCCGTTAGCGGTCCGCCCCGCCTCGCGCGACGGCCGCACGGTGTTGGGATCGACGAGCTGGTCCTGCGCGATCGCGCCGCTGGTGGCAAAGACCATCAGCAGCGCGGCGACGACCCGCCGGAACGCAATCACTTGCCGCGCGCGCCGAGCGTCTGCGCCGCCACGCGGACCGTCGCGGTCTGGACGATATCCGCCGCCGACGTCGCGAGCATCACCTTGTAGTCGCCGGCCGCGATTCGCCACCCGCCGCTGGCGACGTCGAAGGTCGCGAGCAGGCGGGGGTCAATCGTGACCGACACCGTCTGGCTCTTGCCGGGGGCGAGGTCGACCTTGCGGAACGCGCCGAGCCGCTTGGGGGCTTCCCAGCCCGCGCCCGAGACGTAGACCTGCGCGACCGCCTTGCCCTGCACCGCGCCGGTGTTCTGGACCGTGAAGTCCGCCCTGATCCCCTTGGCCGCGGGTGCCGCGGTCAGGCCGGTCATCGCGAAGTTGGTGTAGGACAGGCCATAGCCGAACGGGAACAGCGGCTTGGCGCCGGTCTTGTCGAACCATTTATAGCCAATCGCCGCGCCCTCGATGTTGTAATTGCCCATCGGATGCGCGTCGCGGTCGAGCTTCGGATCGCCCTCGAGTTTCGGCCGCGGGGTCTGCGCGAGCGATGCGGGGAAGGTTGCCGGCAGATGCCCCGACGGATTGACCTCGCCGGTCAGCACGCGCGCGATCGCCTCGCCACCCGCCGTGCCCGGATACCAGGCCTCCAGCACCGCGCCGACCTTGCCCAGCCACGGCATCACCACCGGACCGCCGGTTTCGAGCACCACGACGGTCTTCGCATTCGCGCGCGCGACCGCGTCGATCAGCGCATTCTGGTTGTCGGGCAGGTTCAGGTCGGGAACGTCGAGCGACTCGCCGGTCCACTGCTCGCCGAACACCACAACGACATCGGCCTTGCGCGCCGCCGCGGCGGCCGCCTTCACGTCCTTGCCGTCGAGATAGGTCACGGTCGCACCGGTCCGCGCCTGCAACGCCTTCATCGGTGACGACGCATGGTAGGTCTTGGGGCCGGGGAACCCGCTCGGGAACTCGTCGGCCACGACCAACCCGTTGGTCGGCGCGTTGTGCGAATACACCTGCGAAGAGCCGCCGCCCGACAGCACGCCGACATCGGCATGCCCGCCGATCAGCAGGATCGACTTGGCGGTCTTCGACAGCGGCAACAGCCCGGCGCCGTTCTTGAGCAGCACGATGCCTTCCTCGGCATCGGCGCGCGTGACGGCGGCGTGCGCAGTATAGTCGATCTTGGTCGCCTGATCGCCATTCACGACGGTGTCGAACGCGCCGACTGACATCATCCCCCACAGCACGCGCCGCGCCATGTCGGTCGCACGCGCCTCGGTCACATGGCCGTTATTGACCGCCTCGCGCAGCGCGTCCGCGAAATACGGCGCACGATCGAACGCCCAGCCGGATTGCTGGTCGAGCCCGGCATTGGCGGCCTCGCTGGTCGAATGCGTCGCGCCCCAATCGGACATGACATAGCCTTTGAAGCCCCAGTCGCGCTTGAGGACCTTGTTCAAAAGCCAGTCGTTCTCGCACGCATAATGGCCGTTCACGCGGTTGTACGAACACATGACCGAGCCGGGCTGGCCGACCTCATTGGCGATCTCGAACGCGAGCAGATCGGACTGGCGCGCGGCCTGTTCGCCGATCTGGTGATCCATCGTGAAGCGATTCGTCTCCTGCCCGTTGAACGCGTAATGCTTCATCGTCGAGACGACGTGCTGCGACTGGATGCCCTTCATCTCGTGGCCGGTGATGACGCCCGACAGCAACGGATCCTCGCCACCATATTCGAAGTTCCGCCCGTTCCGCGCCTCGCGCATCAGGTTCATGCCGCCGGCGAGCTGCACGTTGAAGCCCGACAGGAACGCCTCCCGGCCGATCATCGCGCCACCCGCCTGCGCGAGTTCGGGGTTCCAGGTCGCCGCGGTCGCGATCCCCGACGGCAGCGAGGTGCGCAGGCGCGGCGTCGGCCCGCGCTGGCTGGCGACGCCGACGCCGGCATCGGTCTGCCACTGGTTGGGGATGCCGAGCCGCGGGATGCCGGGGACGATCCCGGCGGACGCGGCCAACCCGTCCTTCGGATAGACCCAGTTCTTGACCGGCGTCTTCAGCCAGTCCGCGTTGGTGGCGAAATAGCCGAAGGTGAGCTGCAGCTTCTCGTCGAGCGTCATCTCCTTGAGGAGCAGGTCGACGCGCGCGTCGGCGCTGAGTTTCGTGTTCATCCACGGCCGGGCCTTGGGAGCCTCGGTCTTGGCCGCCGCAGCGCCCGGCGCGTTGTTGGTCGTCTGCGCGGCGACCGGCGCAGTCACCGCGAGAACCGATCCCGCAAGCAATCGGACGAACAGGGCGCGGGAACGGGATGCGGTCATGGGCTCTCTCTCAGGATGATCTTTTGTCGGGCGTGTGTGACGCGTCTGTCACGTTGCCGCAACAGGTCGTCGCATCAGGCGGCGCCGAAACCGCCGCCGCCGGGGGTTTCGATCACGAACACGTCGCCCGCGTGCATGTCGACGCGGGCGGTGGAGCCGAGCTGTTCGACGCTGCCATCGGCGCGCTCGACGGTCGCCGAGCCCCGCCCGCCGCCTTCGCCGCCCGCCATGCCGAATGGGGCGACGCGGCGGCGGTTGGCGAGGATGCAGGCGGTCATGTCGCCGAGAAACCGGACGCGGCGCGTGCCGCCGTCGCCGCCGCGATGCGCGCCCGCCCCGCCCGAACCCCGCCGGATCGAGAATTCTTCCAGCAGCACGGGGAAGCGCGTCTCGAAGATTTCTGGGTCGGTCAGGCGGCTGTTGGTCATGTGCGTCTGGATCACCGCCGCGCCGTCGAAGCCGGGGCCGGCGCCTGATCCTCCGGCGATGGTCTCGTAATATTGGTGCACGGCGTTGCCGAAGGTGAAGTTGTTCATCGTCCCCTGGCTGGCGGCCATCGCGCCGAGCGCGCCGAACAGCGCGTCGGTGACGACCTGGCTCGTCTCCACGTTCCCTGCGACGACCGCGGCCGGATAGCGCGGGTTGAGCATCGAGCCTTCGGGGACGCGGATCGTGACGCCGCGCAGGCAGCCGTCGTTGAGCGGGACCGCGTCGTCGATCAGCGCGCGGACGACGTAGAGAACGGCGGCGCGGACGATCGAGACGGGGGCGTTGAAGTTGGTCGGGCGCTGGTCGCTGGTGCCGGCGAAATCGACCGCCATCGTCGCGGAGTCGCGGTCGACGCGGACGGCGACACGGACGATGGCGCCGTCGTCCATTTCATAGGCGAAATCGCCGTTGTCGAGCGTCGCGATAAGGCGGCGGACGGCGGCGTCGGCATTGGCCTGGACGTGCTCCATATAGGCGGCGACGACGTCGGTGCCGTATTCTTCGGCGAGGCGCGTGAGGCCGGTGGCGCCGCGTGTGCAGGCGGCGAGCTGGGCAGCGAGATCGGCGATGTTCTGGTCGATGTTGCGCGCAGGGTACGGACCGCCCGCGAACAGCGCACGCATGTCGGCTTCGAGGAAACGCCCTTCGTCGACCACCAGCACGTCGTCGAGCAGCACGCCCTCTTCCTCGACCGAGCGGCTTTCGGGGGGCATCGATCCGGGGGTTATCCCGCCGACATCGGCGTGATGGCCGCGGGCTGCGACGAAGAAGGCGGGGGCTTCGGCGTCGTCCGCAAACACCGGCATGATGACGGTGATGTCGGGCAAATGCGTGCCGCCGCGATAGGGGGCGTTGAGCGCATAGGCGTCGCCGCGGCGGATCCCGCGGCCGTCCGCGCCGCCGCCGCGCGCGTCGATGATGGTGCGGATGCTCTCGCCCATCGAGCCGAGGTGGACCGGAATGTGCGGCGCGTTGGCGACGAGGTTGCCGTGCGCGTCGAACAGCGCGCAGCTGAAGTCGAGGCGCTCGCGGATGTTGACCGAGGCGGCCGAGCGCTGGAGCGCGGCGCCCATCTCCTCGGCGATGCTCATGAACAGCCCGGCGAAGATGGCGAGCCGGACCGGGTCGGACTTGGTGCCGATGCTCGCGCCGATACGCGGTGCGGTGCGATCGAGGATGAGGTTGCCGATCGGATCGACGCGCGCGCGCCAGCCGGGTTCGACGATCGTGGTCGAGACGCTGTCGAGGATCAGCGCGGGGCCGTCGATGCCGTGGCCTGCGGGGAGGCCGTCGCGTGCGAGGACCGGCGTGTCGTGCCACGCGCCGGCCATATAGACGGGGGCGATCGCCAGAGGTGCGGTGGGTTCGTCGGGGAACGCGACGAGTGCGGCGTCGATCGGTGGGCTCTCGGCGATTGCTTCCGCGACGATGCGGTCGGCTATCAGCGGCGCTTCGCTGGCGAACCCGAACTGCGCGATGTGCGCGACGTCGAAGGCGGCGATCATGGCGGCGGGTTCGTCGAGGTCGAGCTCGATCGTGTGGTCGGTCTGGCCGCGGCGCAGATGCACGCGCCGCTCGATCCGAACGTCGTCCGTCGGAACGCCCTGCGCCGCAAGCGCGTCGCGTGCAGCCTCCGCCAAGCCATCCAGCGCCTGCGTGATCGCGGTATAGTCCGCAAACACCGCGCCCGACGTCGCCTCGCGGAGAACGCGGCGGTCGGCGAGCCCCATGCCGTATGCCGACAACACGCCCGCGAGCGGGTGGATCATCACCCGGTCCATCGCCAACGCATCCGCGACGAGGCACGCATGCTGCCCGCCCGCGCCGCCGAAACAGGCGAGCGTGTAGCGCGTTACGTCATGCCCGCGCGCGACCGAGATCGTCCGGATCGCATTCGCCATGTTGGCCACCGCGACCGCGACGAACCCCTCCGCCGCGACGTGCGGGCCGAGCGGCAGTTCCGCGAACCGCGCGGCGACCGCCTCGGCATCGAGCGGGGCGTCGCCGGTCGGGCCGAACAGCGCGGGGAAGAATTCGGGCCGCACTTTTCCCAGCATGACGTTGCAGTCGGTCACCGTCAGCGGTCCGCCGCGGCGATAGCAGGCCGGCCCCGGCACCGCGCCAGCGCTTTCCGGCCCGACGATCAGCCGCTCTCCGTCATACCGGCAGATCGAGCCGCCACCCGCCGCGACGGTATGGATCCGCAGCATCGGCGCACGGATGCGGGCGCCGGCGATCAGCGTCTCGGTGTCGCGTTCGTACGTCCCGGCGTAGTGCGAGACGTCGGTCGAGGTGCCGCCCATGTCGAAGCCGATGACGTGCGCGATCCCGGCCTCGCGCGCGGTTGCGGCCATGCCGACGATCCCGCCCGCGGGGCCCGACAGAATTGCATCCTTGCCGCGGAAGCCTGCGCCGTCGACCAGCCCGCCCGACGACTGCATGAACAGCGCCCCCTGCCCCAGCGCGTCGCTGAGCCCTGCGACATAGCGATCGACGACCGGCGACAGATACGCATCGACGACGGTCGTATCGCCGCGGCCGATCAGCTTGATCAGCGGCGCCACCTTGTGGCTGACCGAGATTTGCGTGAAGCCGATCCCGGCTGCGACTTCCGCCAGCGCTTCCTCGTGCGCGGTGAAACGATAGCCGTGCATCAGGACGATCGCGAGCGCACGCAAACCGCTGTCATGCGCCGCCTTAAGACCAGCGCGGGCCGCATCGCTGTCGAGTGGACGGAGCACTTCGCCCTCCGCGCCGACCCGCTCGTCGATCTCGACGACGTACGCGAACAGCTGCGGCGGGCGGTTCACGTCGCGTGCGAAGATGTCGGCGCGTTCCTGATGGCCGATCAGCAGCGCATCGCCGAACCCGCGGGTGATTGCGAGGGCTGTCGGCTCGCCCTTGCGTTCGAGCAGCGCGTTGGTCGCGACGGTGGTGCCGATGCGCAGCTCGAGCTGCACGTCCGCGCCCTTCGTCAGCCGCCGGATCGCCTCGACCGCCGCATCGCCATAGCGTTCGGGATCCTCCGAGAGCAGCTTGGCGGTGACGATCCGCCCGTCCGGCTGCCGCGCGACGACATCGGTGAAGGTGCCGCCGCGATCGATCCAGAACTGCCATGCGGTCATTGATCAGCCTTGTCCGACGAGGCCTTGCGCCGACGCATCATTGCAGGCCGTGACGGATCAGCATCGCGGTCGGCTCCGGGTCGCGACCCCGGAACGCGCGGAAGCTCTCCGCCGCCGGTCGCGTCGCCCCGCGCGCGAGCACTTCCTCGCGGAACCGGTCGCCGGTCTTGCGATCGACCAGCCCGGCCTCGGCAAATGCGCCGAACCCGTCCGCCGCGAGCAGTTCGGCGTAGAGGTAACTGTAATAGCCGGACGCGTAGCCCCCCGCGAAAATGTGGCTGAACGCGTGCGGGAAGCGGTGCCAGGCGGGCGGGCGGATCACCGCCACCTCGTCGCGGACCGCCTCGATCACCTCGATCGGATCGCTGCCCATCGTGCCCAGATGGAGAAGCAAGTCGAACAGCGCGAATTCGACCTGCCGCAGGATGAACATCCCCGCCTGGAAATGCCGCGCCTTCACCATCCGCTCGAACAGGTCGGCGGGGAGCGTCTCGCCGGTCTTGTAGTGGCCGGACATGCCGGTGAGGACGCCCTGATCCCAGGCGAAATCCTCCATCAGCTGGCTCGGCAGCTCGATCGCATCCCATTCGAAGCCGTTGGTGCCGGCGATGCTCGGGCGGTTCACCTTGGTGAAGAGCAGGTGGATGCAGTGGCCGGTCTCGTGCAGCAGCGTCGTCACGTCGTTATGGCTCAGCAGCGACGGTGTTTCGCCGCCGTCAGGGGCGAAGTTGCAGACCATGTACGCGACCGGCACCGTGACGGTGTTGCCGTCGTGCAGCCGTGGCCGCGCCTGCGCCATCCACGCGCCGCCGCGCTTGCCGGTGCGCGCATGGAGATCGAGATACAGCCCGGCAAAGACCGTCCCGCTCTCATCGACTACGTCGAAGAACCGCGCATCGTCGTGATAGAGCGAGACGTCGTCACGCTCGACGAGGCGGATGCCGAACAGCCGCTCCATCAGCGTCTGCCAGCCCTCCATCACGCGCTCGACGGGGAAATACGCCTTCACCACCTGCGCATCGACCGCATAGCGATCCTGCCGCAGCCGGTTCGACACGAAGCCTGCATCCCAGGGCTCGAAATCGGCGATGCCGAGCTGCTCGGCTGCGAACGCCTTCAGCTCGGCGAGATCGCGCTCGGCGGCGGGCTTGGCGCGGTGGGCGAGATCGCGCAGGAAGGCGATGACCTCGGCGCCATTGGGGGCCATCTTCGTCTCCAGCGACCATGCGACCGGGTCGGTGAACCCGAGCAGTTTGGCGCCTTCGTGCCGCAGTTCGAGGATCCGCGCGATCCGCGCGCTGTTGTCGAACTCGCCGGCGTTGGGCCCTTGATCGGACGCGCGCGTCGCGAACGCGCGGTACATACGGGCGCGGAGATCGCGGTTCTCGGCGAAGGTCAGCACCGCGTTGACGCTCGGCTGTTGCAGCGTGACCATCCAGCCCTCCTGCCCCTTCGCCTTGGCGGTATCCGCGAACATCGCCTTGTCCGCGTCCGAAATCCCGCCAAGGTCGGCCTCGTCGGTGACCAGCTCGGACCAGGCATCGGTCGCATCGAGCACCGCGCTGCCGAACTCGTTCGACAGGCCCGACAGCTCGACCGAGATTGCGCTGAACCGGTCGCGTGCCTCTGGCTCCAGCGCCACGCCCGACAGCGTGAAGTCGCGGATCGCCTGCTCGACCGCGACCCGGTCTTCGGTGGGCAAATCGGCGAACGCGGGCGACACGCTCAGCGCGACGAAGACTTCGTACAGATCGCGGTTCTGGCCGACCTTCATGTCGTTCTCGACGAGCCGCTTCTGGCCTTCCGAATAGGCTGCGCGCAGCTCGGGCGTGTCCGCGACGCCGTGCAGATGCGACACCGCCGCCCAGATCGCGCCGATCTCGGTATTCGCGCGCTCATAGGGGAGCCACGCGCCGGCGAAATCGGTCGGGCGCGTGGTCGTCAGCGCCTCGACCATCGCCTCGTGCCGCGCGATCGCCGCGTCCAGCGCGGGCGCGATCTGGTCGGGGGCGATGTCCGCGAAACGAGGCAGCGAAAGCGTATCGAGAAGCGGGTTCGTCGGGGCAGCCATCAGAAATCCTTCAGCATTCGACGACGTTGACGGCCAGGCCTCCAAGCGACGTCTCCTTATATTGCGAGCGCATGTCCTCACCGGTCTGGCGCATCGTCTCGATCACCGCATCGAGGCTGACGATATGGCGACCGTCTCCCCGCAGCGCCAGATAGGCGGCGTTGATCGCCTTGATCGCACCCATCGTGTTGCGCTCGATGCAGGGGATCTGGACCAGCCCGCCGATCGGATCGCAGGTGAGGCCAAGGTTGTGCTCCATGCCGATCTCGGCGGCATTCTCGATCTGTTCGTTGGTCCCGCCGAGCGCCGCGACGAGCGCCCCCGCCGCCATCGAACACGCGACACCGACCTCGCCCTGACACCCCATTTCGGCGGCCGAGATCGACGCGCGCTTCTTGTAGAGAAACCCGATCGCGGCTGCGGTCAGCAGGAAGTCGTGCGCGCCCTTCGGCGTCGGGTCCTTCGTAAACGTCTCGTAGAAGCGCAGCACCGCGGGCAGCACGCCCGCCGCGCCATTGGTCGGCGCGGTCACGACGCGGCCACCCGCCGCATTCTCCTCGTTCACCGCGAGCGCGTACAGGCTCACCCATTCGAACACCGCGGACGGGTCGGCGGCGGTATCGCGCGCCTGCAACCCCTCGAACAACGCTTTCGCCCGTCGTGGTACCTTGAGGCCGCCCGGAAGGATGCCGCCCTGCCGACAGCCGCGATCGATCGACGCGAACATCGCGGCGCGCACCGCGTCGAGAAACGCGTCGGTCTCGCTGTCCGGGCGCCACGCAATCTCGTTCTCGCGGACGATCTCGGCGATCGTCATGCCCGTCGCGTCGCCCGTCGCGAGCAGTTCCGCGCCCGACGAGAACGGCCGTGGCAGGAGGATGTTCGCCTTGACCGGACCCGAACCGGCCTCGACGATCGCACCGCCGCCGATCGAGAAATAGGTCCGCTCGACGCTGCGTCCGTCGCCGAACGACGCGGTGAAGGTCACCGCATTGGGATGCCCCGGCAGGAAGGTCTGCGCGTGGAACAGCAGATGCTGGCTTTCCTCGAAGCCGATCTCGATCCGGTCGGCGAGCATCAGCCGCCCGCTCGAGCGGATCGCGGCGAGGCGTACCGGGATCAGGTCGGGATCGATCGTCTCGGGTTGCGCACCGCTGAGGCCCAGCATCACCGCGCTGTCGGTCGCATGCCCGCGCCCGGTCAGCGCCAGCGATCCGTACAGGTCTACGCGTACCGCGACCGGCGTATCGTCCGCGACCAGATCGGCGAACAGCCACGCCGCGCGCATCGGCCCGACGGTGTGCGAGCTCGACGGCCCGATCCCGATCGTGAACAGATCGAGGATGCTGATCGCCTGATGGCAGTCGGGCCGGGCACGCGTGCGTTCGTCCGGGCGGTCGACGGTCAGTGGGGTCATGCGCGCGCCCTCAACTGGCGGTACAAAAAATGGGCAGCGACAGGGCGGACCGGCCATCGCCGCACGTCGTACCAACGATCGAACTTTCGTCGCTCAACTCAATACCCTCTCAACGCCAATGGCGGCCCCGACCTGTATTGCGGACATGGGTCCGATCGATGGCCGACGCCGCCATGCACCGAATTCGCGCCGCCGTCACCGTGACGCGGTACCCGATCACTCGGCGGCGACGCCCTGCAACCCGGCCACGTCGCAGATCCTGACCTGCGCATAGGATATCGCGACGAGCCCGTCCCGTTCGAACCGCTTGAGGTGCCTGTTGAGCGTCTGTCGCGCGATCCCCACCACCGCGGCGAGTTCCTCCTGCCGGATGTTGACCCGCCCCTCCCCCGCCGAGGATGCCCGCAGCAAGGCCTGTGCGAGTCGCACCCGGATCGACTGGCCGATGCTCTGCGTGATGAACCGGAGCGCGGTGCGCTGATGCGCGCAGACCAGCAGGCCGAGATCGCGGTAGAGCTCGGGCCGGGCGATCGCGGCGCGCGTGAAGGCGGGCATCGCGATGTGCAGCAACCGGGCCGGGCCGAACGCGGTCGCGTCGTGCGGCCTGGGATAGCCGTCGAGCGTGGACAATTCACCGAACCATGTCCCCGGACGCACGATCAGCGCGAGCAGCTCGGCACCATTCGCCGACAGACTCTTCAGCCGCACCTGCCCGTCGAGGACGGCCCATAGCCCGTTCGGCGGATCGCCCGGTCCATAGATCCGCGCGCCGCTCGCCAGGGCTTCGACCCGCGCCTCCTGCAGCAAGACCGCGCGGCGTTCCTCGCCGATCGCGCCGAACCAGGGATCGGTGCGAAGCGTGTCGAGATCCTGGTCGCGCATCACACGGTCATAGACGAATTTTTTAGATTGTCGCCATGGTGACATCGTTTCGCGGCCGTCGGCCGTACACCGCTACAATGACGCCCCTGCAACGACAGGGCCCGAGCGGCGCGGCGGCAACAGGAGACGGATGATGGCGACGGCACTGAAGGCGATCACGACGATCAAGGACGAGGTTTCCGCCGAGGAATGGGCGCTGCGCGTCGACCTGGCGGCGGCGTACCGGCTGGTTGCGCTGTACGGCTGGGACGACCTGATATTCACGCATCTGTCGGCGCGCGTGCCCGGTCCCGAGCATCATTTCCTGATCAATCCCTACACGCACATGTTCGAGGAGATCACGGCATCGTCGCTGGTGAAGATCGACGTCGACGGCAACAAGGTCATGGACACGCCGGCGCCCGTCAACCGCGCGGGGTTCGTGATCCATTCGGCTGTCCATGCCGCGCGCGAGGATGCGGTCGCGGTGCTGCATCTCCATACGCCGCATGGGCAGGCGGTGTCGGCGATGTCCGCAGGGCTGTTACCGCATACGCAGACCGCGATGATCGCCGGTCACGACGTCGCGTATCATGACTTCGAGGGCATCGCGACCGAGCTGGAGGAGCGCGAACGCCTTGTCGAGGATCTGGGTACGAAGAACGCGATGATCCTGCGCAACCACGGCACGCTGACGGTCGGCGAGTCGGTGCCGCAGGCGTTCCTGCGCATGTATTTCCTCGAGCGCGCCTGCGAAGCGCAGGTCCTGATGCTGAGCGCCGGCCGCGAGAATCTGAACACGCCGAACCAGGGCGTCGCCGAGAAGGTCGAGGGGCAGTCGAGCGGTCCCGGCATGCGGATGCTCGCCGACGGCCTCGCCTGGCCGGCGTTGCTGCGCAAGCTCGACCGCGTCAATCCGGGGTATCGGGACTGATCGCGAAACGGCTCGGAGCACGACGCATGCCGCATTACGGCGATTATCAGAACGCGATCTATTTCGCCGGCCTGGCGGGCGTGGTGCCGACCGTCCCGGTCGACTTCGCGTCGCTGGAGGCGCGCGCGACCGCTGCATTGCCGCCATCGGTGCTCGGCTATCTCCAAGGTGGCTGCGGCGACGAGTTCACCCAGCGACAGAATGCCGAGGCCTTCCACCACTGGGGCATGACGCCGCGGATGATGGTCGACTGCACGCACCGCGACCTGTCGATCGACCTGTTCGGGATGACCCTGCCCAGCCCGATCTTCATGAGTCCGGTCGGAATCAACGGGATCTGCACGCAGGATGGCCACGGCGATCTCGCCGCCGCCAGTGCCGCGGCGGCGACCGGCGTACCGCTGATCCAGTCGACCTTGTCGAACGATCCGCTCGAGGCGGTCGCGGACGCGCTCGACGAGACGCCGGGCTTCTTCCAGCTCTACACGCCCAAGGACAAGCCGCTTGCCGAGAGCCTCGTCCACCGCGCCGAAGCGGCGGGATACAAGGCGATCGTCGTCACGCTCGACACCTGGGTCACCGGCTGGCGGCCGCGCGACCTGAACGCCGCCAATTTCCCGCAGCTTCGCGGCCATGTCCTGGAGAATTACTTCAGCGATCCGGTGTTCAAGGCGATGCTTGCCAAGCCCCCGCGCGAGGACCTGCCCACCGCGGTGCGGCAATGGGCCGGCACGTTCGGCAAGGTCCTGACCTGGGACGACATGGCGTGGTTGCGGTCGCTGACCTCGCTCCCGCTGGTGCTGAAAGGAATCTGCCATCCGGACGACGCCCGGCGCGCGATCGACCTGGGGGCGGACGCGATCTATTGTTCGAACCATGGCGGCCGCCAGGCGAATGGCGGCATCGCCGCGATCGACATGCTGCCTGCAGTGGTCGGCGCCAGCGGTAACGTACCGGTGTTGTTCGATTCAGGAATCCGGTCCGGCAGCGACGTCGTCAAGGCGCTCGCGCTCGGTGCGACCGCGGTCGGCATCGGCAGGCCCTATGCGTATGGACTCGCGCTCGACGGCGCGAACGGCGCCGCGCATGTCCTGAAGTGTATCCTTGCCGAAGTCGATCTGCTGATGGCGGTGAATGGCTATCCGACGATCGCGGACGTCCGTGCCGCAGGCGCTGTCCGGCTCGGGTCGTGACCGCCCCCGTCACGGCCCGAGCTGGAAACGCTCGGCTTACGGCTTCCTGAACTTGTAGACGAACTGGTCGGTCATGCCGCGGATCGCCGGGTCGAACACGGCCTTGCTGTGATCGTCCGCCGGATTGCGCAGCACGGTGGATTCGCCGACGAACTTGAAGCCGGCAGCTTGGACCTGCGCCTTGACCGCCGCGGGGTCGATCCGGTGCCGAGCCTCGGTGCCGCTCATGCCGCTGCCCGGTGCATCGGCATGGTCGATGACGATATACGTCCCGCCGCGCTTGAGCATCCGGAACACCGCGGTGTCGAACGCCCGCAACGCCGGCTCGCCCGCACCATTATTGGGAATGTCGTGATAGTTTTGCGCGGTCCAGAACAGGTCGACCGGTCGCGGCGACGTGGGCAGGTTGGTCGACTGGACTTCGGCGGTCACGTTGGCGAGCCCACGCGCCTGCAACGCCGGCAGCGACTTCTCGGCGTATTTGGCACCGGCCGCGGGCCACACCGCATAGACATGACCCTTCGGCCCGACGACCCCGGTAAAGATCCGCGTCCAGTATCCGGCACCGGGCAGGTAATCGACGACGACGTTACCGGGCTTCACGCCGGAGAACGCCAATACCTCGGCTGCCTTGCGTCGCGCATCGTCGCCCTGCTGATCGCTGCGGGCCGGATCGGCGAGCGCCTTCGCGACCCCCGTCGAAATCTTTTGTGCGTCGGCCGGCGCAGCGCCGACGACGATCGTCAGCGCCAACGCGCCGCTCATCCAGAATGGCTTCATCATCCCTCTCCCACCAGTCCGGACGACATGGCCGGATCGGTGGCAAGGATCGGCTGGAAAGCGGCTCTAGTCCAGATCGTTCTCGCTGATCACGACGATCTCCTGATCGGGATCGCGGGCAAGTGCCTTTGCCCCCAGCACGGCGATCTCGTCGCTATGCTGCTTGAAGATCGCCACCGCATCGCCCTCCGGCGACACTGCGCTGAGCGCCTCGAGTACGTCGTACTGAACTGCGAACTGATAGCGCTCGTCGCTGATCTCCGCCTCGAACTCGACCTGGCGCAGGTCGCTGTTATCCTTGAGCGTCTTGGAATCGATATCCAACCGGTCTTCGGCCATGCGTCTTCACTCCTCGCTATAGCGCAGACAACAGTCCGGGAGCGGAAACGAGCCACGCGCGTGGCCAGTTTCGCAGCCCCCGGCCCCGACGAAGATCCCGACCCCGACGGTTCCGGTTACAGGCCGATCTGCAGGCTGGCCCGCAGCGACAAGGCGACCCGGCCCTGCTGCTGTTCGGCATTGAACTCGCCGCCCATCCGGAAGATGCCGTTGCCGCCGACACCGCGCAGCTTGCCGACCCAGCCGCTGGTGCGCTTTTCCGGGGTCAGCGTGAACGACTGGCCACCCTCGAACGCGGCGGTAGTGGCGCCCAAGCCGCCGCCGACGATCTGGCGACGACCGGCTTCCGCCTCGACCCGGAACCAGCCATTCTCGAACGTCGGGCTGCCGAAGTTCAGGCCGAGCGCGGTGCTGGCGGTGACCGCAAGCTCGTCGCTGGTGCGGCCGAGAACCACCAGGTCGATCGCCTTGCCGCCGCCCGTTTCGCTGTAGCCGTCCTCCTTCAACCGGTAATAGTCGATCGCGAGGACCGGCCGGAAGACGAGCATGCCCTTGCCAGCATCCCAGGACACGCCGCTCGACGCCGAGTACAGCGTGCCGTTCCAGTCGCCGCGCGCGGTGCGCTCGACGGCTTCCGCGCCGATCGCACCGGTGAACCGCCGCATGCCGTCGAACTGGACCTTCGCGCCCGAAACACGCGCATTGGCCTGCAGATCGCCCCAATGCCCGCGCCAGTATCCGGCCAGTTCATACTGGTCCGAATTCACTTCGTTGTTCGTACCATCGTCCGCGTCCTTGCCGTGCAGATAGGCGATCGAGGTGCCGAAATTGCCAACGACGGCCTTGTATTCCGCGCCCGCCGACGCGCCCCAGCCGCTGATGTCGTAGCCGGCCGTGTCGGCGACGCTCTTTGACGTGCCCCATGCGACCTGAGACATCCAATAGCCCCATTTGCCTTCGTCCTTGAACGGGCCGTGAGGGTCGGCGAGCACGCGGGCGGTCGCGCGCGAGCCCATCGTGACCGTCTCGAACGTGCCGCCGGCATGGTCCGGCAACATCTGGCGGACCGAGCCACGGAAGGCGTCGCCGTCGGTGATCGCGAGGAACGCAGCCCCGACCTTCGCATCGGTGCCGAGCGCCTTGTACACCGCGTCATAGGCGGAGGCCTGCGACCGGTTGAGGCCGAGTTCGGTCGACGACTTGCGCGCGACGTCGACGGTCAGGTCGTTGCCCGTGCTGGTGGCGATGCTCCCCTTGTAGAGGAACGGCAGCAACGTCGTCGTCGCGGTCAGGTTCGCCGCGCCGGTCAGCGTGCCGGCGCGCAGGACGACGTAACGCCCTTCGGCATCGACCACGCTGGTCAGCTTCAGCGCGAGCTTTGAATCCTTGTCGAAGGCTGCGGTGCCGGCGACCTGGATCATCGTGCCGGTGCCGCCGGTCTTGTCGAGCGTCACCGCGAGCACGCCGCCGGCGCCGACCGACAGGGAAGCGACCGACGCGGCCTTCGTGATGTCGAGCGTGCCGCCGTTGACCGCGATCGCCAGGCCAGCCGCGTTGGCGAGCGTCCCCGAGAAGCGCGACGTGCCGCCGAGCGTCAGCGTATCGGTGCCGCCGCCAAAGTCCGCCGCGCCGCTGAATACCGAGGTCCCGGCGAGTGTGAGCGCGTCGTTGCCGGCGCCGAAGATGGCGCCGCCGGTAAAGGCCGCGTCGCCCGACAACGCCAAACGGTTGGCGCCCGCGCCGAACCGCGCGGTGCCGGCGACGGTGCCGTCCGCGACGTCGAACAGGTCGTTGCCGCTGCCGAATCGGAGGTCGCCGACGATCGCGGGGGCCGCTATTCCCGTGGCGACGGCGGTCTGGCGGACGATCGTGCCGGTCGCGTTCGCCGACAGGTCGATCGCGACGTTGCGCTCGGAGGTCGCGAGCGCCCCCGACGCACCGATCGCGCCGCTATTCTCGACCAGGGCGACGGTGCCCGACCGATCGAGGATCGCGACCGCGGTGCCGTCCGCGGCCTGCGCGGTGGCCTTGATCGTGCCGCTGTTGCGGATCGTGCCGACCGAGGCGCCGGTGTCGACCAGCACCGCCGTCGTGCGCGACGCCGCCGTGCCGCCGCCCGCTGCCGAGATCGTCCCGGCATTGCGGATCTCCGCGGTCGCTGCACCGGTGCCGAGCTTCAACGCGGTTGCGCTCGCGCCGTTCGCGGTGGCGGCCACCGTGCCGTTGATGCCGATCCCGCCGGCGATCGTCACCGCACCGCCAAGACCGCCGATCGCAAGGCCGTTGCCTTCGACGCCGCCATAGACGCCGCTGCCCGCAATCCCGCCGTCGACGATCAACCCGAAGCCGGTGCCCGTGCCGGCCACGGCGCCGATCGCGACGCCGCGCGTCGCCGACCCGATCTGCACGGCAGGCGCCGCGCCATATGACGTGATCGCCGCGGAGCCTTCGGTCGCGTCGGGCAAGCCGTCCTTGTCCTCGTCGGCATCGGTGGTGCTCGCATCCTTTGGCGGCACCGCGAAGATGATCCCGCCCGACACGTTGCCCGCGACGATCAGCGCGGACCCACCCTGCAACAGGTCGTCGGCATCGAGCTTCGAGACGTCGGCGGGCGCCGTGACATAGCGATAGCCGGTCGCACCCAGCCCGCCCTGGACCACCAGCGCGCCGGTGATGTCGCCATCGGCCCGCGCGGCGACAGCACCCTGGCCGATCGCTGCGATCGTGCCCGCGAGCCGGACGTTGCCGGTCACGTCGACAATCCGCACGCCGGTCGATCCGTTGCCGGTGACCGAGGTCTGGCCGTCATGCGTGAACGCGCCGGTCAGCGGGCCGCCGAGCCAGATGCCCGCGGAATTATTGCCCTTCACCGTGATCGCGCCGCTGTTGACGATCGCGCCCGTATAGGCGCCGGCGGTGCGGATGCCGGTGCGTCCGCTACCAGCCGCGAACGGCCCGTCGAGGTCTCCGTCCTTGTCGGTGTCCGTCGCCACATAGCTTTCGTCGACGATGATCTTGCCCGTCGCCGCGTTGGTAATACCCCCACCGGTGCCTGCCGCAGCGAGGATGCCCGTCGCGTTGTCGGCGTTGGTGACCTGGATCGTGCCTTCGTTGGCGACTGCGTTGACGCTGTCGACCGTAACCGCCGTGCCGCTGGTCGGCGTCACCGAACCGGCGGCGGCGATCCGGATATTGTCGCGGGCGCCGGCCTTGATCGTCGAGGTTCGCACGGTATCGGTCCGCTTGGTGTCGATCACGGTCTGCGCGTGCAGCGGCGACGTGGCGGCGAACAGGCAGGTGGTGGTCAGCAGAAGACGACGCATGGGAACCCTTTTCGATCTGTTTTCGAAAGGAGGACGGAGACGTGCGTGGTCAGCCTTGAACGCTTGCGGCATTATCCCGCGGCACCAGCGCGAGCGCGGCGCGTTGTCGGCCCAGCATCTCAAGAACCGACATCTGCAGAACCGATACTTCAGGGGAACACGACCATGATCCACACCATCGCCGAACTCGATCGCGTCCGCGACGACAGCAAACGCCTCGTCACCACGCGCGCGATGGTGTCGGCGGGGGCCGCGGTCGTGCCGATCCCGGGCGCCGACATCGTCGCGGACATCGGCCTGCTCACCAAGCTGTTGCCCGAGATCAGCAAGCGTTTCGGGCTCGACCACGACCAGGTCCAGAAGCTCGATCCGCATATCGCGGAACAGGCGTTCGTCATGGCGTCGAGCCTGGGCAACACGATGATCGGCCGGATGGTCACCAAGCGCATCGTCATCGCGCTGCTCCGCCGAGTCGGCGCGCGCGTCGCCGTGGGATCGATGGCGAAGTATATTCCGTTCGCGGGCTCCGCGGTCGCGGCAACGATCAGTTTCGGCGCGATGAAGCTGGTCGGCAATTCGCACGTCGAGGACTGCTACAAGACCGCGCTGGCGTTGCTGCCCGCTGACCAGCGTGCGCTGGTCAACGCAACGGCGTAAACTGGATCGGGCAAATCGTCTTGCTCCCCTTCCTCGAAGGGAGGGGGGTTAGAAGGTGGCGTCGAGGCCGATCCTCACCGTGCGCGGGCGCTGAGGCGTGATCTGGCCGCTGCCGACCTGGAACGGGGTTCCCAGCGCGAACCGGTTACCGACGCTATCGGTCAAATTCGTCACCCCGAGCGTCACGCCCAACGAGGCCCGACCGACCCGCGCCGTCAGCGCGGTATCCAGGTAATCCCCCTGCTCCTCGCCGAGCACCGGACCTACACCCAGTCGCGACCGGCCGACATAGCGCGCCCAGCCATAGACCCGCAGGTCGAGATCACGGCCGATATCCCGCCGATAGTCCGCGCCCAGCCGCCCGGCATAGCGCGCGATGTTCGGCACCTGGCTCATCCGCGCAAGCGCTACGAACAGCGCCGCGCTCGGTTCGGTCACGCGGCTGTCGTTATAGGTGAAACCCGCGTCGAGCGTCAGCCCGGCGACCGGCTTCCACCCGCCCGCCGCGCTGAACGTCCAGATCCGCCCGTCGCCGATATTGGCGGTGCTCGGCAGGCCGGTCGCGTCGATGAAGTCCGCCTGGATATCCTGCCAGATGGTATGCGACACGCTCGCCGACAGATACGCGCTGTCGAGCCCCGCCAGCCCATAGCGCACGCCGCTCTCCAGCGTCCGCACGCGATCATTCTCGAACCGCCGCACGAAATCGCTCTCGATCGCCAGGCCACCGGGCCTGAACCCTTGCTGGTACCGACCATATAGCGACACCTTGGGCATCACCGCCGCGATCACGGAGGCGGAGGGCAACAGGCTCGTCTCGATCCGGTCCGCCGTCACGCGCGCACGCGCCAATGCGACCGCTTCCAGCCGCGCAGGCGCGATGTCCTCGCCGGTTCCTGCCAGCGACGCGCGCGTCACCCGCGCCCCGGCGGTGGCGGTCAGTCCGGGCATCAACTGCAGGCTCCCCTCGCCGTACAGCGTCGCCTCGTCGATACGGTTGGTCACGCCGGTGACCGGCGCGGGCGCATCGACGGGCCCTAAAGAGCGCGACAGCCGGGTGCGGTTGTGCGTAAAACTACCCCCCACGACCCAGCCGAACCCGTCCTGCATCGGCCGCCATAGTCGCGTCTCGTTGGCGATCAGCGTCGTCGCGTTGCGCTGCGCGAACACGCGGGCCTCGCCTTCGGGCAGCGTCGCATCGTACCGCTCGGCCAGCGTCTGGCCGACGATCCCGGTCGAGGATTTGACCTTCAGCCCGCCGATCGCACCCGACACGACCACCTGCCCCATCGTGTAGTCCGCCGAGAAACCCTGCACGATCGCGCTTGATCGTATCAAAGCAGGCGCATCGCGGTCGGCATATTGGCTGTCGTCGCCCTTGGTCCATTGTCCGATGCCGCCGAGATCGATCGTCCAGCCCTGTCCCGCATCGAGCCGCAAGGTGGCGCGGCCGCCACCGATCCGCGTACGGTTCACGTCGCGCGTATCGCGCACCGGGTTATCGATATACCCGCCCTCGCTGACGCCGTAGCCGACGATGCGAAGCGCTGTCCGGTCGCCGAGCGGGACGTTGAGCGTCGCACCCAGGTCGGCACCCGGATCGCCGTGCCAGGTCGCCGCGACACCGCCGGCGATCGACGCCGACACCGCACCCAATTCCGGCGCGTTCGGCACGGTCCGGATAATGCCACCAAGCGACCCCGCGCCGTACAACGTCCCTTGCGGCCCTTCGAGCACCTCGACCGAAGCGATATCGTACAGGCGCAGATCCGGATCGGGCGCGTTGTAGCTCAACCGCAAATCGCCGAAATACTGTCCGACGGTAGTTTGAGTTGGCCCAGTGAAGCTGGAATCGGCGATCCCGCGGATGAACAGCTTGTTGCGTCCGGCGCCGAGATGCGTCGACGACACGCTCGCCAGGCGCGCGAGGATCGCCTCGGTCCCGCCCGCACCGCCGAGCGCTAGGTCGACGCCGTCGAGCAGCGCTACCTGCCCCGCGAAATCACGTAACCGCACTCCGCGCTTGCTGCCGGTGACGATGATGTCGGCCCCTTCCGTCGCGGGCGACGCGACCGGCACGACCTTGGGTCGCTTGACCCGGACTACGCGCGGCGGCGGCGCCGCTCGGGGCACCAACCGCCAGCCGACCGCCCCTGCCGCAACGACATCGGCATTCGTTGCGACCGCAAGCCGCTCGAGCGCCGCCCGCGCGGTCATCCGCCCGCGCACCGCCGGCACGCGCCGCGCCCACAGCCCAGAATCGCCGATGACGATGCTCGTCCCCGACTGCCGCCCGAGTGCGAGCACCGCATCCCCAAGCCGCCCCGCCGGCAGATCGACCGCCGGCGCTCTGGTAGTCAGAGGGCCCGCCAGAGCCGGAGTGGCGACGAAGAGCGCCGCGACGACCAGACATCCGCGCATCCTCACGAGCGCGAGGACATCACCCAGTGACCACCACGCTTGCGGATCGCCACCCCAAGCAACGGCCCGGCCAGTCTCGGATCGCCCACCAGCTTGGCGGTCGCGATGCTGCCGCTGAACGGCCGCTTCGCCACGGTCGGATCGGCGCGCAGATCGACGCCGAGCGCACGCGAGAGATCGTCCGCGACCTCCGCCAGCATTGCGCCCTCATAAGCCAGCACGCTGTCGCGCCACGATCCGACGCTGGCGACATCGACCGCACTCACGGTCGCCTTGCCGTCGCGGACGAGCAGCCCCTGCCCCTTCACGAGCCTGATACCGTCGCGTCCCGGGTTATAGTCGACAGCCCCCTCCGACACCGCGACGCGCGTCTCGCCGCGCGCGCGCTTCACGTCGAACGCGGTACCGACATCGACCAGCCGGGCGCCGCCGACGCTCACCTCGAACGGATCGTTATCATCGTGCCGGACGACGAACATCGCCTCCCCGCGCTCGAGCGTGGCGACCCGTGCATCGTCGCGATCGAGCATCAACCGCGTCGCACCGCCCATCGCGATCGTGCTGCCATCGGCGAGCTGGACGGTCCGCATTGCCCCCGCCGGCGTCTCGACGGCATAAGGGTGCGCACCCGTCTCGATCGCGCCATACCCGACGACCAGCGCCAGCGACGCCGCGATCGCCCCGCCGGCCCAGATCGGCCAGCGGCGCCGTGCGGGCATCGGCACGACGCCGGGCGCAACCGCCTCGGCGGGCACGATGGCGGCCATCTCGCCGATGTCGGCCGCCATCGCGTGATAGGCCGCCGCGTGGCGCGGATCCGCCTCCAGCCAAGTCTGGAACGCCGGCCATTCGTCGAACGCATCGCTGCCGGTCCGGACCACCCAGTCCAGCGCGCGCGCTTCGATATCGTCATGCTCCGACATCATGGCCTCCTATACGCGATGACGGAGACGATCGGGTACGGCCTTGAAAACTCATGTCTCGTCATAGCGCCGCTTCACGTCGATCATCGCGCGATACGCCTTTCGCAGGTCGCCCTCGACGGTGCTGAGGCTCACCCCGAACTCCGCCGCGACTGCGCGCTGCTCGACGCCGTCGATCCGGTGGCGCCGAAAGATCCGCGCGGCGCGGTCGCCGACCGACTGCAAGGCCGCCTCTGCCAGCGCCGCCTGTTCGCGCGCGATCACGACGCGCTCCGCCGATGGGTCTTCGGAACGATCCAGCGTCAGGCCACCCGTCGTCTCTGTCCATTCGCGGTCGCGTTTCTCGGCCTGCCGCACCGCGCGGTGGCGATCGAGCATCAGGTTGTTCGCCATCCGGTACAGATACGACAGCGGGGCCGCGATCGGGCCTGTCGGCGCCGACTGGATCCGCACCCACAGCTCATGCAGCAGGTCTTCGGCGGCCTCGCCCGCGCCGAGCGACCGCAAGAAACGGAGCAGCGTATCGCGGTTCGCCAGGAAAACGGCCTCAAGGCCCGAGGAGTCCATGTTTCGCCCGTATCGATAGGCCGCCGATCGGCGCTCGGCGGCACCGTGTTCGCGCGGGACCTACAGCGCTTGGCGAGGAGAAACAATCGGTGCGCCCGGTGCCGGTCCACCCGTGCCGCTCTGCCGGTGGAGCAGAGTCCACCCAGACGGCAGGTAGTCGGTCGACATGTAGTAATAGAAGAGACACGTACCATCGCGCCGATAGGTGCCGCCCTTGACGATGCCTAGCGCGGTCGTGCCCTCGAACACCGGCGCGCCGCTATCACCGCCTTGGCAGGTCGGCCCCTCGACCGCGACCCAGGTCGGCAGGCAGGCGCCGCCGCACAGATCGCCCGCCGGCGCGAAATCGATGAATGCAACGACCGCGCAGCTATACCCCGTCCGCTCGCCACGGTGGCAGACGAAGTCGCCGGCGCGCGTGCTGGCGCGGTACCGCCACGTCGCGACCGGCCGGGCGAGTGTCTTGGCGGTGTCGGCGTAGAACAGCGGTGAGAAGGGGACGGGCGCCGAAACCGGGGCGACGTGGACCTGCACGTCCTGATACCCCCAGCCCCATTGCCCGACATAATCGAGCGGGAATTCCTGGCGACTGCCATCCGCCGCACGCGCGCCGACATAGGACAGCGTGTCCGGGCAGTGCGCCGCGGTGACGACGCCGTTGCGCACGCCGTCGGAGACGACGAAGCCGGTGGTGCACGCATAGCGCTTGCCACCAACCGTCCCGACGACCCGGCCGCCGCCCTCGACCGCGCCGTTATCGACGGAAGCGGGAACGGGCGCCGACACCGGGACACCCTGCGCCTGCACCATGTCGACCGCTGGACGATCGACGACATCGATCCGCACCGGCACGCCCGTCATCGCCGCGATCCGAGTCCGCAGCGCGCCGTCGCGGTCGAGATCGGCGTCCCCCGACGCGATCATCACGACGAGTTCGCCGGTCCGCTGATCGACACCAAGGCCGGGCGGATGCGGCAGCGAGTCGCGGATCCTGGCCTGATAGGTCGTAAGCGCAGCGAGCACTGTTTCGCGCGTGGCGGCAGCACCGGTGCGGAAGACGATCGGCACGACCATGCCGCCGGCGACCACCGACTGGTCCGCAACCGGCTCCGTACCGGTCAGCAGCACGACGAGCCGGTAGCTTGGCAGATGCTCGACCGCTATCCCGGCCCAGCGATCCTTGAAGGTGTCGCGGAGCGCATCCGTGGTCGGGACGCTGTCACCTTGCGCACGCAGGCGGCGCATCGCTTCGTCGAACGGCACGCCGAACCGGGTCGCATATTCCGCGGCATCCTGCATCAGCGCGTCGACGGGCAGTTGCACGCGCGTGGCGGCGGCTGCCGGCGCGATCCCCGGCGCGAGCGCTCCCACCGAGATCGCGGCCGCCACGAGCGACCGAACGAAAATCCTGAACATGAACGAAGATATCCCGGGGCACGCGATGAATCCTGACCCTGATAGCGGCATGATCTGAACTGGCGCTGTCATGCTGGCGATCGAGGAGATTGCGCGCGATCTTGCAAGCATCCTATGCTCGGCGCCATGAAGATCATGCTCTCCGCCAGCCTCGCCGTGCTCGCCCTTGCGAGTGCCCCCGCCGCCGCCCGGCAACTCACTATCGACGACGTGACGATGCTCAACCGCGTCGGTGCGCCGACCGCGTCGCAGGACGGGCGCTGGCTGGTCTGGGCGCAGCGCGAAACCGATCTCGCCGCCGACAAGGGGCGCTTCGATCTCTGGCGGCTCGACCTGAGCAAGCCGGGCGCCGCGCCGGTCAAGCTGCTCGCCGATCCACAGGTGAATGAGAATGACCCGCAGATCGTCGGCAGCACGGTGTATTTCACCTCGGACAAGGGTGGCGAGGACGCAATCTGGTCGGTGCCAATCACCGGTGGCACGCCGCGCAAGCTAACCAGCTTCAAGGGTGGGTTCAGCGGCTTCAAGGTCGCACCGACCGGTGACAAGATGCTCGTCTGGGCGGATCGCCGTCCGGGCGCGCCGAGCCTCGAGCCGGCGATGGTGAAGAAGGACCCCAACGCGGGCGCCGGCCGCACCTACGACCAGTTGTTCGTGCGCCACTGGGATACATGGGCCGACGGGACGCGCTCGCAGCTGTTCGTGTTGCCCCTGACCGCAGCCGGCGCGACCGGCAACGGTGTTCCGCTGGTCGGCGCGCTCGTCGGCGATGCACCCTCCAAGCCGTTTGGCGGCGGCGAGGAAGTCTCGTGGAGCCCCGATGGCCGTACCGTCTATTTCGCGATGCGCGAGGCGGGGCGGATCGAGGCGCTGTCGACCAATCTCGATATCTTCTCGGTGCCCGCTGACGGTTCGGCAGCGCCGGTTAATTTGACCGTCGCGAACAAGGCGACCGACAACCTGCCGACCGTGTCGCCCGATGGCCGCACGCTCGCCTATTTCGCGATGCGCAGGCCGGGGTTCGAGGCGGATCGGCAGGTGCTCACGGTGCGCGACATTGCCAGCGGCAAGATGGTGTCGCTGACCGAGCGTTGGGACCGGTCGGTCGGCTCGATCGCGTGGGCACCCGATTCGAAGTCGCTCTACGTCACCGCCGACGACACGCAGGAGACGCCGCTGTTCCGCGTCGATGCGACTAGCGGCGCTGTGACGCGATTGACGCAGGAAGGCCATGTCAGTGCGGTTGCGATCACGCCGCGCGGCCCCGTGGTGGCGCTGGACAGCCTCACCGCACCCGCCGACTTCTACCGAGTGAGCGCTGGCGCGCCGCAGCGCCTGACGCAGGTCAACGCGACCAGGCTTGCCGGAATCGACATGCCGACGGTCACGCGGTTCAACTTCAAGGGCGCGAACGCCGACACGGTCTGGGGCTATGTGGTGAAGCCCTACGGTTCCACGGGGAAGGTCCCGATCGCGTACATGGTTCACGGCGGACCGCAGGGGTCGAGCAACAATAGCTGGTCGTATCGCTGGAACCCTGCGGTGTTCGCGGGTGCCGGCTACGGCTTGGTCGCGGTCGATTTTCACGGGTCGACCGGGTACGGCCAAGGCTTCACCGACGCGATCAGCAACAATTGGGGCGGCTGGCCGCTCGACGATCTGAAGAAGGGGCTGGCGGCGGCGACGGACAAGTTCGCCTGGCTCGACGCGGACAATGCGTGTGCGCTCGGCGCGTCGTACGGCGGCTACATGATGAACTGGATCGAGGGGCAGTGGCCCGATCGCTTCAAGTGCATCGTCCAGCATGACGGCGTGTTCGACGCCCGCGCGATGGCGTACGAGACCGAGGAGCTCTGGTTCGACGAATGGGAGCATGGCGGGAAGGCCTATTACGAGGACCCGCAGGCGTTCGAGAAATGGAACCCGGTCAATTACGTCGCGAAGTGGAAGACGCCGATGCTGGTTATCACCGGCGAGAAGGACTTCCGCATTCCGTACACGCAGGGGCTGGCGGCGTTCACCGCGTTGCAGCGGCGCGGGATTCCGTCGCGGTTGCTCGTGAACCCGAACGAGAACCACTGGGTGCTCAAGCCGAAGAACTCGCGGCAATGGTATGGCGAGGTGCTGGGCTGGATGGGGAAGTGGACGGCGAAGTAGGAAGCTTCCCCTTCTAACACTTACCGCCCCGGCGCAGGCCGGGGCCCAATTGGGAAGGTCGAAGTAACTTAGGGGCGTCGACGGTTACCTCCGTCACCCCAATTGGGCCCCGGCCTTCGCGGGAGAACAAGGAGGAGGCGGGCGGCGATCATGATTTTGCCGTGACCGTACCCCCGTCATCCTGACGAAAGTCAGGATCCAGGATTACGGGCGGCGCGGTTATGGCTCTGGATCCTGACTTTCGTCAGGATGACGGGGGGAGTTCAGTGCGCCTTCTTCCCCTTAACCGCGTGCAACCCTAGCGCGATCGCACCGCCCAGGATCAGCCCGACAACACCCGAGAAGAACGCGTTAACCGCCCAGTTCACCGCGCCCTTGGCAAACGACACCGCCGCCGCAGCGTGCTCGGCAGTATCGTGGATCCAGTGCGGTATCGCCGTGAATCCGAACGTCTCGACCCCGTGGACGATGATCTGCCCGCCGACCCACACCATAGCCGCCGTCCCGATCACCGACAGCGCCGACATGACCAGCGGCATGCCCTTCACCAGCCCCCGACCGACAGCCTGCACCGCCGCGCTACTGCGCTGCGCCAGGTGCAGCCCGATATCATCCATCTTCACGATCAGCGCGACCACGCCGTAGACGCCGATCGTGATCACGATGCCGACCAGCGCCAGCACGATCGCCTGTTCCCAAATCGGCTTGGTGGCGACGTCGGACAGGGCGATAACCATGATCTCCGCCGACAGGATGAAATCGGTGCGGATCGCGCCCGACACCTTCTGCGCCTCCAGCGTCTTGGCGTCGACAGGCTCGGCGACGACCTCCTCGGCATGGCCACCGCCGAACGCCTCGAGGATCTTCTCCGCGCCCTCGAAGCAGAGATACGTCCCGCCGATCATCAGCAGCGGCGTCAGCAACCACGGCGCGAACGCGCTCAGGGCCAACGCCGCGGGAAGGATGAAGAGGAGCTTGTTGCGGAACGATCCGAGCGCGATCTTCCAGATCATCGGCAGTTCGCGCTTCGGCTCGAACCCGACCATGTAGCGCGGGGTTACCGCGGCATCGTCGACCACTACGCCGATCGCCTTGCTGCCCGCCTTGCTGGTCGCCGCACCGATATCGTCGAGGCTGGCGGCGGCCAGCTTGGTGATCCCGGCGATATCGTCGAGCAATGCTACCAGTCCGGTGGCCATCGATGGTGTCCTTCGCGTGATCGGTTTCTTGGCGCTCGGTAACGTGACAGGATTGTCATGCAATGCCTTTCGCACTTGCGGTAAGCCGCGGCGCGCGGAATGGTTGCAGCCGACATGCCCATTGCGACTGGACGGATCATGACCGACGACTTCATCACCAACCTGCCCAAGGCGGAATTGCACCTCCATATCGAGGGCAGCCTGGAGCCCGAACTCATGTTCGCGCTGGCCGAGCGCAACAAGGTCGCGATCCCGTTCAAAAGCGTCGAGGACGTCCGCGCGGCCTACAGCTTCACCAACCTCCAGACCTTCCTCGACATCTATTACGCCGGCGCTGCGGTGCTCCAGACCGAGGAGGATTTCCGCGATCTCGCGGTCGCCTATTTCGACCGCGTCGCGCAGGACGGCGTGGTCCATGCCGAGATCTTCTTCGATCCGCAGACGCACACGCATCGCGGCATCCCGTTCGACGTCGTCGCGCGCGGGCTGTTCGCGGGCATCGACGTCGCGCAGGACAAGCACGGCATGAGCGTCGGCCTCATCATGAGCTTCCTCCGCCATCTCGACGAGGAGGACGCGTTCAAGACCTTCGCGCAGGCGGAACCCTGGCTCGACCAGTTCATCGGCGTCGGGCTCGATTCGTCGGAAGTCGGCCATCCCCCGTCGAAGTTCGCGCGCGTGTTCGCGGCGTCGGCGGATGCCGGGCTGATGCTGTGCGCGCATGCCGGCGAGGAGGGCCCGCCCGCCTACATCCACGAGGCGCTCGACATCCTCCAGGTCGACCGGATCGACCACGGCAACCGCGCGCTGGAAGACCCGGCTTTGGTCGCTCGCCTCGCCCGCGATGCAATGACGCTGACCGTCTGCCCGCTCTCGAACGTCGCCCTGCGCAACGTCGACAGGCTGGAGAACCATCCGATCGACCGGATGCTCGATCTCGGCCTGCGCGCGACGATCCATTCGGACGATCCGGCCTATTTCGGCGGCTATATCGGCGAGAATTTCCGCCAGACCGCGCGCGCGCGCAACCTTTCGCGCGAACAGGTCGTGACGCTGGCGCGCAACAGCTTCCTTGGCAGCTTCCTCGACGACGACTCGCTGAGCGGACACCTCGCGACGCTCGATGCGTATGTGAAAGCGCATCCGTGATCGGACGTTTCCTGTCGGTCTTCGAGCCGTTCATCCTGATGCTGCTCGGCACCGTCGTACTCGCGAGCCTGTTGCCGGCTCGCGGCGAGATGGCGACGATCGTCGGTTACGCCGCCGATATCGGCATCGTGCTGCTGTTCTTCCTCCACGGCGCCAAACTGTCGCGGGACGCGATCCTGTCTGGCCTGCGCAACTGGAAGCTGCACCTTGCCGTGCTCGCGGTGACGTTCGTCGCGTTTCCGCTGATGGGGCTAGGCCTCCGCGCGCTGCCGTTCGTCAACGGGCCGCTCGCCGCCGGACTGCTGTTCCTGACCTTGCTCCCCTCGACCGTGCAGTCGTCGATCGCCTTCACCGCAATCGCGCGCGGCAACGTTGCGGCGGCGGTGTGCAGCGCGTCCTTCTCGAACCTGCTCGGCATCCTCGTCACGCCCGCGCTCGTCGCGCTGTTGATGCACACCTCCGGCAGCGGTGGGATCTCGATCGAGAGCGTCGAGGCGATCGTGCTGCAATTGCTGGTACCGTTCGTCGCCGGGCATCTGCTGCGCCCGTGGATCGGCGCATGGGTCACCCGGCGTAAGGCGATGCTCACGATCGTCGATCGCGGCTCGATCCTGCTGGTCGTCTACAGCGCGTTTGGCGCCGCAGTGGTGGAAGGGCTGTGGACCAAATTGTCGCTCGGCGACCTGATCCTGATCGGCTTGCTGTGCGCCGCGCTGCTCGCGTTCGTGCTCGCGCTCACCTTCGCAGTCGCGCGCCTCATGAAACTCCCCCGCGAGGACGCGATCGTGCTGCAATTTTGTGGGTCGAAGAAGAGCCTCGCGTCGGGCGTACCGATGGCCGGCGTGCTGTTCCCCCCCGCGCAGGTCGGCGTGATCCTGCTCCCCGTCATGCTGTTCCACCAGCTGCAGCTGATCGCCTGTGCCGTGATCGCGCGGCGTTACGCCGAGTCCGCACCGCCGGCTTGATCCTGATCCGGACCATATCGTGGAGGTATAGTGCTGACGTAAAGACGCGAGGTCTACGTCAGCAAATTCACCGCTCGCGCGTCGCGGCGAAGCGGATCTTGGGGTAGCGCTCGGCGATGTAGTTCACTTCCCATGCGCTTTTCGCGAGGAAGACGGGGTTGGCGTCGCGGTCCTTGGCCATCGCGCCGCGGTTGATCTCGGCGAAGGTCTTAAGCTCCAGCGGGTCTTCCGCCGAGATCCAGCGCGCGGTTTCGTAGGGCGCGGGTTCGAGCCCGGCGGCGACCTTGTACTCCGCGTCCAGCCGCGAGAGCAGCACTTCGAGCTGCAATTGCCCGACCACGCCGATGATCCAGTTCGAGCCGATGTCGGGGTAGAAGACCTGAGTCACGCCCTCCTCGGCCATGTCGTCCAAGGCCTTGCGCAACTGCTTGGTCTTGGTGAAGTCCTTCAGCACGACGCGGCGCAGGATTTCGGGGGCGAAGTTCGGCAGGCCGGTGAAGCGGATCGCGGCCTTTTCGCTGAGCGTGTCGCCGACCCGGAGCGTGCCGTGGTTGGGGATGCCGATGATGTCGCCGGGGAACGCCTCGTCCGCCAGCTCGCGGTTCTGCGCAAAGAACAATATCGGCGAATGGACCGCGATCGGCTTGCCGTGGCCGGTCGGGGTCAGCTTCATGCCGCGCTTGAACACGCCCGAGCAGAGCCGCATGAACGCGATCCGGTCGCGGTGATTGGGATCCATGTTGGCCTGCACCTTGAACACGAAGCCGGTGACTTCGGGCTCTTCGGGCGAGATAGGCGCGGGCTCGGCGGGCTGCGCGCGCGGTGGCGGCGCGTAGTCGGCGAGGGCTGCGATCAGCTCGGCGACGCCGAAATCCTTCAGCGCGGAGCCGAAATAAACCGGCGTCAGGTCGCCGCGGCGATAGGCTTCCGGGTCGAAGCTCGAATAGCCGCCCTGTGCGAGTTCGGCCTCGTCGTTCAGGCGGATCATGGCTTCGGGGCTCAGGATCTTGGCGAGTGCGGGATCGTCGATGCCGGTGAACGGGATCGCGTGTCCCGAGAACTCGCGACTGTCGCCTTCGGGGCGGCTGAGCGTGTTGGCGTAGAGATCGTACACGCCCTCGAATTCGCCGCCCATGCCGACTGGCCAGCTCATCGGGCAGACGTCGAGCTGGAGCATCTCGGCCACCTCGTCGAGCAGCGAGAACGGGTCGCGGCCCTCGCGGTCGACCTTGTTGACGAAGGTGATGATCGGCACGTTGCGCAGGCGGCAGACCTCGAACAGCTTCCGCGTCTGCGGCTCGATGCCCTTGGCGGCGTCGATCACCATGACGGCGGAGTCGACCGCGGTCAGCGTGCGGTAGGTGTCTTCGGAGAAGTCTTCGTGACCCGGCGTGTCGAGCAGGTTGAAGGTGATCCCCTGCCGCTCGAACGTCATGACGGACGACGTGACCGAGATGCCGCGCTGCTGCTCGATCTTCATCCAGTCGGAGCGCGCGCGCCGCGTCTGGCCGCGCGCCTTCACCTCGCCGGCGAGATGGATCGCGCCGCCGAAATACAGCAGCTTCTCGGTCAGCGTGGTCTTGCCGGCATCGGGATGCGAGATGATCGCGAAAGTGCGACGCGGGGATATGGTCATGATACGGGTCCGGGGCGCCGAGTCGGGGCTCGGAAGGTAAGGAAGTTCACGCTACGTACCGCTCGGAATCCCCTTCCCGCGCGGGACGCGGCGGGAGCGGGAGGAGGCGGCTTGCAGCGATCATCGCGTGCTATTGGCAGATGCGGGGCGTGTAGGACAGAGGGGGGTTCGAAGAGCGCGCCGGTCCTGCCGCCCCGTCATGCCGGACTCGTTCCGGCATCCACCGCTCCGCATACTCGATAGCTTACGATATGCGGAACGGTGGACCCCGGAACAAGTCCGGGGTGACGGGTATTTCTGCCGAACGGGTGGGACGTCAGGCCACCAGAGTCACGGTCATTTCGATGCGCTCCACCCCGCCGGCGGGAATCTCGAACACGCCGGGTTTGTCGCGATAGTCGCCGGTATAGCCTTCGGGATCGGCGATGCCGTGCCAGGGCTCGACGCAGACATAGGCCGCGCCGGGCTTGGTCCAGATGCCGAGCTTGGGGGTGTCGGGGAAGGCGATCTGCAACTGCGGGCCGGTCCTGGCGCCATAGGTGAGCGCGTCGGAGTGGATCGGGTCCCAGACCAGCGCGTCCTTGGCGAACAGGTCGTCGCGCAGGCCGATCACGCGGTTCTCGACCGGCGAGGGGCGATCGTCGACGGCGATCTGGCCGTCGGGGCTGATCGCTTTCAACGTGCCGGGTTCGTCGGCCGCGAAGGTGATGCGGTGGTCGGCGCGGGGCTCGCCGTAAGGGAGCGGCCAAGCAAAGGCGGGGTGGAAGCCGAAGCTCGCCGGCATCGCCGCGTCGGTGCGGTTGTGGATATGCGCCTCGATCGCCAGCGTCGCGCCGTCGAGCGTGAAGACGATGTCGAGCGCGAAGGCGAAGGGGTAGGCTTTGCGGGTGTCTTCGCTGTCGGTGAGGCGGAAGGTGGCCGACGTTGCGGTCTGCGCGATGACGTCGAACGTCGAGTGGCGGGCGAAGCCGTGCTTCTGCATCGGGTAGGCTTTGCCGTTGAGGCGGATGACGCCCTCGTTGACGACGCCGACGACGGGGAAGAGGATCGGCGCGTGGCCGGTCCAATAGGCCGGGTCGGAGTTGGTCATCAGCTCGCGGCCGGCGGCGTCGTGGAGGTGGGTGAGCTCGGCGCCGTGGGGGTTGATCCGGGCGGTGAGGTGATCGTTGGCGATGGTGATCAGGTCGGTCATGTCGGTCTCCGTGACGGTCGGACGGTCTCTGCGCTTCGCTTCACTGTCATCCCCTCACTTCACTGTCATCCCCGCGGAGGCGGGGACCCAGAGTGGCGGCGCTCTCGATGGAATCGCTTGGTTGGCCCGTCTGGATCCCCGCCTTCGCGGGGATGACGAAAGGGTGGTACGGAGAGCGCGTGCCCTCACCCTCGCCGCCTTCGGCGTCTCTCCCTCTCTCCTCTGGGGAGAGGGAAGGGGCCCGCGGCCGCTTGGCCGTGGGAAGGGTGAGGGCATGTTAGACGCGTAGGCTTGCGCCTTGCTTGGCTGCTGCCGCTACGACCTTGTCGGCTACCGCCTTCAGTTCCTCGTCGGTGAAGCTTTTCGCGGTCGGTTGCAGGACGATCTCTACCGCGACCGACTTGTGGCCGTCCTCGACGCCCGCGCCGGTGAACACGTCGAACACGCGGACGGAGACGATCGCGGTCTTGTCCGCCCCCTTCACCGCGCGGACCAGCGTGTCGGTGGCGAGTGCTGCCGGCACGAGGAACGCGAAGTCTCGGCGGACAGCCTGGAGCGCGCGGGGCGTGTAGGCCGGGCGGGTGAAGCCGGTCGCTCGCTTGGGCGGGATCGCGTCGAGGTAAACTTCAACCGCAGCGACCGCACCGTCGAGGTCGAACGCCTTCAGGACAGACGGGTGAAGCATGCCGAAGCTTGCCAGCACCGTCTTGGGTCCGAGGCGGAGCGTGCCGGACTGGCCGGGATGCCATGCGTCTCCAGCCTCACCCATTACCTGCAGGTTATCGACCGGTGCGCCTGAAGCCGCGAGAAGCGCCAAAGCCTCCGCCTTGGCGTCGTAGGCGTCGAAGCTGGCGGCCTTGCCTTCGCGCCAGCCGCGGGGGCGGCGATCGCCGGCGAGGACTACGCCTAGCGTCGGGCGTTCGGCGTCCGCCAGATAGCGGCGGCCGATCTCGAACAGGCGGACCGTCTGCGCGCCACGCTTGAGGTTGCGCCCCGTGGCGGCGAGCAGGCCGGGGAGCAGCGAGGGGCGCATGACCTTGAGGTCTTCGCTGATCGGGTTGGCGAGCGTCCACGCGCCGCCGCCAAAGGGAGCTGCTTCGGCTTCGGAGAGGAAGCTCCACGTCACCGCCTCGTCGAGGCCACGGGCCGCCGCGGCGCGGCGCGCGCGCCGTTCGAGCTTCTGCTCGGGGGTGGCGGTCGGTTTGGCGACGCCGGGCATGCGCGGGAGCGGGGTCGAGGGGATCGAGTCGATGCCTTCGATCCGGACGACTTCCTCGACGAGGTCGGCGGGGCCGTCGACGTCGCGGCGCCAGGTCGGGATCGTCACCGGCCATTTGCCCTCGATCGTCGAGAACAAGGCGTCGCTGAACGCGTCGGCCGATGTGATCGCGCCAATCGTGAAGCCGAGCGACAGCAGCGTGCGAGCCTGGCGTTCGGGGGCGACGTGGAGCCCGCCCAAGTCTGCTGACAGGCGTGGGTCGTAGTGGATCACGCGGGGTTCGAGCGGGGGTTCGCCCGAGCGGGTCACTTCGCTGGCCGTGCCGCCGCAGACGTAGAGCACGAGCGCTGTGGTGATCGCGAGCCCGTCTTCGAGGAACGCGGGGTCGACGCCGCGCTCGAAGCGGCTGCGCGCGTCTGAGGTGAGCGTGAGTTTCTGGCCGGTGCGCGCGATGTGGTCGGGATCGAAATAGGCGCATTCGATCAGCACGTCGGTGGTGTCCGCCGACACGCCCGAATGCTCGCCGCCCATGATGCCGCCGATGTCGTGCACGCCGGTGTCGTCGGCGATGACGGTCATCGTCTCGTCGAGCGTGTACGTCTTGCCGTTGAGCGCGACGACTTGTTCGCCGGCCTTCGCCTTGCGCGCGACGAGGCCGCCCGAGAGTTTCGCGCGGTCGTAGACGTGCAAGGGGCGGCCGAGGTCGATCATCAGATAGTTGGTGATGTCGACGAGTGCGGAGATCGGCTTCTGGCCGATCGCGAGCAGGCTGCGGCGCATCCAGTCGGGGGATTCGCCGTTGGTCACGCCCGAGACGGTCTGCGCGAAGAAGGCGGGGCAGCCGGCAGTGTCGTCGGTGCGGACGGACGGGCCTTCGCCTTGCGTGGCGATCGGGTCGAACATCAGCGGCGTCAGCGTGCCGAGGCCGGCGGCGGCGAGGTCTCGCGCGATGCCGCGGACGCCCATGCAATCCTGGCGGTTGGGGGTGATCGCGACCTCGATGACCGGGTCGGTGAGGCCGGCATAGTCGGGGTACGGCGTGCCGATCGGCGCGTCTTCGGGGAGTTCGATGATGCCGTCATGATCTTCGCCGAGCTCCAGTTCGCGCGTGGAGCACATCATGCCGTTGGATTCGACGCCGCGGATGCTGGCGAGCTTCAACGTCACGTCGAGGCCGGGGACGTAGGCGCCGGGCGCGCCGAACACGCCGATCAGGCCGGCGCGCGCGTTGGGGGCGCCGCAGACGACTTGCAGCGGGCCGTTACCGGCGTCGACCGAGAGGATCTGGAGCTTGTCGGCCTGCGGGTGACGTTCGGCGCTGAGCACCTTGGCGATCGTGAACGCGGCCAGCTTTTCGCCGGGGTTCTCTACGCCTTCGACTTCGAGGCCGATGCGGGTCAGCGCCTCGACGATCTGGTCGAGCGTGGCGGTTGTGTCGAGGTGCTGCTTGAGCCAGCTGAGCGTGAACTTCATGCGCCGACTCCGCCGGACAAAGTGGGGACGTCGAGGCTCGAAAAGCCGTAATGCTTGAGCCAGCGGATATCGCCGTCGAAGAACGGGCGGAGATCGTCCATGCCGTATTTGAGCATCGCGAGGCGATCGATGCCGCAGCCGAACGCGAAGCCCTGCCATTCGTCGGGATCGAGCCCGCACGCTTCGATGACCTTGCGGTGGACCATGCCCGAGCCGAGGATCTCGAGCCAGCCATCGGGCTCGGCGCCGCCGACGACGCGCTTGCCCTTGACCAGCGTGTAGCCGACGTCGATCTCGACCGAGGGTTCGGTGAAGGGGAAGTAGCTGGGGCGCATGCGCAGGACGATATCGTCGCGCTCGAAGAACGCCTTCACGAACGTCTCGAGCGTCCATTTGAGGTGGCCGAGCGTGATGCCCTTGTCGATCACGAGACCCTCGACCTGGTGGAACATCGGCGTGTGCGTCGCGTCGGAGTCGGAGCGATAGGTGCGGCCGGGGGCGATGATGCGGATCGGAGGGTTTTGCGACAACATCGTGCGGATCTGGACCGGCGACGTGTGCGTGCGGAGCAGCGAGAAGGTCGTCTTCTCATCGGCGGTGCCCGCGGCCTTTGCGTCGATCCCCTGCTGGAGATAGAAGGTGTCGTGCATCGCGCGCGCCGGATGCGTCTCGGGGATGTTGAGCGCGGTGAAGTTATGCCAGTCGGTCTCGATCTCTGGGCCGGTCGCGACCGCGAAGCCCAAGTCGGCGAAGATCTCCGCGAGTTCGTCCATGACCTGGCTGACCGGGTGGATCGTGCCGGCGGGCGCGGCGTCGACGGGCAGCGTCATGTCGAGCGTTTCGCTGGCGAGGCGCGCGTCGAGCGCGGCGCGTTCGAGGGTCGCCTTGCGGTCGGCGATGCCGTTGGCGACGGCTTCGCGGAGCCCCTGGATCTGCGGGCCCTGGACGAGGCGTTCTTCGGGCGTCATCTTGCCGAGCGTCTTCAGCAGCGCGGTGATCGTGCCCTGCTTGCCGAGCGCCTCGACCCGGCACGCGTCGAGCGCGTCGAGGCCGGACGCGGCGCCGATCGCCGTCAGCATGTGTTCGCGCATCTGGTTCAGGTCTTCGGTCACGTCATACTCCCAGGGGTTCGGCCATGCGGGGCAGGCCCAGACCGATACCCAGATCGTCCCAATTTTCGTTGTGCGCTTCGATCAGTTCGATCTTCCACGCTCTTCGCCACTCCTTCAGCCGCTTCTCGCGAACGATCGCGGCCTCCATCGTGTCGAACATCTCGTAATAGGCAAGACGTTTGATGCCGTACCGGCGAGTGAAGCCGGGGATCAACCCCTCGCGGTGCTGAACTAGCCGCGCGAGCAGATTCGAGGTGACGCCGATGTAGAGCGTGCCGTGGCGGCGCGAGGCGAGGATGTAGACGCAGGGCTGGAAGGTTTCGCGCATTTCCGTGCTCCCCTTTTGCCCACCACTCCGGTGCAATTTAGCTCCGTCATCCCGGCGGACGCCGGGACCCATGGTAGCGGGCCGGGGGATGATAGCACGGTATCGCCGGGTCCGCCGTAACCGTGGGTCCCGGCGTTCGCCGGGATGACGGAAAGGGGGCGTTCGCCGGGACGACGCTGCGGAAGAGAATGAATTCACCACTCCAGACGCAGAAAGGGCGCCGGTGGTTTCCCGCCGACGCCCTTTCGAACACACCTCAGTCGCGGATTATGCGGCCTGGGGGAGTGCCGCCTTCACCTGCGCGACGATAGCGCTGAAGGCTGCGCCCTCGTGCATGGCGATGTCGGCCAGGACCTTGCGGTCGAGCTGGATACCCGCAAGCTTCACGCCGTGCATGAACTGCGAATACGTGAGACCCTCGGCGCGGACGCCGGCGTTGATGCGCTGGATCCAGAGGCCACGGAAGGTGCGCTTCTTAACCTTGCGGTCGCGATAGGCGTACTGGCCGGCCTTTTCGACGGCCTGACGGGCGATGCGGATGGTGTTCTTGCGACGGCCATAATAGCCCTTCGCCTGAACCAAAATACGCTTGTGCTTGGCGCGGGTGGTAACACCCCGTTTTACGCGTGCCATTGTCTAATTCCTTCTCAGCTCAACGCAGGCCGTAAGGCGCCCAGGCCTTAACCGCTGCGGTATCGGCCTTCGACAGCAGCTTGGTGCCGCGGTTCTGACGGATGTACTTGCCGTTGTGATGCGCCAGACGGTGACGCTTGCCGGCGACGCCGTGCTTGAGCAGGCCGGTGGCGGTGAGCTTGAAGCGCTTTTTGACGCCGCTCTTGGTCTTCAGCTTGGGCATTTTTATCCTTTCGGTTGACGAGAGGAACGCTGAAATCGCCGCGGCAGCCCACACTGGCCGGGCGATTCGTCGAACGCGTTCCCTTCGAAGAGACGGGCGCACTATCCGCATTCGGCGCGAATATCAACCGCCGCGCCCGCCCTCCTGTGGAACCGCTGCGACCGCCATGCGATAGACCTCGCATGGACCCGATATCGCCGACGCCGCCCACGCCACCGATCAATGCGCCGGCACAGACCACGGCCCGCGCGCCCATCGACCGTCGAAAAAAGCATCGCAGACGGCGGATCGTACGCAACATCGTGATCGGCATCGTCGCGGTGATCGCCGCGATCTGGCTGGTGCTGTATATCACCAAGGGCCGTTTCCTGAAGCATTCGTTCGAGCGTGTCGTCGGATCGCTGACGCACCGGACACTGACCGTGCGCGGCGATTTCCAGCTGTACTTCGCGCCGTTCCGGATCAAGCTCTACGCGGAGAACTTCACGCTCTCGAACCCTGATTGGGCGAGCCGGCCCAACCTGTTCCGTGCGGACAAGCTCGACACGCGGATCGCGCCGTTGTCGCTGATCTTCGGCAAGCGGCGGCTCTACTGGCTCGACCTCGTCAACGGCGACCTCGATCTGGAATGGAACAAGGCGCACAGCGCGAACAGCTGGACGTTTTCCGAGAAGAAAGGCGGCGAGCCGCTCGAGTTTCCGCGGATCGACGTGGCCACGGTGACGGGTACGTCGGTGCGCTATTTGGATCCGCGGATGCGGATCGTCGCGGACCTGAACATCGCCGACATCCGCTCGGTCGATGCGACGATCGGGCGTGCGGTGGGCCTGACGGGAAGAGGGCGACTGCGCGACACGCCGTTCACACTCACCGCGCAACTGCTGTCGCCCGATGCTACCGCCAATCGGGGTGAGAACAAGCTGGTCGCGCGGGCGCGGGCGGCGGGCAACGTGATCGACATCGCCGGCACGCTACCGAGCATCGCCGATGTCGAGGACGTGCCGCTGGCCGTGACCGCGCGCGGCGCCAATCTGTCGACGCTGCTGGGCGTGATCGACGTCGCGATCCCCAACACGCGCAAATATCAGCTGCGCGGGCAGATGGTGAAGCATGGCGACGAATATCGCTTCACGCATATCAAGGGCGGCGCAGGGCGGACCGATCTGGCGGGCAAGCTCACCATCCTGAACGGCGAACGGATCCATCTCGATTCGGTGCTGACGACCAAGAGTCTCGACATCGTCGATGCCGCGCCATTCATCGGCTACAACCCGGACATCGTCGAATCGAAGGGCGCGGTGGCAGCCGCCGCGGCGACAGGGGCCGGTGCACAACGGCTGCTGCCCAACGCCGCGCTGCCGATCGAGACGATGCGGCTGTTCGACGCGGACCTGAAATGGACGATCGGCGTCGTCAAATCGAAGAACATTCCGATCTCGAACGTCGACCTGACGCTGGACCTGGAGCGCGGGCGCCTGGCACTGTCGCCGTTCACCTTCTCGATGGCGCGCGGGAACGTGGCGTCGGACGTGGTATTCGACACGCGGGCGCGGCCGAGCGCGGTTTCGTACGACATCCGCCTCGCGCCGACCCCGCTGGGGCGCTTGCTCAAGGGCTACGGCCTGGCCGAATCGGGCACGACGGGGACGATCAAGGGACGCATCAAGCTGGAGGGGCGCGGCGATTCGGTGCACGATTCGCTCAGCACCGCACGCGGGCGGATCGCGTTCGTGATGCCGTCGGGCGCGCTGTCGGTCCGCAACGTGCAGCTCGCCGAACTCGACATAGGCACTTTCTCGCAGCGGATGTTCCAGGGGAAGCTCGACGAGCCCGTGCAGATGAATTGCGGGCTGATCGGCTTCACCGTGCGCGGCGGCGTCGCGGCGGCGGACCCGATCCTGATCGACACGAAGAAGAACGTGATCATCGGGCGCGGCGGGTTCAGCTTCCGCAACGAGGCCATCGACCTGGCGTTTCGCGCCGATTCCAAGAAGTTCAGTGTGTTCGCCGGGCAATCGCCGATCGGCCTTGGCGGGATGTTCGCAGCGCCCAAGATGAACGTCATCTCTAAGGACCTGCTCGCCCGCGTCGGTGGCGGGCTCGGGCTGGCGTTGGTGGCGACCCCGGTCGCAGGCGTGCTCGCCTTCGTCGATGTCGGCGATGCGAAGTCGACCGCATGCGGCCCGGTACTGGCGGGCGCGACCGCGAAGGCGCAGCGCACGACCAAGGGCGCGCCGCGGGACGATGTCGGCAAGGGTACGACGGCCAAGGCCGAGGACGGAAAGAAGTCTGAGGCCGAGAAGAAAGGGCAGAAGAAGAAGTTCCTGGGGATCTTCTGATTTTGGCGCGGCGGAGCACGCCGGTTGGCCTCCGATATCCCGACCCCGTCGTTCGTCCTAACCCCTTCCCGTCATCCTGACGGAAGTCAGGATCCAGGGTTACCAAGGGCGGCTGTCATGGCTCTGGGTCCTGACTTTCGTCAGGATGACGGACTGGGGGAGAGCTAGTGCTCGAGCTCTCAGCGCCCTTCGCCGTATCCGTCTTCGTGGTGGCCGTGGCCGTCTCCGTCATGATCGTGCGCATCGTGCGGCCGGTGCATCGCTTCCAGCACGTCGTCCATCCGCGCGGGATCGCCGATCGCCAGCACATGGCCTTCGCTGGCGGCCGTCAGCGGGTCGCCGTTCCAGTCGCACATCATGCCGCCCGCTCCTTCGACCACCGGCACCAAAGCGGCAAAGTCGTACAGCTTGAGCCCGGCTTCGCAGACGACGTCGAGGTGCCCGCTCGCGAGTAGGCCGTAATTGTAGCAGTCGCCGCCATAGACCGGACCCTGGCGCGGGTTGCCCCCCGAGATCGCGGCGACCAGCGCAAGGTAATGCGGCACCTCGCCTTCGCCGAACAGATGCGGGCTGGTCGTGGCGATCGCCGCGCCCTCCAGCGCGCGACACGGGCGGGTACGGACGGCGACGCCGTTGAGCGTCGTCGGGCGCCCTGCGACGCCGACCCAGCGTTCGCGCTGGACCGGCTGGTCGATGATGCCGAGCACCGGCCAGCCATCCTCGACCAGCGCGATCAGCGTGCCGAAGATCGCGCGGCCGACGGTGAAGCTGCGTGTCCCGTCGATCGGATCGAGCACCCATTTGCGGTTCGTCACGCCCGCCTTTTCGCCGAACTCCTCGCCGACGATGCCGTCACCCGAGCGCTCGGCGTCGAGCAGCCGGCGCATCGCCGACTCGGCCTCGCGATCGGCGCGGGTGACGGGGGACTGGTCGTCCTTGAACTCGACGCCGTGCTCGTGACGGAAATAAGGTCGGATGACGTGGCCCGCTGCATCCGCAAGGCGGTGTGCGAGGTCGATATCGGCTTGGGTGACTGGCATGGCTCCTGCCTATCGGGCGGGCCGACCGGGGGCAATGGACGGATCACGCGCGGCGGCGTAGGTCATTGCGATCACACCGGAGTATCATCCATGCGCCTCGTCCCGACTCTCGCCGCCCTGCTGCTCGCGACCCCAGCCTTCGCCGCCCTCGCACCCGGCGCCAAGGCACCCGACTTCACCACGCGCGGCGCGATCGCCGGCAAGGTGTTCACGGTGCACCTCGCCGAGCAACTGAAGAAGGGCCCGGTCGTGCTGTATTTCTTCCCAGCAGCGTATACCGGTGGCTGCAACGCAGAGGCACACGCGTTCGCCGAGGCGATCCCCGCCTTCACCAAGGCTGGCGCGACGGTGATCGGCATGTCGGCGGACAATGTCGAAACGCTCAGCAAGTTCTCCGCCGAGAAGTGCGCGGGCAAGTTCGCAGTTGCGAGCGCGGGACCGAACGTCGTCAAGGGCTATGACGTCGCGCTCGGCCAGAAAGTCATGGGTCGCGACGTGACCAAGCGCACCAGCTACGTCATCGCCAAGGATGGCCGCATCGCGTTCGTGCACGACGAGATGAACCCTGCCGCGCATGTATCGACGACGCTCGCCGCGGTCGAGAAGCTTACCGGGCGGTAATCCCCCGTACCGGACCGGCAATTACCTGCCGTTTCGGTGACAATATGATAACGCTTTCGGGTCTACCGCAATTTTAGGAACGCGGGGGATGTGATGCGCGACACAAGGATGGCCACGCCGATGGCCGGATCGACAACCGCCGAACCATGGCCCGAAAACGGGCTGTTCGAGCGTGTCGGCCGGTTCCTCTCCGATCAGCGACTGAGCCACGATCCTGCGCATTATGCGTTCGCGTTCGCGATCGTGTCGGCACCGGACGGTCCCTTGGCGAAGCGGGTCGCCGCACTGACGCAAGGCGGCATACGTTTGACGCGCGACGATATCGAGCGGCTGGGTGGTCGGGTGGTCGACGGCTCGCCGCTTGCAGAATTGGACCGGGCCACGGAACCGCGGGCCGAACACCCAGACAGCGACGCCGCGGCGGCGATGGTCGTCGAGACGCAGCATCGGGTCGACGACTTCGTTCAGATCGTTCGTACGATCCAGGCCGAGACGCATGGTTTCGGGGTGGACCTGGCGAGAAGTGCCGCGGGACTCACGAAGCTGGCGGAGATCGACGAGATTACCGCGCTCACGAGCCGGATGATCGCTCGCGTCCATGACAGCGAGGTCCGGTTGGCAGCCGCTACGGCTGAAGCCGATTCGTTGCGCGCGAAACTCGCCGAGGCGCATGATACGGCGCGGCGCGACGTACTGACCGGCCTGCCCAACCGTCGTGCCTTCGAAGAAGCGTTCGCCGCGCGCGACATCGCCGCCGGGCCCCATTGCCTCGTCCTGTGCGACATAGACCGGTTCAAGCGAGTCAACGACCACCACGGCCATCCGGTCGGCGACCGCGTGCTCACCGCCATCGGCCAGGCGCTGACCGCCGAATGCGCGCCGCACCTCGTCGTCCGCCACGGCGGCGAGGAATTCGCGATGTTGCTCAGCGGTATGCGCCTGGCCGAGGCCGGCACGTTGCTCGACTCGGTTCGGGCGACCGTCGCAGCCAAGCGGTTCCGCAACCGCGAGACCAACGCCGCACTCGGGATCATCACGTTTTCGGCCGGCGTGACCGCGATCGGCGCCGAAGAAGCCGCCGAGACCGCGTTCCTGCGCGCGGACCGCCTGCTGTACCGCGCCAAGAACGAAGGACGCGATCGCGTTTGCGTGGGCTGATCCCGCGAATTGGTGCGATCTCCCAAGACGACATGGTAGATTCCGCTAACCCATCCGCGCCGAAAATTAGAAAACGAGCGATATCAACACGTTCGAAAATTGGCACGGTGCATGCAATTCACTCGATATCGGTCGCCGGATGGTCCGGCAGCCAAGTATCGAAGGAAATCCCCATGTCGCTCCGTTTCGAAAACATTCAGCGCATCGCCCTCTCGTTCGCTGGCGCGCTGTTCTTCGCCGCCATCGCCGTCAGCGCCGCCACGCCGATCATCCCCATCGCCTGATCCTCTAGACCCGGAGAACAACCATGGCTCGCAGCTTCGTCATCGGCCTCGCCGCCTTCTCGACCACCATCCTGCTGATCGTCACGCATGCCGGCGCCATGTCGGCCTGAACGCCGGCCCGACTTGGCGTCTTGGGCAGCAGCTCAGGCAGGCGCGACAAGCCCAACCGGGCCCACCGGTGCCGCCTCTTCCCGGGAATAGGTTCCGATCAACAGCCCTGCCGCCAGGACATGGCCGGTAATCGCCTCGATCACTGCGGCGCGTCCGGGCGTGTCACCCGGATCCCCTGCCCCCTCCCCGATTGCAAAAAGCTGAAACGCGTAGCGATGCTCGCCGTGGCCGCTGGGCGGATCGGGCGGTAACCAGCCTTCGCGGAGATACGAGTTCCGGCCGACGTCCCGGCCCGCCGCGTCGCCCGCATCGTCGGGAGCGATCACATTTTCCGCCAGATGCTCGGCGTCGGCATCGAGGCCCCAGATGATCGCGTGGACCAAGGGCTGCGGCGTGGGCGAATCGGCGTCCTCGACGATCAGCACCATGCGCGCGGTCCCGGCGGGCGGCGTGCTCCAGGCCAGCGGTGGCGATACGCCGTCGCCGTCGGCGGTAAAGCGCGGTGGCAGGCGCGCTTCGTGCGCAAATGCCGGGCTCGTCAGATCGAGTGTTTCGAAATGCCGGCCAAGCTGGACGATGGCGAGCTTGCCGGTGCCGGCGCGCAGACCACTCATCGCGTGGCCGAGCCAAGCGGGGACGTGTTCGAGCATGGCTTATCCTTCCGAAGGGCAGGTTTCGGCACGGCGTACCGGTGCGGCGCCGTCGTACCAATCGCTCTGCGCGCCCATTTTGGCGGCGTCGTGGTAGCAAACCTGGGTCTTGGCGGCCTTCGCATCGACGATCACCGTCCAGTGGTGGTCGGCACAGTTATGCTGTTCGCAGCCCCAGGCTGCGACTCGTTCGCCGATCTTGAAGATCGGCGTCTCGGGTCCCGATCGACCACGGATCGTCTCGCGCAGCTTGGCATCGCCGACCGCGGCGACCAGTCCCGATGCGACATCGGTGCGGTCATAGAAATCGACGCCGCTGATCGCGTCATGCGGATATTTGCCGACATAGGCGGTGATCGGCGTGGTCTGCGCCTGGCCCGGGATCGGCGTCGGCGCGCGCGTCTGCGGTGGCGTGAAACTGCTCGGGGCCAGCGTATTGGTCGGGTCGTCGCTCTTGCCGCAGCCGCTTAGCAGGGGAAGGGCAAGCATCGCGAGCGTCACCATCGTCTTCATGCACGTGTCCTCTTGCGTCCGGGATCAACGCGTCGGCGCGCGCCGAGGTTGCCTCGCCGGGCTTGCGTCGCCCGGCTTGACCACCATCTCGCTGGCATGATGCACGATCTGAACCGCTTCGTCACCGCACAGGACGGCGTCCATGACCAGGCGCTCACCGAACTGCGCGCTGGCGCCAAACGAAGTCACTGGATGTAGTTCGTGTTCCCGCAGATCGCCGGGTTGGGCCATAGCGCGATGGCGAAGGCCTATGCGATCACGGACGTGGAGGAGGCACGGGCGTATCTCGCGCACCCAGTGCTGGGCCCGCGCCTGGTCGAGGCGACGCTCGCGGTGACGGCCGCCCACGGTTCCGCCGAGACGATCATGGGCGGCATCGACGCGGTGAAATTGCGGTCGTCGATGACCCTGTTCGCTGCGGTGGCGGACGACCCTACCCCGTTCCGCGCTGCGCTCGATCGCTTCTTCGGCGGGGCCGATGATCCGGCGACGCTGGATCGGCTGCGCGCGGTGCCCGGCGCGTGACCGCCGCGGTCCGATAAGATGGGCATAGCGCGGCAACGCGTGTAAGATGCGGGCCGGGCCTTCCGCCCGAAGAGGTGTCGACATGGCCAAGAGTCAAAAGAAGTCCAGCAAGGAAGTTCGCAAGCCCAAGGCCGAGAAGGCGCCGAAGGCAAACGCCTCGAACCCGACCACGAAGGGCAAGCCCGTCGAGATGACGACCCTGAACTGATGCCTAGGACGTGCCGGCCAGCAATGGCCGGTCGCCGTCTGGTCGACCGGCGCAAGGCCCGCTGACGGCGCCTGCCGGCAATCTACCAAGAGCTTATCTGTCGAGCGAACGTTCCTACATCCGGGAATGGCCAACCCGACCGCAGACCTTTTCGGTACTCCCGCGCTTCCCGGACTCGAGTACCGCTATGCGGCGCTGGACCGGGAAGAAGAGGCGATGCTGATCGCCCGGATCGACGAACAGAAGCTCCAGCCGTTTCAGTTCCAGGGGTGGCTGGGCAAGCGGCTGACCACGTCGTTCGGGTGGCATTATGATTTCGACACGAGCCAGTTCGGCGCGACCGATCCGTTGCCCGACTGGCTGCTCCCGCTACGACGGCGTGCTGCCGCGTTCGCCGGTTTGCCTGAAACCGAGCTCGTCCAGGCTCTGCTGATCCGGTACGATCCAGGGGCTGGGATCGGGTGGCACCGCGACCGGCCGGTATTCGAGCATGTCGTCGGCATTTCGCTCGGGGTGGAAGCGACGATGCGGTTCAGGCGGCGCATAGCGGGTGGTTTCGAGCGGGTGGCCGTGCCGTTGGCGCCGCGCTCCATCTACCATCTCAGCGGCGAGGCCCGACATGACTGGGAGCACAGCATCGCCGAGATGGACGTCACGCGCTGGTCGGTCACCTTCCGCAGCTTCACCGCTGCGGCCAAACCCGCAGCGGCCTGACAGACCCGCCTTAGACGTCGAGATTGGCGACGTTGAGCGCGTTGTCCTGGATGAACTCGCGGCGGGGTTCGACGACTTCGCCCATTAGCTGCGTGAAGATCTCGTTCGCGCTCTCGGCATTCACCGCGGTCACGCGGAGCATCGAGCGGACGGTCGGGTCGAGCGTGGTTTCCCAGAGCTGTTCCGCGTTCATCTCGCCGAGACCCTTGTAGCGCTGGATCGCGAGACCCTTGCGCCCCGCGGTCAGGATCGCGTCGAGCAGATGGCTCGGGCGCGACACCTGGGTCGAGCCGCGGGTGGCGACGACGGTCGTGGCTGAGCCGATCACGCCGGCCTCAGGTTCCGCACCCTCTTCGGCCTCGGGCTCCTCGGCCTGCGTGGCCTTGCTCGCCGGGATCAGGTTCGAGGTCTGCGCATAGCTCTCGGCCTGTTCGGCCGACAGCGAATGCAGTTTGCGCGCCTCCGCCGACACCAGGAAGCTCGCCTCGATGATGTGGTGATCGGTGACACCGCGCCAAGCGCGCTGGAAGTGGATGCCGCCGTCCTGGGTCAGTTCGGCGGTCCAGCGCGCTTCGCTATCGTCGAGTTCGAGACGACGCGTCACGGTTTCGAGACGCGAGGTGCGATCCGCGACCGAGGCCTCGGGATCGAACACGCCGCCGAGCGCCAGCGCCTCGATCATCCCGGCGTCGTAGCGCTTGGGGACGTAGCGCATCAGCGTCCGCATCCGGCGCGCGTGGTCGACCAGATCCTTGAGCGTGTCGCCGGTCCGCGAACCGGTGGGGCCTTCGAGGACCATCGTCGAGACACCTGCGTCGACCAGATATTCGTCGAGCGCGGCGTCGTCCTTCAGATACATTTCGGACCGACCCTTGGTCGCTTTGTAGAGCGGCGGCTGGGCGATGTAGAGGTAACCGCCTTCGATGATCTTGGGCATGTGCCGGTAGAACAATGTCAGCAACAGCGTGCGGATATGCGCGCCATCGACGTCTGCGTCGGTCATGATGACGATCTTGTGGTAGCGCAGCTTGTCCGCGTTAAAGTCGTCACGGATGCCCGTGCCCATCGCGGTGATGAGCGTGCCGATCTCGCGGCTCGACAGCATGCGATCCTCGCGCGCGCGCTCGGTATTGAGGATCTTGCCGCGCAAGGGGAGGATCGCCTGGAAGTGGCGATCGCGGCCCTGCTTGGCCGAGCCGCCGGCGGAGTCGCCCTCGACCAGAAACAGCTCGGACTTGGCCGGATCGCGTTCCTGGCAGTCGGCGAGCTTGCCGGGCAGCGAGGCGATGTCCATCACGCCCTTGCGCCGCGTCAGTTCGCGCGCACGCTTGGCGGCCTCGCGCGCGGCGGCGGCGTCGATGATCTTGGCGACGATCGCTTTCCCGTGCGCGGGATTCTCTTCAAGCCATTCGGCCATCTTGTCGGCCATTAGCGACTCAAGCGGTTGGCGGACTTCGGACGAGACGAGCTTGTCCTTGGTCTGGCTGCTGAACTTGGGATCGGGCAGCTTGACCGAGACGATCGCGGTGAGGCCCTCACGCATGTCGTCGCCGGTGAGCTGGACCTTTTCCTTCTTCAACATGCCGCTCTTCTCGGCATAGTTGTTGAGCGTACGGGTCAGCGCGGCGCGGAAGGCGGCCATGTGCGTGCCGCCGTCGCGCTGCGGGATGTTGTTCGTGAACGCGAGGACGTTCTCGTAATACGAGTCGTTCCACTGCAGCGCGACGTCCATCGTGACGTCGTCGCGCGTGCCCGTGATCGCGACCGGCTCGGGCATCAGCGGCACCTTGGCGCGATCGAGATACTTCACGAACGCGGCGATGCCGCCCTCGTAATAGAGCTCGACGGTCTTCATCTCCTCATGCCGGGCGTCGGAGAGGAACAGGCGGACGCCCGAGTTGAGGAAAGCGAGCTCGCGGTAGCGATGCTCGAGCTTGTCGAAGTCGAAATCGGTGATCTTGAAGGTGGCGGGTGACGGGAAGAAGGTGACTCGCGTGCCCTTCTGGCCCTCGGCCGCGTCGCCGACGATCTTGAGCGGCAGCACCGCGTCGCCGAACGCGAAGCGCATGTAATGCTCCTTGCCGTCGCGCCAGATCGTCAGGTCGAGCCATTCGCTGAGCGCGTTGACGACCGAGACGCCGACGCCGTGCAGGCCGCCCGAGACCTTGTACGCGTTCTCGTCGTTGGTGTTCTCGAACTTACCGCCGGCGTGGAGCTGGGTCATGATGACCTCGGCCGCCGAGACGCCTTCCTCGGTGTGGATGCCGGTCGGGATACCGCGGCCGTTGTCGGTGACGCTGACCGATCCGTCGGCGTTGAGGACGATGTCGATGCGGTCGCAATGCCCGGCGAGTGCCTCGTCGATCGCGTTGTCGCTGACCTCGAACACCATGTGGTGGAGGCCCGACCCGTCGTCGGTATCGCCGATATACATGCCGGGGCGCTTGCGGACCGCGTCGAGGCCCTTGAGGACCTTGATCGAGTCCGCGCCGTAATCGCCCATGTTCGGGACGTTGGGATTATTGGTTTCGGGGTTGGATGCCATGCCCAGCATATAGGCATCCGACGGCCGAAACGGAAGCGAAATGGCCTGCGGGATGGGGGCGGCTGCGGAGTGAAGTATAGGAAGTGCAGACGCTGGGAGCGTTTTTTGCGGCGAATGCGGGTGCGGGTTGGCGGTGGAGGGTTTCGCGGGGGTCGGAGTCGCCATGCGGAGATGGTGGCAGGTTGCTCGGATGTAGGACAGCGGTGGGTTTGGGTGGGCTTAGTCATTCCCGTCAGCCGTCCTCAAGCTCCACCCCGGCGTAGGCCGGGGTCCAGTTGGAAAGGCGGAAGTAACCGCGTGACGCGCTTCGTTAGCGACGTGCCCCCATTGGGCCCCGGCCTTCGCCGGGGAGGTGTAGATTGGTCGGACATGCCCTCTCCCTTCGAGGCGACCGAAATAGGAGCCGCAGGCGACGGGAGGGTGAGGGGGAGTTGGGGTGCACGCCCGAGCCTCACTCCCCCTCACCCTTCCCACGGCAAGCGCCGCGGGCCCCTTCCCTCTCCCCGCCGGGGAGAGGGAGTACTTCTGTCAGAACCGGTCGGCGCGCTGGCCGAGCAGCGTTACCTCGACGCGACGGTTGAGGCGCATGCCCGCTGGCGTCGCGTTGGTCGCAACCGGCTGGCTCTCGCCGTGGCCTACCACGCTGAAGCGAGCGCGGACGACGTCCATGTCGTCGAATGCCTGGCGGACGCTTGCCGCACGGCGCTCGGACAGGTCCTGGTTGTGCGCATCGGTGCCGCGCGAATCGGTAAAGCCGTCGATCGAGACGCGGACGCCGGGAGTGCCGCGCAGATAGGCGGCGAGTGGGCGCAGCTTCTCGATCGCGCCGGGGCGCAAAACCGCGCTGTCGGTGCGGAACAGCACGTCCTCCTGCAACGTCAGCGTCGCGCCGCGCGGAGTTTGGCGGAAGCCGTAGTTGCGCATCGCGCCGCGGTCCCAGGTGGTCGTGGTCTCGACCACGGTCGTGCCGCCACCACGCCCACCGCGGAAGCGATCGGGGTTGCGGCCATACGCGTCCCAGTCGAACCGGTCGCGCCGCGGGCCGGCGATCCGGGCGAACTCGCGGTTGGCGTCGTCGGCCTCCTGGCGATTGATCCGGCCATCGCCGTTCGCGTCGAAGTTCGGCATCACGAAGGCACGGCCGCGCGGGGTGTCGCGCAGCTCGCGGAAGAGGATCGGCACGCCGGCGCCTTCCAACCGGAACCCCGGACGTGTCCACGGCGCGTTGCGCGGGTCGATCCGGGCCTGGTCCTGCGCAAGCGCGGGGACGACGGTGGCGGTCGCCATCAGGATGCCGAGGGCGGCGCGGGCGAAAGTGCGGGTCATCGTGAACTCTCCATGATCTTCGATGTCATGAGCTTTGCGCGGGTCCGCTTGAACGCGCGGTGACGTCGACCGACAGGCTGGGTTCAGCCGCCGGCGTCGTGCGCGGCATCGGGGCGCGCGGCATCGGGGCGCGCGGCGCCAACCGCGATCCGTGTCGCGCGACCGTCGATCGCGTCGAACAGCGCGTCCTCGGTGCCGGTCATCCAAACCTGGCCGCGTCCCGCCAGCCGGTCGAACAGCGCCGCGCGTCGGGACGGGTCGAGATGCGCCGCCACCTCGTCGAGCAGCAGCACCGGCGGTTGGCCGGTCCGCTCCGCCACGAGGTCGGCATGCGCGAGGACGATGCCGAGCAACAGCGCTTTCTGCTCGCCGGTCGAGGCGAGCGACGCGGCGCGCGCCTTGTCGCGATGCGTCACGGCGAGGTCGACGCGGTGCGGTCCTGCGAGCGTGCGGCCAGCAGCGGCATCGCGCGCGCGGCCGTGCGCGAGGTCGGCCTGCAGGCGGGCGGTGTCGCCGGCCCAGCCTTCGAGCGTAAGCCCGGCGCGCGGGAACGGTCCGTCGGCTTGTTCCGCCAATCGCGTGCCGAGCAGGTCGACCGTCTCGCGGCGTGCGGCGTCGACCGCGGCACCGTGCTCGGCCATCTGCGCTTCGAGCGCGGAAAGCCAGTCGCCATCGGGCCGGCCTTCGTCGGCGAGCAGGCGGTTCCGCGCGCGCATCGCCGCGTCGTAGCGCGCGGCGTGATGTGCGTGGCTTGGGGCTAGCGCGAGCGTGAGTCGATCGAGGAACCCGCGGCGCTCCCCGGCGGGCGCGACGAAGAGGCGGTCCATCGCGGGAGTGAGCCATAGGATCGTGAGCCACTCGGCAAGCGCGTTGGCGGTGGTGGTGGCGCCCTGGATCCGGACGATGCGGCGTTCTGGGGCGGAGGCGAGCGTGCCGGTGGCGACGTCTACCTCGCCGCTAGCTTTTGGCACCCCGCCCACCTCTAACTCCCCTTCCGCTTGCGGGAGGGGAGTAGCGTCGCCGCGACGCCGAAGCCGCCTGCCCCGCTTTGCCGGGCCATCTCGCCAAGCGCGGCGCGGCGCAGGCCGCGGCCGGGCGCGAGCAGCGACACCGCCTCCAGGATGTTCGTCTTGCCGGCGCCGTTCTCGCCGGTGAGCACGACGAAGCCCGGCCCGGCGACGAGCGTCAGATCGGCGTGATTGCGGAAATCGGTGAGGACGAGGCGCGACAGCATCGCACCGCCCTTAGCGGCAATTTCCGCGCGCCGTCAGCCTCTGCCTCAGGCGGCGATCCGCTCGGGTACGGCTGCGGGCTTGGTCACGGCCTTCTGCGCGCTGAGATACGAGGCGAGTTCGGGGCCGAGTTCGCGCTGCGCGCGCAGATACGCGACCGGCGTCACGATCCCGAGCCGCGCGCGCGCCGCATCGAGCGGTTCGTGGAGCAGCTCGAGATAATCTTCGCCCGAGATCCACTTGGCCTTGCGACCGCCCAGATAGCCTTCCCAGACCGCCTTCGCGAACAGCCGGCTGCCGGTGACGCGCATGCTTTTCAGCGCCGCCGCCGCGCCGATCAGCGCCCAGCCGAGCCCGCCGACCTGTGCGAAACTGAACGCGACGAGCGACGCTTCGCCCAAGCTCTCGTCGGCCTTGTAGCCGGTCAGCACGTGCCAGATATCGTGCGTGTCGCGCACGCGGCGACCGAACCAGGCGTAGGGATGCGCGATGTCGTCCTCGCTCGGCGCGAGTCGCGAGACCGCGACGAGGCCGTCGGCGGAATAGCCGGTCGTCTCGAGGAAATGGCGGTAGGCGGCACCGACCGTGTCGGGGGCGAACGACGCGACGAACGCGGGATCGGAGAAGCGCCGCGCCAGTTCGACTCGGTCATAGGCGATTCGCCCGCCCTGCTCAGTGGCGAGCAGCCGCGCATAGTTCATCGGCGCATTGCCGACGTTGAGCGCGCGCATGATCCGGAACACCTGAGTCGTGTCGTCGCCGTTCGCCATCAGCTTGCGCACCGCATCGATCGCGGTCGGCCAATCGCGGCGGCCGCTGGTGCCGGGAAACGGAGGAAGCTTCGCCATCGAGTCGACTCCTTACTGACATTTCTGTCAGTAATATCGCGTCGGTACGGCGTCAAGCACCGTCGATGGCGGCGACGGCGACGTTCATGGCGCGGGCACCCTCGATCATAGCCTTGTCGAAGGTCGCGAGCACGAAGCCGCGCCGCTGCGCGATCGCAACATGAAGCGCGTCACCTGCACGCAAGCCTTGTGGTCCGGCATCGACCAATGTCGCGGCGTGATCGAAATCCGCGGCTTCGACTTCGACCATCGTCATGCCCGGCGCGGTCCTGCGCCACACGTCCCCGGCGGCTTCCCGACGACTACGCGACAGTACGCCCATCCGGAATTTCATCGCCAACGCGCTGGCGACTTCGGTCATGACCCAGCGACTTATCGCCAGATCATCCTGCGATCGCCTTTCGACCCAGGCGGCAGCGACATCGCTGCGTGTCTCTTCGACGAGGAGCGCGACGATCAACGATGCGTCGCAATAGATCATCAAAGGCGGTTCTGTCGGCGCAGTTCCTCGACCGTGGTCGCATCGTCGGCGGCTGTCCCAGCGCGAACGCGTCGCAGGGCGTCCCAGTCGATCACCGGACGTGGGCTCTCCACCGGCACGAGACGCGCGACGGGGCGACCCCGCCGCGTGATCTCCAGCGTCTCACCAGCCTCGGCGCGGCTGACGAGTTCGCTCAGATGCGCCTTGGCATCCGCAAGCTTGAAAGCCTCCACGACTCGCTCCTGACCAGTTGGATGACCAACTTAGTCCTGAGCGAGGCGATCGGCAATCAACTCACACCCGCATCGGCATCAGCACATACAGCGCGGGCGACTTGTCGTTTTCGCGGATCAGCGTCGGCGCGGCGGCGTCCGCCAAGTGCACCTCGACCATGTCGCCGTCGATCTGCGCGAGGATGTCCATCAGGTAGCGGCTGTTGAAGCCGATCTCGAACGGCAGCGCGACATAGTCGCCGGGGACTTCCTCCGCCGCGGTGCCGTTTTCGGGCGAGGTCACCGACAGCGTGATCTTGTCGCGGTCGAGCGCCATCTTCACCGCGCGGGTCTTCTCGGTGGCGATGGTGGAGACGCGGTCGACGCCTTCCATGAAACTCTTGGGGTCGATCTTCAGGATCTTGTCGTTGCCGGTCGGGATCACGCGGCTGTAATCGGGGAAGGTGCCGTCGATCAGCTTCGAGGTCAGGATCGCCTGGCCGAGGTCGAAGCGGATCTTGGTCGGCGACAGCGAGACGCCGACCGAGCCGTCGACCTCATCGAGCAATTTGCGCAACTCGCCGATGCATTTGCGGGGCACGATCACGTCGGGCATCGATTCGGCACCCTCGGGGCGCGGCAGCGTGACGCGCGCGAGGCGGTGGCCGTCGGTCGCGGCGGCCTTGAGCACCGGCGTCGAGCTGTCGCCGTCCGCCACGTGCAAGAAAATGCCGTTGAGGTAATAACGCGTCTCTTCGGTCGAAATCGCGAACCGCGTCTTGTCGATGATCTGCTTGAGCGTTTCGGCGGGCAGTTCGAACTGCGTCGGCAGTTCGCCCTCGGCGATCACCGGGAAATCGTCGCGCGGCAGCGTACCGAGCGAGAAGCGCGCGCGGCCCGCGACAATGCTCATCCGGCCTTCGGACGCGGCGAGCTGAACCTGGCTACCCTCGGGCAGTTTGCGCGCGATGTCGAACAGCGTGTGTGCGGACACGGTGGTCGCGCCCGGCTGGTCGACCGCCGCTGCGATCGATTCGTTGATCTGGAGATCAAGGTCGGTCGCCATCAGCTTCAGCGTACCCTCGGCGGTCGCCTCGATCAGCACGTTCGACAGGATGGGGATGGTGTTGCGCCGTTCCACCACGGACTGGACATGGCTCAGCCCCTTGAGGAGCGTTGCGCGTTCGATCGTCGCCTTCATCAAATTTCCCCCCGCCACCGCAGCCGGACTCGGGGCTGGGGGCAATCCGCAGATGGCTTACCCAACAACAAAGGGCCGGGGCAAGCGCCCCGACCCTTCGATCATGCAGGTAAATGCCGGGTTAACCGACTCAGAAGCGAAAGCCGTAGCTTGCGACGACCTGGTGACGATCGGTGTCGACGTCGAATCGCTGGCTGGTGCCACCGGCGGCATAGTCGATGTTGCCGCGCTCATAGTTCGAATACCGATATTCGAGCTTGGCATAGCTGTTCGGGCCGACCGCGTGCTCGGCACCGGCGCCGACGCGCCAGCCGTTGAGCTTGAAACTATTGTCGTTCGTCTGGCTGGTGCTGCCCGCGAGCACTTCGAGCTTCGAGTTGGTGTAGCCGCCCTTGACGTACAGCATCGTCGCCGGTGCGACGACATAGCCCGCGCGCGCGCCGACATAGATGTCGCGGCCCTGCTTGACGCGGCCATAGCCGAAGTCGCTGGTGTAGTCGTTGCGGTCGCTCTTGGCGGTCGAGCCGGTCAGTTCGGCCTCGGCACCGAGCACGATGTTGCTCGACGTGGCGATGTCGTAGCCGATGCCGCCGCCGTACAGGAGGCCGTCGATCTTCTGGTCGTCGCGCCCGTTGTTGTTGGACACGCTGCTGCCGGCGCCGGTGTGGTCATAGCCGAGCGTGGCCTCGACGCGGGGGCCGGTGAAGGTCGGGTTGGTCTGCGCGAGCGCGGGGGCTGCGACCGCGGTGGTGGCGAGCAGCGAAACGGCGATAAGCGTACGCATTGGGGTTACTCCTTACTATTTTGTCACCCCCAAACGCGGGGTGGACCGCTCCAATGGACCAACCGCGCGGGCGTTGCATGAACCCCAGATAAACGCGGAAATCCGTTGCTTTTGCGCCACAGGGGGTTGAAACGCGAGCAATGATTCCAAGCCATCGGCAGGGTGAACCGGACGCCCGATCAACCGCAAACGCACCGGTGCGCAAGGGTCGCGATTTCGTCGCGCGGCACGGCGAAACCGTGTTCAACGCGGCGCACCGGTTGCAGGGCGACGCAGCGCATACGCCGCTGACGCGTGCCGGATTCGCGCAGGCGGACGAGCTTGGCCGAGCGCTTCGTGACCTGCTGGGCGTGAAGCCGGCGTTGACCTTGTGGGCCTCGCCGACCGGGCGCGCGTTGCAGACGCTGGCGGTGATCGTCGAGCATCTGGAACTCGACTGGCACGATGCGCGGACCGATGCCCGGTTGGTCGAGATCGACATGGGGTCTTGGGGCGGGCGCTATTATGCGGACGTCGTCGACGAGGTCGGTCCGGTGATGCTGCCGGGTGGCCTGTTGAAGACCGCGCCCGACGGCGAGACCTATCCCGAGATCGCGACGCGAGTCGGCGGGTGGCTGGCCGATACCGCAGAGGATGCTGGCGACCGGCTGGTGATCATGCACGGGATTTCGAGCAGGGTGATGCTGGGGGTGATGACCGGGGCGCCGGTCGATCCGCTGCTCGGCGCACCGATCGCGCGGGGGTTGCCGCAAGGGTCGGTGACGCTGGTCGAGAACGGCCACGCGACTGTGCCGCATTTGGGTACCGGGTTCGCGCCGGCGTGAGACTCGGATGGGTCGGCGGTACGAGAGTGGGGCAGCGCCATCGTTCTCCCCTCCCTGGAAGGGAGGGGTTGGGGGTGGGTCGGCTTCCGCAAGCCCGAACCGTTGTCACCCGAGCGGGCCGACCCACCCCCTGCCCCTCCCTTCCAGGGAGGGGGGTTCTAGTGGTGATGCTGCTCGCGGTCGCGGCGCCTGTTGCCGCACGCGATACGATCGGCATTTTCAAGGGTTGGGGCGCGTTCCGCGATGCTGCGCCCGATCGCTGTTTCGCGATCGCCCGGCCGGTGATGGCAGGTGGTCGTGTCGGCGGCTTCGCCAGTGTCGCGACCTGGCCGAAGCGCGGTTTGCGTGCGTCGCTGCATATCCGGCTCAGTCGCGAGCGCGACCGGTCCGCCGGGGTGACAATGACGGTGGGCGAACGCCGGTTCACTCTGGTGGCGAACGGTCTGGATGCCTGGGCGAGCGATTCGCCGAGCGACCATGCGATCGTCACCGCACTGCGATCGGGGCGGAGCATGAGCGTCGAGGCGGTCGGGGTCGGCGGTCGGCCGTTCGCCGATGTGTATGCGCTGTCGGGTGCGGCGACGGCGATCGATGCGGCGGTGCTGGCGTGTAGCGGGTAGGCGTTCTCCCGCGAAGGCGGGAGTCCAGGACCGCGAACGCCTTATGCAGTAACCCTGGGCTCCCGCTTTCACGGGAGAACGGAAGCGTAAAGGTACGCTCCTCCTACCCCCTTCCCGCACCCTGTAGAAAAATCACCAGAAATCCGCTAAGCGCCCACCCATGCAGACCGCCGCGAACCTCATGCCCATTCCCGGGCACATCGACCCCGTGCCCGTTCCCCGCAGCTTCGTGCCGCGCAGCGATGGGCGGATCGACCTGCTCGGGCTGTCGCTCGCCGATCTGCGGATGGCCCTGGAGACGTCGCAGCTCGAGGAGAAGCAGGCCAAGCTTCGCGCGAAACAGCTGTGGCACTGGATCTACAATCGCGGCGCGACCGAGTTCTCGGCGATGACCGACATCTCGAAGACGATGCACCCGTGGCTGGAGCAGCGCTTCGTGATCAGCCGCCCGAACGTGGTCGAGGCGCAGGTGTCGACCGACGGGACTCGCAAGTGGCTGCTGCGATCGGACGACGCGCAGGATTACGAGATGGTGTTCATCCCCGATGCGGATCGCGGCACCTTGTGCGTGTCGAGCCAGGTCGGCTGCACGCTCAACTGCACCTTCTGCCACACCGGCACGATGCGGCTGGTGCGCAACCTGACGCCCGCCGAAATCGTCGGCCAGGTGATGCTGGCGCGCGATTCGCTCGGCGAATGGCCGAGCCAGCCCGAGGGGCGGATGCTCACCAACATCGTGATGATGGGGATGGGCGAGCCGCTGTATAATTTCGAGAATGTCCGCGATGCGCTGAAGCTGGTGATGGACGGCGCGGGGCTCGCGCTCAGCCGCCGGCGAATCACGCTGTCGACCAGCGGCGTGGTGCCGATGATGGCGCGCGCCGGGGCGGAGATCGGCGTGAACCTCGCGGTGTCGCTGCATGCGGTGACCAAGGAAGTGCGCGACGAACTCGTGCCGCTGAACCGCAAATACGGCATCGAGGAATTGTTGCAGGCGTGCGCGGACTATCCCGGCACCAACAATGCGCGTCGCATCACGTTCGAATATGTGATGCTGAAGGACAAGAACGATTCGGACGACGACGCGCGCGAGCTGGTCCGGTTGCTGCGGAAATACGAGTTGCCGGCGAAGGTGAACCTGATTCCGTTCAACCCCTGGCCGGGTGCAGAATACGAGTGCTCGACGCCGGAGCGGATCAAGTCGTTCTCCAGCATCGTGTTCGGCGCGGGGATATCGGCGCCGGTGCGGACGCCGCGCGGGCGCGATATCGATGCGGCGTGCGGGCAGCTGAAGACCGCGTCGGAGAAGAAGAGCCGCGCGCAGCTCGATCGCGAAGCTGCTGCCGAGGCGGATGCCGGAACTGACGCTTTTGCCTGATTGGAGTACGGTCGCATTGGCGGCCGGAGCGGGCGTTCTTGGCGGTGCGATGAATGCGCTGGCGGGGGGCGGCAGCTTCGCGACGATGCCGACGTTGATCGGGCTCGGCCTGCCCTCCCCGATCGCCAACGCGACCAGCAACGTCTCGCTCCAGCCCGGCGCGATGGCGAGCGCGTGGGCGTATCGGCACGGGCTCCAGCCGATCTCGGGCGTCAGCATGAAGACGATGGCGGGGATCACCTTCGTCGGCGGGCTGGTCGGCAGCCTGTTGCTGGTGGCGACGTCGGCGCGTGCGTTCGACCTGATCGTGCCGTGGCTGCTGCTGTTCGCGACGCTGGCGATCGCGTTCGGGACGCGCGCGTCGTTGTGGCTGCGGTCGCGGGTCGCGATCGGGCCGAAGTCGCTGGTCGGGGTGCAGGCGCTGCTGGGGATCTATGGCGGCTATTTCGGGGGTGGCGTCGGGCTGATGCTGACTGCGGCATGGGGGCTGCTGTCGGGCGCGACGCCGGCGACACTCGCGCCGCCGCGGACGCTGATGCTGGCGGTCGCCAACCTTGCCGCGACGATCATCTTTATCGTGACCGGCATGGTGGGATGGGCGCTGTGCGTGCCGATGCTGGTCGGCGGGATCGTCGGCGGACATTTCGGCGCGAAGCTGGGCTTGGTGCTGTCGCCGCAGGTGATCCGGGTGTGGACGCTGCTGGTGACGATCGCGACGACGATCGTGTTCTTCTACCGCGCGTATTTCTGAGCGCGAGCGTACGGACCCAGCGTGGGTCGCGCGGCGATTGACCGACCTTTCGATAGCGCTATCGTGACCATCGAGATGCCGGTGATAGGCGTTCGCAGGAGACGATCGGCGTGGCACAACGGCATGGACGAAGGCTAGGCGGAGCGGCCGCGATGGTCGCGCTGGGATGGGCGGCGGCAGGATCGGCGCAGGCGCGGCTCGATCCGATGTTTTCCGATCACGCCATCCTGCAACGCGACCAGCCGATCCATGTCACGGGCACGTCCAGGGCCGGCGAGCGGGTGACGGTGACGCTCGGCGCGGCGAGCGTCTCGGTCCGTGCGGATCGCGCGGGGCGGTTCGACGCCGCGCTGCCCCCGATGCCTGCCGGGGGGCCGTTCGTCCTGAAGGCGGCGGACGGCATTGAAAGCGGTGGCGAGGGCGAGGCGAAGGATATCCTGCTGGGCGACGTGTTCCTGTGCTCGGGCCAGTCGAACATGGAACTGCCCGTGGTCCGCGCGCAGGACGGGCGAAACCAGATCCTCGCGTCGCGCGATCCGCAATTGCGCCTGTTCACCGTGGCCAAGCGCACCGCGCTGACCCCGCAGCACCGGTTCGAGGGCGCCTCGGGCTGGGCCGCGGCAGGACCCGACAGCGTCGGCGACTTCTCGGCGGCGTGCTTCTACATGGCGCAGGCACTCCGCAGCTCCGCCGAGGTACCGATCGGGGCGATCCATTCGAGCTGGGGCGGCACGCGGATCAGCCCGTGGATGGACGACGCGGCCTTGCGCGACGCCGGGCTGGGCGATGCGGCGCGGCTGCGTGCGGTGTATGCGCGAGACCCCGCGGCGGCATCCAAACTGGCAGGGGCGGCGTGGGAGAATTGGTGGCGGACGCTGTCCGGCGACGCCGCGGGACGCGAGCCGTGGCAGCCCGACGCCGCGCTCGACTGGAAGCCGGTGCCGCGGATTGCCGCCTGGGAGGATTGGGGCGTCGCGGCGCTGGCCGACTATAACGGCATGATGTGGTTCCGGAACGCGGTCATGCTGACGCCGGCGCAGGCGGCACAGGCCGCAACGCTGTCGATCGGACCGATTGACGATACCGACCAGAGCTGGGTCAATGGCCGCCCGGTCGGCAGCGGCGGCAACCCGGGAACGCCGCGCCACTATGCGCTGGCCGCGGGGATGCTGACCGCGGGGCGCAATACGATCACCGTCAACGCGAACGACGTCTATGCCAAGGGCGGCATGGCCGGTCCCGCCGACATCATGATGCTGACGTTCGCCGATCGCACCAGCATCCCGCTCGGGACCGGCTGGCGCTATGCGATCGAGCCGCGCGCGCCGGTCGGCGTGCCGCGTGCGCCGTGGGACGATACCGCCGGCGCCGGGACGATCTACAACGCGATGATCGCACCGCTCGGACGGATCGGGCTGAAGGGTGTCGCCTGGTACCAGGGCGAATCCGACGTCGACATTCCCGGCTATGCCAGGCGGCTGGGCGCGATGATGGCGGGATGGCGCCGGCAGCTTGGCATTCCCGACCTGCCGTTCGCGGTGGTGCAGTTGGCGACGTTCGGGCCGCCGGTCGGCGCACCCGGGCCGAGCGGCACGGCCGACCTGCGCGAGCAGCAGCGACTTGCCGTCAAGGCGGATGCCCACGCGGCGCTGGCGATCACGCTCGACCTCGGCGACCCGCTGGATATCCATCCCGGCGAGAAGCACGAGGTCGGGCGGCGCTTGGCGCGGGCGATGCGCCACATCGCCTATCGCGCCGGAGAGCCTGGGTCGGGGCCGGTCGTGGCCAGCGCCACCCGCACGCCGGACGGGGGTGCGGCCGTCGCGTTCGCGGACGTGACGGGTGCGCTCGTCGCGCGCAGCAGCGACCGCGCGATCGGCTTCGAACTGTGCGGCGCGAACCAGGCGAGCTGCCGCTACGCGATCGGCCGCGTGGCGGGCGCGACGGTGACACTGGCCGGCGACGGCAAACCGGTATCCCGCATTCGCTATGCCTGGGCGAGCAGCCCGGTCGTCAACCTGTTCGATGCCAGCGGGTTGCCCGCCGAACCGTTCGAGGTGCCGCTAGTCCCTTGAGGGCCGACAGGGGGCGTGGTTTGCCCCTGCCTTGCCGACATGAAAAGGCCGGTACCGCGCTATGCGGTACCGGCCTTTTTTTGCGTGTCGTTCGCCCCGGACTGGATCCGGGGTGGCGGCGATCAGCCTGCCTGAACTTCGTCGGGCACTGCGCGAACGCGGCGGCGACGGGGCTTTTCCTCCGGGGCGGCGTCCGCGGCAGGGGCCGCCTCGGCTGCGGGAGCGGGTGCCGGTGCCGGTGCCGGTGCCGGGGCGACGGTTGCCGAGATGCCGAGCGATGGCGGCAGGCGATCCGCGTCGAACGCGGTCGGTGCGCCCTCGTCCTGCGCGACGGGTGCGTCGAGGCTACGGTCGCGACGCGGGCGACCGCGACGACGGGGCTGCTCTTCCGCGGCTGCGACGGGTGCCGCGGTCTCGACGGTCTCGACCGGCTGCGCGACCGCCTCGCTGGCCTCGGTTACCGCGCGAATCGCGTCGGCTTCCGAATCCTGGTTGGCATTGGCCGGCTGGACCGCAGCGCGGGGTGCGCGACGAGTCGTCTCGCGCGGCTGCGCCTCGCGGTATTCGCCGCGTGGCTCGCGACCCTGCTCTTCGCGGGGCTGATACTCACGGGCCTGATTCTCACGAGCCTGGGCCTCGCGAGCCTGGCCCTGCTCCTCGCCGTTGCGATCGTCGCGCGACTGGACGTCACGGGGCTGCGTATCGCGCTGGGCATTGCGCTGATTGCGCTGGCCGTCACCGCGAACGCGATCCTCGCGCTGGCCTTCGTTGCGCTGACCCTCGCTGCGCTGACCCTCGTAACGCTGGCCTTCGTTACGCGTGTTCTCGTAGCGCGGGCGCTCTTCGCGCTGCGGACGGTCTTCGCGAGTCGGGGTGTCGCGAGCCTGGCGCGGCGCGGTCTGGTATTGCCCGTTCTGCTGGCCACCATTCTGCTGGCCGCCATTCTGGGACTCGCCGCGCGGCGCGCTGGCCTGCTCGCCACCCTGCTGCTCGCCCGAGCGGATCGGTTCGCCCTCGTCGCCATAATCGTCGTCGCCGTCGAGATCGAACGGCTGCTGGCGACGCGGCTGCTGCTGCGCCTGTGGCTGGCTCTCTTCGAAGCGTGCGCGGGTTTCGCTCAGGACGCGGAAATAATGGTCCGCGAACTGGAGGTAATATTCGATGTTGACGCGGTCGCCCTGCTGCTGCGCGTCGCGGGCCAAGTTCTTGTACTTCTCGTACAGCTGGCTCGCGTTGCCGCGCGCGCGGCTGTCGATGCGGTTGCCGGTGTCGCGACCACCCTGGCTGCCGCCGCCACCCTGGCGCTGACCGCCACCACCATTGCTGCCGCCATTATTATTGTTGCCACGACCGCGACGGCGGCCGGCTTGCCGGTTGTTGATCAAGCTTGTGTCCTCAGTCGTCGAACCAAAATCTGGTCGTGCTCCGAAATGCGGTGCAAACCCCCCGCCGCGCATCGACAAAACGAGATCGATGCGTCGGACTTGCCAGGGCCGCCGGACTGCAGCGACTTCAAGGCGAAGGATGCGGGTCAACGCTCAAAAACGACCAATATGTCGAGATTGCGTGCCCCTGCCCGCGTGATAGCGGGCGGACAGGGCATACTACAAGCGAAAACTACGGGTTAGCGGCGTATTCCTGTGGTCGCGACCAGCGCGCGGGGGTTGTTCCCGTAATCGCGGTGGAGCGCGACGTGCAGACCCTGCGCTTCGAGGAGCGCAGTGACGGATCCCGCTTGGGTCGAGCCGATCTCGATCACCGCAGCACCGTCGGGGGCGATCAGCGCGGGGAGTTGCCCGGCGAGGATGCGGTAGTCGTCGAGGCCGTCGGCGCCGGCGAACAGCGCGGCGTGGGGTTCGTGGTCGTGGACCTCCGGCGGGAGCTGCTCGTCGGTGGCGATATAGGGCGGGTTGGCGAGGATCAGGTCGAACTGGCCGGCGATGGCGCTGCCCCAGCTGCCGCGGACGAAGTGCGCGCGGTCGGCCATGCCGAGGGTGGCCGCGTTGGCGCGGGCGTAGGCGAGCGCTTGCTGGGAATAGTCGATGCCGATGCCGTGCGCGGGCCATTCGTCGAGGGCGGCTAGCAGCAGCGTGCCGGGGCCGGTGCCGAGATCGAGGATCGTGGCGGGGGCGCGGCCGGCGAAATGCGCCTGCGCGGCGATCAGCAGCGTTTCGCTGTCGGCGCGGGGGACCAGCGCGCCGGGGCCGACGGCGAGGTCGATCGACCAGAAGCCGCGGGTGCCGGTGATATAGGCGATCGGCTCGTGGCGGAGGCGGCGTTCGACGAGCGCGGCGAAGGTGGCGGGGACGGCGTAGCGGGTCGGGTCGAGGAGGATCGCGCTGCGGTCGACGCCGAGCGCGTGCGCCATGAGGAGTTCCGCGTCGAGGCGGGGGGTGGCGGAGAAGGCGAACCGGGTAGTGGCCAGAGCGATCGCTGCACTCACTTCCCCCCTTCCGCTTGCGGGAGGGGTCGGGGGAGGTGCGATCACCGGGCGGCGGCGTTTGTGGGACACCCCTCCCCTAACCCCTCCCGCAAGCGGAAGGGGAATTCGGTTGCGGCCGCTGAAGGGGTCTCACCCATCCAGCTGGGCCAGCCGGTCCGCCTCGTCCTGCGCCACCAATGCGCCGATCAGCTCGTCCATCTCGCCCGCGACGATTTCCGGCAGGCGGTGCAGCGTCAGGTTGATGCGGTGATCGGTCACGCGGCCTTGCGGGAAATTGTACGTGCGGATCCGCTCCGAGCGATCGCCCGAGCCGACCATCGACTTCCGCGCGCCCGCGCGCTCGGCGTGCAGCCGGTCGCGTTCCGCCTCGTAGAGACGGGTCCGCAGCACGCGCAACGCCTTGGCCTTGTTCTTGTGCTGCGACTTCTCGTCCTGCTGGATCACCGTCAGACCGGTCGGGATATGGACGATCCGCACCGCGCTGTCGGTGGTGTTGACCGACTGGCCGCCGGGCCCCGACGAGCGATAGACGTCGATGCGCAGGTCCTTGTCGTCGATCTTGACGTCGACCTCCTCGGCCTCGGGCAGCACCGCCACCGTTGCCGCGGACGTGTGGATGCGGCCGCCGGCCTCGGTGGTCGGCACGCGCTGGACGCGGTGGACGCCGCTCTCGAACTTCAGCTTCGCGAACACGCCCTGGCCCGTGACGCTGGCGACGACTTCCTTGAAGCCGCCCGAATCGGACGACGAGCCGGAGATCATCTCGACCCGCCAGCCCTGGGATTCGGCATAGCGCTGGTACATCCGGAACAGGTCGCCCGCGAACAGCGCCGCCTCGTCGCCGCCGGTGCCGGCGCGGACTTCGAGCATCGCCGAGCGCTCGTCGGCGGAATCGCGCGGCAGGAGCGCGAGCGCGAGCTTGCGGTCGGCGGTTTCGAGCAGCCCGCGATTCTCGTGCAGTTCGTCGGACGCCATCGCGCGCAGTTCGTCGTCGGCGTCCTCGGCCATGAACGCGAGGCTCTCCGCCTCCTGCCGCAACCGGCGTACCTCCGTGGCGGCCTGCGCGACGGGTTCGAGCTCGGCATATTCCTTCGACACCGCGACGAAGCGGTCCGAAGGGAGGTCGCCGGTCGACATGAGGGCCTGGAGCTCGTCACGCCGCGCCTCGATCGCGCGGATGCGGTCGGGGGAGATCTGGGTCATGCGGGCATACCGGTGCGTGCAGACAGTCCCCCCGCACCCGTCACCCCAGCGAAAGCTGGGGTCTCGATGGGGCGGGTGTCACGTCCGCCAACGGGGATATCCCAGCTTTCGCTGGGATGACGAATGGGGGGCATCAACGCAGCGCCTCCGCCAGATCGGCGAACGCGACTTCCGCCTGCGTACCGGCGCCGAGCGTCTTGACCGCCGCGACGCCCTTGGCCAACTCGTCGTCGCCGATGATGATTGCAAACCGCGCACCGAGCGCATCCGCCTTCGCCATCCGCGCCTTCATCTTGCCCTTGTAGGCCATCTCGACCGCCACGCCTGCGCGGCGCAGGTCGGCGACGATACCGGTCGCGCGCGCTTCTGCCGCATCGCCCATCGGTACGACGACGGCATCGATCGCTGCCGCCGCCGGTTCCTCAACCAGCATAGCCAACCGCTCGACACCCGCGGCCCAGCCAACGCCTGCCGTCTCGGCCCCCCCGAGCGAGCCGATCAGCCCGTCATAGCGGCCGCCGGCCAATACCGTGCCCTGCGAACCGAGCCGGTCGGTGACGAACTCGAACGCGGTGTGGCGATAGTAGTCGAGACCGCGGACCAAGCGCGCGTTGCGTTCCCACGCGACGCCGGCCGCATCGAGTCCGGCCGTCACGGCGTCGAAGAACGCGCGCGCCTCCGGGGTAAGGTATGCGTCGATATCGGGCGCGCTGTCGGCGATCGGGCGGTCCTTCGGGTCCTTCGAATCGAGGATCCGCATCGGGTTCTTCTCGAGCCGGGTCAGGCTGTCCTCGGACAGCTCCCCGCGGTGCGCCTCGAAATGCGCAACCAGCGCCGCGCGCCACGCATCGCGCGTTTCCGCGTCACCGAGGGTGTTGAGCTGGAGCGTCACGCCCTCGGAAATGCCGAGTTCGCGCAGCAACTGGTCCGCCAGCACGAGCAGCTCAACGTCAGCGGCCGGCTCGGCCGCGCCGATCACCTCGGCGTCGATCTGGTGGAACTGCCGGAACCGCCCCTTTTGTGGGCGCTCGTAGCGGAACACCGGGCCGCTGGTCGTGATTTTCAGCGGCGCAAACTGCTGCCAGCCTTCGGTCAGGTACGCGCGCGCGATCCCCGCGGTGAATTCGGGCCGCAGCGTCAGCGAAACGCCGCCGCGGTCTTCGAACGTATACATCTCCTTCGACACGACGTCGGTCGTCTCGCCGAGCGAGCGCGCGAACACCGCGGTGGATTCGAACACCGGAATGTCGACGCGCTGGAAGCAATAGAGCGCGCGGACGCGTTCGAAGGTCGACAGGACGTGCGCGAACCGGCGCTGCTCGTCGCCGAAGATGTCCTGGGTGCCGCGAATTCGGCGCGGTGTTTCAATTCTTGCCATGATGCGCGCGTATCTAGGCGACGTCCTCCCGAAGCGCTAGCGCTGTGGCATGACGAACACAGCGAGATACCGGGGCCTAGGCCAGCGCGTGGCCCCGCCGCGCTTCATCCTGTTCGTGGTGGTCTTCGCACTGGGACTGGCGGCGCTGATCCCGACGATCGGTGCGAGCCGGGGCACGATGGCGGCGTTCGACATCGCGGCGGTCGTCTTCCTGATCGCGGTCTCGACGCTGTTCCGCAACGCAACCGCCGAGCGCATGCGCAAGGCCGCGCAAGAGAACGACGCCAATCGCGGGGTCCTGCTGGGGTTCAGCGTGACGATCCTGCTGGTCGTGCTGGTCTCGGTCGCCAAGGAATTGCAGGGCAAGAACGACCTTCCCGCGATCGTGCTGGCGGTGTCGACGCTGGTGCTCGCGTGGCTGTTCTCGAACATGATCTACACGCTGCACTATGCGCATATCTATTACAGCGACGCCGTGGACGTCGGCGGCGAAGAGGGCAAGGACGCGAAAGGGCTCGACTTCCCCGATTGCGACGAGCCCGATTATTGGGACTTCGCCTATTTCGCGTTCACGCTGGGCATGACGTTCCAGACGTCCGACGTCGAAGTGAATGCGCGATGGGTCCGCAAGGTCGCGCTGGGCCAGTGCATGGCGGCGTTCGTGTTCAACATCGGCGTGGTGGCGTTTACGGTCAACGTGCTGGGCAGCGGTTGAACGCTCCCCTAACGGGAGAGGGTTTGGCGAGCGCGGCGACTCGAACCATCGACGGGTAAAGGACTGGACGCCTGCCCTTTATCGCGATTACACCTCGGGTCATCGTCTCTTTGCCGGAAGGCCTTTCCTTGATCCGTAAGCTTATCGTCGCGTCGTTGCTTGCCTCGGCCGTTTCTGTCGCCACACCCGCCGCCGCACAGGTTCCCGCGGGCAATACCGCACCCCAGCCGGTGCCGTTCGTCGACACCATCCCCGACGCGGTCGACACGCCCTATCCCGGCACGCTTCTGCTCGACGTCGATGCGACCGATACCGAGCGTGGCATCTTCCGCGTGAAGCAGACGATCCCGGTCGCCAAGGCCGGCCCGATGGCGCTGCTCTACCCGAAATGGCTGCCCGGCGCGCATAGCCCGCGGGGCGAGATCGAGAAGCTCGCCGGCCTCGTCATCCGCGCGAACGGCAAGATCCTACCCTGGACTCGCGACCCGGTCGACGTCTTCGCGTTCCACATCGACGTCCCGACGAGCGCGAAGTCGATCGTCGCCGAGTTCCAGTTCATCTCCGCGACCAAGGGCGACCAGGGCCGCATCGTCATGACCCCGACGATGATCAGCCTCCAGCCGAACCTCGTCAGCCTGTACCCGGCGGGCTATTTCACGCGCCAGATCCCGATCAAGATGACCGTCACCTATCCGACCGGCTGGACCGCGGCGGGCGCGGTGCCGGCCAAGGTGTCGGGCTCGACCTACAGCTACGACACGACCAACTACGAAATCCTGGTCGATTCGCCGACCCTGGCGGGCAAGTACGGCAAGGTCTGGCCGCTGAGCCCGCGCGTCGACCTCAACGTGTTTGCCGACAGCCCCGACCAGCTCGCCGCCAAGCCCGAGCAGATCGACGCGCACAAGCGCCTCGTCGACCAGGCCGCCAAGACCTTCGGTGCGCAGCATTACGATCATTACGAATTCCTGCTGTCGATCACCGACCAGCTTGGCGGCATCGGCCTGGAGCATCATCGCAGCTCGGAGAACGGCGTGAAGCCGGGCTATTTCACCGAGTGGGAAACCGGTGCTGCGGGGCGCAACCTGCTGCCGCACGAGTTCACGCATAGCTGGGACGGCAAGTTCCGCCGCGGCGCCGACCTGTGGACGCCCGATTTCCGCACGCCAATGCGCGATTCGCTGTTGTGGGTGTATGAGGGCCAGACGCAGTTCTGGGGCTATGTGCTCCAGGCGCGGTCGGGGCTGGTCAGCAAGCAGGACACGCTCGACGGCTATGCCTCGATCCTCGGCATCTATGACAGCGCGAAGGGTCGCGAATGGCGCCCGCTGATCGACACCACCAACGATCCCGTCATCTCCGCGCGCAAGCCAAAGGGCTGGACCAGCTGGCAGCGGTCGGAGGATTATTACAATGAGGGCCTGATGGTCTGGATGGAGGTCGATGCGATGCTCCGCCAGAAGTCCGGCGGGACCAAGTCGATCGACGATTTCGCGCGCGCGTTCTTCGGCGTCCGCGACGGCGATTATGGCGAGCTGACCTACACGTTCGCCGACGTCGCCCGGACGCTGAACGGGATCGTGCCCTATGACTGGGCGACGTTCCTCAACACGCGCTTGACCGAGACGGGCAAGCCCGCGCCGATCAACGGCTTCGCGATGAACGGCTACAAGCTGGTCTATGGCCCCGAGCAGAGCCCGTATCTGAAGCAGGCGGAGAAGGCGCGCGGCACCGATGTCAGCTATTCGCTAGGCATGGTCGTCAACAAGGAGGGCGTCGTGACCGCGTCGATCTGGGACAGCCCCGCGTTCAAGGCCGGCATCGACGTCGGTACCGAGATCGAGGCGATCAACAGCGAGGCCTATTCGTCCGATCGGCTTAAGGCGGCGATCCTCGCGGCGCAGGGCACGAAGCTGCCAATCCGCCTCACTGTAAAGAACAACGACCGATTCCGTGACATCGCGCTCGATTACCACGACGGCCCGCGCTATCCGAGGCTCCAGAAGGTCGGTACAGGTGACGGCGGGCTGGACAAGCTGCTGATGCCGCGCTGACCAGCAACTGACTTACCGGTGCCGGCCGCTCCCCAGACGAGGAGCGCCGGCACCGTATTATTCGAAAGGACCGCCATGCGTATCGATCTCATCCCGACCGGCAAGAACCCGCCCGAAGACCTGAACGTCATCATCGAAGTGCCGACCGGCGGCGAGCCGGTGAAGTATGAGTTCGACAAGGCTTCGGGCGCGCTGTTCGTCGATCGCATCCTGCACACGCCGATGCGCTATCCCGCGAACTACGGCTTCGTGCCGCACACGCTCAGCCCCGATGGCGATCCGCTCGACGCGCTGGTGATCGCGCGCTCGCCGTTCATCCCGGGCTGCGTCGTCCGTGCGCGGCCGATCGCTGTGCTGAACCTCGAGGACGAAGCCGGCGGCGACGAGAAGCTGATCTGCGTGCCCGTCGACTCGGTGTTCCCCTACTACGCCAACATCGGCGAGCGCGGCGACATGCCCGAGATCGTGTTCGAGCAGATCGAGCATTTCTTCACGCATTACAAAGACCTGGAGAAGAAGAAGTGGGTCCGCGTCGGCAAGTGGGGCGATGCCGACGAAGCTAAGCGCGTGACGATCGAAGCGATCGAGCGCTACGAAGCCGAGAAGGCGAAGGGCAAGGAGCCGATGAATTCGGACGACGTCGTCGGCCGCTGATCGCGTGACCCCGGCGTCTCGCCCGTTTGACGGCATCCGCGTCCGCGCGGCGCAGATCGGACTGTACGAGACGCCGATCCTGCACGGTCGGCTGGCCGATGCGGCGGCGCTGACCGCCGCGTTGCGCGCCGCGATCCTCGATCGCCACGCCGCCGGACCAAGCCTTTCGCGTTCCAATGTCGGTGGCTGGCATTCGGCCACCGACATGCTCGACTGGGGCGGGCCGGCGGCAACCGCGCTGGCCGATACCGCGGTGAAGATGGCCAAGCGCGCGTCGCATTTCGACGGCCGCGATCCGGCCACGGTCGAATGGACCGTCAAGATGTGGGCGAACGTCTCGCCGCCGGGCGCGCTCAACATGAGCCACGCGCATCCGGGTGTGCTGTGGGCGGCGGTCTATCACGTTGATCTTGGCATTCCCCCGGCGGAAGGCGAGGCGGGCGGCGAACTGTTCTTCGAAGACCCGCGCTTTCCCGTGCCGTTCATGCGGCTGCCCGGGTTTCGGCTGCTCGGCATCGATGGCCAGCCGCAACCGGTCGAGCGCCGCCTGCCGACCGAAGCGGGCGACCTGATCCTGTTCCCCGCCTGGCTGCGCCACGGCGTGCGCCCGCATCTCGGCACCGGCGACCGAATCTCGATTGCGATGAACATCGACGTGAAGGACTAGGGCAGCGCGCCTACCGCCCTGCCAGCCTGATCAGCGCGTCCCCTGACAGGCGCTGGATCGTCCAGTCCTCCATCCCGACCGCGCCGACCTTGCGGTAGAACGCGATCGCGTCGGCGTTCCAGTCGAGCACCGACCATTCGAACCGCGCACAGCCGCGGTCGAGCGCGATCCCGGCAAGATGCGCCAGCAACGCGCCGCCGACCCCCTGCCCGCGCGCGTCCGGCGTCACGTACAGATCCTCAAGATACAGCCCGCGCTTGCCCGTCCAGGTCGAGAAATTGTGGAAGAACAGCGCGAAGCCGAGCGGGGCGTCTGGGCCCTCGGCCATCAACGCCTCGGCGGCCGGGTGAGCGCCGAACAACGCCTCCGTCAGCGTCGCTTCGGTCGCCTCGACCGCATCGGGTTCGCGCTCGAATGCGGCAAGCTCGCGGACGAAGCGCAGGATCGTGCCGACATCGGCAGGGGTGGCGGAACGGATGATGGTCATGCGGTAGCCTCGATAGACGTTTGTGCGATGTCGCGCCGGCGCGCCGCGGAAAGGCAGGCGACGACGATGATCCCCGCGCCTGCCAGCGTGAACGCCGATACCCGCTCGCCGAACACCGCGAAACCCAGCACCGCGGCGTAGAGGAACGAGGTGTATTCGGTGGTCGCGAGATAGCCGGTGTCGCCGTGCGCATAGGCCCAGCCGAGCAGCCACAAGGACGCGGTCGCGAGCGCGGCGGCGGCGATGAGCTTGGGCCATTGCGTCGCCTCGGGCACGACCGCCAGCCACGGCGCAGCAAGTGCGAGCGTCAGCGTGATGACCACCGCCTGGAAGAACGCGATCTCGCCGGGCCGCGCCGCCTGGCTCTGGAGCCGCGCGATCACGAGGTTGACCGCGTAGAGCACCGCTGAGCCCAGCACTGCGAGCGCCCCCTCAAGCGATGCCGCCGCCGCGCCCTCGCGACCATGCCCGATCATCACCACGCCCACGCCGCCGAGCGCCGCGATCGAGGCGAACACGGTCTTGTGCCCGACCCGCTCGCCCAGCGTCACCGCCGCGAGCAACAGCGCGAGGATCGGCGCGATGTAGGTCAGCGATATCGCCTGCGCCATCGGCACGCGTGCAAGGCCCCAGAAGAACAGCACCGCCATCGCCGTCGTCACCAATCCGCGCGCGCAGTGGAGTTTCAGCGCGCGCCGGCTCGGCCGCCCGCTATTCCCGAGCTTCCACGCGACCGCACCCAGCCCGACGCTCAGCATCTGTCGCCACAATAGTCCATTGTAGACGCCGATCGCGAGCACGAGCGACTTCATCACCGCATCCATGACCGAGAACAGCCCGATGCCGAACGCGGCAACCGCGAAGGCGAGTGCGGGGGAGACGGTGCGGTTCATCGGATCAGGCGGATGTCGATATCCAGATCGAGTTCGGCCCATGCTGTATCAGCAGTCAACACCGGGACTGCGAGGCGAGCCGCCAGCGAAAGGCACGCCCGATCTCCGAGCGAGAGGCCCAGTCGCCGCGACGCCGTGCGGAACATCGCAGTGCGTACCGCATCCTCCCTGCCAAAGTCGGAATGCTCGATCGGAAGCGTCTTCAGCACACGCGTTACGTCGTGGGGCGACAGATCGAGGTCGATGACCTTCGTCATGATCTCAGCCAAATTGACGCTCGACAGGCAGAAGGGTCCGTCGTCGCGAACCAGAACATCACCACCGGGCTCGTCGCGAAGATAGGCCAGGACCACCGACGCATCGATTACCTGTTTCATTCACCCCAATCCGCGCGGCGCTCGCGCAGGAACTGATCGACACTATAGCCGCTCAACCCGCGACGCAGCCGCACCAACGCCGCATCGGGATCCTCGCGACGCAACATGATCCCATCCGCGCCCGCTTCGAGGACGATCGAGTCGCCATCCTTGATGCCGAGTTCCCGGCGCAAGTCAGCTGGGATTACGATCTTGCCGCCGGTTATCACCTTGGCGTGGTAGGTCATGCCCGAGTCTCCAGTACCCGGGGCATAGCACGAGACCTACTCCGCTGCCATCTCCGGCACCAGTGCCGCGACCGCAGCATCCGCTGCGTCGATCTCGGCCGCCTTGGCTTCGACCAGGCGGACGATGTGGTCGACCATGTCGGCGTCCTGGACGTGGTGGTCGGTGACGCCCGAGAGGTAGACCATGTGCTTGCCGTTGCCGCCGCCGGTGATGCCGATATCGGTCTCGCGCGCTTCGCCGGGGCCGTTCACCACGCAGCCGAGCACCGACAGCGACATCGGCGTACGGATATGCTGCAGCCGCTCCTCGAGCGCCTGGACGGTGCGGATCACGTCGAACCCCTGCCGTGCGCAGGACGGGCACGAGACGACGCGGACGCCGCGGTTGCGGATGCCGAGCGCCTTGAGGATCTCGAACCCGACGCGGACCTCTTCCTCGGGCTCGGCGGAGAGCGAGACGCGGATCGTGTCGCCGATGCCGTACCAGAGCAGGCTGCCCATCCCGATCGCCGACTTCACCGTGCCGCCGACGAACCCGCCCGCCTCGGTGATGCCGAGATGCAGCGGGCAATCGACCTGTTCGGCGAGCTGCTGATACGCCGCGACCGCGAGGAACAGGTCGGACGCCTTCACCGCGACCTTGAACTCGTGAAAGTCGTGGTCCTGCAGCAGCTTGATGTGATCCATCGCCGACTCGACCAGCGCGTCCGGGCAAGGCTCGCCATATTTCTCGAGCAGATGGCGCTCCAGCGAGCCGCCGTTGACGCCGATCCGGATCGCGCAGCCGTTGGATTTCGCCGCGTCGACGACTTCCTTCACGCGCGACGCCGAGCCGATATTGCCCGGGTTGATGCGCAGGCACGCCGCCCCCGCATCGGCGGCTTCGAGCGCGCGCTTGTAGTGGAAATGGATGTCGGCGACGATCGGCACGCGGCTGGCGCGGACGATCTGCTTGAGCGCGGTGGTCGATTCGACGTCGGGGCAGCTGACGCGGATGATGTCGACGCCGGCGTCTTCGCAGCGGCGGATCTGATCGACCGTCGCCTTGACGTCGTCGGTCGGGGTGTTGGTCATCGTCTGCACCGTGACCGGCGCGTCGCCGCCGACGGGGACGTTGCCGACCATGATCTGGCGGCTCGTGCGGCGGGTGATATCGCGCCAGGGACGAAGGGACATGGGGATTCCTCGGGAGGTTCGCCGCCGTATATAGCGACTTGAAGGCAGGAACGGAACATCGCTGGTCGAGGCGGCCGCCGTCCTCCATAACAGGGCCTATATTGCAGGAGAGCGATCGATGACCTTTTCCCTCTACGATGCGACGATTCCCTCGAACCTCCAGATCCTGCGCGCGCTCGACGGGCTGATCGACAAGGCCGAGGCCTTCGCCGCCGAGCAAGGCATCGAACCGGCCGCGTTGATCGATGCGAAACTCGCCGAGGACATGCTGCCGTTCGGCTATCAGGTGAAATCCTGTGCGGCGCACTCGGTCGGCGGGATCGAGGGCGTCCGCGGCGGCGTCTTCTCGCCCGATCGGAGCGCGTGGCCGACCGATTTCGCAGGGCTGCACACGGTATTGCGCGACGCGATCACGACGCTGGAGGCGATCGACAAGGACGAGTTCGACACGCTGGCGGAGAATGATACGAAGTTCGAGTTCGGCACGTTCGTCATGCCGTTCACCGGCGCGAACTTCCTGTTGTCGTTCTCGCAGCCCAATTTCTATTTCCACGCGACCACCGCCTACGCGATCCTCCGGGCGCAGGGCGTGAAGATCGGCAAGCGCGACTTCCTCGGCACGCCGCGCATGAAGGCCTGAGCCGGCCAAGGCTCAACCGACACCGGGAACGGATGAGCCGCCGCACGCTTGCGGCACCGCGCCCCGCCCCGTAGGGCCGCGCGATGACGCGGCATTACGGCATGGACTGGCTACGGATCGGCGCGTTCGCGCTGCTGATCGTGTACCATATCGGCATGGTGTTCGTGCCGTGGAACTTCCACGTGAAGTCGCTCCATGTCGAGGATTGGGTGCGGCTGCCGATGCTGGCCAGCAACGCGTGGCGGCTGACGTTGCTGTTCGTGGTCTCGGGCTATGCGAGCCGTGCGTTGCTCGCGCGGTCGAGCGGTGTCGGCGGGTTCTTCGCCAATCGCTGCTCCCGGCTGCTCGTGCCCTTGCTGTTCGGGATCGCCGTGATCGTCCCGCCACAGCCCTGGGTCGAGCTGGTCACCAAGCATGGTTATGCGGGCAGCTACTGGACGTTCTGGAGCCATGATTATTTCCGCTTCGGCAAGCTTGCCGGGCTGTCGCTGCCGACCTGGAACCACCTCTGGTTCGTCGTCTATCTCTGGGCGTACACCGCGGTCCTTACGCTCGGGCTGATCGTCGTTCGCGGCAACTGGCTGCAACGCGCGTTTGACCGGGTGTTCGGCGGCTGGGGTGCGGTCTTGCTGCCGGTGGCATGGCTGATCTTCGTCCATGGCTGGTGGTTCCAGATGGCGGCCGAGACCCAGGCGCTGTTCGGCGATTGGGTCGCGCACGTCACCTATTTCCCTGCCTTCCTGTTCGGCTTCGGCCTCGCGCGGTCCGAGCCGACGATGGCGGCGATCGCGCGATTGTGGAAGCTCGGCGCAGCAGCCGCGGTGCTCGGCTATGTCGCGATCATCGCCGTCGAGCTGGAATGGCCGGGCGATATCGTCGCGCCGCGCTGGATCTATCCGGGGTACGGCGTCGCCCACGCGCTCGAGCAATGGGGCGCGATCGTCGCGCTGATCGGGGTCGCCGAACGCCATTGGAACCGCGACCATCGCTGGCGCCCGGTGCTGACCGAGGCGGTGTTCCCCTTCTACCTGATCCACCAGACGATCATCGTCCTCGGCATGTACGCGCTGCTCCCCGCCGGCCTGCCCGGCTGGGCGGAGTTCGCCTGCCTGCTCGCCGTCACGATCGTCGGTAGCGTCGCCTTCTACCTGATCGGCAAGAGCATTCCCCTGCTCCGCCCGCTGATCGGGCTGCGTCCCCTCCTTCCCCCGAAAGCACCATCATGACCTGGACTCTTGTCATTCACGGCGGTGCCGGCAAACTCGACGCCGAAATGGTCTCGCCCGAGCAGGATGCGGGCGCGCGGGCCGGCCTGTCGCGCGCGCTCGATGCCGGGTCGGCGGTCCTGGCGGGCGGCGGGGATGCGCTCGACGCGGTCGAGGCGGCGGTGCGGGTGCTGGAGGACGATCCGCACTTCAATTCGGGGCGCGGCGCGGTGTTCACGCACGACGGCACGCTGGAATTGGACGCGGCGATCATGGACGGGCGCACGCGGGCGGCGGGGGCTGTCGCCGCGGCCACCGCGACGCGCAACCCGGTCGGACTCGCGCGCGCGATCCTCGACGACGGCCGCCACGTGTTCCTCGCCGGAGCGGGTGCGGACGCGTTCTCGCGCGATCGGGACTTGCCGCAAGCGGACGCGGACTGGTTCGCGACCGACGAACGGCGCCGGCAATTCGCGGAGTTCCAGGCCGATGGCGGCGGGTTCGACGTCGACATGAAGTACGGCACGGTCGGCGCGGTCGCGTGCGACGCGAACGGCCATGTCGCCGCCGCGACCTCGACCGGCGGGGTCACCGGCAAGCGCTGGGGCCGGATCGGCGATACGCCGGTGATCGGCGCGGGCACCTTCGCCGACGACCGCGCCTGTGCGGTGTCGTGCACCGGTTCGGGCGAGTATTTCCTGCGCGTCGGCGTCGGCCACGAGATCGCCGCGCGGGTACGGCTGGCCGGCGAATCGCTGCAGGTCGCCGCCGACGCGGTGCTGGCCGAAGTGAAGATGCTCGGCGGCACCGGCGGGGTGATCGTCGCGGGGCCGGACGGCGCCATGGCCTGGGGGTTCAACACCGTCGGCATGTACCGCGGCACGGCGTCGTCGCAGGGTAGCCGGACCGTCGCGATCTACGCTAACGCAGCGGTATGAAGCGCTACATCCTCGCCGCGGCATCGTCCGCTCTGGCCATGCTCGGCATCGCCTCCCCCGCCACCGCCTATTGGGAATATGGCCACGAGACGGTCGCGCAGATCGCCTATGCCAATGTCACGCCGAAGACGAAGGTGGCGATCCGTCGCCTGCTGTCGCAACAGGCGCTGCTCGACACGCCCGAATGCCCGGCGGGGACGATCGAGCAGGCGAGCGTCTGGGCCGACTGCGTCAAGCCGCTGAAGACCGCCGACGGCAAGTCGCGGTTCGGGTTCGCGTATAGCTGGCATTACCAGAACGTCGACGTCTGCGCGCCGTTCGACCTGACGCCGGCGTGCAAGGACGGCGATTGTGTGTCCGCGCAGATCGACCGCGACGTGAAACTGCTGCGCGATCGCGCCACCTCGCCCAAGGACCGCGTCCAGGCGCTGGCATTCCTGATCCATTTCGTCGGCGATCTGCACCAGCCGCTCCACGCGGGCGACCGCCACGACAAGGGTGGCAACGACGTGAAGGCGGATTACGGCATCTACGCGCCGCCGCGCTTCAATCTCCATTCGATCTGGGACGGCCCGCTGCCAGAGCGCGCGATCTCGGCGCCGCCATCGCTGGTGCGTCGGTATTCGGCGGCCGAGCGGGCGAAGGTCGGCGCGGGCACGGTTGCAGACTGGAGCCGCGAGGGCTGGGAGGTTTCGCATACCGCCTATGCGGCGGCGCTCGGCGGAGATGCGTGCGGTACGGTGCCGGCGCGGGTGAAGATGGACCAGGCGACGATCGCGAAGATGGTGCCGGTCTCGCGCGAGGAGGTCCGCCGCGGGGGGATTCGCCTCGCGAAGCTGCTCGACAAGGCTTTGGGCTGACGCACTCGCAAAGGTGAGTGCGCTGCACCGACCTTCCAAATCCCGTCATCCTGACGAAAGTCAGAATCCAGAGTAACGGGCGTCGTCGATCGTGGCTCTGGATCCTGACTTTCGTCAGGATGACGGACTGTGGGTGGCGCGTGCTGGCATCTTAATGCTTACCAGCACGCACCGCACGCTCGTCAGTTCAGCACCACCGTGACCGCGCGGCGGTTCGCCGCCCAGCTCTGGTCGTCCGAGCCCATCGCCACCGGGCGTTCCTTGCCGTAGCTAATCGTCGTCATCCGCTCCGACGACACGCCGCGCGCCGCGAGATAGTTCTTGGTCGCGTTCGCACGACGATCGCCGAGCGCAAGGTTGTATTCGCGCGTGCCGCGCTCATCGGCATGGCCTTCGATCGTGATGCGACGGTTCGGGAACTTGGCGAGCCACTGCGCCTGGCTGTCGAGGATCGCGCGCGCGGTCGGATCGATGTCGTACATGTCGAGACCGAAATTCACCGTGTTCGAGCTGACCGAGCGCTGGAAGTCGGCATCCGACCCCGGCACGATCGCGCCGCCGACATTGCCGGTGTTCATGCCGGCATTCGGATCCATCGCCGCATTGTTGTCGACCGGCGCCGGCGGCAGCACGGCCGGACGCTTCTTGGCACAACCGGACACGGCGATCAGCGCGGTACAGGCAAGCAAGACGTTGGAAAGCTTCGACATAGATAGTCTCCCGTAGAAAATCACGTTTCCCTGTTATGCCCCCATAGCAGGTTTACGGCCGCAGCGGGCCCCATGCCGGATCCGACCCGTCGAGCGGCGTCGGGATCTTGCGCTCGTTGACCCCGGTCAGGTCGACCGACCAGAGGTCCGCCTTGCCGCCACTGCCACGCCCGGAGCGGTAGAAGTTGATCACGCGACCGTTGGGCGACCAGCTCGGGCCCTCGTCCTGCCAGTCGTTGGTCAACAGCTTCTCGCCGCCGCCGGAGGGGCTCATGATGCCGATCCGGAAGCCGCCGCCGAGCTTGGTGAACGCGATCAGGTCGCCGCGCGGGCTCCAGACCGGCGTCGCATAGCGCCCGCCGCCAAAGCTGATCCGCTGCTGGTTCGAACCGTCGGCGTTCATCACGTAGATCTGCTGCCCGCCGGAGCGGTCGCTCTCGAACACGATTCGGCTGCCGTCGGGCGAATAGCTGCCGCCGGTATCGATCCCCGGCGAGTTGGTCAGGCGCTGCGGACTGCCGCCCTGCGCCGACACGCGGTAGACGTCGGTGTTGCCGCCCTGCGCCATCGAGAACAGGATGTTGCGGCCATCGGGCGAGAAGCGCGGCGCAAAGGTCAGGTTCGCGTTCGCCACCACCAGCCGCTGCTTGCCCGAGCCGATGTCGTAGACATAGATTGCCGGGCGATTGTTGAGATAGCTCATATAGACGATCGACTGCTGGTTCGGCGCGAACCGGGGCGTCAGCACGATCGATTGGCCGTTGGTCAGGAAGCGGTGATTGGCGCCGTCCTGATCCATGATCGCGAGCCGCTTGATCCGGCGGCCCTTAGGCCCGGTCTCGGACACGTAGACGACGCGACTGTCGAAATAGGCGCCCTCTCCGGTCAGCCGGGTATAGACCATGTCGGCGCATTTATGGCCTGCACGCCGCCAGTCGGACGGCGAGACGACGAACCCGGTACGCGTCAGCTCCGCCTTGGACGACACGTCGTAGAGGTAGCAGCCGACCGTCAGATTGCCGTCACCGGTGGCGCGGATGAAGCCCTGCACCAGCGCCTGCGCGCCCGTGCTGCCCCAATAGTCGAACCCGGGTGCGGTGACTTCGGGAAAAGTGATCGGGCGCAACTGGCCGGGCGACAACGGCGTGAAGAGGCCGGAATTGCGGAGGTCGTTGGTGACGATCTCGGCGAGCTGGCGGCCGAGCACGTCGGTCGACCCTGCCGGCGTCGAGACGACTGCAGCGGTCGGCATAACGGGGATCGCGATCGGCATCGGCGCGGAGATGCCGCCGGTGACGTCCACCACGAGGCCGCCGGATTGGTCGCCAGCGGCTGCGGGGGCCGCTGGGTCTGCCGGGGCCTGTTGCGGGGCGGGAGCGGGTGCGTCCTGCGCGCTCGCGGCATGGCAAGACACGAACGCTAGCAGGCCAACAGAAGCGAGGATCGATCGAGCCTGACGCGTACCCAACACAGCACCCACCCCGGCGGAGGCCGGGGCCCAATTGGGGGACGCTGCTGAGGGAGCGTGGCGCGTTATTACCTGCACCTTCCCAATTGGGCCCCGGCCTTCGCCGGGGTGGGGTTTCTCAACTGGAAGCAACTGGCGCGAAGGGACTAAACCCCAGATCGATCGAGTCATAACGGACATCCTCAGCCGGGAAGTTTGTAGCGCAGGCTGAAATTGCTCCAGCCATTTTGCACATCATACAGGTCGTCGGGCAAACCGCGCAGCGGCGAGCAGCCCGTGAAGGTGGCGATCGCGAGATCGTCGACGCGGTCGACATAGCGGCGATTCTCGTCGTCGACGCCGGCATGGCCGCTGATCGTCGGACGCGATTTCAGCGTGCCGTCGCGGTTGAGCTTCAGGTTGATCGTCACGCGAATCCGCTCGGCACCTGGCCCCGGCGTGACCTGGCGGTTTGCGCAGGGCTGCACCTGGCGCAGGATCGCCGAGCCGATGTTGGCCGCCGCCTGCGCGCCGAGCTTGGCCGCCTTCGGCGCCACCGACTTGCTGGGCGACGGATCGGCCGACAGACCTTTGAGGAAATTATCGCCGAGCCGCGAGCCGCGCGGCCGCGCGGTCTTGGCGTCGGCGGTCGATCCGCTGCCCTTGGTCGAGGACGGCTTGGCAGGCTTGGCCGCGCTCGACGACGACTTGGCGGGCGCAGCGTTGGATTTCGTCGCGGTCTTTGCTGGTGCCGATTTTGCCGGCGCGGCCTTGGTCGGCTTGGCCTTTGCGGGTGCGGGTTGCGGCTTCACGACGGGCTTCGATACCGGCGCCGGCTTGGCGGCCGGCTTCGGTGGCGCAGGCTTTGGTTTTGGCTGCGGCTTGGGCTGCGGCTTCGGCTCGGGCGCGGGCTGCGGCTTGGGCTGCGGCGGCGCAGGCTTGGGCTGCGCCGCGGGCGGTACGGGATCGGGTTTAGGCTCGGGCTCGGCCTCGTCGGGCGCGGGCGGCGCGGCGTCCTCGGGCGCGCCTTCGTCGGGCGCCACCGATTCGGCAGTCGACTCGGTCGATTGCGGCGCGGTCGCCTCGAGCGCGACATCGGGGACGAGGCTCACGTCGATCGGCTGCTGCTCGATCTTGGGCAATTCGGGCGCACTGAGAAACCCGACCGACAGCAAGCCGAACAGCGCGACATGCCCGACCAGCGCGACGCCGAGGCCGATCTTCTCCGAGCGATCCATCAGCCGCGCATCAGTTCTGATTACCCTCGACGGTCACCAGCGCAACGCGGTTCAGACCTGCGCGGTTGAGTTCGCCCATCACGCGCATCACGCGGCCGTAATCGAGCGCCTTGTCCGCGCGCAGCAGCACCTGCGGCTCGTCGCCCACCGCACGGCTTGCAGCGATCGCGGCGAGGCGTACCGGCAGTGCGTCGTCCGTGACCTGGTCCTTGTCGATGAACAGCGCGCCGGTGCCGTCCATCGAGATCTCGACCGGCTTCTGCTCCTGGTCGAGCGCCTTCGCGCGCGCGTCGGGCAGGTTCACCGGCACGCCCGCAGTCATCAGCGGCGCAGTGACCATGAAGATGATCAGCAGCACCAGCATCACGTCGACCAACGGCGTGACGTTGATATCCGCCATCGGCGCGCGACGGCCGCGGCCGCGGGAAGACGGAAGGTTCATCGCCACGTTAAATCCTCCCCTGCAAGGGGAGGGGGACCAGCGAAGCTGGTGGAGGGGGCGTGCCGCAAACGACTGGGTGCGAAGAGGCCCTCGTCAATCAAGCGATGCGCTGCGTGGAGAGCCCCCTCCACCACGCCGCTGCGCGTCGCGGTCCCCCTCCCCGTGCCGGGGAGGATTTGCGCGCTGCTCATCGCGAGCCGTCCAATTGGCGCGAGAGGGTCGTGTGGAAGCCGTCCGCAAACCGGTTGAGGCTCGCCTCGATCCGGTTGATGCCGTGGCTGAAGCGGTTGTACGCGATCACCGCGGGGATGGCCGTGAACAGGCCGATCGCGGTCGCGAACAAGGCCTCCGCAATGCCCGGCGCCACTACCGCCAGCGACGTGTTCTGTGCCGCAGCGATGCTCGTGAAGCTGCGCATGATGCCCCACACCGTGCCGAACAGCCCGACGAACGGCGCGACCGAGCCGACCGTCGCCAGCACGTTGAGCCGGTCCGACAGCTTGTCGATCTCGCCCGCGACCGCAGCACCCATCGTCGTCGCGAGCCGCTCGCGCGTGCCGCTCTTGTCGATCGTGCCGCCCGCGGTCGACCGTCGCCACTCGGTGACGCCGGCGGCGAACACGCGCGCCGACGGAAGGTCGTTCTCGCCCTCCGCCTTGTAGAAGATGTCGATGTCCTCGGCCTTCCAGAAGTCGCGCTCGAACCGCACCATGGCCTTGCGCGTCTTGCCGATCCGCCGCCAGAACGCGACGATCAACGCCCAGGTCCAGATGCTGGCGAGCAGCAGCCCGACCATCACGCCCTTCACCACCCAGTCGGCCTGGAGGAACAAGTGGATCGGCGACAGCGTCGCGCTATCCATAGTTAACACCGGATTCATGCTTCCCCCTGCCAGACAAGGCGTTCGTAGATTTCTGTCCAGGCGCTCGGCTGGCGTCTCGGACGGCCGTTGGCAGCAACGAGCGCCACCACCAGATCCGCCTCGGTCAAGACAACCGCGTCGCGCATGACTCGTTGATGAATGGACACCCCGGCTGCGCGGACGCGTGTCAGTCGCGTGACGACCAGCAATGCGTCGTCGAGCCTGGCGGGCGCGGCGTAGCGGATCGCGAGGCTGGCGACCGCATAGGCGCCGCCGCCCGCTTCGTGCTCCGCGCGCTGGTTGATGCCGGCAACGCGCAGCATGTCCGACCGCGCGCGCTCCATGTAGCGAAGGTAATTGGCGTGATAGACGACGCCGGACAGATCGGTGTCCTCGAAATACACGCGCACCGCAAACCGGTGCTCGCGTCCGTCGAAGCGGCCGCCGGTCGGCTGATCCTGGAGTGCGTCTGCCATTCCCGCGGCTGTTAACCCAGTCTTTGCGGGGAAGCCAACCTTAAGGCGCGGGGATCGGCCGAGGCGAAAGACTTACTGGAAAACGCTGGGATCCAGCTTCAGGCGAGGCTGGGCGGGCGGCACCGGCTGCGAGATCGGCTGGAGCCGCGCCTGCGTGATCGTCTGGACCGGCATGTTGGATGCATATTGACGCGATGCGGCCAGTTGCGGCTGAACCGGACGCACCGTGCGACCGCGCCATGCATCGACGGCGCGGTAGAAGTCGGTGAACGGCTGCTCTAGCATCGGCAGATGCGCGGCCGCGAACGCCGGCATCGCATCCGCGGATACGCCCGCGCTGTCGGCCAAGACGGTGCCTGCTGCTGCACAGAACGCGTCGCGCGCCGGCGACTGCGAGAAGAAGTTGTACAGTCGCGTCATCGAATCATCGTAGCGATCCTGCCAGTCGCCGCCGCCCGCCTTATACTCGCTGGCATAGGTCGCCTCGGCCTTGGCTAGCATCGGCTTCTGCGACGACAGAAGCGAATTATAGCCGGCCACGATCACCAATTCCTGCGGTCCGCGGCAGGCGAGCGCGGCGACGTTGAGCGCGGCGCGCAGGTGCCAGACCTTGGCGGCCGTGGTCAGGTTGCGGTTCGGCGTCGGATAGGTGCCGTCCGGCAGCGCAACCGGGATCACCATCGTCGGCGACGCGCCCTTGGGCATCGTCGGCGCGGGGACCGGCACCATGATGACGGGCGGCGAGACGACCGCCACGGTCTTCGGCTTGGGCGCACACCCGGCGATCAGGCCCAGCGCGGTAAACGACAGCAATGCAAACCGACGACTCATCGCAACCACCTCATAACGTCCCCCGACGGGACACTCTTTGCAGGGATTAGGTTAACGAGACGTAAGCCGTGAGTGCTGATGGCAGGATTTGCGGCGAACGGAGGCAGGGCACGGGGCCACCGCCTACGCTAACCTACCACCCCGGCGAAGGCCGGGGCCCAATTGGAAAGGTGGCAGTGACGCTATGCCGCGCTCCGTTAGCGACGCTCCCAATTGGGCCCCGGCCTTCGCCGGGGTGGTGCGCTACAAACGGGGCACGCGCTTAGGGTAAGGCGGCCGTCCGCCCCTCAGGCGGTCCGCGATTCCAACGCTGCTGCCGCCTGCGTCATCAGCCCGGCGATGATGTCCGCGACGGGCTCCTCGCGCTTGACCATGCCGACCGACTGGCCCGCCATCACCGAGCCATGCTCGATATCGCCGTCGATCACCGCGCGGCGCAGCGCGCCCGCCCAGTAATGTTCGATCTGCAACTGCGCCTCGGCCATTTCCACGCGGCCACCGTCGAGATGCCCGGCGACTTCGCGCTGCTTCGCCGTGAACAGCTCGCTCGACGCGTTCTTCAGCGCACGGACCGGAATGACCGGCAGGCGGGCATCAATCTGCACGCTGGCGATCGCATCGCGCGCCGACGCCCGGATGAACGCCTTCTTGAAATTGGCGTGCGCGATCGATTCGGTCGCACACACGAACAGCGTGCCGAGCTGGACACCCGCCGCGCCCATGTCGAGATAGCCGGCGATCGCCTCGCCGCGACCGATCCCGCCCGCGACGAAGACCGGCACCTGCTCGGCGATCTCGGGCAGCATCTCCTGCGCGAGCACGCTGGTCGATACCGGTCCGATATGCCCACCGGCCTCCATGCCCTCGATCACCAGCGCATCGACGCCGCTGCGGATCAGCTTCTTCGCGAGCGCCAGCGCGGGCGAGAACGCGATCAGTTTCGCGCCCGTCTCCTTGATCGCCTCGATGCTGCCCTTGGGCGGCAGGCCGCCGGCGAGCACGACATGGCCGACCTTGTGCTTGGCGCAGACCGCGATCAGCTCGAACAGATCGGGGTGCATCGTGATCAGGTTCACGCCGAACGGCTTGTCGGTCAGCGCCTTGGTCGCGGCGATCTCGGTATCGAGCAGCGCGGGCGTCATCGCCCCGCACGCGATCACGCCGAACCCGCCCGCATTCGAGATCGCGGAGACGAGGTGCCGCTCGCTCACCCACGACATCGCGCCGCCAAGAATCGCGACCTCGGAGCCGAGGAACGCAGCCCCGCGGGCCATCCGGCGCTGAAGCCGGTCGCTACCGATGGTCATCACAAAACTCCCGTTCGTTTCGAGCGAAGTCGAGAAACCCCGCGCGATATCCGTGACATATTTCTCGACTACGCTCGAAACGAACGGACGGTGTCCGTCAAGCGGCATCCTCGGCATCGAGGCCATACGCCGTGTGCAGCACGCGCACCGCGAGTTCGGTATAATCCTCTTCGATCAGCACGCTGACCTTGATCTCCGACGTCGCGATCGCCTGGATGTTGATGCCGCGCTCGCCGAGCGTGCTGAACATCGTCGAGGCGACGCCCGCATGGCTGCGCATGCCGACGCCGACGACCGACACCTTGGCGACGCGCGTGTCGTGGACGATCGTCGCATAGCCGATCGCGTCCTTCGCCTTGTCGAGAATGTCGAGCGAGCGCGCCAGATCGGCCGCAGGCACCGTGAAGGTGACGTCGGTCGAGCCGGTCGAATGCGCGACATTCTGCACGATCATGTCGACGTTGATCCCGCCGTCGGCGAGCGGCGCGAAGATCGCCGCAACCGAGCCAGGGCGATCGCTGACCTGCGTCAACGTGATCTTCGCCTCGTTCTTGTCGTGCGCGATGCCGGTGATGAGCTGGCGTTCCATATCGTCGATTTCCTCTTCGCCCACGATCAACGTGCCGCGGTGACCATCGTTAGTATCGCCATCCTCGAACGAGGACAGCACGCGTACGCGCACGTTTTCCTTCATCGCCAGGCCGACCGAGCGCGTCTGCAACACCTTGGCGCCGACGCTGGCGAGTTCCAGCATCTCCTCATACGTCACCTTGCCGAGTTTGCGCGCACGCGGCACGATCCTCGGGTCGGTCGTGTAGACGCCGTCGACGTCGGTGTAGATGTCGCAGCGATCGGCCTTCATTGCCGCCGCGATCGCGACCGCCGAGGTATCCGAGCCGCCGCGGCCGAGCGTCGTCACGCGCTGGCCGTCCGCGACACCCTGGAAACCGGGGATTACCGCGACGACACCCTCGGCGAGACTCGCGTCGAGCGCCGCGGTGTCGATCTCGCCGATACGCGCCGAGCCGTGCGCATCAGACGTGTTGATCGGCAGCTGCCAGCCGAGCCAGCTCCGCGCTTTGCAACCCGCCGCCTGGAGCGCGATCGCGAGCAGGCCGCTGGTGATCTGCTCGCCGGCCGAGACGACGACGTCATATTCCTTCGCGTCGTACAGCGACGACGCCTCGCGGCAGAAGCCGACCAGCCGATCGGTCTCGCCCGCCATGGCGGAAACGACGACGGCGACCTGGTTGCCGGCGTCGACTTCACGCTTAACGCGCGCGGCGACGTTGCGGATACGCTCGATCCCGGCCATCGACGTGCCGCCGAATTTCATCACGATACGGGCCATGAATTGCGCAAATCCCTTTGGGTCGAAGCGGCGGCCCTGATAGGTAGCGCGCATGAAACTGGCAAGCGACACGCTCATGAACGCAACAATCGATCCGAACGAGGCGGCGCACTTCGGTGCGATGGCGGCGGACTGGTGGGATCCGAAGGGCTCGTCCGCCCCCTTGCACAAGCTCAATCCACCGCGGCTGCGCTATATCCGCGAGCAGGTCGACGCGCATTGGAGCGGCGACGGCACGGGCTACACCCCGCTGGCGGGCAAGACCGCGCTCGACGTCGGCTGCGGTGCCGGGCTGCTGTGCGAACCGCTCGCCCGGCTCGGCGCGGCGGTGACCGGGATCGACGCGGCGCCCGAGAATATCGCCGTGGCGGAGATTCATGCGGCGCAAAGCGGCTTGGAGATCGACTATCGCGCCGGTGGCGTCGAGGGACTGACGGGGCAGTATGATCTCGTCACCAGTCTCGAGGTGATCGAGCATGTCAGCGATCCGGCGGGCTTTGTCCGCGGCCTCGCGCGCGTGCTGGCGGACGGGGGTCTGCTGATCCTGTCGACGCCGAACCGCACGCCCTTGTCGCGGATCGCGATGATCACCGTGGCGGAGGGCACCGGGCGTATTCCCAAGGGCACGCACGACTGGAACAAGTTCCTGACGCCCGAGGAACTGACCGCGCTGCTCGAAGCCGCGGGCTTGCGTGTTATCGATACGCGCGGGCTGAGCGTCTCGCCGGCGACCGGCTTCACGCTGAGCGAGTCGACGGCGCTCGACTATTTTCTGACTGCGGTGAAAGCCTGACGTTGTTGCTTTCACGTCCACCCCGGCGGAGGCCGGGGCCCAATTGGGAAGGCTGCGGTAACGAAGCGCGAACCTCCATCATCACCGTCCCCCATTTGGGCCCCGGCCTTCGCCGGGGTGGGGCTGAGTAATGGAGTACGTTCCTCCCCGAAATTGTTCACGCGCGAAGGCGGGTGCCCAGACTGGACACCCGCCTTCGCGGGTGAACATGCTTTTGGTGCTCGCAGCGCTGGCGATCCTGTTCGTCGCGCTCGCGCTCTTCCGCCCGGTCGACCACGACGAGTCGCAGTATGTCGCCGCCGCCGTCCTGACCGCGCACGGCCTCCTCCCGTACCGCGACTTCGCGTATCTCCAGACCCCGCTCCAGCCCTATCTCTTCGCGCCCGTCGTCTGGGCCGCCGGCATCTGGACCTGGCCAGCGCTCCGCATCGTCAACGCGCTGCTCGGCGTCGCGACGATCGCCTGCGTCCACACGGCCGCGCGGACGCTGGGTGCCAAACCAAGAGCCGCGCTCGTCTGCGCCGCATTGTTCGCCACCTGCGATATCCTGCTCTTCAGCATCGGCACCGCGCGCAACGATGCGCTGCCCGCCGCGCTGCTTGGCCTCGCGCTGCCGCTGATCGCACGCGGCGAAACCGGGCGTGCCTCACGCCTCGGCGCCGCGACGATCGGCCTGCTCCTCGCCGCCGCCGCCGCCGCCAAGGTCTCCTACGCGCTGCCGGCGCTGGCGTACGGCATCGCCGCGCTGATCGACCGCCGCCGCCATCCGCTCGCGATCCTGCTCGGCACGCTCCCGGTCGTCGTGTTCGTCGCCTGGACCTATGCGATGAGCCCGGCAGGCTTCGTATTCGGCACGCTCACCTTTCCCGCACAGGGCCCGGCCGAATATTACGCATCGCGCCCGTGGAAGATGTCGCTGGCGGCCAAGGCGGTCGACACGCTCAAGTTCCTGGCACTCGGCGCCGCGCTGCCGGCACTGGTCCTGGTCGCGCGCGACGCGTGGCGGCGCCGGACGGTCGGCTTGCTCGACGCGCTGATCCTCGCCGGACTGATCGCTGCGCTGCTGCCGTTTCCCACCTGGCGCCAGTACCTACTCCCAGCACTCCCGGCGTTGTTCGTGCGGCTGTCGCTGATCGCGGTACCCAGCCGACCGTGGAAAATCGCAGTCGCGATCTTTGCTTTTGCCGGGCTTGCCCCCTCGGTCGCCGCGCTCGCCGCATCGGACGGCCTTTCGCTCATGCAGACGCTCCGCGAAGGCCGCGCCTTGGGCCGCACGCTCGACCAACGGCGTATCGCCGGTCCGATCGCGACGCTCTCGCCGCAGATGCTGCCGGCGGCCGGTCGCCCGCCCGCCGCCGACTTCGCAACGGGGCCCTTTTATGTCCGCAGCGCGCATCTGCTCGACGCTGCGCAGGAACGCGGGCTTCACCTTGTCTCCGGCGCGAGGCTGCACCTCGACGGGTCGACGATCCTGGTCGGCGGCGAGGGCCCCGCAACCAGCGGCGATGCCGGCCTGGACCGCATGCTCGCGCTCGCGGCGCACCGCGCGGGTTACGAGAGGGTAGCCGTTCCCGGCACGCGGTTCACGCTCTACGTGCCGCCTGCTGCTTCGCCGCGACCAGCCCCTCGTAATACGCCATGAGCTCGACCGCGTGTTCGCGGTCGCTGCGGACGTGGCGCGCCGCCACCGCGGCCGCACGTCGCAGCAACGCCGGGTCGCGTGCGAACAATCGGCCGATCGCCGCCGCCGCACTCTCCGCGTCGCGCGCCGCGTAGAGTTCGCTCGACCGCGAATCCGCCACTTCAGCGCAACCGCCCGTATCCGGCACGATCAGCGGCAGGCCCGACGCCATCGCCTCCGACGCGACCAGCCCAAACGGCTCGGCCTCCGACCCATGGATCAGCGCATCGCAACTCGCCATGATCCGCGCGAGCCGTTCGCGATCATAGACCGGCGCGAACATCCGGATATGCGGCGATCCACCGATCCGCCGCTCGATCGCCTTGGTCTGCGCGCCGGTGCCGATCAGGATCAGCCCGACCGGCAACGTCGAGCCCGCGCGCGCTACCGCATCGACCACCAGCGGCCAGCGCTTCTCGCCGTGATGCCGGCCGAGCCCGAGCAACAGCATGCCGTCCTCGGGCAGCCCGCACTGCCGCAGCAACGCCGCGCGCAACCGCGGATCGCGCAAGGTTGGCGAGAAATGCCCACGCTCGATCCCGAGAGGCATCGCCGCGTCGATCCAAATCCCGCGCGCGCGCAGACGCTTTTCGAGCGCCGGGCCGTTGGTGACGACGACGTCGTATTTCTCGAGAAAACGCCGCATGTAGCGGCTGTACCAGGCGAACCCGCGCTCGATCTGGTCATGGCTCGCAACGCCCGCGAACCAGCGCTGCGCATAGGCGGCGATGTTGTCGTTGTGCATGAAGAACGCCTTCACCGCGCGACCATCCCAGTCGCCGACGAACCATGCGGGCCGCCATGGCGAGCAGCTCTCGACCACGTCCGGGTCGAGATCGTCGAGTACGCGGTGGATCGCGGTCTCGTCCCAGAACAGCCCATAGTTGCGGTCGAACGGCATGCCGGGCGATTTGAGGTAGATGATCCGCCCGCCGCCGGGCCGTTCCTCGACGCGGTCCTCCTCGCCCGGCGCGACGACGATCAGTTCGTGACCGAGATCGGCCAGGATACCCATCTTGCGATCGACATAGGTCCGCACGCCGCCGCCGGCGGGCGAGTAGAATTCGTTGACGTCGACGATCCTCACTTCGCGATCGGGCCGAACCCGCCCAGACCGCGCAGATATTGCGCGACGATCCGGACGGTCGTCACGCCCGAGCGGACCTCGACCAGCGCCTGTTCCACTTTCGGTCGCGATCGCCCGAGCCTGGTGTTGCTCGCGAAGCCCGCGCCGTCGGTCCAGAAGCTGAACTTGTTCTTGCCGTCGCGATTATGCGTCAGCAACAGCGCATAGCGACCCGGCCCCGGCACCCGGATGCACATCGTCGTCGGCCCGGTCGCGGGCGTCGGCACGGTCACGCGGCGGAAGGTCTTTCCCGCGGCGATCAGCACGCGATCATCCTTGAGAAAGTCCGCTTCCACGCCGGGGTAGAGTTCCAGCTTCAACTCGCCCGTACGATCCTTGAGGCCGAGGATTTCGACCGCGATCGCTGGCCCCTCACCAGGACGGCACGCCGCCGCATCGCTGCCGAGCACGCCTTGCGCCTCCGCCTGCCCCGCCAGCAGGACCATCGCGGCGGCCAGCCCCCGGCGGATCATGCGCGCATCCTGACCAGCGCGGCGTGGATACCGAACAGCACGATCAGCGCGACATGCACCAACAGAGTCAGCGCCGCGGTGAACGCGATGAGTTCGGACAGCGCGTGATCCTGACCGATCAGCAGGATCGCGGCATTGGCAAACAGCAAATCCTTGTTCGGTACTAGCGGCAGGCGCGAGACGAGCAGGCGCCCCGCGGCGAGAAACAGCCACATCCCGACCGGCACCCCCGGCAACGCGAAATGCCACGCGAACGCGATCAATACCGATCCACACAACAACCGGATGCAGTGGATCCCGAACACCCACCAGAGTTTGGCCCGTGGCAGCGAGAATACCCGGCGCGAAAAGATCAGGAACGGCAGCGAGATCGCCAGCGTCACGCCTGCCGACGCGAGCACCGTCCGGAACTGGTCGTGCGTCAGAAGATGCCGACCGAGCGGGAGCGCGATCGCCACCAGCAGCAGCGTGATCGCGTTACCGGCGATCGCCGACAAGATCGTGACGTCCTTTACCGCACCGAACGGGGAGGCGACCATCCGCGCCTTCGCGCGTGCCCAGGCGTAGAAACACGCGTCGCCCGAATAGCCGAACACCACTTCGTTCGCGATCCGCTTCTTGATCAGCGCGACGAGGCCACCGAGCGGAATGCCCCATAGCCGCCGGAAGATGACGTAATCCCCGGTCGGCGGCGACATGTAGAGCAGCGCGAAGCACAGATAGAAACGCGGGTCCTGCGGCACCGAGCGCGACAACCCCGCCAGCCCGTGCCCGAGCAGTTCGCGCCCCAATCCGACGATCATCGCCAGCGTCAGCGTCGCACCGATGATCGCCGGCCAGCGGCTGCCGATCGTCTTCAGCGGCTCCAGCCCGGCTCTCGCGATATCCGCATAGCCTTCGGACTCGCCGATCTTCGCACGGGTGTTCACGCGGCGGTCCTCAAACCATTGTCCTCAAGCCGTTCCGTCGCCCAACGCTCACCATATGTCTCGGGTCCAATAGCCGCCCGTGATGGGGCATGCACGTAAAGTCGGTTTCATTCGGGTGCGATCTCCGCTCTACCCATCGCGCATCATGATGACTTCCGTATGTCACTTTTGAGCAGGCCGCCGACTGCCGGGCACATCCTGACCTATGCCGAGGACCTGAGTGGTGGCGGCGTCGAGCGCGCGCAACTGCGCCTCGCACGCGGCTGGCTGGCGGCGGGGCGGCGCGTGACGCTGGCGATCGAGGATATTTCCGGGCCACTGGCGGCGGAATTGCCGGAAGGGCTGGAGATCGTCGCGCCGTCGCGGATGCTGGCGTTGCCCGGCGTCGTCCGCCGCCTTTCGCCGGACGTCATCTTCTGCCCGGGCAATTTCTATACGGGAATCGCGGCGTGGACCCGATTGCGGCTAGGCCGGCGCTGCCCGCCGATCGTCGCCAAGATGTCCAACGCGCCCGTGCGTGCCGATCACGGCCGGGCGATGCACGCCGCGCACCAGTTCTGGCTCGGCCGCCATGGCAGCTTCCTCGATCATCTGGTGGCGATGACTCCGGTCACCGCGGACGAGGCTGCGTGGGCGACGCGGATGGTGGGCCGGACCAGCGTCATCGCCAACCCGCCGGTAGTGCCGATGCCGGGCGCGACGCCGGACCTTCCGACGCGCTTCATCCTCGGGGTGGGTCGGCTCGAACCGCAAAAACGCTGGGACCGGCTGATCGCGGCGCTGCCGATGCTCGCGGACCGGACCATTCCGTTGGTGATCCTCGGCGAGGGAAGCGAACGGGCGGCGATCGAGGCGCAGGTCCGTGCACTGGGTTTGATCGGTCGGGTCTTCCTGCCCGGTCACACCGGCGATCCGCTGCCGGCGATGGCGCGCGCGAAGGTCGTCGTGCTGACCTCGGACTATGAAGGCGTTCCCGGCGTGTTGCGCGAGGCGCTGTCGGTCGGGACGCCGGTGATTTCGACGGACTCGAGCGCGGCGGTGGCGGAGATCATCGATCATCCGGAGCGCGGCACGATCGTCGCGAGGGACGACGCGGCGGGCCTGATCGCGGCGTTGGATGCATGGCTGGTGCGGACCACGCAGCGACCGGAACCGGTGCCGCAACCCGGGACCGATTCGTCGGATCGCTATCTGGCGCTATTCGACCAGTTGGTTCGGATATAGTCCCCATTCCGTCATCCCCGCGGAGGCGGGGACCCATACTGGCAAATCCCTGAGGATATGGGTCCCCGCCTCCGCGGGGATGACGAAGGGGAGGTTAGGCGGTGGACTCGGCTCCAACCGAAGCCTCGGCCTTCTCCTCTTCCCGCTCCGACCGCCGCTCGAGCGCGGTCTTGAGCATCGCGGTCATCGGGTCGGCCAGCGCCAGCCCCAAAATCCCGAACAGCGCGCTCGCCATGATCTGCGCGCCCAGCGTCAAGGCCGGCGGCAGATCGACGGTGCGCTTCGCCACCATCGGCACGATCACATAGCCGTCGATCGTCTGCACCACGAAATACGTGCCGATCGCCCAATAGCCTGTGTCGACGCCCGCGCTGAACCCGACCGCGACCATCAGCACGCCGGTCACGATCGCACCGACATTGGGGATGAAGGCGAGAATGCCCGCGATGATGCCGAGCAACATCGCCATCGGCACACCGCCGATCGCCAGCGCGATGCCGCTCGCGACGCCCTCGACCGCCATGCCGAGCAGGCGCCCGGCGAGCAGCTTGCGCAACGTGTCGCTCATCTTGACCAAGGTCTTGGCGAATTCGGGGCGCAGGTCGATCGGCACCATCCATTCGAGCCCGCGCGCATAGGTGCCCGGGTCCATCGCGATGAACAGCCCGAGGATCAGGATCATGAACATGCTCGTGATCGCGCCGATCGCGGTGCCGACCCACGACGTCACCCGTCCAACCGAACCGAGCGCCTGTTTCACGATGCCGTTCACATTCGACACGCCCGGCATCAACCCTTGCGAGGTCAGATAGGTGGTGAAGCGGTTGGCCTGCGATTCCAGCGTCGAACGCAGCTGCATCACCTGTTCGGTCACCTGCACGCCGGTCAGCACGAACGTCCCCACCAGGAACGCGAACGTCAGCAGCACGACGATCAGCAACCGCCAGCCGCGCCCGATCGGCAAGACCCGCCCGAGCAGCCGCACGCCGCCATCGAGCAAGGCTGCGAACACCACGCCGGCAAAGATGATCAGCAGCGGCTGGACCAGGACGATCAGCAGCGCGATGACGCAGGCGAGCCCGAGCCAGATGATCGCGCGCTTCAGTTCCTTGCGCAGGAACGGATCGCGCATCTCGACCGGGCTGAGTTCGGTAACGGCGGTCTCGTCGGCCACCTTAGCTTGCCTTGGCGGGATGCAGCGAGGTGCCGGCGCGATCCGACCGCAGCGATCCCCACCAGGTCAGCGGATTGAAACTCGCATCGCCGTCGAGGCTGAACGTGATGAACTCTGCCCGACCGCCGAGATTCTCGTACGGCACCGGACCTCCAAGACCCAATTGGGTCAGCGGAAACCGGCTGTCGGCGGAGCGATCGCGGTTGTCGCCCATCAGGAAGACATGGTTCGCGGGGATCGTGATCTCCGCGAAATTGTCGCCCACGCTGTCGGATTCGAGATCCACCGTCTCGTAGCGGCGGCCGTTGGGCAATGTTTCGGTATAGGTCGGCAGGCGGCACATCATCCGGCCGTCGGACAACGTCTCGCGCGCACCCGGATAGTCGATCTCGCTGCACGGGCTGTTGGTGTCGACCGGGATCAGCGTGTCGTGGAGCGGGCCGCGCTTCACCGCGACGCCGTTGAGGAACACGATCCCGCCGCGCACCGCGAGTCTATCGCCGGGCAGGCCGATGACGCGCTTGATATAGTCGTTATGCGTCCCCGGCGGCGTCACGATCACGACATCGCCGCGCGTCGGCAGCGAACCAAACAGGCGGCCGTGGATGAACGGCAATTGGACGCTCCAGCTGTCTTCCTGCTGGCGCAGCACGACGCCCTTGAAGATCGCGATCGGGTCGGGAATCGTCGGCGAGACGAACGACCAGCCATAAGCGAACTTGGTCACCACCAGCCGATCGCCGATCCTGAGGCCGGGCAGCATCGATTCGCTGGGGATATAGAAGGGCTTGGCGATGAAGCTGTGGAATCCGAGCACGACCAGGATCAGCCAGAATATGCCCTTCACCTCGCCCCACCAGTCGGTGCCGCGACGGGGGGATGTCTCGCCTGTCGTGCCGGCGGGGACGTCGTCGACGGCCGTGGTGCGAGGCGCCACGACGGGCTTTTCGGGGAACTCGTTGCCGTCCAACGCCGCGTCCTTCATCGGTTCATTCCTGCCCCGTATCCGGGGATATCAGAGGTATAGCTTCGATGATCACGAAGGCCTGCGCCCAGGGATGGTCATCGGTCATCGTCAAATGCACGCGCGCGGCGTGGCCTTCGGGCGTCAACGCGTCAAGCCTCGCTTTGGCGCCTCCGGTCAGCGCCAGCGTCGGCGCCCCGCTCGCGGCGTTGACCACGCCGATATCGCGCATGAAGACGCCTGCACGAAACCCGGTGCCGACCGCCTTCGAAAACGCCTCCTTGGCGGCGAACCGCTTGGCGAGCGTCCCGGCCTTGGTGAACGGCCGCCGCGCCGCTTTCTCGCGCTCGACATCGGTGAACACGCGCGTCTCGAACCGTTCGCCGAACCGCTCGATCGACGCCGCGATCCGCTCGATATTACACAGGTCCGACCCGAGCCCGATAATCACGATCGGGTCCCCAACCCGTCGTCCCACAACCCGCCGTCCCAAAACCCGTCATCCCAGCGAAAGCTGGGATCTCCCAGTGATAGAGCGCCCCCCTGCGGCTTGAGATCCCAGCTTTCGCTGGGATGACGGACGCGCTGTCTACCGCGCCGCATCCATCGCCTCGCGCATCAGCCGCACCGCCTCGCCAAGCCCGACGAACAGTGCCTCGCCCACCAGGAAATGCCCGATGTTCAGCTCGCGCACCTGCCGGATCGCGGCGATCGGCGCGACGTTGTCATAGGTAAGCCCGTGCCCAGCATGGACCTCGATGCCGTTCTTAGCCGCCAGCGCCGCCGCATCGGTTAGCCGCCGCAGCTCGACCGTCCGCGCTTCGCCCGACAGCTCCGCATACAGGCCCGTGTGCAGCTCGATCACCGGCACCTTGAGCCGGACCGCCGCCTCGATCTGACGCGCGTCGGGTTCGATGAACAGCGACACGCGGATCCCCGCGCCGCCCAGCGTATCGACCAGCCGCGCCATCCGGTCGTAATGCCCGGCGACGTCGAGCCCGCCCTCGGTCGTCAGCTCCTCGCGCTTCTCCGGCACGATGCACGCCGCGTGCGGCGTGTGCCGCAACGCGATGCCGAGCATCTCGTCGGTCGCCGCCATCTCGAGGTTGAGCGGGATCGTCAGCTCGGCCGACAGCCGCGCGATGTCGTCATCGGTGATGTGCCGCCGGTCCTCGCGCAGATGCGCGGTGATGCCGTCCGCACCCGCCGCCGCCGCGACGAGAGCCGCGCGCACCGGATCCGGATACCCCGCCCCCCGTGCGTTCCGCACGGTCGCAACGTGATCGATGTTGACGCCAAGACGCAGGTCCCGGCTCATGCCGCTGCCCTGCTGCCAGGTTTGATCGCCGGGATCGCCGCGAGTTCGGGCGGCAGCGCGTCGGCCGCATAGGTCGGCACGTCGAGCCGGATCAGCGGGAAGAACGGCACGCCGAGATCCGCCGTGCCGTTCGAGCGATCCACCAGAGCCGCCGCCGCGACGGTCACGCCGCCCGCGCGCCCGATCGCCGCGATCGCCTCGCGCGACGACAGCCCGGTGGTCACGACGTCCTCCATCATCAGCACGCGCTGGCCCGGTGCCAGACGGAACCCGCGGCGCAGTTCGAACACGCCGTCGGGCCGCTCGAGGAACATCGCCTCGACGCCGAGCGCACGCGCCATCTCGTGTCCCGCGATCACGCCGCCCATCGCCGGCGACACCACCACGTCGATCTGCGCACGCAATTCGGCCGGGAGCGACGCCACCAGCGCCTCCGACAACCGAGCCCCCCGCGCGGGGTCCATCAAGACCCGCGCGCATTGCAGGTAGCGCGAACTCCGCAGGCCCGAGGACAGGATGAAATGCCCTTCGAGCAACGCTTCGGCAGCGCGAAATTCGGCGAGCACGTCGTCTTCGGTCATCGCGGGTCATCGCTCCAAAAGGATCTGACGCGCTGATACGAGCGCGCGAATGGCCGCGCAACGACTACCGCCACCTTAATACACCTCCCTCAGCATCCTGACGAAAGTCAGGATCCAGGGTAACGAACAGTGTCGCTCATGGCTCTGGATCCTGACTTTCGTCAGGATGACGGCGGTTGATGTGGACGCTACAAGGTCCCACGCCAGACAAGGCTTGAGGCATCCCCCCCCGCCGCGTATAGCCCCGAACAAATTATAAACAGACATCCGCGCGTCCGTGATATCGGGTTCGCTATAAACCGGGGTCAAGAATAACGATGCGCAAGATGGGGATGAGAGGATTTGCGATGGCAGCGGGGCTCGCACTGGCGAGTCTCGGTGGTGTCGCCGGGCAGGCGGCTCAGCCAGCGGCACCGGCACCGCAGGCTGCTGCGGCGCCGGGCGGCGTATCCAATACCGCGCCGACCACGTCGGCCGCGACGCCGACCGCCAACCCGTCCAGCCCCGAACTCGCGATGGACGGTGCGCCCGCGATGACGGTCAAGCCGATGATCGGCCAGCCGACCGACGGCCTGTTCGGCCTTCAGCCGCAGGTGACCAAGAACGGTCAGTTCGCGCACTGGATGCACAATTCGATCCTGGTGCCGACGATCACGATCATCTCGCTGCTCGTCCTGCTGCTGCTGTTCTGGGTGTCGTTCCGCTATCGCCGCGCCGCCAACCCGGTGCCGTCGAAGACGAGCCACAACACCTTCATCGAGATCATCTGGACGCTCGCGCCGGTCGTGATCCTCGTCCTGATCGCGGTCCCGTCGATCGGGCTGCTGCAAGCGCAGTTCAAGCCCGCACCCTCGGGCGCCGTGACGCTGAAAGCGATCGGCAACCAATGGTATTGGACGTACCAGTATCCCGACAATGGCGGCTTCGAGATCACCGCCAACATGCTGAAGGAAAAGGGTGAGGCCGCCGCCGGCGAGCGCACCCGCACCGACGCGGACGGCCCCAAGCTGCTCGCTACCGACAACCGCATCGTCCTGCCGGTCGGCGTGCCGATCCGCCTGATCACGACGTCGAACGACGTGATCCACAGCTGGGCAGTCCCGGCGTTCTGGATCAAGCTCGACGCGATCCCGGGCCGCCTGAACGAGACCAGCTTCACGATCGACAAGCCCGGCCTGTATTTCGGCCAGTGCTCGGAACTCTGCGGTGCGCGCCACGGCTATATGCCGATCGCGGTCGAGGCCGTCCCGCCCGCGCAATATGCGGCGTGGGTCAGGGCCAAGGGTGGCACGATGCCGACCCCGGGCAAGGCCTCCGACAAGGTCATCCCGCAGCCCGGCGCCGACGGCTCCGCGGCGAAGGTCGAAGAGGCGGCGGAAACCGCCAACGCGACCGGCCCTGTCGAGAACGTGACAACTGCAGCTCCCGCGACGACGCAGGGCGCCACCTCAAACCCGGCCGGCGCCGGCAACGCGGGACTCTAAGATGACCGACACCGCTCTCAATCCGTCGGCGTTCGTAAGCCACGACGCGCACGACCATCATCACGATACCGATCACAAGCCGGGGTTCTTCGCGCGTTGGTTCATGTCGACCAACCACAAGGACATCGGCACGCTGTACCTGATCTTCGCGATCGTCGCGGGTATCATCGGCGGCTCGGTGTCGGGCCTCATGCGCGCCGAGCTGGCGCATCCCGGCATCCAGTATCTGCAAGGCTGGGCGTCGATGCTGCACGGCGGCAGCGCCAGCCTCGACGAATCGCTCCACCTCTGGAACGTGCTCATCACCGCGCACGGGCTGATCATGGTGTTCTTCATGGTCATGCCGGCGATGGTTGGTGGCTTTGGCAACTGGTTCGTGCCGATCATGATCGGCGCGCCCGACATGGCGTTCCCGCGCATGAACAACGTGTCGTTCTGGCTGCTGATCCCCGCCTTCACGCTGCTGCTCGCCTCGCCGTTCTTCGGTGGCGCGGGTAACGGCTGGACGCTCTACGCCCCGCTCTCGACGTACGGCGAGCCCGGGCCGTCGACCGACATGGCGATCCTCGCGCTGCATCTGGCCGGCGCCTCGTCGATCCTCGGCGCGATCAACTTCATCACGACGATCTTCAACATGCGCGCGCCGGGCATGACGCTGCATAAGATGCCGCTGTTCGTGTGGTCGATGCTGGTCACCGCGTTCCTGCTGCTGCTGGCGCTCCCGGTCCTTGCGGCCGCGATCACGATGCTGCTGACCGATCGCAATTTCGGCACGACTTTCTTCGATCCGGCCGGCGGCGGCGACCCCGTCCTGTACCAGCATCTGTTCTGGTTCTTCGGCCACCCCGAAGTCTACATCATGATCCTGCCGGGCTTCGGCATCGTCAGCCAGATCATCTCGACGTTCAGCCGCAAGCCCGTCTTCGGCTATCTCGGCATGGCCTATGCCATGGTCGCGATCGGCGTGGTCGGCTTCGTCGTGTGGGCGCACCACATGTTCACCACCGGCCTGTCGGTGAACACCAAGATGTACTTCACCGCCGCGACGATGGTCATCGCGGTGCCGACCGGCATCAAGATCTTCTCGTGGATCGCGACGATGTGGGGCGGTTCGCTGACCTTCAAGACACCGATGGTGTGGTCGATCGGGTTCATCTTCATGTTCACCGTCGGCGGCGTGACGGGCGTGGTGCTCGCGAACGGCGGCATCGACGATTACATGCAGGACACCTATTACGTGGTGGCGCATTTCCACTATGTGCTGTCGCTGGGTGCGGTGTTCTCGCTGTTCGCCGGCTTCTATTACTGGTTCCCGAAAATGTCGGGCAAGATGTACAACGAGTTCCTCGGCCAGTTGCATTTCTGGGTGTTCTTCATCGGCGTGAACGTGATGTTCTTCCCGATGCACTTCCTGGGTCTCCAGGGCATGCCGCGCCGTATCCCGGACTACACGCCGCAGTACGAGCATTGGAACACGGTCGCCTCGGTCGGCTACATGATCATGGCGGCGGGCATGGTGGTGTTCTTCGTCAACCTGATCTGGTCGATGATCGCGGGCAAGCCGGCAGGCGACAACCCGTGGGGCGAAGGCGCGACGACGCTGGAGTGGACGATCTCCTCGCCGCCGCCGTATCACCAGTTCGAGACGCTCCCGAAGATCGATTAAGGCGGACAAGGGCTTTCGAGCCCCCGCCCGGCCGGCGCGGCAAAGCCGCGTCCGACGACACGGGATTCACTCCCGAGTCGGGGCCAGCCAAACGAAGGACGCCTCGGGGAAACCCGGGGCGTTTTTCGTTTGGGGAGGGGCGGCTGCATCTTGACGAAACCCGTCCGCCCAATCCGTCATCCCAGCGAACGCTGGGATATCCCCCCGTGACTCCCATCGCCCGCCAACAGGGATACCCCAGCTTTCGCTGGGGTGACGGGATAAGAAACTCCAGTCTCCAACGGCATCGCCCACCCCGCTGGTTCGCTCCAGTTGCCCGTTCTCATCCCCTCACAAGAAACCGACATTCACCTTTCCGGAGGACAATCGCGCTACGTCTTCACCTATGCCGAGATCGCCCAGCCCCACGGACTCCGTCACCGCAACCGGCATCCCCCGCCCGACCTTCGCGCTCCTCGCCGCATTCGCCGCGTTCGCGTTCACGATCATCGTCCCCACCGCCCTGCGCGACGGCGACACCGGCTGGCACCTCGCGACCGGCGCGTGGATCGTCGCCCATGCAAGCGTCCCGACCACCGACCCCTTCTCGTTCACCGCCGCCGGCCGCCACTGGGTCGCGCACGAATGGCTGGCCGAACTGGCCATGTATGCGAGCTACCGCGCGGCCGGCTGGAGCGGACTGATCGTGCTGGTCGGCGCAGCGATGGCCACGCTGTTTGCGCTCGTCGCGCATCAGATCCGCCGCTGGCTGAGCACCCGCGCCAGCGTCATCGCCTTGCTTCTGCTTGCCACCGGCCTGCTCCCGTCGCTGCTGGCGCGCCCGCACATCCTCGCGCTGCCGATACTCGCAGCCTGGACGATCGCGCTGCTCGACGCGCGCGAACGCGATCGGTCACCGCCCCTCATCGTCGTTGCCGTAATGCTGGTCTGGGCGAACGCCCATGGCAGCTTCGTCTTCGGCCTCGCGCTCGTCGGTGTCTTCGCGCTCGAGGCGCTGGTCGTCGCCACCCCGTCCGACCGGCGACGAGCCGTCGTCGGCTGGGGCGTGTTCAGCATCCTGTCCGCGATCGCCGCAATCGCGACTCCCGCAGGCATCGACGGCCTGACCTTCCCGTTCTACGTCAATAGCCTCGCGCTGCTGCAGCATCTCAACGAGTGGCAGCCCGCCGGTTTTTCCAGTTTTTCCGGGTTCGAGGCGATCCTGCTCGCCACGCTGTTCGTCCTGCTCGTCCGCCCCGTTCGTATCCCGCCCATCCGGCTGCTCCTGCTGCTCGGCGTCCTTCACCTGGCGTTGCAGCATACCCGGCAGGAGATCGTCCTGGTCGTCGTCGGCGTGCTCGTGCTTGCCCAACCCCTGGGTACAGTCTGGACCGCGCAAGCCGACGCCGCGACCGCACGACACGGACTGCGCGACTCCCGGTCGATCTTCGCGGTCGTGCTGCTGTTGGCGGCAGGTTTGAGCGCATACCGGATTGCCGTACCCGTCATTCGCACCGACAGCGCCGCCCTCCCCGTCACGGCGCTCAGGCACGTGCCGCCGGCTCTCCGTGGCCAGCCCGTCTTCAACGACTATGGATTTGGCGGATCGCTGATCCTTGCCGGCATTCGTCCGTATATCGACGGCCGATCCGACATGTACGGTGACCCGTTCACGCTCGACTATGTCGCGATCGCCGGAGGCGACGTCGCGCGGTGGCAGGCGGCGAACGCGAAGTGGCATTTCGGCTGGACGATCCTGCCGCCGCGATCGAAGCTGGTGACGCTGCTCGATCGCGACCCCGCATGGCGACGGATCTACGCGGACGATAGCGCAGTGATCCACGAGGCGGTTCCTCCGGCACGTCCAAGCCCTTGAACCGTCACGACGCTAAGGGTTTCCGACGTCCGTCGCAGCGCGTATAGCATACCCGAACCATGACTTCCGCCACGCCTCTCTTGCCGCCCCCGCTCCTGCCACCGGCCCATTGGCGCGATTTCCTCGCGCTGACGAAGCCGCGCGTGATGACGCTCGTCGTCTTCACCGGGCTGTGCGGGATGCTCGCGGCACCCGTCGGCGTGCACCCGGTGATCGGGTTCGCCGCGATCCTCTGCATCGCGCTTGGGGCGGGCGCGGCGGGTGCGCTCAACCAATGGTATGAGTCGGACATCGACGCGGTCATGCGCCGCACGCAAAAGCGCCCGCTGCCCGACGGCCGGATGGATCGTCAGGCGGCGCTGCATTTCGGCGTCGGGCTCGGCGCGTTCTCGGTCCTCTTCATGGGGTTCGCGGTCAACGTCGTCGCCGCGGCGATCCTGACAGTGTCGATCCTGTTCTACGTGCTGGTCTACACCGTCTGGCTGAAGCGCCGCACGCCGCAGAACATCGTCATCGGTGGGGCCGCCGGCGCGTTCCCGCCGCTGATCGGCTGGGCGGCCGCGACCGGTGACGTCGCGCTGCTCCCCATCTTGCTGTTCCTGTTCGTGTTCCTGTGGACGCCGCCGCATTTCTGGGCGCTCGCGCTGTTCATGAAGAGCGATTACGCCGCCGCGGGCGTGCCGATGCTCCCTGTCGTCGCGGGCGAGCGGACCACGCGGACGCAGATCGGCCTGTACACGATCCCGATGGCCGCGGTCGCGATCCTGCCCTGGCCGCTCGGGCTGACCGGCGCGATCTACGGCATCGCTGCGATCCTGCTGACCGGCTGGTTCGCGCTGCTCGCGGTCCGTGTCGCCAAGCGCACCACCCATGCCGACGACCTGATGAAGCCGGAGAAGGCCTTGTTCAAATATTCGATCCTGTATCTGTTCGTGATGTTCGGCGCGCTGGTCGTCGACCGGTGGTTCGCATGAGCATCCCCGATCCCGTTCGCCAGGAAGACCTGATCCGCAGCCGCCAGCGGGGTCGCGCGCGCGTGATGGCATTGTTGCTCGGGGCGTTCGTCATCCTGATCTTCGCGGTCTCGATCGCCAAGATCCGCGCGGGGATGCCGCACTGATGGCGGCTTGGCGCACCATGTCGCGGACCAACCGCACCGCGGCACTCGCGGTGCTGTTCATCTGCTTCATGACCGGGCTCGCCTGGGCCAGCGTGCCGCTCTACCGGCTGTTCTGCTCGGTCACCGGTCTCAACGGCACCACGCAGCGCGGGCTGGTCGCCCCCGGCGCGGTCGACCATCAGATCACGGTCGACTTCGACACCAACGTCAGCCCCAAGCTGCCGTGGAAGTTCGTGCCAGAAAATCGCTCGGACACGATCGCGATCGGCGCACGCGACATGGCGTTCTTCACCGCGACGAACACCTCGGACAAGCCGCTGACCGGCACCGCGACCTTCAATGTCCAGCCCGCGCAGGCCGGCAAGTATTTCACGAAGATCCAGTGTTTCTGCTTCACGCAGCAGACGCTCAAGCCCGGCGAGACCGCGCGAATGCCGGTGATCTTCTTCGTCGATCCGAAGATCCTCACGGACCCGGATGCGGCCGATATCCAGACGATCACGCTCAGCTATACGTTTTACCCGGTGGATTCCGCGAAAAACGCAAGCTAGGACGGTCGCAAAGAGAATAGGGGAGTTCCATGGCCGGCGCGAAGAACCACGATTATCACATCCTGCCACCGAGCGTTTGGCCGCTGGTTGGATCGATGTCCGCGCTCGTGATGGCGGTTGGCGGCATCATGTGGATGCACGGCGGCCATATCGACAAGCCCAATGGCGGCGGCTGGATCTTCTTCATCGGCCTGACCGGGCTGCTCTTCACCTTCTACAGCTGGTGGGCGCAGGTCATCAAGGAAGCGCATGCGGGCGATCATACCCCCGTGGTGCAGCTCCATTTCCGCTACGGCATGATCCTGTTCATCGCCTCCGAAGTCATGTTCTTCGTCGGCTGGTTCTGGGCGTTCTTCGACTTCTCGCTGTTCCCGACCGCGATGACCTATGCCGATGGCAGCGTCACGCGCGCGGTCGAAGGCGGTGCGGCGATGATCGCGCAGTGGCCGCCAAAGGGCCTGACGGTCATCAACCCGTTCGAACTGCCGTTGCTCAATACGCTGATCCTGCTGACCTCGGGCACCACGGTGACCTGGGCGCACCATGCGTTGATCCACAACCAGCGCGGCGGCGAGAAGACCGGGGTTTGGGGCCTGATCGGCGTCGGCAACCGCGACGGCGTACTCAAGGGCCTGTGGCTGACGGTGATCCTCGGCGCGCTGTTCAGCGCGATCCAGGCGTATGAGTATGTCCACGCGCCGTTCCCGTTCAAGGGGATCAACTACGGCGCGGCGTTCTTCATGGCGACCGGCTTTCACGGTTTCCACGTGCTGATCGGCACGATCTTCCTGATCGTCTGCCTGGTCCGCGCCTATCGCGGCGACTTCACCCCGAAGCAGCATTTCGGCTTCGAGGCGGCGGCCTGGTACTGGCATTTCGTCGACGTCGTGTGGCTGTTCCTGTTCGTCACCGTCTATGTCTGGGGCGGCTGGGGCGCCCCCGTCCACGGCGGTTGAGGATCGACGGACTCGCCCATCGCTACCACCCCGGCGCAGGCCGGAGCCCAACTGGAAAGGTGGCAGTAACGGCGTGCCGTCTTCGGTTAGCAACGTCCCCCAATTGGGCCCCGGCCTTCTCTGGGGTGGCGACTAACATGTTGTCCGTCTTCCTTACCTTGTTCTCCCGCGAAGCCAGGAGCCCAGTCTGGGTCCCCGCCTTCGCGGGGATACAAGCAACGCAGGCGCTGACGCCATGACCGAAGACCCATACCCGCTAGCAACCGCCCCCTCGATCGCCCAGGTCGCGCTGAAAGGCCTCTGCCCCCGCTGCGGCAAGCCGACCCTCTTCGCGAAATGGTCGAACTTCGCCGATCGCTGTTCGTCCTGCGGGCTCGACTTCACGCAATACAATGTCGGCGACGGCCCCGCCGCGTTCCTGACGCTGATCCTCGGCGCGATCGTCGTCGCGCTCGCGATCATGCTGGAACTCAAGGTTCACCCACCACTCTGGGTGCACATGTTGATCTGGATCCCGTTCACCGCCGGCGGTGTCGTGCTTTCGCTGAGAGCAGCCAAGGGCGCGCTTATGTCCGCCGAATACCGCAACGCGGCGCGTGAAGGTCGGATCGAGCAGTGACCAGTTCCAGGACGCGTATTCCCGTCATCCCGACCCTCCTCGTCACGCTCGCGATCGCGGCGATGATCGGGCTTGGTCTATGGCAGCTCCTCGACCGCCTCCCGAAAAAGGAGGCGTTCCTCGCCCAGCTCGCCGCCAACCCCGCCAAGCCGCCGATGGCGTTCCCGCGCCTCTCCGACGAGACATTGCTGTTCCGTCGCGCTACCGGCCTCTGCCTCCAACCGACCAACATCCGCCTCGCCGGCGCCGGCGCCTCGGGCTTCCGCGCGATCGCCGAGTGTCGGACCGGCGCGGAAGGACCCGGCATGATCGTCCAGCTCGGCACGACGCGGGATCCCGCCGCGAAGATCGCATGGGCCGGCGGCGAAGTCTCCGGCTTCATCAGCCACGCCCCCGACGGCCGCTCGCTGATCGGATCGCTGTTCGATCACACGCCGCAGCGTCTGATGCTGGTATCCGACACCCCGCCCGCCGGCCTGTCGCCCAACGGCAAGCCCGACATCGACTCGGTCCCGAACAACCACCTCGCCTATGCCGGCCAATGGTTCTTCTTCGCCGCCATCGCCGCGATCATCTACGCGCTCGCGCTGCGCCGGCGGCCTGGCCGTTCTCCTGCGAACGCAGGAGCCCAGGGTACCGCGCGCATTACCCCGTAACCCTGGATTCCTGCGTTCGCAGGAAAACGGAAGTCGCCCGAACGCTTGTCCCGTCCCGCCCAGCCCGCTAACCGACAGGCCATGCGTTACATCAGCACCCGCGGTTCCGCCCCCGTCCTCGATTTCGAAGCGGCGACGCTCGCCGGCTTAGCCTCCGACGGCGGCCTCTACCTCCCCGAGGCGTGGCCGACGATGACGCGCGACGAGATCGCCGCGCTTGCCGGATTGTCCTACGCCGACACCGCCGTCGCGGTGATGACGCCGTTCGTCGGCGACGCGATGAGCAGCGACGAGCTGAAGGCGCTTTGCGACCAGGCCTATGGCCGTTTCTCGCACGCGGCGGTGACGCCGCTGGTCCAGCTCGATCACGACCAGTGGCTGCTCGAACTCTTCCACGGCCCGACGCTGGCGTTTAAGGACGTCGCGCTCCAACTGCTCGGGCTCTTCTTCGAACGCTTCCTCGCGGGCACGTCGAAGCGCCTGACGATCGTCGGCGCGACCAGTGGCGACACCGGCTCGGCGGCGATCGACGCGGTCGCGGGGCGCGAGGGCATCGACATCTTCATGCTCCACCCGGTCGGCCGCATCTCCGACGTGCAGCGCCGCCAGATGACCACAGTGCTCAGCCCCAACGTCTACAATATCGCGATCGAGGGCAGCTTCGACGACGCGCAGGCGCTCGTGAAGGCGATGTTCAACGACCGCGCCTTCTCGACCAAGTTTGCGCTGTCGGCGGTGAACTCGATCAACTGGGCGCGGTTGATGGCGCAGGTGGTGTATTTCTTCTACGCCGCCGTCCGCCTCGGCGCGCCCGATCGCGAGGTCGCGTTCGCGGTGCCGACCGGCAATTTCGGTGACGTGTTCGCCGGCTATGTCGCCGCGCGGATGGGCCTGCCGGTCGCCAAGCTCGTGGTCGCGACCAACGTCAACGATATCCTCCACCGCGCGCTCAGCACCGGCGATTATTCGAAGGGCGGCGTCCAGCAGACCCCGACCCCGTCGATGGATATCCAGGTCAGCTCGAACTTCGAACGCCTGTTGTTCGACCTTGGCGACCGCGACGGCGCAGCCTTGGCCGCTCAGATGGCCGGGTTCGAAGCCTCGGGCGCGATGCGTCTCACCAACGCGCAGTCGCAAGGTGCCTCCGCCCTCTTCAAGAGCGACCGCGTCGACCTCGACGACATGACGCTCGCGATGCGCTGGGCGCACGAGCATGCAGGCCAGGTGATCGACCCGCATACCGCGATCGGCCTTGCCGCCGCGTTGCGCCTCGACGTGCCGGCGGGCGTTCCCATCGTGACGCTGGCCACCGCCCACCCCGCCAAGTTCGGCGACGCGGTCGAGCGTGCGACGGGCGTTCGTCCTTCGCTCCCTGCCCGCGTCGGCGATCTGTTCGACCGCGAGGAGCGGTACGCGACGCTGCCGGCGACGTTCGACGCGATCACCGCCTACATCACCGAACGCGCGACTCCGTCCGCATGAAGCTCGACACGCTTATCGGCGAACCCTGGGCGGATTACGGCCTGGTCGATTCGGGCCACGGCAAGAAGCTCGAACGCTATGGCCGCTTCCGCTTCATCCGCCCCGAGCCACAGGCGATGTGGGCGCCCGCCTCCGCCGACTGGACCGCGCAGGGCGAATTCGTGCCCGGCTCGGACGAGGATGGCGGCGGTCGCTGGGAATTCTCTGAGCCCGTCCCCCGCGAAGGCTGGACGCTCAAGTGGAACGAGGTGTCCTACACCGCGCAGACCACGCCGTTCCGCCATCTCGGCTTCTTCCCCGACATGGCGCCGGTGTGGAGCTGGATGCGCGAGCGGGTCGCCGGGCTGGACAGCCCCGAATGCATGAACCTGTTCGGTTATACCGGCGTCGGCACGCTCGCGATGGCGACCAAGGGCGTTCGCATGGTGCATGTCGACGCCTCGAAGAAGTCGGTCGAGGCGGCCAAGGCGAATGCCCGCCTCTCGGGCATGGCCGACGCGCCGATCCGCTGGATGACCGACGACGCGGCCAAGTTCGTCGCGCGCGAAGTGCGGCGCGGGCGGCGCTACGACGGGATCCTGCTCGACCCGCCCAAATATGGCCGCGGGCCGGAGGGTGAGGTCTGGCGGCTGGAAGAGGACCTGCCGAAGCTCATCGCCGATTGCCGGAAACTGCTCGACGAGAATTCGCGGTTCCTGTTCCTGACGGTGTATGCGGTCCGGATGTCGGCGCTGGCGATCGGCGAGTTGCTGAACCAGGTGTTCGCGGACCTGCCGGGCAAGGTGGAGGTCGGCGAACTCGGCGTCCGCGAGGAAGCCCGCGGGTTGGTGTTGCCGACCGCGATCTGGGCGCGCTGGAGCCGCTGACACCCATTACCGTTCGCGCCGAGTAGAAACCGAGTAGTCCCGAAGGGACGTATCGAGGGCTCGTATCGAGGTACAGGTTTCGCGCGCCAACCTGTCCTTCGATACGCCGTCTCGATACGCTCCTTACGGAGCTACTCGACGGCTACTCAGGACGAACGGCAGTGGCGACCTACCCCGGAATTTGCTGCGAAATACAGTGGAAGCTTCCGCCCCCGGTCAGGATATGATCCGCGCGCTGCCCCACGACCACCCGGTCGGGGAACAGCGCCTGGATCGCCACCACCGCCGCCTGGTCGTTCTCCGCGCCGTAGAGCGGCACCACCACCGCGGCATTGCCGATATAGAAGTTCATATAGCTCGCCGGCACGACCTCCTCGTCGCGCAGCACGCGGCCCGGCGACGGGATCGTCACGACCTCCAGCCCGGCTGCCGCAGCATCGCGCGCCGCGTTCTGGTACACCTGCCAGTTCGGATCGTTGTCGGTCGCCTTGGGGATCGCCACGCGCCCCTCGCCCACGAACCGCGCGAGATTGTCGACATGGCCGTCGGTGTGATCGTTGACCAAGCCGTCCCCCAGCCACACGACGCGGGTATAGCCGAGATCCGAAGCCAGCCGCGCTTCGATCTCCACCTTGCTCAGCGACGGATTGCGGTTGCGGTTGAGCAGGCATTGCGCGGTGGTGACCACTGTCCCGGTCCCGTCGCCATCGATCGCGCCACCCTCCAGCACCCAGTCGCACGCCTCGACACGCTTGTGCCGGGTCGCCGCCAGCCGCTGGCCGATCGTGTCGTCGCCGGGCAGGTCGTATTTCCCACCCCAACCGTTGAACTGGAAATCCCGCGCGCTGCCGTCCCCGACGATGATCGGGGCGGTATCGCGCAGCCAGATGTCGCCGAACGGCTCCATCACCACCTGCGCGAACGGCGCGAGCCGCTTGGCGGTGGTCGCCGAGCCGACATCCGCCGCGACCAGGATCACCGTCTCGCCTTTGCCCTCGGCATGGACCGCCTTGGCAAAAGCGACGACCTCGTCCCGTGCGGGCTCCAGATCGTCGAGCCACAGGTCCGCATGGCTCGGAAAGCCGATCCACACGGCCTTGTGGTGCGCCCATTCTGCGGGGGTAGAGACGGCGGGTGTAGTCACGTTACTTGGCTCCTGCGCGATCGCGGTCACGAATGCCGCGGAATTCGGCGGTCTTATACCAGTTCGGCCACAGCGCGGTATCGTCCGCGAGCTTGCGCCCGAGCCCGTAATAGATCGTCAGGTCCTCGACCGCGCCCGACCAGTCCCACTTTGCGTCATAGGCGTCCGCGGGCTTGTGATAGCGGTGCGCGACATAATCCTCGCGCGCGGCATGCCCCGCTGCGGTGCCGCCGACGACCAGATCCTCGCCGCTGCCACCGTCGAGCATCGGCACGCCCAGCTTGGCGAAGCTGAAATGATCCGACCGGTAATAGCCGCCGCGCTCCGGGTTCGCCTCGACGCCGATCACGCGGCCCTCGGCGGCGACGAACGGCTTCACCAGGTCTTCGATCTCGGATTTGCCAGCCCCGGCCAGCACGAAGTCCTTTGTGCGGCCAATGGTGTTGATCACGTCCATGTTCACCCCGCCGACGGTATGCGCCAACGGATAGATCGGATGCTCGGCATAATAGCGCGACCCCAGCAGCCCCGATTCCTCCGCCGTCACCGCAAGGAACGCGATCGAGCGCTTGGCCGCCCCCGCCTTGGCCTGCGCTTCGGCCAGCGCGATCAGCCCGGCGATACCCGTCGCGTTATCCGCCGCACCATTGCAGATGTCGTCGCCATCGACCGCGTCGCAGCGCCCGAGATGATCCCAATGCGCCGAATACAGCACGTAATCGTCGGGTTTCGCGGTCCCCGGCAGCACGCCGATGACGTTCTTCGACGCCTGGCGCCGAATCGTGTTGGTGAACCCGCCCGACAGCTTCAACCCGAGCGGTACCGCCTTGAACCCCTTCACCTTCGCCGCCGCGGCGAGCGTCGCGTAATCCTTGCCCGCGCTCGCGAACACGCGCTCGGCCGCCGCGCGCTGCATCCAGCCGACGATCTGCGACTGGTCGAGATGATCGCCCTTTTCGTCGAGCTCCAGCTGCGGCCCCGTCCAGGACGACTGCACAACCGCCCAAGGATAGGCCGCCGGCTCGGTGTCATGCACGATGATCGCCGCCGCCGCGCCGTGCTTGGCGGCGTTCTCGAACTTGTACGGCCAGCGCCCGTACCACGTCATCGCACGGCCTTCGAACGGGCCCTCACGCGACATCGTCTGCCAGTCGGCGTCGTTGATGAGGATGACCACGGTCTTCCCCGTCACGTCGACGCCGGCATAATCGTCCCAGCCCTTTTCGGGCGCGGTGATCCCGTAGCCGACGAACACCACGTCGCTGTTCGCGACCGCGGACTTGGGCGTCACGCGATAGGTACCCGCGACCATGTCGGTACGATAGGCGAGGCTGACCGGAGTCTTGCCACCGGTGAACACATAGGGCTGCACGTCGCCGGCGGTGATTTCCACCATCGGCACGTCCTGCGTCCACGCGCCCTTGTTGCCGGGCTTGAGCCCCGCCGCCTTCATACGCTCGACGATATACGCGACCGTCTTCGCCTCCGCAGGCGTGGTCGGCGCGCGACCTTCATACGCGTCCGACGCCAGCACCTGCGTAACGGTCTTCAACGTCTCGACCGAAATTGCGGGCGTGGTCTGGGCCGAAGCAGCAGTCCCGAGCAGCAACAGAGACAGGATGGCAGCGCGCATGGTCATTTCCCCAATGAGTTGCGCGGGTTCTGGCAAAGGTAAGCGTCCCTGTCCATGCAACGAAAAGGGGCAACGAAAAAAGGGCGGCCCTGCAGGACCGCCCTTCACACCCTTACCGTTCGTGCTGAGTAGAGACCGAGTAGGTGCCGAAGGCGCCGTATCGAGGGCTCGTATCGAAGCACAGGTGGTACGCGCCAACCTGTCCTTCGATACGCCATCTCGATAGGCGGCTGCGCCGCTACTCGACGGCTACTCAGGACGAACGGAAGAAAATCAAATCAGCGCGAATAGAACTCGACGACGAGGTTAGGCTCCATCTTCACCGGGTACGGCACTTCGTCGAGCGTCGGGACGCGCGTGAAGGTGACCTTGGCCGCACCGTCGGGCGCGACATAATCGGGGATTTCGCGCTCGGCGAGGCTCTGTGCTTCCATGACCAGCGCCATTTCCTGCGCCTTCGAACCCAGCGTGATCTCGTCGCCGACGAAGCAGCGACGCGAGGCGATGTTGCACTTCACGCCGTTGACGCGGATGTGGCCGTGCGAAACGATCTGGCGAGCCGCGAAGATCGTCGGCGCGAACTTGGCGCGGTAGACGATCATGTCGAGGCGCTGCTCGAGCAGGCCGATCAGGTTCTGCGAGGTATCGCCCTTCAGCCGTGCAGCCTCATGGTAGCACGCGCGGAACTGCTTCTCGGTCACGTCGCCATAATAGCCCTTGAGCTTCTGCTTGGCGCGCAGCTGGATACCGAAATCGCTGACCTTGCCCTTGCGGCGCTGGCCGTGCTGGCCCGGGCCGTATTCGCGCTTGTTGACCGGCGACTTGGGACGACCCCAGATGTTCTCGCCCATACGGCGATCGAGTTTGTACTTCGCGCTTTGACGCTTCGACATAAGTAAGTCCTTGGCAATTCGAACAACGTGATCTGCCTTCCCGGTCCGAAAACCGGTTCCCACTGTGCGGGGAAGGCAGGGTTTGTCCCGGTATCGCTCTGCTGGCTGTACGAGACGGATGTCCAGACAGGGCAGGGCCACCGCTTCACCGGGGTGCAGGGCCATTGCGAAGGCGGGCGCTTAGACGGGGGACGGGCGAGAGTCAATCTGGACAGGCCGCTGGGCGCTCGGCAAGAGGCGGGGCATGACCATCCTATCCGGCCCCCAATGCTCGACGATGACCGAAGTCCGTGCAGGCGTCGACGCGCTCGACCGCGACCTGGTCGCGCTGCTCGCCCGGCGCTTCGCGTACATGGACGCCGCCGCACGCATCAAGCCCGAGCGCGGCCATGTGCGCGACGAAGCGCGGAAAACGCAGGTGATCGACAACGCGCGGGCCGCAGCGGTGAAGCTTGGCGTTCCGGAAGCGGTGGTCGCGGAGCTGTGGGAGCGGCTGGTCGAAGCGTCGATCGCTTACGAATTGGTGGCGTTCGACAGGCGGTAGACCTGACGACGAACATATTCCCCAACTCCGTCCCCGTCCACGTCCCCGTCCCCACCCCGTTCGTGCTGAGCGAAGTCGAAGCACCCTCGCTTGGGGCACACCCTTCGACTTCGCTCAGGGCGAACGGAAAGAGGGGCGAACGGAGGCTGGTGGGCCGAATCGGAAAATCAGGCCCGCGGCTTCTTCCCCGCGAGCGACGACAGCACCCCGCGAAGAGTCCGGATCTCCTGGCTCGACCAGCCCGGCTTCGTCAGCAGCGTGCGCAGCGTCCGCCGCGTCGACTGCATCTTGTCGGGCAGGTGGAAGAACCCCGCCCCCACCAGCATCGCATCGAGTTGCCCGATCATCCCGTCGAGCTCCTCCTGCGCCGCGGGCGGCAGAATCGGGTTGATCGACGGCTGCGACAGCTCGCGCTCGGCGGTCAGCCCCTTGGACCATTCATACGCGACGAGGATCACCGCCTGCGCCAGGTTGAGCGAGCCGAACTCGGGATTGATCGGTACGGTGATGATCGTCCGCGCGACCGCGACGTCGTCGGTTTCGAGCCCGGAGCGCTCGGGCCCGAACAGAATCGCGGAGCGGCCGGGTGCGGCGTGGATCTCGGTCGCGGCCTGCTCTGGCGTCACGACCGGCTTGGTGATGCCACGCTTGCGCACCGTCGTCGCGAACACCTGTTCGCAGTCGGCAGTGGCGGCGGCGACGCTGTCGTACACCTGCGCGTTTTGCAGCACGATATCCGCACCGCTGGCGGCGGGGCCGGCGGACGGGTTGGGCCAGCCGTCGCGCGGGGACACGAGCCGCATCTCGGTCAGCCCGAAATTGAGCATCGCGCGCGCGGCCTTGCCGATGTTCTCGCCGAGTTGGGGACGGACGAGGATTATGACGGGGGGCGGGGTTTCGCCTGCCAAGGTGCTTCGACTTCGCTCAGCACGAACGGAGGTGGGGAGTGGCACGTCCTGCCCCCCTTCCGTTCGCCCTGAGCGAAGTCGAAGGGCACGCTCCCGCGGGGGGATGGCCGCATCGTGCAGATCCGCCCAATCCTGACGCGCGAGCGCTTCCTTCTTGCGCCGCGACCAGCCCTTCACCTGAAACTCTGCGGCGAGCGCTTCCTGCCGGCTGCCGAAATCCTGGCTCCACATCAGCGTCACCGGGCGCCGAGTCTGTGTGTAGCCCGCAATCTCACCCAGATTGTGCTGACCGATCCGGCGCTCCAGATCGTCGGTGTGTCCGGTGTAATAACTGTCGTCGGCGCAGCGCACCACATAGGCCCAGAATGTCATGGGTGCGGCTTACGCGGGAGGGTTGCGTCCGGACAAGTCCTTCGACTTCGCTCAGGACGAACGGGAGGGGGTGGGGAGCGTCTACAAGCGGGATCCTCCACCGTTCGCCCCTTCTCCGTTCGCCCTTAGCGAAGTCGAACGGCCTCTCTCCTCATGGGGGAGGTCACCTCACGCGAACGACACTGGCCAGCCCTAACCCTCGCGCCCAACCTCCTCGACACTCCCGGCAAACGCCTCGAAGTCCCTCGCCTCGTTGAAATCGCGGTAAACGCTAGCGAACCGGATATACGCGACCGAATCGAGCCCCTTGAGCCCGTCCATCACCATTTCGCCGATCCGTTTCGACGTAACGTCGTTCTCGCCCAGCGTCTCCAGCCGCCGCTGGATGCCGCTCACCAGCTTCTCGATCCGCCCCGGCTCGATCGCGCGCTTGCGCGTCGCGATCGACAGCGACCGGAGCAGCTTCTCGCGGTCGAACGGCTCCCTGCGGCCCTCGCTCTTCAACACGAACAATTCGCGCAGCTGGATGCGTTCGAACGTCGTGAAACGCGCCGCGCACCCCTCGCATTGGCGCCGACGTCGGATCGCCGCCCCGTCTTCGGTGGGGCGGCTGTCCTTGACCTGGCTGTCTTCATGTCCGCAGAAAGGGCAGCGCATTCAGACCTTCTTCTTGCCCTTGTAATAGGCGTAGCCCGCGCCCGCGAGTGCGCCGAAGATCGGGCCAACGACGGGCACCGGAATCGCGACCACCGCACCGAGCGCGCTCCACTTGGCCATGCTCTTGCCGAGGCCGGGCGTGCTCTTCACGTCGTTCTGGATGTCATCGAACTTCGACATGGCGTTATCCTTGATAGATGGGGAAGCGCGCGCACAGGGCCCGCACGCGAGTCCGAACGTCCGCCTCGACCGCGGGGTCCCCATGCTCGCCCTTTTTGGCGAGGCCGTCCAGCACGTCCGCGACCATGTTGCCGATCTCGCGGAACTCGGCCGGGCCAAAGCCGCGCGTCGTGCCCGCGGGGCTGCCGACGCGGATGCCGCTGGTCTTCATCGGCGGCAGCGGATCGTTGGGGATGCCGTTCTTGTTGCAGGTGATGCCGGCACGCTCCAGCGCCTCGTCCGCATCGCGGCCGGTGATGCCGAGCGGCGTCAGGTCGATCAGTGCGAGATGCGTGTCGGTGCCCCCGGAGACGACGTCGCTGCCGCGCTCCTTGAGCGTCGCAGCCAGCACCTTGGCGTTCTCGACGACGGCGGCGATGTAGCTCTTGAAATCGGGCTGCAACGCCTCGCCGAACGCGACCGCCTTCGCCGCGATCACATGCATCAGCGGCCCGCCCTGGAGCCCCGGGAACACCGCCGAGTTGATCTTCTTGGCGATCGCCTCGTCATTGGTCATGATCATGCCGCCGCGGGGGCCGCGGAGCGTCTTGTGCGTGGTCGTGGTCACGACATGCGCATGGCCGAACGGAGTCGGGTGCAGCCCGGCCGCGACGATCCCGGCGAAATGCGCCATGTCGACCATGAAATACGCGCCGACCTTGTCCGCGATCTCCCGGAACTTCGCGAAGTCGATGACGCGCGGATAGGCCGAGCCGCCGGCGATGATCAGTTTCGGCTGATGCTCGACCGCGAGCGCCTCGACCGCGTCATAGTCGATCAGATGCGTCTCGGCGTCGACGCCATACTGGATTGCGTTGAACCACTTGCCCGACTGTGCGGGCTTGGCGCCGTGCGTCAGATGTCCACCCGCATCGAGGCTCATGCCGAGGATCGTGTCGCCGGGCTTCACTAGTGCCAGCATCACCGCACCGTTCGCCTGCGCGCCCGAATGCGGCTGCACGTTGACGAAGCCACAGCCGAAAATCTGCTTGGCGCGATCGATCGCGAGCTGCTCGACCACGTCCGACGGGCCGCAGCCCTGGTAGTAACGCTTGCCGGGATAGCCTTCTGCGTATTTGTTCGTGAATACCGAACCCTGCGCCTCGAGCACCGCCTTCGAGACGATGTTCTCGCTGGCGATCAGCTCGATCTGCGTCTGCTCGCGGTCGAGTTCGGCGGCGATCCCGGCGAACACCGCCGCATCGGCATCGGCCAGGGTGCGGGTAAAGAAACCGTCCGGCTGGACGTCGTGGAGGTCGCGGGGTTGGGTGCTCATGCGGGGACCTTTGCGGGAGTCCGGTCGACGGCGGAAAGCTTGTCGACACGGTGTTGATGACGGCCGCCGGCGAACTCGGCGGACAGGAAGGCTTCGACGCACGCCTTGGCCATTTCCTCGCCGATCAGGCGCGCGCCCATCGCGATGGCGTTGGCGTCGTTGTGCACGCGGGCAAGGCTCGCGGACAGCGGTTCAGAAACGAGCGCGCAGCGGCAGGCGGGGTTGCGGTTGGCGGCGATCGAGATGCCGATCCCGGAGCCGCACAGCGCGATGCCGCGTTCCGCGCGACCATCGGCGATCGCCGACGCGAGCGCGAACCCGTAATCGGGATAATCGACGCTAGCGGTCCCCTCGGGCCCCAGATCGAGCACGTCGTGCCCCGCGTCGCGCAACCATGTGGCGAGCACCGCTTTCAACGAAACGGCAGCGTGATCGGACGCGATGGCGATGCGCACCTGGCATAGTCCTGTGACGGGAGATCGGGTGCTCAGCCCCTTACCCACCCGAGCCGGAATTTGCCACACCTGTTCGCGGGCGCTTCCGTCATCCTGACGAAAGTCAGGACCCAGGGTAACATACCGCAACCCCGATGGCTCTGGGTCCTGACTTTCGTCAGGATGACGGGCACTCATAGATTTTGGTGCCAAGCACCAATCGCACTCGAGGAGACCTTGCCGTGAAAGCCCTCACCCTCATCGCGACCGCCGCACTCGCCGCCTGCTCCGGCCCGGCCCCAGATACCAGCAGCGACGACACCATGACGTCCGTGGGCTCAGTTGAACGCACGGTCACCGCGCCCGCCCCAGCGGGCACCGCTCGCGACTATACCGGCCGCTGGGTCGGCGTGGAGGGCATGCATCTCGAGATCGCCAATGCGGGCTCGCCCGGTCGCTACACGCTGACGATGCAATGGGATCTCGACAACAAGGGCGCGTTCGTCGGCACCGCCAGCGGCGACACGATATCGTTCGATCGCAAGGGCCTGCACGAAACGCTGCGCCCTACGGGCGGTGACGCGACCGGCCTGAAATATCTTGCCGGCAAAACCGACTGTCTCACCGTCAAGCCCGGCGAAGGCTATTGCCGCGACGGACTTAGCCGCTAGGTTCGGCGTCGTGACAACCGTACATTCCCCCGCCTCTCCTGGCGCATCTCCCGGCGCAGATGCCGCCCGCGCGCACCTCTCCGAAGTGCTGCTCCGCACCGGCCAGGAGGATCGCGACGCGTTTCGCGAACTCTACACGCTGACCAGCGCGAAGCTTTTCGGCATCACGCATCGTATCTGTGGCAACGCCCAAGCCGCGGAGGATGTGCTGCACGAGGTCTATCTCACGATCTGGAAACGCGCCGGTGCCTGGGAACCCGGCCGCGCGAGCCCGATAACCTGGTTGGCAACGATCGCGCGCAACCGCGCCATCGATTGGCAGCGCGCGCAGGGCGTCCGCCGGACCAGCACGCTCGACGACGCGCCCGACATTGCCGACCCCGGCGAAGGTGCCGAAGCCGGCATGATCGCTAGCGAATCGTCGCGCGAACTCATCGAATGCCTCGACGGGCTCGAACCGCAACAGCGCGACGCGATCCGCACGGCGTTCTTCGACGGCGTGACCTATGCCGAACTCGCCGTGAAGCGTGCCGTGCCGCTGGGCACGATGAAGAGCTGGGTCCGCCGCGGCCTCGCGCGTTTGAAGGAATGCCTCGGTGGTTGATTCGATCGCCGATACCGGCCCCGATTCCGGCGTGCCGGAGGACGTTGCGGCAGCCGAACTCGCACTCGGGTTGCTCGAGGGCGAAGAGCGCGGTGCTGCATTGCGCCGTGTCCTCGCCGAGCCGGGTTTCGCCGCACAGGTGGAGTGGTGGCGGTCGCGTCTGGCCGCGTTGTTCGACCTGTGGCCCGAACGCGCCGCGCCACCCCATCTCGCCGCACGGATCGAATCGAGCCTGGACGGCGGTGTTACACCGGCGAAGGTCAGCCGCTTCCCGTGGCCCGCGCTCGCCGCGGTCACCAGTGCGATCGCGGCCTGCCTGTTGCTGTTCGTGATGGTCCGCCCCGAGCCGACCGTCCCCGTTCCGCAGCCGACGCCCGTCGCGCGGCCGACCAGCGTCCTTGTGGCGATGCTCGGCGATGCGAAGTCGCCCGTCGCGGCGGTCTACGATCCCGCCAACGGCGCGCTCCGCGTCGCCGCCGGGCCTGGCGTTCCGAACGCCCGCGTCGCGCAGCTCTGGGTCATCGGCGGTGACGGCGTGCCGCATTCGCTCGGCTTGCTGTCGGGCCAGCCGACGTCGCTGTCGCCGAAGGGTGTCGATCGCAGTCGTATCGCACCGGGCGTAACGCTGGCGATCTCGGTCGAACCGCTTGGTGGCTCGCCAACCGGCGTGCCGACCGGCCCGGTCGTCGCCACCGGCGTGGTCGCGCGCGTCTGATGCCTGATCGTCAAGCGACCGGTGGCATTCCGCCGGTCGCGCGGCTGCTCGGCCTGGCGGGGCTGTTGCCGCAACTCGCCGCCGTCGGCTTGCTGCTGGCGGGCGATCCGCAAAGCCGGTTCTCCGCGCTGGCGATCGCGTACGCCTATGCCGCGATCATCCTGAGCTTTCTCGGCGGGCTGTGGTGGGGGCTTGCCGCGCGCACCGACGACGCCCCGCGCTGGCTGTGGTTCGCCAGCGTCGCGCCGTCGCTGATCGCCCTCGTTACCGCCTGGCCGTGGATGGTCGGTCTGCGCTGGCCGGGGCCGTCACTCGTGGTGCTCGGCATCAGCCTGATCGGCGCGCTGTTGGTCGACCGCGCGCTGGTCCGCGACGGCATCGCGCCGCCGGGGTGGATGGCGTTGCGCATACCGCTATCGGTCGGTCTGGGTGTCCTGACGATGCTTGCGGCCGCGCTCTGACGACTCGCACGCCGACGACTCGCGGGCGTGCCGGATTCATGGTACGAATCGGCCATGAATAAATCCGCCGTTATTCTCCGCACCGATCAGCAGGCCACGGCGCGTTTCACGACGGCCGAGTTCCTGCGCATGGGTGAGTCCGGCGCGTTCGACGACATGAAAGTCGAACTGGTCGACGGGGAACTCGTTCGGATGAATTCGCCAATGTCCGCGCACGCCGCGCGCCAGATGCAAATCGGCATCCGCCTCTCGCGCCTGTTCGCAGAATCGCGGATCATGGGCGAGGTCGGTGTGGATCTTGGCAACGATACGGTGCTCGGCTGCGACGTCGCCGTTCTACGCGGACCGGTCGGTGAAAACCGTTTGCTAGTCGCCGCCGATTTCCTGCTCGTGATCGAGGTCGCGGAAACGTCGGCCGCGCGCGATACCACGGTGAAGCGCTTCGCCTATGCCGGTGGTGGCATCCCGCATTACTGGGTTGTCGATGGCAACCGGTCGGTCATCCATGTCTACGCCGCACCGATCGAGGGCGATTACACGCGGTTTTATTCAGTCGCATTCGGCGAACCGTTCGCCGTTCCTGAAACCGACGGCACGATCACCATCGACTGAATCGCTGTCCGTCTCAGGCGGCCTTGCGCAAATCCAGCCGGCTCCAAATTTCCACCAGCGCGTCGGTCAGTTCGCGCATCATCGCCTCGGTATGCGCAGGGCCCGGCGTGAACCGCAGCCGCTCGGTGCCGCGCGGCACGGTCGGGTAATTGATCGGCTGCACGTACACGCCATATTCGGCGAGCAGCACGTCGCTGATCTTCTTCGCCTTGACCGGATCGCCGACCATCAGCGGCACGATATGCGTATCGCCGAGCATCACCGGCAGCCCGGCGTCCTTCAGCATCGCCTTCAGCATCGCCGCCGACGCCTGCTGCCCCTCGCGCTCGACGCTGGAGGCCTTCAGGTGCCGCACGCTGGCGAGCACGCCCGCGACCAGCACCGGCGACAGCGAGGTCGTGAAGATGAACCCCGGCGCGTACGAGCGGATCACATCGACGATCGTCCGATCGGCGGCGATATACCCCCCCATCACCCCGAACGCCTTGCCGAGCGTGCCCTCGAGGATCGTGATCCGGTGCGCGACATCGTCCCGCTCCGAAATCCCGCCGCCGCGCGCGCCATACATCCCGACCGCGTGGACTTCGTCGCAATAGGTCAGCGCGTTGTACCGGTCGGCGAGGTCGCACACCGCCGAGATCGGCGCGATGTCGCCTTCCATAGAATACACGCTCTCGAACGCGATCAACTTCGGCGCCGCCGGGTCCTCCGCGGCGAGCAGCTCTTCGAGATGCGCGAGGTCGTTGTGGCGGAACACGCGCTTTTCGCAGCCCGAATTGCGGATGCCCGCGATCATCGACGCGTGGTTCAGCTCGTCCGAAAAGATGATGCAACCCGGCAGCACTTTCGCCAGCGTCGCCAGCGTCGCCTCGTTCGAGACATACCCGCTGGTGAACAGCAGCGCCGCTTCCTTGCCGTGCAGGTCGGCGAGTTCGCCCTCCAGGTCGACATGGTAATGCGTGTTGCCACCGATGTTGCGCGTGCCGCCCGAGCCCGCGCCGACGTCGTGGAGCGCTTCCTCCATCGCCGCGATCACCTTGGGGTGCTGCCCCATCGCGAGATAATCGTTCGAGCACCACACGGTGATCGGCTTCGGCCCGTTATGCCCGGCGAAGCAGCGCGCATTGGGGAACGCGCCCTTGTTACGCAGGATGTCGATGAACACGCGGTAGCGGCCCTCGGCATGCAACCGGTCGATCGCCTGCGTGAACACGCGCGAATAATCGACTCGCGGGCCAAGGTCCTGGCCGCCGATGCTGTCCGTAATCATGACTTTAGGCACTACGCCTCACTTCCACTCGTTTCCAGCGCAATACCGCTCTTACGGTGATCGCTTTCCCCATCCTGCGGCCACATTGCCACGAAGCCCCGGCGACGCAAGCGGGCATATTGTCTCATGGGCCTGCTCACAGCAGCTCGATCGTCCCGAATCCGCGCGCGGCCAGCGCCGGTGCCAAGCCCCGTTCCTCGTCGCCCAGCCGAGTAAACACCGCGATACCGTCGCCCGCGCCACCCCACGTCTCGCCCTGCATCAGGTGCACGATCCGCCGCGCGATTCCCGGTCCGCCGTCGACGAACTGCACGTCCGGCGCCGCGATCGCCAGCTCCGCCTCGACCAAAGGAAAATGCGTGCAGGCGTTGACGATCACGTCGATCCGCTCGCCCCCTGCCTGCGAAAACAGCCCGTCGAGCACCGCCGCATAGCGCGCCGGCGCGACCGCCCGCCCGTGCAATTTGGCCTCCGCCATCTCGACCAGAGCCGCCGAGCCGTAGCGCAACACGGTGCAATCCCCCGCGAACCGCGCCGCAAGATCGTCGACATACGCCTGCCGCACGGTCGCCTCGGTCCCCAGCACGCCGATCGTCCGCGTTTTCGAGAGCAGCGCGGCCGGCTTGATCGCCGGCACCGTCCCCACCACCGGCAAATCGAGCGCCGCGCGCACCACGGGCAGCGCGATCGTCGAGGCGGTGTTGCACGCGATCACGATCAACCGCGGCCGATAGCGCTCCGCGAGGCGCCCCAGCAGCACCGGCACGCGCGCCGCGATCTCCGCTTCGCTCTTGGTGCCGTAGGGAAACCCCGCCGAGTCGGCCGCGTAGACGAACGGCGCATCGGGCAACGCCGCGCGTGCCGGGCCGACGATCGACAATCCACCGACACCGGAATCGAAAAACAGAATAGGCCGCATGTCCATCGGCCGGTCCTTACGCCGGTTCGCCCGGCGACGATATCCATGAGGATGCGCTAGCCCGCCGCCTTCCGCAGGATCCGCGACAATTGTTCGACGGAATAGGGCTTGTGGAGCAGTTCGAATCCATCGGTCCCGTCCTGCGCAAGCACATTGCTGTATCCCGACGTCAGCACGACGGAAATGTCGGGATAGGTCGATCGAACCGTCTTGCCGAGTTCGATCCCGTTCATTCCCGGCATCACCACGTCCGAGAAAATGATGTCGAAGCGTCCCGAATCCTTCGCCAGTTCGGCGAGCGCCTGTTGCGCGTCCGCCGCCCAAATCGTGACATAGCCCAGTTCCATCAGCGACTGGGTCGTGAAGGTTCCGACTTCCTTGTTGTCCTCGACCACCAGGACGCAGGTGCCATGCCCATCGGCCAGGCTTTCCAAATCCTCGTCGACCGCGACGGGGATGCTCTCTTCGACTTCAGGCAGGTACAGGGTGAAAACGGTGCCAACGCCCAGCTGGCTTTCGACGATGATATCGCCACCGGACTGCTTGGCGAAACCAAAGACCTGGCTCAGCCCCAGCCCGGTGCCCTGGCCGACGCCCTTGGTGGTGAAGAACGGTTCGAAGATGCGCTCCAGCTTGTGCGGCTCGATACCCGATCCGGTATCGGCCATCGAGATCGCGACATAGCGGCCCTTGACGGCCGGGTGCGAACGAACCGCGGGGATGAACGACGCCGACCGCACGGCGATGTCGATCCGTCCGGCACCGTCCATCGCGTCGCGCGCGTTGACCGCCATGTTGACCAGCGCGGTGTCGAGCTGGCTTGGATCGACGCTGGTGAAGCACGGCGTGTCGGGCACGTCGATGTCGATGACGATCCGCGACCCGGTCAGCGTTCCCAGCATGTCGGAGATCACGCGAAGGCTCTCGCCGATATTGATGACCTCGGGCTGCAGCGCCTGTCGACGCGCGAAGGCGAGCAGCTGGCCGGTCAGTTTCGCCGCACGGTCGGCAGTGTCCGAGATCGCCTCGACATACCGCTCGCGCCGCTCCGCGCTGAGATCCGGGCGCTTGAGCAGGTCGGTCGCCGAACGGATCACGGTCAGCAGATTGTTGAAGTCGTGCGCGACCCCGCCGGTCAGCTGTCCCACCGCCTCCATCTTCTGCGACTGCCGCAGCGCGTCTTCGGCATTCTGCAGCTCGTCCGTGCGCGCGACGACCTGCTGCTCGAGCGATTCCGCGAGCGTCACCAGCGCCTGTTCGGTGCGCCGGCGTTCGGTGGCGATCCGGGTCCGTTCGGCTGCCTCGCGGACGAACGCCACCTCGTCCGGCCGCCATCGCCGTTCCTGGGCGCAACCCAGGTACAGCATCGCGACCAGTTGGCCGTTCTCCATGACGGGCATGTTGATGATCGCCCGTGCATCGAACGATTCGAGTTGGACCGAAGCGGACCGCGTGCGCGGATCTTCGCGCGCGTCGCCGATGCACACTTCGTCGCCGCGCTTCAGGTCGTCGACATAGGACCCGAAGTCCCGCAGGTCGAAGCGCCCTGCGAGCGGCTCGACATCGGCCGCGCTCCAGTCGCGCACGATCGTGATGGTTTCGGAAGCCGGATCGATCTCCCCGAAACCGGCCCGGCTGACGTCGATCGTGCGCCCGATGATCTCGGCGGCGGCGAACGCGGTGTCATCCGGATTTTCGGTATCGCGAAACACGTCGCCCAGTTCGACCAGCGCGCTGCGCATGTTCTCGGCCCGGCGTTGGTCGGTGATGTCGGTCGAGACGCCGGCGATCCGCAGTGCCACGCCATCGGCGTTGAAGAAGGGCTGGCCGCGCGATCCGATCCAGCGCAGCTCGCCATCGGGGCGATAGATCCGGTACACGACGTCGTAGTCCGTGCCGTCCGCCGTGCACCGCTGGACTTCGGCGATGCTTTTCGCCCGATCGTCGGGGTGGATCGCGTCGAGCCGGTCTTGATAGGAGAACGGCTCTTCGGCGGGCCTGCCGAATATATCCTTGCACGTCTCCGACGCGGTAAGCTGCAGGCTCGCGATCTCGAGGCTCCACGTGCCGAACCGTGCCGCACGCAACGTGAACGCCAGTTCGCGCTCCTGCTCCTGCTGAGACCGCAGGCGATCGGTCAGTTCCGCCATCAGCGAGGCGTTGCTGGTCTCCAGGCCTTTCAGGCGTTCGCGCTCGATCGTCACATCGACCTGGCTGGCGAAGAAATAGGCCAGGACACCCTCGGTATCGTGGACCGGCGCCAGCAACAGCCGGTTCCAGAACGTCTCCCCGTCCTTGCGATGGTTCTCGATATCGATCTCGATCGGCGCGACGCGGCGCACGGAGTCGCGGATCCGCTCCACGGTCTTGGGGTCGGTCTTGGGTCCTTGCAGGAACCGACAGTTCCGCCCGAGAATCTCTTCGCGCGCATACCCGCTGAGCCGACAGAATGCGTCGTTGGTAAAGACGACCGGGTTGTCGGGCAGGCGTGGATTGGTGATGATCATCGGCATGCGCGTCGCGCGCACCGCCGCCACGAACGGATCGGTCCCAAGGTCCTGCCCGATCAACTCGGCCGCGATGCGTTCGGCATCGGCCGTCAGTCTGGGCGCAGGTTCGACAGCGCGATCGGTTATGTCAGTCACGGCCGCCTACTCGTCGATCATCGCTAAGTGACTGACATGTAATCCATGGTTTCCCGTACCGCAACGCTACGCATGCGCCCTCGGCGTCCCCGCGCAAACGACCTTTCCGCCATCATCGATCTGCGCCTCGCGCCTCCTCCATTGTACAGCGAGCGCTGTCGCCGGGTCCTTCCGAACGAATCCGTGCTCCTATGCCGTGCGCCGCGCGAAGACGATGCGCCGCACGCGGATCGGGGGCAGCGCCTCGCTGCTCCAGACGCCTCCCCCGGACATCTCGTTCGCAAGGACACCGCGCGGCGCGACGACCATGCCGAACCGGACCGTCTGTCTGATCGAGGGGTAGCCTGCCGGGTTCGATATCGCCCGGTTCGACGTGAAGGCCGCGTTCACTGGAACGTCGCTCCGGCCGCCATCGCCTTGGACGGGCTCAGTCCCTGCTGTTCGAGGAACTGGTTCAACCCCGCGACCAGATCCTGCGCGGCACTGCTGGTCAGCGCGATCCGGCCGACGATGACGCGGTCGACGCTCGGCGGCTGGCGGCTATGGTCGCATCGCGCGCTTTCCAGCGTCAGGACGATTACGCCGCTCAGATTGGCAAGCCCGGCGAACCCGGTCGCGAAGATCTCGGGTGCGAACGGGTTGTCGATGATCGGCGGCGCTTCGGCGGGGCGGATGGGTTCGGGTGCCGAGACACCCTTGATGGCAACACGCATGATCGGCCTTTCACTGGTACAGGCGAGGCACAGGCCTGCAAATGCGGGCGCTAGGGGTTGCCGGTGTCCCGCGAATGTCCCCGTGCAGCAGTCCGTGACACGAGTGCGACACAGGCGGGACGATCCGGCTGTCGGGCGGCAAACGGCGCGCAGCCACGCGACCATGTTGCACGGCTGCCATGTCGCGACACACAGGAACATCCGGGGGAAACATGGCCCCCATAGCGCCTCGGCTCACCCCCGGAGACGCAGGCATGATGTTCGATTTTGGCGCCGGATCCTTGGCCTTGGCCATGGCCGGGACGATGGCGGCGCCAGCTACGGCCCAAACGCAGGTGTCGTCCACACCACCCGTTCTCGGCACCGTTGCCGCCCCCGTTGCCCGGTCGCGCCAAGCCGCCCCGCCCACCGTATCGCGTACCATCAAGACGTTGCGCGTCGAGGGGGCCCAGCGGATCGAGCCCGACACGGTCCTCAGCTACACCAAGCTGCGTCTCGGCGCGGCCTACAGCCCCGAGACGCTCGACCAGGCGCTCAAGGACCTGCAGGCCAGCGACCTGTTCGCGGACTATTCGATCGCCGGCGTCGCGGATGGCAACATCGTCGTGCGCGTGCGCGAGAACCCGATCATCAACCGCGTCCTGATCGAGGGTAACAAGGCGCTGAAAAGCGACAAGATCACCAAGGAGATCAAGCTCGCCCCGCGCCAGATCTTCACGCGCACCGCGGTCCGCCAGGATATCGCACGCATCCTGGAGCTCTATCGACGCCAGGGCCGGTTCGGCGCGGTGATCGATCCGAAGATGGTGAACCTCGACCAGAACCGCGTCGACGTCGTCTTCGTCGTCAGCGAAGGGCCCAAGTCGAAAGTCCGCCAGATCAACATCCTCGGCAACACGGTCTTCTCCGACGCCCAGATCCGCGCGCAGATGGCGACCAAGCAGGCGCGTATCAGCCGCTTGCTGTCCTGGGCGACCAGCTACGACCAGGACCGGTTGAGCTACGACCAGCAGAAGCTCCGGCAATTCTACCTGACGCAGGGCTATGCCGATTTCCGCGTCACCTCCGCGATCGCCGAACTGACGCCCGACAAGAAGGACTTCATCATCACCTATGTGGTGGAGGAGGGAAAACGCTATAAATTCGGCGACGTCAGCGTCGACAGCCAGATCCGCGACTTCGACAGCAAGAAGCTCGCCGCCACGCTGCCGCTCAAGAAGGGCGACTGGTACAATGCCAAGCTCGTCGAGGATTCGGTCGACAACCTCAGCCAGACCGCGGGCCTGTTCGGTTACGCCTTCTCCGAGGTGAATCCGGAGTTCCAGAAGGACGCCGACACGCTGACGATGGGCGTCAATTTCAACATCGCGGAAGCCAAGCGCACCTATGTCGAGCGCGTCGAGATCAACGGCAACACGCAGACCAAGGACAAGGTCGTCCGCCGCGAGATCCGCCTCGCCGAGGGCGACGCGTTCAACAGCTTCCAGGTGAAACGCTCGGAGGACCGGATCAATTCGCTCGGCTATTTCCAGGACAAGATGGCGATCAAGCAATTGCCGGGTTCGGCCCCCGACCGCGTGATCCTGGAGACCAGCCTCGAAGAGAAACCGAGCGGCGAACTGCAGCTGTCGGCGGGCTATTCGAGCCTCGAAAGCTTCATCGCGCAGGCCAACATCACGCAGCGCAATTTCCGCGGCATGGGCCAGGAGCTGCGTGCCGGCGTCAGCTATTCGAGCTATTCGAAATCGGTCAATCTCGGCTTCACCGAACCGTATCTGTTCGATACCAACATCGCGCTCGGTGGCGACATCTTCCGCCGCGATTACAGCTCGTACAGCACCACCGGCGACAGCAACGATACCACCTACGAGCAGGTCTCGACCGGGTTTCAGGTTCGCGCCGCGGTGCCGCTCACCGAATATTGGTCCGCCACCGCGCGCTACGGGCTGTCCTACGACCAGGTCACGCTCGACGCCGACACCTATTACACCAACGGCGTCTGCGACCCCGGGATCGCCGGCACGTATCTGTGCGACGCGGTCGGCAATCGCTGGACCTCGTCGATCGGCTATTCGCTGATGTTCGACAATACCAGCAGCCGAACGCGCCCGACCAAGGGCAGCAAGTTCAGCGTCAGCCAGGATTTCGCCGGGCTCGGCGGCGATACCAAATATATCCGCAGCTCCGCCAACTACACCAAGTACATGAACCTCGGTTCCAGCTTCATCCTGTCGGCGCATGCGGAGGGCGGCTATATCAAGGGGCTCGGCCAGGACGTCCGGCTGACCGACCGCTTCTATCTCGGCGACCCGCAGATGCGCGGCTTCGACATTCGCGGTGTCGGCCCGCGCGTGACGCGCACCTATTACGATAAGACCACGGTGCCGGCGACGCTGTCGAACAGCAGCAGCACGACCACACAGACCGCGCTCGGCGGCACGACCTATTACCAGGCGCGCCTCGAACTCGAACTCCCGCTCGGCGCCGGCGCGCGCGAACTCGGCCTGCGTCCGTCGATCTACATGGATGTCGGTGCGGTGTTCGGCGGCAAGACGCCGACGCTGGTCGACACCTGCGCCGCCGCCAACACCGCGTCGGTCGCCTGCGTCGCGGGGACGCGCCAATATACCGACGGCTCGGGCAACCTGCTGTATCTCGATACCGCAGGCGCCAGCACGACCACCAACACCGGCACGCCGTACACCTACGCGCTCGGCACCTATAAGGAGACCTATTCGGGCAACACCGCGAGCCCGCGTCTGTCGGTCGGCGTCGGCGTCAACTGGACCTCGCCGTTCGGCCCGCTGCGGATCGATCTCGCCAAGGCGCTGCTGAAAGCGCCCGGCGACGACAGCAAGCTGATCACCTTCAATATCGGCGGGCAGTTCTAGGCCTGGGCGTCCCCGTCAATCCGGCCGACGAAGGGAGCGCACCGCCGGCCGCCTCGGGCTAGGCAGCGACGGCGCGGGCTTCGAGGGCGTCGGGATCGGCGATCGTGATCGCCCGCCCGCCGGGCAGCCGGATGATGCCCGCGCCCTTCAGGTGAGTCATCTGGCGACTGACGGTTTCGATCGTCAGGCCGAGTATGTCGGCGATCTGGCCGCGCGACAGCGGCAGGTCGAACGTCACCGGCCCGTTCGCGCTCGCGCGACAGCCGCTCGACGCGGCGCGCGACGTCATGTCGACCAGGAAGCCCGCGATCTTCTCCGACGCCGACGTCCTGGCGAGCGTCAGTATCCTTGCGCGCGCATCGTTGAGGGCGGCCAGCGTCCGCTGGAGCAGCAACCGCTCCATTCTCGCATGATTGCCGAGCACGCGTTCGAACGCGGAGCGCGGAAATATGCACAGTTCCGAATCGGTCAGCGCGGTGATCGTGAAGTCCGCGCGCCCCTCATACGCCTGGCCGACGAAATCCGACGGATACAGCAGGCCGACGATCTGTTCGCGTCCGTCCGGCGTCGACGCGACGAGTTTAAGCACGCCGGACAACAGGTTGGCGCAGATGATGCTCTCGTCGCCCGCCCAGATCACGGTCTCGCCGCGGCGGACGATCTGCTTGCGCCCGATCGTATTGAGCGCGCTCAGCTCGCTGTTCGTGAGGCTAGCGCACAACGCCTGGTCGCGAACCGCACAATCGGCGCAGATGGTCAAAGCGAGCATGACCGCGAGCCATAGCCCTTACCGCATCAATAGCGGTCATCAATTCGCAGCCTTGACCACACCCGCACGATCACGGGGTTACGGGAGTCTCCCCCTCGTCGTCCTCGATCGGCAGGTGAAATTCGTGCCACATGCCGTTGAGGACGCCGAAGCCGACCGCGAGGCCGAGGCCGAGGACCCAGGTAAAATACCACATGCTCATTCTCCCGATGTGAAGTCCGGTCAGTAGAAGTCGCGGTTCGTCGCGACCTCGTCCATCGTTACGCGGCCGAACATCACCTTGTAGGCCCAGGCGGTGTAGGCGAGGACCAGCGGCAGGAAGACCGCGGTGACGAACAGCATGATGCCGAGCGTCTTGGACGAGGACGATGCGTTCCACACCGTCAGGCTGGAATGCGCATCGATGCTCGACGGCAGGATGTAGGGGAACATCGAAAGGCCGACGGTCGCGATGATGCCGATCGCGGACGCCGACGACCCGGCCAGTGCGGCGGCTTCCCAGCGACGCCGGATGCCGACCAGCGCGATCACTGCGCCGCCGAAGCCCAGGACCGGCGCGACCAGCATCCACGGATGGACCGCGTAGTTGGCGAGCCACGCGCCCGCCGCGATCTCGCTGGTGGTGCGCAGCGGGTTGGACGGTGCCATCGGGGCCACCGCGCCGACGATGCGGAACCCGATATTGGTCCAGGCGACGAACGCCCAGCCCGCCGCGAACAACAGGATCGACGCCAGACCGGCGACGGTGCCGAACCGCGTGGCGCGGTCATGGACGGCGCCGCGTTCGATCTTGATCGCCAGCCACGCGCTGCCGTGCAACGCGAGCATCGCCACCGACAGCAGCCCGCAGACCAGCGTGAACGGCGTGAACAACCCGAAGAAACTGCCGTCGAAGAACGCGCGCAGATCGCTGTCCAGCCGGAACGGCGCGCCCGCCAGCACGTTGCCGACCGCCACGCCGAAGACCAGCGCAGGCACGATCCCGCCGACGAACAACGCCCAGTCCCACGCCGACCGCCATACCGGGTCCGGCCGCTTCGAGCGGTATTTGAACCCGACGGGCCGCAGGATCAGCGACGCCAGCACGAGGAACATCGCCAGGTAGAAGCCCGAGAAACTGACCGCGTAGACGAACGGCCAGGCCGCGAAGATCGCGCCGCCGCCGAGGATGAACCAGACCTGGTTTCCCTCCCATGTCGGGCCGACCGAGTTGATGACCATCCGGCGTTCCGAATCGGTCTTCGCGACGAACGGCAGGAGGGCGGCGACGCCCAGGTCGAACCCGTCGGTCAGCGCGAAGGCGATCAGCAGGACGCCCAGCAGCCCCCACCACAGGACCCGGAGCATTTCATAATCGAACATCGTCGTGTCTCCTGTCAGGCGATTGCGGGCACGGGCATGGCGGCATCCGCGACGGGACCGACCGGAACCGTAGGACCGGCGGGGCCAATCGCATCGGGCACCGGCCGTGGCGTGTCGTCATGCTCGAACGGTCCCTTGCGGATCGTCTGCAAAATCAGCCTGACCTCGATCACCGCCAGCGTGCCATAGATCACGGTGAACCCGACGATCGTCGTCCACAGCGCGCCGCGCGTCAGCGACGAGGCGGCGAGGAAGGTCGGCAACACGCCGTCGATCGCCCAGGGCTGACGTCCGACCTCGGCCAGCACCCAGCCCAGTTCGATCGCGACCCAGGGCAGCGGGATCGCCAGCACCGCCAGCTTCAGGAACCAGCGGGTCTGCGTGTGCAGCCTGAGCGAGGTCAGCACGAACGCCGTGCAGAACAGCGCGATCATGACAAAGCCGATCGCCGCCATGATCCGGAACGACCAGAACATCAGCGGCACGTTGGGGACCACGTCCCACGCAGTCGATGCGATCAACTGCGCGCTGGCTTGTCGCGGATCGGCGACATGCGCCTTCAGCAACAGCGCATAGCCGAGGTCGCGCTTGTGCGCCTCGAACCGCGCGCGCTGCACGATATCGGTCGGATTGGTCTTCAGATGCTCGACCGCGTCATAGGCGACAACGCCCGAGGTGATCCGCTCCTGCGCCTTCAGCACCAGCTCGGACATGCCGGTCACCGTGCCGTCCAGGCTGCGCGTCGCGATCAGCCCCAATATCCACGGGACCTGCACCTCGTACCGGGTCTCGCGCGCGGCAACGTCGGGCACGCCGAACAGCGTCAGGCCGGCGGGCGCGGGCGCGGTGTGCCAAGCGGCCTCGATCGCGGCGAGCTTCATCTTCTGGTTGTCGGTGAGCGCATAGCCGCTCTCGTCGCCGAGGATGACGACCGACAGCGACGCCGCCAGCCCGAACGCCGCGGCCACCGTCATCGAACGGCGTGCCACACCGACATAGCGGCCCTTGAGCAGGTAGAAGGCAGAGATGCCGAGCACGACCACCGACGCGCAGACATAGCCCGCGCTGACGGTATGGACGAACTTTGCCTGCGCGATCGGGTTGAACAGCACCGCGCCGAAATCGGTCACTTCCATCCGCATCGTGTCGGTGTTGAACACCGCACCGGTCGGGTTCTGCATCCAGCCATTGGCGACCAGGATCCACAACGCCGACAGATTGGTGCCGAGCGCGACCATGAACGTGACGATCAGATGGCCGAGCTTCGACAGGCGATCCCAGCCGAAGAACATGATGCCGACGAACGTCGCCTCCAGGAAGAACGCCATCAACCCCTCGATCGCCAGCGGCGCACCGAAGATGTCGCCGACATAATGCGAGAAATAGGACCAGTTCATGCCGAACTGGAATTCCATCGTCAGCCCGGTGGCGACGCCCAGCACGAAGTTGATCGCGAAGATCCGACCCCAGAACCGCGTGATGACTCGCCAGATCGGCCGGTTGGTCATGACGTAGACCGATTCCATGATGACCAGCATCATCGACAGGCCCAGCGTCAGCGGCACGAATAGGAAATGATACAATGCTGTCAGCGCGAATTGCAGCCGCGACAGGTCGATGACCCCAAGGTCCATGGTCGGTCTCCTACCCGTCGAGGTGCCGGGTCGATGTCGGCGATAGGTGCGGACGCCGGACCGAACATTGACCGCGATCAAAGACCGCACGAACGTCGCCGCGCGAAAGCCGGTCCATGAACGCGCTAACACAAGACGGGCCGGGCCCGATCGGCACGGCGGCGAGCCGGACCGCCACGCGAGCGCGCACGCGCTGGCTGAAGGCGACCGTCGCCGACGGTGGCCGCGTCGGCACCGCCACCGGCCTGTTGCTGGTCGACAGCGTCGCCGCGATCGGCTTCGCGGCCGGCCTCGCCGGTGCGATCGTCGCGGTGCAGGCAGGGCAAGCGGGCCCGGTCGCCGTGCTGCCCTGGGCGGCGCTCATCGCCGTGCTGCCATGGGCAGCGCTCATCGCCGTGTCGGAATGCGTCCGCGGGCTGTTCGCGATGCTGGCCACCCGCAGCGGTGCGGCCGGAGCCGAGCACGCCAAGACCCGGTTGCGCCGCCGGATCGTCGCGGCGGCGCTCCACCGCGATCCCGCGTCCCGGATCACGACGGGTGGATTCATGAGCGCCGTCGTAGACGAGGTGGAGGCGCTGGACGGGTATGTCGCCCGGTTCCTGCCGGCGCGCAAAGCCGGCGCGGTCGCCCCGTTGCTCGTCCTGGCGGCGACCGCGATCGCCAGCCCGATCGCGGCGGTGATCCTGATCGGCACGCTGGCGCCGTTCGTCGTCGCGATGATCCTGGCCGGTGGCGCCGCGGCCGACCAGTCGCGCCGCCAGTTCGTGGCGCTCGCGCGGTTGACCAGCCACTTCGCCGATCGCGTGCGGGCGCTGCCGATCATCCTCGCCTTCCGCGCCGAGGACCGCGAAACCGAGGCGATCGGACGATCCGCGGAGGACCTCGCCGCACGCACGATGCGAGTCCTTCGCGTCGCCTTCCTGTCGTCGGGATCGCTGGAATTCTTCGCCGCGCTGTCGGTCGCGCTGGTCGCGGTCTATTGCGGGTTCAACCTGCTGCACCTCCGGCCGTTCCCGGTCCCCGAGCAACTCGATCTCGGGCGTGCGGTCTTCGTGCTGGCGCTGGCCCCGGAATTCTATGCGCCGATGCGCCGGCTCGCCGCCGCCTATCACGACAAACAGGCTGCCGAGACCGCGGCGGACCGGCTTTCCGCCTTGCCGGTCGCCGTCGCCACGACGCCGGTCGCCATACCGCTCGGCTCGATTGCCATCGCCTTCGACGCGGTCACGATCCGCTATCCAGGTGAGGATCGCGCCGCCGTGGACGCACTGTCGTTCACGGTGCCCGCCGGACGAGTCGTCGCGCTGCTCGGCCCCTCGGGCAGCGGCAAGTCCAGCCTGCTCCACCTGCTGCTCGGCCTCGCGCCGCTCAGCGCCGGAACCGTTCGCGTGGACGGCGTTGCGGTCCCGGCCGGCGCCTCGCTGGCCGCGCTCGCCTCCTGGGCCGGACAGCATCCGCTGATCGTCGCGGGTACGATCCGCGACACGCTGCGGCTCGCTTGGCCCGCCGCAACGGACCGCGACATCGACGAGGTCGTCCGCCGGGTCGGCCTGTCCGGCGTGCTGGCAACGCGGCCGGGTGGCCTGGATTATGTCCTCGACGCGCGCGGCAGCGGGCTGTCGGGGGGCGAGCGCCGGCGGATCGCGCTGGCGCGCGCGCTGTTGAAACCCGCGCCGATCCTGCTGCTCGACGAACCGACCGCGCATCTCGATCGCGACTCCGAAACTGCGCTGATCGCGACGATCGCGGCCGCCTGTCGCGGGCGTACCACGCTGATCGCGACGCATAGCGAACGACTGGCGGCGATCGCCGATCATGTCGTCCGCCTGGGAGAACCGGCATGACCGCCCGTCTTGAAACCGCCCGTCGCGAGATTGAGCGTCCCCAAACCCCGAATCTCGAAACGCTGATCGCCGGGGAGCGGCGCCGCCAGCGACCGCTGCTGCGACGCGCGCGGCTCTGTGCGATGCTGGTGGCGGCGGCCTCGGTCGTGCTGCTCGGCCTGTCGGGGTGGTTCATCACCGGCGCCGCCATCGCCGGTCTGGCCGGCCCCGCGGCGGTGCTGGCGTTCAACTACATGCTGCCGAGCGCGGGCATCCGCCTGCTGGCGATCGTCCGGACCGGGGCACGCTACGGCGAACGGCTGGCCAGCCACGAGGCCGCGTTCGGCGCGCTCGCACGGATCAGGCCGACGCTGTTCCGCGCACTCGTCGCCTTGCCCGCGACCACGGCGCTCGCCTTCACGACCGGTGAAGCGACCGCGCGGATGATCGGCGATGTCGACGCGATCGAGACGCGGTTCGTGCGGATTTCTGCTCCCTGGGGCGTTGCCGCGGCGCTCGCGTCCGGGCTGAGCCTGATCTGGCTCGGCGGTATCGCCGCCGCCGCCGCGACCGGCGGATGCATGATCGCGCTGCTGGTCGTCGGGCGCCTCGCGTCGGACCGGCTCGCGGCACCGGGCCGCGCCGTGCAACAGGCTGCCGGCCGCCTGCGCGAGACGTTTTCGAGCCTTGCCGATGCGGCGCCCGAACTCCGCTGTTTCGGACTGGAATCCTGGGCCGCCGGCCTGATCGACGCGCAAGGCCGGGAGCTCGCCGCGGCGCAACGCGCGCATGCCAAGGCCGCGGGTTGGCTCGACCTGCTGCATGCCAGCGCCGTCGGGTTCGCGACAGCGTCCGCGGTGATGCTGTCGGCAGGATCGGGCGCGCCCGGCGCCGCGCTCGCCGCGCTGGCGGCGGCGATGACGATCGATGCCGCCGCCCCCCTGCTGCGCGCGATGATCGATCGCACACGCACCGCCGAGGCACAGGACCGGCTCGACGACATCCTGGCCTTGCCCTTGGTGCATACTCCCGCGGATCGGGAGCACGCAGTCGCAGAGAACGGTCCCGCGTCGCTTAGCTTCGTCGTGGCGGCGGCCGCGTGTCGCGTCGCGGCCGGCGAGCGGCTGGCACTGGTCGGCCCCTCGGGAAGCGGCAAGACGACGCTCGTCGAACAGATGCTCGGTTTGCGCCCCTGCGAGCCGAACCGGATCTGGCTGGGCGGCGTCGACGTGGCGACGATCCCACCCGCTACGTTGCGCAGCACCCTTGCCTGGGCCCCACAGGACGCGCTGCTGCTATCGGGCACGGTGCGCGACAACCTGCTGCTGGCGAACCCGCACGCGGACGAAGCGGTGTTGTGGCGCGCGCTGCACGACGCGGTCCTCGACGACCGCGTTCGCGCGCTCGATCGCGGCATGGATAGCTGGATCGGCGAGAACGGCGCCCGCCTGTCGGGGGGCGAGCGGCGCCGACTTGCCGTCGCCCGTGCCTATTGCGCGACCGCGCCGTGGCTGCTGCTCGACGAGCCGACCGAAGGGCTGGATGGCGCGACCGAAGCGCTGCTGGCGGAACGGCTCGTGCGGCGGCTCGCGGACACCGGCCAGGGGCTGATCGTCGTCAGCCACCGCCCGGCGCTGACGGCGTTGTGCACCAAGCGCCTCGATCTCGGGCTGTCGCGCGCCGCCGCCGACCTTCGCAGCGCGGCCTAGGCCGCCGCGCGCGCCTGCAACCGCGCCCGGTCGAGGATCTCGACCGCCCGACCGCCGGGGAGCGCGATGATCCCCACACAGCGAAGCGCCGTCATCTGGCGGCTGACCGTCTCGATGGTCAGCGCCAACGCGGCACCGATGTCGGACCGGCTCATCGGCAGGTCGAACCGGACGGCCCCCTGGTGCGTCGCAGGCCCGGACGCGCCCATTCGCCGCGCCATGTCGATCAGGAAGGTCGCGATCTTCGCGGAGGCATCCTTGCGGCCGAGCATCAGCATCCACGCGCGCGCTTCGTTCAACGTCGCGAGCGCGCGGTGCAGCAACAGGCGCTCGACCGCCGGTTGGCGATCGCAGGCCTGCTGGAGTGCGGCCCGCGGATAGACGCACAGGTCCGCCTCGCCCAGCGCCTGGATCGTCTCGCTCGCCCGCTCGTCGAACACCTGGCCGCCGAACACCTGGCCGACGAAATCGCCGGGGAACAGCAGGCCGACGATATGGGTGCTGCCATCCGGCCCGCTGCGCACGATCTTGAGCACGCCGGCGACCAGTGTGGCGCAAACGAGGCTCCGATCGCCCTCCCACATCAGGACCTGGCCCGCCGGCACCGTCCGCCGCCGCCCCGCCGCGTTGAGCGCCGCCAGCCCGTCGTCGTCGAGCACTGCGCACAAGGCGGTGTCCCGGACCGCGCACGCCGAACAGCGTGCGGGTACCAACCGGTCAGACGGCACTGCTGAAGCGCCCGGGAGCCGCCTGCCGATAGGCATCGAAGGCGCAGGCGATCGTCCGCGCATAGGGCCGCGCCGCATCGGCAAGCCGCAGCATGCTGCCCTCCCACCGGATCAGCCCCTCGCGTTCGAACGGCGCGAGCTGCGCGCGGATCGCCTCCCCACCGACGATCGGCCCGAGATCCGCCATGCCGCGCGTCAGGATCGCCTCGATCGCGCGCCCGCGAACCTGGTCCTCGGCGGTGCGGTGCAGGCCGCGCGTGGTCGCAAAGCCGCCCGCGTCGATCCGCATGCCATACCGCCCGGTGTTCTTTTCGTTGTGGAGCAGCGCGCCCGGAAATTCGCTGATCGCACTCGCGCCGAGCCCGATCAGGATCTCCGCCGGATCCTCGGTAAAGCCCTGGAAATTGCGGCGCAGCGTGCCCGCCTCGCTGGCCTGCGCCAGGGCGTCGCCGGGCAGCGCGAAATGATCGAAGCCGACCGCGACATAGCCCGCATCGGTCAGCATCTCGTAGGCGAGCGCAGCCTGCGCGAACCGCGATGCGACGTCGGCCAATCGGCTATCGTCGATCCGTCGCTGCCGCGGCACCAGGTGCGGGACATGCGCATAGCCGAACACCGCCAGCCGATCCGGCCGCATCGCGATGCTGTCGCGCAGGCTGTCCAGCAGGCTCGCCTCGGATTGCCCCGGCAGGCCGTACATCAGGTCGAAGTTGATCGAGCCCACCCCCGCCTCGCGCAGCAGCGCGACCGTTTGGTGGATCACCGCCGCCGGCTGCACCCGCCCGATCGCCGCCTGCACCGCCGGGTCCAGCGTCTGCACGCCCAGGCTGACCCGCGACACGCCGGTCGCGGCGATCACCGCCGCCCAGTCCGCGTCGAAGCCGCGCGGGTCGATCTCGACCGACAGCACCGGATCGTCGCAGCGGAACGCGCGCCGCACGCCCGCGGCCAGTCCGGCGAACACGGCCGGCGAGAGCGCGTTGGGACTGCCCCCGCCAAACGCGATCCGTCCGACCCGCCCCCTGCCCGCCAGCTGGCCCGCGACCAGCGCGATCTCCTCCTCCAGCCGCGCCATATAGGCGGACAGCCGCGACGCGCGGTTGGCCGCGCCGGTGTTGCACCCGCAATACCAGCAAATCTCCCGGCAATAGGGGATGTGCAGATACAGCGAGATCGGCGCGTCGTCGGGAATCGCGTCGAGCGCGTCGGCCATGTCGCGCGCCGTCACGGCCTCGCCGAACTCGGCCGCGGTGGGATAGCTGGTATAGCGCGGCACCGGCCGGGCGAGCAGATCTGGATGATAGGACCACATGACGCCGTCGTGCGCCGCGACCGCCGCGCCGGTCTTTGATCCGCGTCAAACCCGCCTTTGGCCCCGATCAAGGTCGTCCGCGCCGACCCCGCCTAGTCCCCGCTCAACAAGGCAGGAGTTCGCAATGACCTATTCTTCGATCGGTGGCATTTTTCTTGGCGCAATCGTCGCCGCCACCGCAATCGTCACCCCGGCAACCGCGCAGGACGCGGTACAGGCCACGACCGCATCGGACGCCACCCCGACGGCAGCCCCCGCTTCGATCCGCCGCGGCATCCAGGCCGGCGACGTGCTGGTCCGGGTTCGGGCGATCCTCGTCGCGCCCAACGAGCGTTCGGGCAGCATCCTTCCCAGTTTCCCCGGCGAGCATGTCCGCGTTAACAACAGCGTCATGCCCGAGATCGACGCCACCTACATGGCGACCGACCATATCGGCTTCGAACTGATCGCCGCGACCACCAAGCACCAGGCGAGCGGCAAGACGGGCACGACCGGATCGATCGGCAAGCTCGCCTCGACCTGGGTGCTGCCCCCGACGCTGACCGCGCAATATCACTTCAATCCGCGCGGCGCGGTGCGGCCCTATGTCGGCGCCGGCGTCAACTACACGATCTTCTGGAACGAGAAGGCGTCGGCCGGCCTGCAAAGCGCGGTGGGATTGACCCAGGTCCACATGAAGGACAGCTTCGGCTGGGCGGCGCAGGCCGGCGTGGATTTCGACATCACGCCCAAGGTCTTCGTCAACCTCGACGTCAAATACATCGACATCGATACCAAGGCCCGGCTGCGCACGACCGCGATCGGCACGCAGCGCGTCGGGATCAGCCTCGATCCGCTGGTGTTCGGGATCGGGCTCGGTCTGCGCCTGTAACCCGTCCGGGCGACCGAAACGGGCAGGCCGGCGCGCGCGGGAGGACAGCGGACCACATCGCGGCCGATCTACCGACGCCCCCCGAAACCGGCCGCCACGTCCGGCCGCCGGTTTCGGACGCGGGTTCGGCCGCCGGTTTAGGCTGTTTGCCGTCCGCCCCGCGTCGTTTATAGTGGCGCCAGGAACGGGGGACATTCTTGCAGACTGAAATTCTCTGGGTCGCGCCCACGCTATCGCTCGTGCTCAGCTATCTGCTCGGCGCGATCCCGTTTGGCGTGCTCCTCACACGGGCCGCCGGCGCGGGCGATCTGCGCACGATCGGCTCGGGTAATATCGGCGCCACCAACGTCCTGCGGACCGGGCGCAAGGGCCTCGCCGCCGCGACGTTGCTGCTCGACATGGCTAAGGGCGCGGTCGCCGTGCTGCTGGTCGCGCACCTGTTCCCCGGTAACGCACTGCTCGCGGCCGCCGGTGCCTTCATCGGCCATTGCTACCCCGTCTGGCTGAAGTTCAAGGGCGGCAAGGGCGTCGCCACGCTGATGGGCATCGTCGTCGCGCTGCACTGGCCGCTTGGGCTGGTCTATGCGGTCGTCTGGCTCGGGCTGCTCGGAGCGCTCCGCATATCCTCGGTCGCTGGCATCGCCGCGGCCCTCAGTGCACCGTTCGCAGCCGCCTTGTTCGGCCGGTTCGACCTCGTCCTGCTGCTCCTCGCGCTCGCGCTGATCGTCCTGTGGAAGCACCGCGAGAACGTCGAGCGGCTGTTCGCCGGCACCGAGCCGCGGATCGGCTCCAACCGGCAAAAGAGTGGCTGACCCGACCGTCTCACGACTTCGGCTTATCCGCACGACCGGGATCGGACCGGTCACCTATCGCCAGCTCATCGCCCGTTTCGGCAGCGCCGACGCCGCCATCGAAGCCCTCCCCATGCTCGCCCAGCGCGGCGGCGGCCGCGTGCCCAGGATCGCCGATGCCGCGGTCGCCGAACGAGAAATGGCCGCCACCGCAAGGCTCGGCGCGCGCTACCTTTTCGTCGACGACCCCGACTATCCCCGCCTGCTCGCCGAGATCGAGACCGCCCCGCCCGCCCTCATCTTTCGCGGCGACCTCGCGCACGCCACCCGTCCCTGCATCGCGATGGTCGGCGCACGCAATGCGTCGGCCGCCGCCTGCCGCTTTGCCCGCCAACTCGCGCTGGAGCTGGCCGAGGAAGGCACGACGATCGTCTCCGGCCTTGCGCGCGGCATCGACACCGCCGCGCACATAGGCGCGCTCGGCCAGATCGGGGGCGGTGGCAGCAGCGGCGGCACGATCGGCGTCATCGCCAGCGGCATCGACATCGCCTACCCGCCCGACAACACCGCGTTGCAGGAGCGCATCGCCAGCGACGGCCTGCTGCTTGCCGAACAGCCCCCCGGCACCGAGCCGAAAGCGCGCAACTTCCCCTCGCGCAACCGCATCATCGCCGGCCTCGCGATCGGCACGGTCGTGGTCGAAGCCGTCCCCAAATCCGGCTCGCTCATCACCGCAAGGCTTGCGAACGAATCCGGCCGCGAAGTCATGGCCGTCCCGGGCAGCCCGCTCGACCCGCGCGCGCAAGGCTGCAACCTGCTGATCCGCGAGGGTGCAACCCTGGTGCAATCCGCCGCCGACATCCTCGAACAGATCCGCCCGTTCGACCTCCGCTCGGTCCGCGCGCCGATCGACGCCTATGCCTCGGCCCCGCCCGAAGACGCGTCCGACACCGACCGCCGCCGGATCACGGACCTGCTCGGCCCCATCCCCGTCACGATCGACGAACTCCTCCGCCAGTCGCATTTGACCCCGGCCGTGGTGCAAACGGTCCTGCTCGAACTCGAACTCGGCGGCCGGCTGGAGCGCCATGCCGGCGGGCGGGTAAGTTTGGCGTAACGGGCCCAGCCTATCGCGAAGGCCTCGCCTAATCGCCATCAATGTCGCAGTTGAAAGGAAGATGACGTGCCCTCCCCAAGCGTCATCCCGGACTTGATCCGGGATCCAGAGCCACGAGCGGTACCGCCCGAAACTCTGGATCCTGACTTTCGTCAGGATGACGGAATTGGGTGGATTGCGGACTGGCGGCTTTTGGGTAGCCGATGCTGGATAGCTACCGTTCGATCGGGTAGGCGAGATACGTGGGTGGCGCGTAGCTCAGCAGGGGTAGAGCATCGGTTCAGTCCGAAGGTCCTCCGTTCGATTCGGGGCCGTCATTCACACCCGTCGTCTGTTGTGGTGGAATGCTGCCGTTCGCTACGTGCTTCAGACGCGGGCTTTCTTCGCAATAATCCACTCGACTGCCGTAAGCGCAAGCAGCGTCGTCATGAAGCAGATCATAACGCCGTTTTCGAGGGTCGGGCCGATATCAATTAGTTTCCAGTAGGATGCGGCAAAGATCGCGGTAAAGATCAGGCCCGTCGCACCGATAATTTGCCGAACCGCTTGCATGCTCAGTTCCCTCGTGGCGTTCTCCAGCGAGAGGTTGAGTGATTGTGCGAAGGTCCGCAAGTGGGCGGAAGCGGGATGTCCGGAATTGTTGGAAACCCGCCGTGGCCAAGCCCAATCAATGACTACCGGATCCTGCGAGCGACGGACTGGATAAGCCACCTGCCATTTTCCCGCACAAGCTCAAGTCGGTCAAAAATGTTTACGGGCTTTTCAGTGATACGGTCGCCGTTGGCATTATAATAGTAAACGATTGTCCACTTCCTCGCATCAACAGTCGCGCGATTCGCAGATATTCGTGCGAGCGTCATGCGCACGATATGATTTTCGACAATAACGCCTGAGCCGGGCACATTCCTGAAGAGCCGCCGCCTATCCGGATGGGAAGGAGGGACGTTCAGATTTTCCAGCGTAGCTTCCGGCAGAAGGTTTGCTCTTTCGTCGGATTCTTCGAAATAGCGGACCGTCCTGAATATATTGGCGTACTCGCTTTTGCCCGCAACTGCTCGGCTCGCAAGAATATCGGATGGTTCAGCAATAAAGGCAATTTGCAGCGCAGCCAGTCTAATAAGAATAACCAGTAGCATGAGGCACCTTGCAGATTTAGATGCAGATTTAGATCCCAACCATCAGATTGCCACGTTTACTCTAATGGGTCCACCTAGACTATTTACTCGCTCACGGTCTTACGAATTAGGCCGCCAGCATGTTGCGGTATGACGTGGGTTTAAAGAAGCACTGCGGCAACGGTGTATGTCCGCAATTGGGCGCAACCCGCCACCGCTGTCCTACACGCCCCCAATCGTGCATGCCGCCGCAATGCCTGGTCGCACACCTGCCCTGTCCGCATCGTCGCCGACCGCATCGACGGCTGGTGACGCACACTGCTTCATGACAAACGAACACGGATCCCCTCTGGAAAACCCGTGCGAGCGTCTGCACTTTCTATACTTCACTCCGAACCCACTCCGGGTTGACGCGCCCACCCCGACGCCGCCACCCTCGTACGCGTACACGTAAGGACCCCGGTTTTCTCATGCAGCTTGTCATCGTCGAATCGCCCGCCAAGGCCAAAACCATCGAGAAGTATCTCGGTTCGGACTACCGCGTGCTGGCCAGCTACGGCCATGTCCGCGATCTGCCGCCCAAGGACGGCTCGGTGGATCCCGACGATGCGTTCGCGATGACGTGGGAGAATTATGCGGACAAATCGAAGCAGCTGAAGGCGATCACCGATCTCGCCAAGGTCGCCGACCGACTGATCCTCGCGACCGATCCGGATCGCGAGGGCGAGGCGATTTCATGGCACGTCCGCGAGGTGCTGCGCGCACGTAAGGCTCTCCCCAAGGAGGTCGAGCGGGTCACCTTCAACGCGATCACCAAGGCGACCGTGACCGAGGCGATGAAGAACCCGCGCGAGCTCGACGACGACCTGATCGACGCCTACCGCGCCCGCCGCGCGCTCGATTACCTCGTCGGCTTCACGCTCTCGCCGGTGCTGTGGCGCAAGCTGCCCGGCGCCAAGTCCGCCGGCCGCGTCCAGTCCGTCTCGCTCCGCCTGATCGTCCAGCGCGAGCGCGAGATCGACGTCTTCAAGCCGCAGGAATATTGGTCGGTGACGGCCGATATGGAGCATGACGGCACCGCGTTCACCGCGCGGCTGACGCAGTTCGAGGGCGCCAAGCTCGACCGCCTCTCGATCGGCAACGAGGGCGATGCCCTGCGCGCCAAGCAGGCGGTGCTAGACGGCAATTTCTCGGTCCAGTCGGTCGAGACCAAGCCCGCCGGTCGCAACCCGCCGCCGCCGTTCACGACCTCGACGCTCCAGCAGGAAGCCTCGCGGAAGCTCGGTTTCTCGGCCGATCACACGATGCGGATCGCGCAGGGCCTCTACGAGGACGGCGCGATCACGTACATGCGTACCGACGGCGTGCAGATGGACGGCAGCGCGATTTCGGCCGCACGTCTCGCCGTCGCGAACCGCTTCGACGCGAGCTATGTCCCCGACAAGCCTCGCCAGTACCAGTCGAAGGCAAAGAACGCGCAGGAAGCGCACGAAGCCATCCGCCCCACCGATTTCGGCAAGGACAAGGCCGGCGGCGGCGATCACGCCCGTCTCTACGACCTGATCTTCAAGCGCGCGCTGGCCAGCCAGATGGCGTCGGCGCGGATGGAGCGCACCACGGTCGAGATGACCGACGGCACCGGCCGCAACATCCTGCGCGCTACGGGCCAGGTCGTGCTCTTCCCCGGCTACCTCGCGCTGTACGAGGAAGGGTCGGACGATTCCGCCGACGAGGACGCCCGCCGCCTGCCGCGGATGCGCGAAGGCGATTCGCCCGCCAAGAAAAAGGTCGACGCCGAGCAGCATTTCACCCAGCCGCCGCCGCGCTTTTCGGAAGCCTCGCTGGTCAAGCGGATGGAGGAGCTTGGCATCGGCCGCCCGTCCACCTACGCGTCGATCATCAAGACGCTGAAGGACCGCGCGTACGTCCGGATCGAGAAGAACCGCTTCTTCGCCGAGGAGAGCGGGCGTCTCGTGACGGCGTTCCTCGAGCGCTTCTTCGAGAAATATGTCGGCTACGACTATACCGCCGAGCTCGAGGAGGAACTCGACGACGTCTCGGGCGGCCGCGCGCAGTGGCAGTCGGTGCTCGACGCGTTCTGGCGCGATTTCAAGCCGCGCACCAACGAGGTGATGGAGCAACAGCCTTCCGCGATCACCGCGGAACTCGACATCTTCCTCGCGCCGTACCTGTTCCCCGCCAAGGCGGACGGCGGCGACCCGCGGCTCTGCCCGAATTGCGGCGAGGGCCAACTCGCGCTGCGCGGCGGCAAGTTCGGCGCGTTCATCGCGTGCTCCAACTATCCCGAGTGCAAATACACTCGCCGGTTCGCGCAGCCCGGTGGCGAGGCCGAAGCGGATGCGGGTCCGTCGACACTCGGTGTCGATCCGGAGACGAACCTGCCGGTCGAGCGCAAGTCCGGACGGTTCGGCCCATACATCCAGATCGGCGAGGGCGAGAGCCGGAAAATGGCGTCGATCCCGAAGGACATCGGCGAGCTCGACCTCGAATGGGCGCTGAAGCTGCTGTCGCTGCCACGGACCATCGGCACGCATCCCGAGACCAGTGAGCCGATCACCGCGGCGATCGGCCGCTATGGTCCGTATCTCAAGCATGCCGGTAAATATGCGCGTCTGACTTCCACCGCCGACGTGTTCGAGACGGGCATGAACGCGGCGGTGATGAAGCTCGCCGAGGCGGCGGCTGGCGGCGGACGGGCCGCGCGTGGCGCGCAGGCCCCGCTCAAGATCCTCGGCAACCATCCGCGTACCGAGGTGGAGATCAAGCTGATGGAGGGCCGTTACGGCGCCTACGTCACCGACGGCACGACCAACGCGACCTTGCCCAAGTCGATCGAGAAGGACCAACTGACGCTTGAGGAAGCCGCCTCGCTGATCGACGCCCGCGCTGCGGCGGCACCGGCGACGAAAAAGAAGAAGGCGCCTGCCAAGAAGCCCGCGGCGAAGAAGGCTCCGGCCAAAAAGGCGCCTGCCAAGAAAGCCGCGCCGAAGAAGAAAGCGGAAGCCTAATCCTCCCCTGCAAGGGGAGGGGGACCATCCAAAGGATGGTGGAGGGGGGCTTCCCCAAACGACCCGCCGCGTGATGCGAGCCCCACGGACGCTACGCCCGCGGCGATCCCCCTCCACCCTTCGCCAAGCGGCGAACGGTCCCCCCCTCCCCGTTCCGGGGAGGATGGAGGTTTAAGCAGCCCGCCGCTGCGTCAACTGCATCCAGTCCCGCGCCGCGCGCTGCGCCACCGAAATCTCCCGCGCGGTCATGTCCTCGGCGATCTCCGCGCGGCATTCCTGCGCGGCGATGTTCCCCGACACCGCCGCCAGGTTGAACCACTTGTGCGCCTCGATCAGGTCGAGCACGACACCCGACGTCCCCGTCGAATACACCATCCCCAGTTCGTAACACGCCCGGTCATCGCCGCGCGCGGCATCCGCCAGACGACGCTCGATCAGAAAATCCGCGCTCGTGATACTGCTGCCCATGGTCTGCCCCCAATGTTCGTTGGAGACATCCTGCAGCGAGTCGCGCTACGGAATGGTTAACGAGGCAAAGTCGTTATTTTACAAACCGATCGCCCTATTCAATCGCGATGTTGTCGATCAGCCGGGTGGCCCCCATCCGCGCCGCCGCCAGCAACCGCCGCGGCCGATCCGCCGCCGGGTTTTCGGCCAGCGTCTCGGCATCGGCGAGTGCAACATAGTCGATCGAGAACCCCGCGCCGACGAGCGTCGCCCGCGCATCCTCGAGCACCGAACCGACGTCCTCGCCCTTGGCAATGGCGCGCGCCGCCACGCCCAGCGCACGCGGCAAGGCGATCGCCTGCCTGCGCTGTTCGTCGTCGAGATAGATGTTGCGCGACGACATCGCGAGGCCGTCGTCGTCGCGTTGCGTCGGTACGCCGACGATATCGATCGCGAAGTCGAGATCGGCGACGAAACGGCGAATGACCGCCAGCTGCTGGTAATCCTTCTCGCCGAAATAGGCGGCATCGGGCTCGACCTGGTTGAACAGCTTCGACACGACCGTCGCGACCCCGTCGAAATGGCCGGGCCGCGAGGCGCCGTCGAAACCGTCGCTGACGCCCGAGACGCGGACTGTCGTCGCGAACCCATCGGGGTACATCGTCTCGACCGACGGCAGCCAGAGCAGGTCGCACCCGGCTTCGTTGAGCATGCGGATATCGGCCATCTCGCGCCGTGGATAGCGCGACAGGTCCTCGTTCGGGCCGAACTGGATCGGATTGACGAAGATCGACGCGACGACCTTCGTCCCCGGTCGCTTCGCCGCCTCGATGAGCGCGACATGGCCCGCATGGAGCGCGCCCATCGTCGGGACGAGCGCAACACGCTGCCCTGCCTCGCGAAAGGCAGCGACGCTTGCGCGCAACGCATTCAGGTCCCGGACGGTGTCCACGTGAAACTCCTACTCGATAAGTGCGGTCGCGGCTTCTATGAAGGGTGACAGTTACGATCAATAAGGAAACGCGCGTTGGCCACGGGCCCCGAACAGACCCCCGCTTCGACGCACGCTGCCCCGTCGGTATCGACGCACGTCATCGTGTTCGCCAACGAGAAGGGCGGGACCGGCAAGTCGACGACCGCGGTGCATGTCGCCATCGCGCTCGCCGCCAAGGGAGCGCGCGTCGCCTGTCTCGATCTGGATCACCGCCAGCGCACCGTCGGCCGCTATCTCGACAACCGCGCCGAGACGATGAAGCGCAACGGTTCGATCCTGCCGATGCCGCGCCACGCGACGCTGTCGGCGCAGACCGAGGATCAGTTCGAGGATCTGTGGCATTCGCTGAGCGAGGGTTCGGACTTCCTCGTCGTCGACACGCCCGGTCGCGACGATCCGTTCGCGCGGACCGCCGCCGCGCTGGCGAACACGCTCGTCACGCCGATGAACGACAGCTTCGTCGACTTCGACCTGATCGGCCAAGTCGATCCCGAGACGTACCAAGTGACGCGCCCGAGCTTCTATTCCGAACTGATCTGGGACGCGCGGAAGCAGCGCGCGCGCGCCGATGGCACGACGATCGACTGGGTCGTGCTGCGCAACCGCCTCCAGCATATCGAGGCGCGCAACATGCGCCGCGTGTCGGATGCACTGGCGCAACTGGCGAAGCGCGTCGGTTTCCGGATCATTCCAGGGCTCGGCGAGCGCGTGATCTACCGCGAGATGTTCCCCGCCGGCCTGACGATGATCGATTCGAAGGCGTTCGGCAGCATGGGCCTCGCGCACGTCGCCGCGCGCCAGGAACTGCGCGAGATGATGGCCGCGTTGCAGTTGCCCGAAGTGGTTGCCGAGCGCGCGCCGGACGTGGCTGCGTGAGGACGAGGGCGTGAAGTGGATCGTCGCCGCCTTATTCATCTGGCTGGCGTGGCATTATCTCCGGCCCAAGCCGAAGCCCAGATCGGAACGGCGCGTGGTGACCGACGAAGCCGAGGCCTGCTCGATCCTCGGTGTTGACCGCAGCGCGGATGCCGACGCGATCCGCAGCGCACACCGCCGCCTGATCGCCTCGGTCCACCCCGACCGCGGCGGCTCGACCGACCTGACCCGCCGCGTCAACGCCGCCCGCGACCTGTTGCTGAAGCGACGCAACTAAGCATCCGTCATGCCGGACTTGTTCCGGCATCCACGGCTCCGCAAACTCACGACTATCGATCGTGCGGAACGGTGGATACCGGAACAAGTCCGGCATGACGAGGGTAGGATGGTCCACACGTTTAGCGGATGATCACGAGGCTCCATGACCCACCAGTTCGACCCGACCTCGCTCCGCGAATACGACATCCGCGGAATCGTCGGGAAGGCCCTCGGCCCGACAGATGCCACCGCGATCGGTCGCGGGTTCGCCACGCGTGTCCGCGCCGTCGGCGGGACGCGCGTCGTGGTCGGCTATGACGGCCGTAACTCCTCCCCGGACCTCGAATCCGCACTCGTCGACGGCTTGACCGCCGGCGGCGTCGACGTCGTCCGGATCGGCCTCAGCACCTCGCCGATGCTCTATTTCGCGGAGGCCACGCTAGAGGTCGATGGCGGCATTCAGATAACCGGCAGCCACAATCCCGCCGAATATAACGGCTTCAAGATGGTGCACGCCCACGCGCCATTTTTCGGCGACGACATTCAGGATCTCGCCGCGCTCGCCGCCTCGGGCGCCTGGAGCGAGGGAGCGGGCGAAGTAACGACCGCCGACGTGATCGACGCCTATGTCGACCGGTTGATGGCGGGCTATGCGGGCGGTGCGTACCGGATCGGCTGGGACACCGGCAACGGCGCCGCCGGGCCGGTGATCGAGAAGCTCGTGAAGCTGCTGCCGGGTGAGCATCATGTGATCTTCGCCGAAGTCGACGGCAATTTTCCCAACCATCATCCCGATCCTACCGAAGAAGCGAACCTCGCCGATCTCAAGGGTCTGGTCGCGGACAAGACCCTCGATTTCGGACTGGCGTTCGACGGCGACGGCGACCGGATAGGCGCGATCGACGGGCTGGGACGCGTGATCTGGGGCGACCAGATTCTCTCCATATTGGTCGAACCTGCACTCCGCGAGGCGCCTGGCGCGCCGATCGTCGCCGACGTGAAGTCGAGCCAGGCGTTGTTCGACCGAATCGCGGAGCTCGGCGGCGAGCCGGTGATGGCCGCGACCGGGCACAGCCTGATGAAGCAGGCGATGACCCGTACCGGGGCACCTTTGGGAGGAGAACTCAGCGGGCATTTGTTCTTCGCTGGCGAGTATTACGGTTTCGACGATGCGCAATATGCCGCGATCAGGTTGATCCGCGCGGTGCATCTGTCAGGGCGTTCGCTGACGGAACTGCGCGACGCGATGCCGGCGCTGGTGGCGACACCGGACCTGCGGTTTCCGGTCGCCGACGCGCGCAAGTTCGCGGTGGTGGACGAGGTGATCGCTCGCCTCGAAGCCGAAGACGCGGAGATGACGCTGACCGATGGCGCGCGCGTGACGACGGCCGACGGGTGGTGGCTGCTCAGGGCGTCGAACACGCAGGCTATGCTGACGGTCCGCGCGGAAGCGAGGACCGAGGCGGCGCTGGCTGCGCTGCTTGCCGAGGTCGATGCACAGCTCACGCAGAGCGGCGTAACGCGCGCGGCACCCTGACAAACCGTACCACCCCGGCGGAGGCCGGGCCCCAATTGAGAGACGCCGCTAACGAGCGGCAACCCGCCGTTACACCCACCTTGCCACTTGGGCCCCGGCCTCCGCCGGGGAGGTGCAGTTGGCGGGGTTTTGCCATCTCAACCATCTGCACGACCGAACCGATTGACACGCCCCCGCCCTCGCCTACCGTCCCCCCAACCCTCAGGAGTACCCCCACGTGGAGCGCCCAGTCGACGAATTCAGGTCCAGCACGCGCCGCTGGTTGCTCGGCAGCTTTGCCGGTTGGGGAACGCTGCTCGCCTGTCTCGCGGGAATCGGCTTCGTCATCATCGGCGTGCGCTGGCTCAAGAACCGCAGCGCAAGCTACGAGATCACCGACCAGCGGCTGATCATCAAGCGCGGCATCCTGTTCAAGACGATCGACGAGATCGAGCTGTACCGGATCAAGGACGTCCGGCTCGGCTATTCGCTGCTCAACCAGATGACCGACATCGGCACGATCATCCTCACCTCCAGCGACCGCACGACCGCGGGCGGCGAGTTCACCCTGCGCGATATCCCGATGGCCCGCGAGCGCCGCGAAGGCCTGCGCAAGCTCGTCGACCGCGCCCGCCAGCGCCGCGGCGTCCGCGAGCTGGACGTCGAGGACGCATACGCGCTGGATTAAGCGCGCTTTTGTCCCCACATGGCGGGCATGGCGCCTCCCTATCCAAAGCCCAAACCGCAGCCGCAGATGATCCGGGTCGTCGACCTGGAAACCACGGGCTCGGCCCCGCCCGCGCACGGCGTCTGCGAGATCGGCTGGCAGGACGTCGCGCTTGGCGAGGACGGCCGCTGGGAGATCTACGGCGAAGGCGGCAGCCTGCTCGTCAATCCGGGTCGGCCGATCCCGCCCGTCACGCAGGCGATCCACCATATCCTCGACGAGCATGTCGCCGACGCGCCGTGGTGGCATGATTGCGCGCGACAGGTGCTCGATCCCTGGCCGCGCCGGCTCGCGCTCGCCGCGCACCGCGCCGATTTCGAGCAGAAATTCTGCACCCCCGCGCTCACCCGCGACGCAGAATGGATCTGCACCTGGAAATGCGCATTGCGGCTCTGGCCCGATTCGCCGAGCTTCTCGAACCAGGTGCTGCGCTACTGGCGCAAACCGCAGGGTATGGAGCATGAGCGTGGCCTGCCCGCGCACCGCGCGTTTCCCGACGCGTACGTCACCGCATTCCACCTGCGCGACATGCTCAACGAGGCGAGCTTCGCGCAACTGGTCGAATGGTCGCGCGATCCCGGGCTAATCCCGCGCGTCCGCTACGGCCCGGATCGCGGCAAGGAATGGTCCGAGCTCGATCACGAGACGCTGATGGCGTTCCTCACCGATCGCGACCCCGACATCCGCTTCACCGCCAACCACGAGGCCGACCGACGCAGCGGGGGCGGCCGGGTGGGCAAGGCAAGCGCCCAGGACCTGCTGCTATAGATCAATACGTTCCGAATAGCGGCGCGGCAGTATCGCTGGCGTAACGATCGGCACTCACCTACACCCCGGTTCATGGTCAGCGTACGCTTGAAATTGCCCTCCGCCGAAGGTCGAGTTGCACGGTGGCTGGTAGCCTGCATGACGCTCGGCTTCATTGCCCTGGCCGCAGCGGCAATTGCGATCGGCTGGATTACGGTGCGGAACCGGGCTTACACTGCGGAGATCCTGCATACGCAAGACGTCCGGCAGGCGATTGCGACGCTCCAGGCGCTGATGGAACAATCGGAGACGGCACGGCGCGGCTATGTCCTTGCCGGTAAGCCGTTGTTTGCGAACGCATACACACGGACTGCGGGCAGTCTGGTGCCATCGCTCCACGGCCTTCGTCGACTGACCAGCGACAACCCCGACCAGATTGCGCGACTCAACCTGATCGAACCGCGTTTCGTTCAGTTGCGCGCACTGCGGACGCAATCGATCGATCTCGTCGCGGCTGGCCGACTCGACGAGGCGCAGCGCCGGTTCGCGGTCGATGCCAGCGTCCCCCTGATGCGCGGCATTCGCTACCGATTACAGGCGATGGCCGCCGACGAGGTCCGCCTGCTCGCGATCCGAACCGAGCGGCAGCAACGCAGCAGCATACTGTTCCTGTCGATGGCCGCGTTCGCGGCGCTGCTGCTGCTGGTCGTCGCGATCCTCGCGATCCTCGTCATCCGCCGCTACACCGCCGACATCGCCGCATCGCGCGACAGCCTGCGCATGCTCAACGAGACGCTGGAAGAACAGGTCGCGATCCGGACGGCCGATCTCACGCGTGCGAACGAGGAGATCCAGCGCTTCGCCTATATCGTCAGCCACGATCTCCGGTCGCCGCTGGTCAACGTGATGGGCTTCACCGCCGAACTCGCCACTGCCGCCGCGCCGCTCGCCGAACTGATCGACCGCGTCGAAGCGGACGCGCCACAGCTCCTGACCAATGACGCCCGGCTGGCAGCGCGTGAGGACCTGCCCGAGGCGATCGGTTTCATCCGTACATCGACGCAGAAGATGGACCGGCTGATCAACGCCATCCTCAAGCTGGCACGCGAGGGCCGCCGGACGATCACGCCCGAGCATATCGACCCTGCTCAGCTGATCGAAACGATCATCGGCTCGATCCAGCATGTGATCGAGGATCGCGGCGCGCTGGTCCGGATCGTGCGTCCGATGCCCTCGATCGTCACCGACCGTCTCGCGCTCGAACAGATCCTGTCCAACCTGATCGAGAACGCCACCAAGTATCTCCAGCCCGGCCGCCCCGGCGAGATCACCGTCACCGGCGAGATCCAGCGCGGGCGGGTCATCATTTCGGTCGCCGACAATGGCCGCGGCATCGATCCCCGCGATCACCAGCGCATCTTCGATCTGTTCCGTCGCTCGGGTCCGCAAGACCAGCCCGGCGAAGGGATCGGCCTCGCGCATGTCCGCGCGTTGGCCTATCGTCTTGGCGGTACGATCGACGTGACGTCGAATCTTGGCGAAGGCGCAACGTTCAGCCTCAACCTACCCACGCAATTGACGACGCAGGAGATCGCCGCATGAACCAGCATCAGACCGTTGGCATCGTCATGATCGAGGACGATGAGGGCCATGCCCGCCTGATCGAGAAGAACATCCGCCGTGCGGGTATCCTGAACGACATCAAGCACTTCACGGACGGCACTTCGGCTCTCGACTTCCTGTTCAATGCCGCCGACGGCCCGTCCAAGAGCGGCCCGGCGATGATCCTGCTCGACCTGAACCTGCCCGACATGAGCGGGACGGACATCCTCACGCGGATCAAGGCGGAGGGCAGCGCGCTGCGTCGCACCCCCGTCGTCGTGCTCACCACCACCGACGACAAGGTCGAGATCGAGCGCTGCTATGATCTGGGCTGCAACGTCTACATCACCAAGCCGGTGAACTATGAGAGCTTCGCGCAGGCGATCCGACAGCTCGGTCTGTTCCTGTCGGTGATCCAGGTTCCCGACGTCGAGAGCTGAATGCCAACGACCACGCCCTTGTCCCCCAGCGTCCTGTACATCGACGACGACGCCGGTCTCCGCCGGCTGGCAGCGCGTGCGCTCGAGCGACGCGGTTACCGCGTGACGGTTGCAGAGACGGGTGCCGAGGGCGTCGTGAAGGCCGCGGCCGAGCGCTTCGACCTGATCGCAGTCGATCATTACATGCCCGGCATGGACGGCCTCGAAACGCTCGACGCGCTCCGCCGCCTGCCCGATCCGCCCCCCGTAGTGTACGTCACCGGTTCCGAGGAAGGCCGCATCGCGGTCGCGGCGCTGAAGGCCGGTGCCGCCGACTATGTCGTAAAGACGATCGGCGAGGATTTCTTCGACCTGCTCGCGGCATCGTTCGAACAGGTCCGCGCCCGCTCGCTGCTCGAACAGGCCAAGGCCGCCGCGGAGGCCGACCTGCGCGCCAGCAACGCGCGGCTCGAGGCGCTGCTAGGCGAAGTGAACCACCGCGTCGCCAATTCGCTGCAACTTGTCTCGGCGATGGTCCGTCTCCAGGCGACCGCGCTGGTCGACCCTGCCGCGCGCGAGGCGCTGGAAGATACGCAGCGCCGGATCCAGGCCATCGCACAGGTCCACCGCAGGCTCTACACCAGCAACGACGTCGAGAATGTCGACATGCAGGAATATCTTGGCGCGCTGGTCGACGAACTCGCCGAGACATGGTCGACCGACGCGCTCCCACGCGCGCTTAGACTGGCTGCCGAGCCGATTCGCCTGCCGACCGACCGTGCAGTGTCGCTCGGCGTGATCGTCACCGAACTCGTCACCAACGCATGCAAATACGCCTACCCGACCGGCGGCGGCGAAGTCCGCGTCGCGCTTCGCCGAATCGACGACGACATCTTCCTGCTCGCGGTCGAGGACGATGGGTGCGGCTTGCCCGAGGACGCGACGCCGCGGGGCACGGGGCTCGGCACGAAGCTGATCCGGGCGATGGCGCAAAGCCTGCAATCGATCGTCGAATATGACCCCAGCCATAACGGGGTCCGCGTCACGCTGCGCGCTGCCGTCTCCAGCTAGAGCGCGCGCACCGCAGCGAGGATCATCCGACCGGTCAGTCGCGCCGTATCGTCTTCCGACAGCCTGGGGCGCGACAGAGTGCGATGACCGAGGCCGAACATGAAGGCGAGGATCAGTTCTTCCGCACCGTCCAGCTCCTGATCGGACAGACGGGGATTGGCGACGACCGCTAGCGTGCGAATCATCTGCCGAAACCCGCGGCACAGGTCGGCGATCGTGTCGGCGACATCCGTGTTGCGATGCGCCTCCGCCATGATCTCGAACGACAGGGCCTCGTCGCCCTTCGACAATGCGCGCCTGGTCAGTTCGACGAAGCCCTGCTCGATCGACATATCGGCTTTCACCGAGTCGTTGATCAGCTGCATTTCGGCGATCTTGGCCTCGGCGTCTTCAAGGACGATCGCCTGGATCACCGCATTCTTTCCCGTGAACAGGCGGTAGATCTGCCCCACCGAAACATCCGACGCCTGCGCGAGTTCGGACATCGGAGTCTGGTGAAACCCTTGAGTAGCGAACAGATGGCGCGCGGCAGCGACAATGCGCTGTCGGCCGCTCATTTCATGTTGCACTGCACTCAAAACTCAATTCCCGATGCGTTTTTTGGTTGACCCGCCGCTCGCACATCCATAGCGGGCAGGCAAGCGGAATGAACGTTCATTCCGGTCTGCTCTTCTATACTGGCGTCGGGATGCTCAACATGCAGCGATTGAACCTCAAGGGATCGGTAGCCTTGGCCGCGCTGGCGCTGATGACCGCGTGCAGCAAGCAGGAAGCCCCGCCGCCCCCGCCCACGCCGACCGTCGGCGTCGTCACGGTCGCGCAGGAATCGGTCGTGCTGACCAGCGAGCTTCCCGGCCGCATCGCCGCGGTGGAAACCTCCGAAGTCCGTCCCCAGGTCAACGGGATCATCCGCGATCGCCTGTTCACCGAAGGCTCGACCGTTCGCGCCGGCCAGGTCCTGTACGCGATCGAGGACGCGCCCTACCGGGCCGCGCTCGCCAGTGCGCAGGGCCAGCTTGGTGCTGCCCAATCGCAGATCAACGCGACCCGCCTGCAGGCGCAACGCTATGGCCAGCTGGTGGCCTTGAACGCCGTCAGCAAGCAGGAAGCGGACAACGCCACGGCCTCGGCACAACAGGCGCGCGGCAATGTTGCAGCGCAGCGTGCGGCAGTCGACTCGGCGCGCGTCAATCTTGGCTTCACCCGCATCAAGGCGCCCATTTCGGGTCGGATCGGCCGGTCGATCGCGACCGTCGGTGCGCTCGTCCAGACCGGCCAGGCCGACGCGCTCGCGACCATCCAGCGGACCGATACGGTCTATGTCGACGTCGTCCAGTCGGCGGCACAGTTGCTCGACCTGAAGGCGGCTATGGCGTCCGGCGGCGTCACGCGCGGCGACGGCAGCGCGCGCGTCCAGTTGATCCTCCCCAACGGCCAGACCTACCCGATCGAGGGTCGCCTGCAATTCGCCGACGTGACGGTCGACCAGACGACCGGCGCGGTGACGCTGCGCGCGCGCTTCGCCAACCCCAACGGGCTGTTGCTGCCGGGCATGTACGTCCGCGCCAAGCTGGTAGAGGGTACGCGTACCCAGGCAATCATGGCACCGACCGCCGGCATCACGCGCGATCCGCGTGGCGGCGCGACCGCTCTGGTCGTCAACGCGCAGAACAAGGTCGAACAGCGGACCGTCACGACCGACCGCGTGATCGGCGACAAGTGGATCATCACGAGCGGCCTGAAGCCCGGCGACAAGCTGATCGTCGAAGGCCTGCTGAACCTGCGTCCTGGCTCGACCGTCAAGCCAGGCGTCCCGCAGCAGATCGGCAAGCCCGCAGGCGGCGCTCCAGATGGCGGTGCCGCGCCAGCCGGCGGCGACGCTTCCGGTGGTGCCAGCAACGCGTCCGCGCAGGCCGGGAAGTAACCGCCCATGTCACGCTATTTCATCGATCGGCCCATCTTCGCGTGGGTCATCGCCATCATCCTGATGCTGGCCGGTATCCTCGCGATCCGGTCGCTGCCGATCGCGCAGTTCCCTGAGATCGCCGCTCCCAAGGTGACGGTCGCGACGTCCTATCCGGGCGCCGACGCACAGACCCTCGAGAATACGACGACCCAGATCATCGAGCAGCAGATGAAGGGCATCGACAACCTTCGCTACTTCGCCTCGACGTCGGACGGCTCGGGCAATCTCGCTATCACGCTGACCTTCGAGCAGGGCACCGATCCCGACATCGCGCAGGTCCAGGTCCAGAACAAGCTGCAGCAGGCGACTCCGTTGCTCCCGCAGGAAGTGCAGCAGGCCGGCCTCCGCGTCACGAAGGCGACCGCCAACTTCCTGCTCGTGATCGCCGCCTATTCGGAAAACGGCGCGCACGACCAGGTCGATCTCGGCGACATGATCGCCTCGAAGCTTCAGGATCCGCTCAGCCGCATCAAGGGCGTAGGCGACACGCAGGTGTTCGGCGCGCAATATTCGATGCGCATCTGGGTCGATCCGTTCAAGATGTCGAACCTTGGCGTCACCGTCACCGACATCACCTCGGCGCTGACCGCACAGAACGCGCAGGTCTCGGCGGGCCAGGTCGGCAGTCTGCCGGCGGTGAAGGGCCAGTCGCTCAACGCCACCGTCACCGCGCAGACGCGTCTCCAGACCCCCGAGCAGTTTCGTGCAATCATCGTTCGCTCGGCGACCAGCGGCGCGACCGTGCGCCTCGCGGACGTCGCTCGCGTCGAACTGGGCTCGGAGAATTACAGCTTCCAGGCCCGCTATAACGGCAAGCAGGCAGCAGGCTTCGGCGTGAAGCTGGCGCCGGGCGCCAACGCGCTCGATACCGTGAAACTGGTCAAGGCCGAGGTCGAGCGGATCGCCAAGCAGTTCCCGCCCGACGTCAAGGTCGCCTTCCCGATCGACAATTCGACGTTCGTGCGGCTGTCGGTCGAGCAGGTCATCCACACGCTGATCGAGGCGATCATCCTCGTCTTCCTCGTGATGTTCCTGTTCCTCCAGAACTTCCGTGCCACGCTGATCCCGACGATCGCGGTTCCCGTCGTGTTGCTCGGCAGCCTTGCCGTGCTTCAGGTCGCGGGGTTCACGATCAACACGCTGACGCTGTTCGGCATGGTGCTGGCGATCGGCCTGCTCGTCGATGACGCGATCGTCGTCGTCGAGAATGTCGAGCGCCTCATCCAGGAGGAAGGGCTCAGCCCGAAGGAGGCCGCCAAGAAATCGATGGACGAGATCAGCGGCGCGCTGATCGGCATCGGTCTCGTGCTGTCGGCGGTGTTCCTGCCGATGGCGTTCTTCAGCGGCTCGACCGGCGTGATCTTCCGCCAGTTCTCGATCACCATCGTTTCGTCGATGGCGCTCTCGGTGCTGGTTGCGTTGATCCTCACGCCCGCGCTCTGCGCGACGATCCTCAAGCCATCGAAGCAGGATCACGGCGAGAAGAAGGGCTTTTTCGGCTGGTTCAACCGGACCTTCGACAAGGGCGTTGGCAAATACGGCAACGGCCTGCGCCGCGTCGAGAAGGGCTGGGTCCGCACGATGCTGGTCTATGCCGTGATCGTCGTCGCGATGGCGTTCGTCTTCCTGCGCCTGCCGTCGGGCTTCCTTCCCGAGGAAGATCAGGGCGTCATGTTCGCGCAGGTCTCGATGCCGTCGGGTACGCCGATGGAGGAAACCGCGCGGACGATGGACAAGGTCCGCGATCACTTCCTGATCGACGAGAAGGCCAACATCTCCGGCATCTTCACGATCAGCGGCTTCGGCTTTGTCGGCCAGGGCCAGAATGTCGGCATCGCCTTCATCCAGCTGAAGCCGTGGGAGGATCGCAGCGGCAAGGACAACACCGTCGCCGCAGTCGCCGGACGTGCCAACCAGGCACTTGCGGGGATCCGCGCCGGCATGGTGATCGGCTTCGTACCGCCCGCCGTGCAGGAACTGGGCAACGCCAACGGCTTCGACTTCATGCTGAAGGACAATGCCGGCGTCGGTCACGAGAAACTGCTCGAGGCGCGCAACATGCTGCTCGGCATGGCCAGCCAGGACAAGCGCCTGATGCAGGTCCGTCCGAACGGCCTGGAGGATGCGCCACAGCTGAAACTGAACGTCGATCAGGCAACCGCCGGCGCGCTCGGCCTCAGCCAGGCGGACATCAACACTACTGTCAGCACCGCGTTCGGCGGCGCCTACATCAACGACTTCATCGACCGTGGTCGCGTGAAGAAGGTGTTCGTGCAGGCCGACGCACCGTTCCGCACGACCCCCGCCGACCTCGGCAACTTCTATGTCCGCGGCACGACCAGCGGGGCGATGGCGCCGTTCTCGTCCTTCTCGACGGCGAACTGGCAGTACGGCCCGTCGCGTCTAGAGCGGTACAACGGTGTTGCCTCGTTCGAGATCATGGGTTCGCCGGCGCCGGGCGTCAGCAGCGGCACCGCGATCAAGGCGATGGAGGAGATGGCGGCCAAGCTGCCGCCCGGCATCGGCTATGAATGGACCGGTCTCAGCTACGAGGAAAACCTTTCGGGTGGCCAGTCGACGACGGTGTACGCGCTGTCGCTGCTGATCGTGTTCCTTTGTCTCGCGGCCCTGTACGAAAGCTGGTCGATCCCGATCGCCGTCCTTCTGGTGGTGCCGCTCGGCGTGCTCGGCGCGGTGCTTGCAGCAACGCTGTTCGGGCTGAACAACGACATCTATCTCCAGGTCGGGCTGATCACGACGATCGGCGTGGCGGCGAAGAACGCGATCCTGATCGTCGAGTTCGCCGAGGAGAAGATGCGCGACGGGATGAATGCGGCCGATGCCGCGGTCGAGGCGGCCAAACTCCGCCTTCGCCCGATCCTGATGACGTCATTCGCGTTCATCTTCGGCGTGTTGCCGCTCGCCTTGTCGAGTGGTGCCGGTGCCGGTGGCCAGAACGCGATCGGCTGGGCGGTGGTCGGCGGCATGCTGTCCGCGACCGTCCTCGCGATCTTCTTCGTGCCGCTGTTCTTCCTGCTCGTGAAGCGTGTCTTCAAGCAGGACAATCACCAGCAGGACGGTCGCGACGACGACCGCACGAACGACCACGTCACCCGCGACGGTGATCCTATCCCGCCGCACGACCAGCGGCCGCAGGAGGCCTGATGCCGATGCTCTCCCCTATGTTCTCGCGTAGACTCGCGCTCACCTTCGCCGCCGGGCTGACGCTCGCCGGTTGCAACATGGCACCTAAATATGCGCGCCCCGCGCTGTCGGTGCCGGTCGCCTCGCCGTCCGGTCCAGCCTATGCGGCGACCGATGCGGTCGGGGCGATCATGCCCGCCGATACCGCATGGGAGACGTTCTTCACCGACGATCGTCTTCGCCGCGTGATCCGTACCGCGCTGGAGAACAACCGCGATCTGCGCGTCTCGGTCGCCAACGTCGCTCAGGCGCGCGCGCAATACCGCGTTCAGCGCGCCGACCTGTTCCCGACACTCGCCGCGAATGGCAGCGCGACCTATCAGAAGTCGCCCTTCGGCGCGGTCGGCGGTGGTACCACCGGCGGCACCGGAACTATTGGCGGCGGCACGGGCACCGGTACCGGCGCTGGCGCAGTCACGACCGGCAGCGGGCGGACCGACATCTATTCGGCCAATCTCGGCATCTCGTCCTGGGAAGTCGACCTGTTCGGCCGAGTTCGCAACCTAACCCAGGCGCAGCAGGAACAATATTTCGCGGAGGAGGAAAACCGCAACGCCGCACAGGTGTCTCTCATCGCTCAGGTCGCGACGCAGTGGCTGACGATGGCCGCGGATCAGGATCGGCTGAAGATCGCGCAGGATACCGAACGCGCATTCGGCCAGACCGTGAAGCTGACGCAGGACCGGTTCCGACTGGGTATCGCATCCGAACTCGAGGTGCGCCAGGCCAGCACCAGCTATGACCAGGCGCGCTCGGACATTGCCGATGCGACGACGCTGATCGCGCAGGATCAGAATGCGCTGAACCTGCTGGCCGGCACCACGGTCACCGCCGACATGCTGCCGTCGGGGCTCGCCACGACCACGCCGACGCTCGAGAACCTGCCCGCGAACCTGCCGTCGGAGGTGCTCCTGCGCCGTCCCGACATCGCCGCGGCCGAACATCAGCTGATCGCCGCCAACGCCAATATCGGCGCGGCGCGCGCAGCGTTCTTCCCGAACATCTCGCTGACTGCGGCGTTCGGTACGATCAGCCTTGGTCTGTCGAACCTGTTCGGCAGCGGCAGCCAGAACTGGTCGGTCGCACCGTCGGTCAGCCAGACGCTGTTCGACTTCGGCCGTAACAAGGGCAACCTCCGGTACGCGCAGGCGACGCGCGACGCAGCGGTCGCAACCTACGAGAAGAGCGTCCAGACCGGCTTCCGCGAAGTCGCCGATGCGCTGGCGCGGCGTGGCACGATCGGTGCGCAGCTTCAGGCACAGACGTCGCTACGCGACAATGCGGCCGGTGCGTTCCGGTTGTCGGACCTGCGCTTCCGCGCCGGCATCGATACCTTCCTCACCACGCTCGATTCGCAACGCTCGCTGTACAGCGCGCAGCAAACGTTGCTGGCCGCCCGCCTGACTCGCGACAGCAATTCGGTCGAGCTCTACCGCGCGCTCGGCGGCGGGCTGCGCTGACCGACGCGATCATCCCGGCACGCGTCCGGGATGGTCCGCTGGATCAGTTGGCTGGCTCTGAAAGCGGTGCGAAGCGCGCCACCTGATGGCCGACCAGGCGGAGCTGCTCGATGACGGCGGGGTCGTTCGCGCCGCCTTCGTCGTCGAACTTGGTGATCTGCGTGTTGATCGCGGCGGCAAACGGCGTCGGCCAGCCGCGCAACGCGTGGACGATCGAGCGCAGCGCCGCGATCGTGCTCCCGGTCGCCTGCCAGCCATAGGCGGTCGCGATCAGCCCGACGGGCATGTCCGCCAAATACGACCGCTCGGGATCGCGCGCGGTTTCCTCGAGCAGGTCGAGTGCGTTCTTCACCACGCCCGAGATGCTGCCGTGATAGCCGGGACTGGCGATGATGACCGCCGACGCCTCACGGATCGCCGCGACGAACGCCTGCTCGTCCGGCGTGCGCGTCGTCGCCTTCGGGTCGTAGAGCGGGAGGCGCGCCATGTCGGCACCGCCGAACATCTGCGTGCGATACCCCTGCTTCTCGACCGCATCGAGCGCGATCCGCAGTGCGCGCTCGGTCGACGAGACGCCGCCGATCGTGCCGCCAATGCCAACTACCAGTGGGAGAGTGTCGGAAGCGGCCACGGTTTCATCCTGTTCGAACGTCATCGACATGCTCTTCCCCGTTTCATCGCGCGATGACAACCGGGCTTGGCGTGTCTAGGTGTCTTGGTAGGCCATACCATCGGTCAGCCCGCATACACGTTGAGCCTGTACACAGACTTGCCCAAGCTGTCGTATGATTATAACACACTTGATGTCCGCCCACTTGGCCGACCCGCTGGAACGTCCCGATGCGCCCCGACCCCTTCGACCTCAACCGTTCCGGCTCCGGTGCCAATGGCGACCGCGAACCCTATGCCTATGAGCGCGAACGGCTGATCTCCGAGCGCGAAGCCCTGCGGCAGAGGTATGAGCGCGATCGGACCGGCGAGGACGGCGCGTCGTTCGACGATGATGGCATCGATGAGAACTATGCACTTTCCCGCAAGCAGCCACGGCGGCGTGGCCCGATCGGCCGCTGGATCGTGCGCGGCGCGGGGCTAGGCATCGTCCTGCTGGTCATCGCGATCATCTGGCTGGCAATCACTGCACCGCTGTCGAAATCTCTCCTGCCGCCGACGCCCCCCTCGATCACGCTGACCGCGGACGACGGTACGCCGATCGCAAGGCGTGGCGCGATCATCGGCAAGCCGGTCGATGCCGCGAAGCTGCCACCGCACGTCACGCAGGCGTTTCTCGCGATCGAGGACCGGCGCTTCTATTCGCACTGGGGCGTCGATCCGCGCGGCATCGCGCGTGCGGCGTGGGCCAACATGGGCTCGGGCGGTGTGCGCCAGGGCGGCAGCACGATCACGCAACAGCTCGCAAAGAACGCGTTCCTCGATTCGGACCGCACCGCGACGCGAAAGATCCGCGAGGCGATGATCGCCTTCTGGCTCGAGGCATGGCTGTCGAAGAACGAGATTCTCTCGCGCTATCTATCGAACGTCTATTTCGGCGACAACACCTACGGGATCACCGCGGCGGCCAAGCATTATTTCGGCCGCACGCCCGACACGCTGAACGTGGGGCAAGCGGCGATGCTCGCCGGGCTGGTCAAGGCGCCCTCACGCCTCGCGCCCACCTCCAACCTCGACGGTGCGCGCAAGCGCGAGGCCGTGGTCGTCGGCGCGATGGTCGCGGCGGGCTTCCTCACCAAGGCGGAGGGCGACGCGGTCCAGCCGCAGCGCGTGCTCGCAAGCCGTCCCGGGCAACTCCCCAACGGCACCTATTTCGCCGACTGGATCCTGCCCGAGGCGCGTGATCAGGCTGGCGAGGTGAAGACCGAGACGACCGTCCAGACGACACTCGATCCCCGCCTGCAACGCGCCGCCGAGCGGACCGTCGCGCGCGCGGGCCTGCGTCAGGCGCAGGTCGCGCTGGTGGCGATGCGGCCCGATGGCCGGGTGGTGGCAATGGTCGGCGGCAAGGATTACCGGAAGAGCCCGTTCAATCGCGCGACGCAGGCGCGACGCCAGCCCGGCTCGACCTTCAAGCTGTTCGTGTACCTCGCCGCGATGCGCCAGGGGCTGACCCCCGATTCGACGATCGAAGACCGCCCGGTGACGATCGGCGACTGGTCGCCCAAGAACAGCGATGGCCGCTATCAGGGGACGATCACGCTGCGCCAGGCCTTCGCGCGCTCGTCCAACGTCGCGGCGGCGCGACTGACGCAACAGGTCGGCGTGAAGGCGGTGATCAAGGCGGCGCGCGATCTCGGCATTTCGACGCCGATCCCGAACGAGGCGACGATCGGGCTGGGCACCTCGACCGTGTCGCTGCTCGAACTGACCGCCGCCTATGCCGCGATCGCGCGCGAGCAATATCCGGTCCAGCCGCGCGGCCTCGCCGATGTCCGCGAAAAGGGCTGGTACCAGTCGCTGACCGGCGGCGCGACCGCGATGCCCGACAAGATCCACGGCGAGATGCTCGACCTGCTCGCCGCCTCGATCCGGAACGGCACTGGGCGCGGCGCGAACCTGACGGTCGACGCGTTCGGCAAGACCGGCACGACGTCGGACAACAAGGACGCGCTGTTCGTCGGCTTCGCGCGCGATCTGGTGGTCGGCGTGTGGGTCGGGAACGACGACAATAGCTCAAACCCCGGGCTGTCGGGTGGTGGAATCCCGGCGCGGATCTGGCGCGACTTCATGCAGAGCGCGCTGGGCATCGCGCCTGTCGCTGCGCCGCCGCCGCCGGTCGAAGAGGTCGATCCCGACGCGCTGCCGTCTGACGATCCCGACAATTCGGCGGTACCGCTGGGCGGCGAGATCGACGGGCTCGGCTTCAACCTGAAGATGGGCGAGGACGGCACCATCTCCGTCGGCCCCTCGCGCCGTGATCGCGAGCAGGGCCCGCCGCCCCGCGACGATCGCCGCCCGCCCGAGGATGAGCCGGTTTATGACGGGGGGCAGTAACCCTCCTCCCCCGTAGTCATCCTGACGAAAGTCAGGATCCAGAGCCATGAATGACACGCCTCGCGGCTCTGGATCCTGGGTCGAGCCCAGGATGACGAAGCAGACGGGTACGTCGCGGTCGAGGCCCCCGCTGGGCGAGGCGCCGCGATCCCCTCCCCGCCGTCATCCTGACGAAAGTCAGGATCCAGAGTTACGAATGACACCGCCTGTGGCTCTGGATCCTGGGTTAAGCGCAGGATGACGGGGTAGAGCAGCAACCACCCCGTTGACGCCACCACCGCATCGCAGCATGCCCTCCCGATGCGCTTTTTCTCCGACAACGCCGCCACCATCCACCCTCGCGTCATGGCCGCGATCGCCGCCGCGGATACGCTCGACACCGCCTATGCCGGCGACGCCTGGAGCCAGCAGCTCGACGGCCGCCTCTCCGAACTGTTCGAGACCGAGGTCGCTGTTTTGTGGGTCCCCACCGGCACCGCCGCAAACTGCCTCGCGCTCGCAGCCCTGTGCCCCCCGCACGGCGGTATCGTCTGCCACCGCGACGCGCACATCCAGAACGACGAGGGCGGCGCGCCCGAATTCTACACGCACGGCGCCAAGCTGTTCCTCGCCGACGGCATCGGCGCGAAGCTGACGCCGGAGACGATCCGCACCGTGCTCGATGCGATCCCCGACGACGTCCACCGCGTCCAGCCGCACGCGATCTCGATCACCAACGCCACCGAATATGGCCGCGTCTACCAGCCCCACGAAGTCGCCGCGATCGGCGCGCTCGCCAAGGAGCGCGGGCTCGGCTTCCACATGGACGGCGCGCGGTTCGCGAACGCGATGGCGTGCGCCGGCTGCTCGCCCGCCGACATGACGTGGCGCGCAGGTGTCGACGCGCTGAGCTTCGGCTTCGTCAAGAACGGCGCGATGAGTGCGGAGGCCCTGGTCTTCTTCAAGCCCGAGCTTGCCGCCGTCACGCAATACCGCCGCAAGCGCGCCGGGCTGTTGCTGTCGAAGGGGCGGTATCTCGCCGCGCAGATCCTCGCGATGCTCGACGACGACCTCTGGCTCGCCAACGCAAAGGCCGCGAACGATGCCGCAGCCCGGCTTGCCGCAGCCGCCGGCGATCGCCTCGTCCATCCGGTCGAGGCGAACGAAGTCTTCCTTCGTGCGACGCCCGACGAGGCCGCCGCCCTCCGCGCAAAGGGCTTCGACTTTTACGATTGGGCGGCGGGCGAGATCCGCCTCGTCACCGCCTGGGACAGCCCGGCGGACGCGGTCGACCTGCTCGCCGACGCCATCCGCGAACTGTGACAGGCCCGACCGACCCGCCGCAGTCGACCCGCGCCGCGGTGTTGATCCCGTTCGGGATCGTCACGCTGATCTGGGGGTCGACCTGGCTCGTCATCCGCGACCAGATCGCGGTGGTGCCGCCAAGCTGGTCGATCAGCTATCGATTCCTCGTCGCGGGAATCGCGATGGCGATCTACGCAGGGATCAAGCGCGAGAGCTTCAAGTTCGACGCGCGCGGCTACGCCTTCGCCGCCGTGATCGGCATCGCGCTGTTCACGCTGAACTTCAACTTCGTCTACCGCGCCGAGCATTACGTGACGTCGGGGCTGGTCGCAGTGGTGTTCGCGCTCCTGCTCGTCCCCAACGCGATCTTCGGTCGTATCTTCCTTAAGCAACGCCTCGGGCGGCAGTTGATGGTGGGGTGTGCGGTCGCGATGGCCGGGGTTGCGTTGCTGTTCGTCAACGAAGCACGCGTCGATCCGCACGGGCCGCGCTCCGCGACGATCGGCATCCTCCTGACGCTAGGCGGCGTGATGGCCGCATCGGTCGCCAACGTCATTCAAGGCAGCGCGTTCGCGAAGCGCTATCCGATGGCGCCGACGCTCGCGATCGCGATGCTGATCGGCGCGACGCTCGACGCGACGTTCGCGTGGATCACGACGGGGCCGCCGGTGTTCGAGCCTCGGTTCGGCTATATCGCCGGCATTCTCTATCTCGGCGTGTTCGCGTCGGCGCTCGCCTTCCCGCTGTATTTCAACGTCATCCGCGCGATCGGCCCGGCCAAGGCGGCCTATTCGGGTGTGATCGTGCCGGTGATCGCGATGCTGTTATCGACGATCTTCGAGCGCTATCACTGGTCGACGCTGGCCGTTGCCGGCGCAGTCTTGTCCGGCATCGGGCTCGTCATCGCACTCAGCGCGCGCAGGCCGGCGCGGTAGTCGGGCCAGGCGGGCGTCCAGCCGAGCACGCGCTTGGCCTTGCCGTTCGCCACCCGCCGGTTCTCCGCATAGAAGCCGCGCCCCATCGCGGTCAGCTCCTCTAGCGTCACGAACGGCGGTGCGGGCATGCCGAGCAGCATCGCCGCGAACGCGACCACGTCGTTCTGCGACGCAGGCACGTCGTCCGCGATGTTGTACGCGCCTGGCGGCGCGTCGAACCCGGCGATCACCCCCGAGACGATATCGTCGACATGCGCGCGGCTGAACACCTGACCCGGCTGCTCGATCCGGTGCGCCTTGCCCTGCCGCACCCGATCGAGCGGCGAGCGACCCGGCCCGTAAATTCCGGGCAGTCGAAACGTCCGCGCGCCGATCGTCAGCCAGTCCGCATCCGCCACCGCGCGCGCGCCACGCCGACCGCCACCGATCTGCGCGGTCTCGTCGACCCACGCGCCACCAGCATCACCGTACACTCCGGTCGACGACAGATAGCCTAGCGTCGCCCGCGATCGCATCAGCAGCGAGCCGTAGCGGACGAGCACCGGATCCACCTCGTCGACCGGCGGCACCGACGACAGGATGTGCGTGGCTGCCGCGATCTCCGCCGTCACCGCGTCGGTATCGTCGAAGCGGATCGTATCGTTGCGACCATCGCGCGTGGTGCCGACGACGTGCCACCCATCTCCGGCCAACCGCGCGGCGATCCGCGACGCGGTGTAGCCGAGGCCGAAGACGAGCAGCCGGCTCACTTCGCTGCCACGCCCGGCGCCATCGGCCCCTTGTAGAGCGTGCCGAAATAATCCCCTGCATTCCACACCGGCCGCTGCGCGCCGTCGGCGATCTCGCGCGCGATCCGGTAGTTCGCATCGACGAACCGCACGCCCTGATCCCACATAATCGGCTGGGTCAGGTCGTCCGAAGGCTTGTGGTAATTGTTCGCCATGAAATACGCGACCGCGGCCTTGCCCGGCCCCTTCTGACCCGGCCACAGGAACACCGCCGGGATGCCCTTCTGGACGAAGCGGAAATGATCCGAGCGGACGAAGATGCCCTCCTCCGGCATGGGGTCTGGCGACAGGCCGACGCCGATCGCCGCGACGGCCTTCTGCACGATCGGACCGATCGTCGAGCGCTCGGCGCCGAACACCACCATGTCCTCGAACTTGTAGGTCAGGATCGGCATGTCGAGGTTCACGTCCGCGACGATCGAGGTCAGCGGCACGGTCGGGTGGTTGGTGAAATAATCGGACCCGACCAGCCCCTTCTCTTCACCGGTGACGGCGAGGAACATGAGCGTCCGCTTGGGCGTCTGCCCGCTGGCGGTGAAGCGCTTGGCCTCCTCGATCAGGCTGGCGATGCCGATCGCGTTGTCGAGCGCGCCGTTGTTGAGCGCGTCGCCCTTCACGGGCTTCGTGATGCCGATGTGATCGAGATGCGCTGACAGCACGACGACTTCCTTGCCGACCACCGGATCATTGCCGGGGATCATGCCGACGACGTTGCTGCTCTTGGCGGGGACGAAGCTGGTCTTGGTCGCGACCGACAGCGTGCCGACCAGAGGCTCCGCCTTGAACTTGGCGTTGGCGCCCATCGCCTGCTTGGCGACCTTGGTCCACGGCGTGCGTGCGCCGGCGAACAGCTTCGCCGCACCGGCCATGCTGACCGTGCCGAGCGACGGCGCGCGGGGCGCATCGACCTTGCCGGTGCCGTCTGGGTTCGCCCACGTCATCCGCGGCGAGGCATAGGAGTCCGCCATCTTGGCGAACGTCCGGACCTTGGCGGTACGCGGGCTCTCCAGCGTGATCACGCCGACCGCGCCCTTGGCTTGCGCGACCACTGCCTTGGTGCCGCCCGAGCCGAAGAAGGCGCGCTCTTCGCCGCCGAGGCGCGCGGGTGCGCCGCCGAAATAGGCGACGATCTTGCCGCGGACGTCGACGCCCTTGTAGTCGTCCTGGCCATATTGCGGCGCGTCGATCCCGTAGCCGACGAACACCACCGGGGCCGAGACGCTGGTCTCAGCCTTGGCGCCGTTCGCGGAAGGCACATAATCCTGGCCGAAAACCAGTGGCTGAGCCGCCCCGCGCCCCGTCCAGACGAAATCGCCCTTGCTCGCCGCCTTGTACGACACGAGCGGCACGGTCTGGAGATACCCGGCGGCATCGCCCCCCGGCCGCAGTCCCGCGGCGTAGAATTGCGCGGCGACATATTGCGCGGCGATGTCGAACTCGGGGCTCCCCGCCTCACGCCCCTTCATCGCGTCGGATGCGAGAAACAGAACATGCGCCTTCATCGCCGCCTGGTCGGCCGGCAGCGGCGCGGCAAGCTTTGCGTTCAACGCGGCAGGATCCGGAGCAGTCACGGGCGCCGTCTGTGCGAGAACCGACGTGGAAAGCGCGAGCAACGCGAGCGCGCCAAAAGGACGAAACATCCGGAAATCCTTGCAAAGGGAACGTGTTGCATCCGCCTAGCATGCACCGACCCGGGCGCAAGCTTTGGCTGGCGATAGGCGGCCACGGCCCTATATTCGCAAGCATATGCTCGATATCCAGAACAGTCTCGCCCACCCGCTCGTCATTCGCCGCGAGGATTACACCCCGCCCGAGTGGTTGGTCCCCGAGACGAAACTGGATTTCGCCCTGGATCCGTCGATTACGCGCGTCACCGCGACGCTGTCGGTGACGCGGAACGGCGATCACGACAAGCCGCTGCGGCTCGACGGCGCGGGGCAGAAACCACTGTCCGTGACCGTCGACGGCGTAGCGATCAACAATTCGCGGATCGACGGCGAGCAGCTCGTCATCCCGCTCCCCGGCACCGCCCATGTCGTCGAGACGCAGGTCGATATCGCACCCGAGCGCAATACGCAGCTGATGGGGCTCTACGCGTCGGGCGGCAATCTCTGCACGCAGTGCGAGGCGGAGGGCTTCCGCCGCATTACCTATTTTCCCGACCGGCCCGATGTACTCAGCGTCTATTCGGTGCGGATGACCGCGGACAAGGCACTGTTTCCCGTGCTGCTGGCGAACGGCGATCCGGTCGAACAGGGGGATCTCGACGACGGGCGGCATTGGGCGACCTGGCACGACCCGTTCCCCAAGCCGTCCTACCTGTTCGCGCTGGTCGCCGGCGACCTGGCGGTCAACCGGAGCAGCTTCACGACGATGTCGGGCCGCGAGGTGTCGCTCGGCATCTGGGTGCGCGAGGCCGACCTCCCCAAGACCGACCATGCATTGAAGGCGCTCGAGCTCGCGATGGCGTGGGACGAGACGACCTATGGCCGCGAATATGATCTCGACGTCTTCAACATCGTCGCGGTCGACGATTTCAACTTCGGCGCGATGGAGAATAAGGGGCTCAACATCTTCAATTCGCGCTATGTCCTGGCCGATCAGGACACAGCGACCGATGGCGATTTCGACGCCATCGCGGCGGTCGTCGCGCATGAATATTTTCACAATTGGTCGGGCGACCGGGTCACCTGCCGCGACTGGTTCCAGCTGAGCCTGAAAGAAGGTTTCACCGTCTTTCGCGACCAGAATTTTTCGGCCGACATGGGATCGGCCGCGGTCAAGCGGATCGAGGACGTGCGCCTGCTGCGCGCGGTCCAGTTTCCCGAGGACCAGGGGCCGCTGGCGCATGCGGTTCGCCCCGAATCCTATATCGAGATCACCAATTTCTACACCGCGACGATCTATAATAAGGGCGCCGAGCTGATCCGGATGATGCGCACGATCCTGGGTAATGAGGCGTTTCGCGCGGGCAGCGACCTTTATTTCGAACGGCACGACGGGGAGGCTGCGACCTGCGAGGATTTCGTCGTTGCGATGGAGCAGGCAAGCGGAGTCGACCTCGGCCAGTTCCGATTGTGGTATAGTCAGGCGGGCACGCCCAAGATTGGCGCGCGGATCGAGCATGACGAGGCGGCGCGGCGGGCGACTCTGCACCTGACGCAAACTATCCCCGATACGCCTGGCCAATCCGGCAAACTGCCAATGGTACTGCCGTTGAAGGTGGCGTTGATCGGTGCCGAGAGTGGCGCGGATATCGGCAACGAGACGCTGATCTTACTCGATTCGGCGGAAGCAAGCGTGAGCTTCGAAGATGTGGGCGAGACGCCGCTACTTTCGATCAATCGCGACTTTTCGGTACCGGCGCTGATTGAGGTTGAGCGTGTGCCGGGTGAGCTTGAGCGGCTGGCGGAAACCGACGGCAATTCCTTTGCCCGCTTCGAAGCGCTTCAGGAACTGATGTTGCGCGCATTGCTCGCCGGAGCGCGCGGGGAGCCGATGGATGCGGCTCCGGTGATTGCGGCCATGGCCAGCACGCTGGCCTCGAATGCGCTGGACCCGGCGTTCAAGGGCGAGGCTCTGGTTTTGCCGTCCGAGAGCAATGTGGGCGACCGCATGGAGCAGGTTGATCCGGCTGCGATTCACGCCGCGCGGGACGATTTGCGGCGGGCGATCGGTGGCGCGCTTGGGGATGCGCTCGCCGCCGTTCAGGCCGCTGCAGCCGGCGGGAGCGACCTGTCGCCGACCGCGAAAGGGATAAGGCGATTGCGCGGAGTCGCGCTTGGACTGATTGCGGCCGCCGATCCGCAGCGCGTCGCCGCGCTTGCCGAGGCGCAATATCACGCGGCTGATAATATGACCGACCGTCAGGCCGCGCTTGGGGTGCTCGCCAGCCTGGACGTGCCCGAGCGGCAGGCGGCGTTCGATCATTTCTTCGAGCGCTATCGCGGCGACGCGCTGGTGATCGACAAATGGTTCGGGCTGCAGGCGGCGGCGCAGCGTCCCGATACGCTTGCTGCGGTCGAGGAGCTTGCCCGGCACTTCGATTTCAGCATGACCAACCCCAATCGGCTGCGCGCGCTTGCGGGAAGCTTCGCCGCCAATCAAATTGCGTTTCATGAAAGGTCGGGACGTGGTTATCGCTTGTTGTCGGACTGGATCATCGAGGCTGACGCGATCAATCCGCAGGTTGCTGCGCGGTTGGTGCCGCCGCTCGGGCGATGGCGGCGGTTCGTGGTGCTTTATCGCGAACTGATGCGGGCAGAGCTCGAGCGGATTGTCGCGTCGCCTGGGATCAGCAAGGACGTGTTCGAGCAGGCGTCGAAGAGTTTAGCCTAAACTTTACCCGCCGACCCAGGAGGCAACCTGAGTCGCGACCTGATTTGCGGCGGCGTTGAGCGCGGGTCCGACCGTTGCGGCGGTGCCGTCGGCCGGAACGCTTGCTTCGAAGCGGCGCGTTTCGACGCGCGTTCCGCCTTGGGTCGAAAGCGCGCCGTCGTAGCGAACGACGACCGAACCCGTGGCGGTGTCATAGCCGAACCGCGTCAGCACACCCGACAAGGTCAGGCCGGGATCGAGCGCGGCCTGGCGGGGGTCGAGCACTACGCGTCCGGTGGTGCGTACGGTGGTCTCCTGAAGCAGATCCTGAAACAGGCGATCGGGGCTTTCGACCCATTGCAGGCCCTTGATGTAGGCGACTGCGGTCGGCCCAAGAAGCACTGGTACGCGCGTGGTATTAAGCTCCTTTGGGATTACCGGAACGTCGATCGTGATGGCTTCGCCCGGAGCGGCGGTGCGCGCGATGCTTGCGGGCGCAGGCGCAGCGCTGGTCAGAGTCAAGAGGGTCGGTGGGACTTTCTTGCCGCCGAGGCAGGCCCCCAAGGACAAGGCAAAGGCGACGATCAACAGGCGAGACTGGCGCATCATTTCGTCTTTCCAGGCTTGTAGTCGGGGAGCTTTTCGGGACCAAGCGTACCGAGCACGCCATCATTGTTGAGGCGATCCGAGAAGCCGCTGAGCGATTCGGTCAGGTCGCGCAGATCGCGGACCAGCTTGTTCGCTTCGGGCAGGGTCGATTTGGTAAAGTTCTGAATTCCGGGCCGGGCGTCGGCGATCAGCGCATCAAGATTGTCGGCGGCCTTTTGAGCCGAGGCGATGGTCTTGCGGAGATCCTCGGCAGCGGGCTTACCCTGTTCGTTGACGAGGCGGTTGGTGCTGTCGGCGAGGATGCCGACGCGCTGTGCTGCAATACCGGCATTGCGCGCGGCGATGCGGGCATCGGCCATCGCATCGGCAAGATCAGGCGCGCGCTCGGCGAGCACTTTGGTCGTACGATCGACATTTTCGAGAATGTCGGAGACCGCATTCTGATTCTTGTCGCTGAGCAATTCGGTGAGCCGCTCGGTCAGCCGCTGAATGCGGTCGATGAGTTCCGGCGCGGAGTTGAGTAGCGCGCCGAGCCCGCCCGAGGTCGAGGGGATCACCGGGCAACCCTGGGGTCCGAGCTGGACGATCGGACGTCCGCCCTTGACCGCTCCGTCGAGCTGGATTTCGCTGACTCCGGTGAAGCCCACGCCCTTGATCTGTGCGGTGGTGCCCTGGAGGACAGGGGTATCCTGATCGACCTCAATCCGCACCCAGACGAATTCGGGGCGGTCGGGGAGCAAGCTGATCTGTGTAATTTCACCGACCGGCACGCCCGAGAAGCTGACCGCGGTGCCCTTGTTGAGCCCGCCGACGCCCTGACTGAAATAAATGTCGAAGCAGCGGGCGGTCTTGCCTGAAAGGCCCGCCAGCCAGACTGTGAACAGCAGCAGCGCGGCAAGCAGGAACAGGACTACGGTCCCGACCAGCACGTGATTTGAGCGCGTTTCCATCAGGCTTCCCGACGCCCCTTGTTCGACCCGGCGGTGGCAGCACGCCCGCGAGGCCCGTTAAAATAATCTTGAATCCAAGGATGGTCCAAAGCGAGCAATTCTTCAATCGTCCCGACGGCAACCACCTTTTTGTCCGACAACACTGCTACCCGGTCGCAGATCGCGTAGAGCGTGTCGAGGTCATGAGTGATAAGAAATACCGTCAATTCAAGACGCTGCTTGAGATTGACGATCAATTCGTCGAACGCCGCGGCGCCGATCGGATCGAGCCCGGCGGTCGGTTCGTCGAGAAACAGAAGTTCAGGATCGAGCGCCAGCGCGCGCGCAAGGCCGGCGCGCTTGCGCATCCCGCCCGACAGTTCGGACGGATATTTCGGGCCGGCATCGGCGGACAGCCCCGACATGGCGATCTTGTAGCTTGCAATCTCGTCGAGCAGCGGCGGCTTGATGAACGGGAAATATTCGCGGATCGGGACCTGCACATTCTCGGCCACGGTCAGGGTCGAAAATAAGGCTCCGTTCTGAAACAATATTCCCCAGCGGCGGCGGATATTCTTGGCCTCGAGATCGTCGCGCCCGACCATATTTTCGCCAAGGACGTCGATTTCCCCTTCGTCGGGCGTTTGAAGGCCGATAATCGAGCGCATCAATACCGATTTGCCCGTGCCCGAGCCGCCGACCACTCCAAGAATCTCGCCTTGGCGCAGTTCAAGGTCGAGACCGTCGTGGATCTGCTGGTCGCCGAAGCTGTTCGAAAGCCCGCGGATGGTGATGATGCTCTTAGCGGTCACAGCCAGCCAATCTGCGAGAAGAATACCGCAAACACCGCGTCGAGGACGATGACGAGGAAGATCGACTGGACCACTGCCGCGGTGGTGCGCGTCCCGACTTCCTCCGAATTGCCTTCGACCTGCATTCCCTGGAAACAGCCGGCAAGCGCGATGATGAAGCCAAACACCGGAGCCTTGATCAGCCCGACCCACAAATCGGTGATCGGCACGACTTCCTGAAGGCGCTGGACGAAGGTCAGCGGCGGAATGCCGAGCGCGACCCAGACAAATACGCCGCCGCCGAGCACCGACATGATCATCGCGAAAAAGGACAGGAGCGGCATCATGATCACAGCAGCGAGCATTCTCGGGATCACCAGCGCCTCGACCGGAGAAACGCCGATCGTCCGCATCGCGTCAATTTCCTCGGTGATCTTCATCGTACCGATTTGCGCGGCGAAGGCCGATCCCGAACGGCCCGCAACCATGATCGCGGTCATCAGGGTTGCAAGTTCGCGAATGCTGAGGCGGCCGATGAGGTTGATCGTGTAAACCTCGGCCCCGAATTGCTCGAGCTGGACCGCACCCTGTTGGCCGATGACGACCCCGATCAGGAAAGTCATCAGACCGATGATTCCAAGCGCGCGCACTCCGACGAGGTCGAAGCGCTGGACAACCGCGTTCATTCGGAACCGCTTGGGATGGCGGGCGATGCTGAAAAAACCGATCAGCACCGCGCCGAAGAAACCGAGCAGGCCGACCAAAGTACGCCCGGCCTCGCTCGTCCACTCCCCAAGTTCCTCCAGCGCGCGCATCGGCGCGCTGCGCTGATCGGGGCGAACCTTGGTGGGATGATCGGCTTCGGCGACCTGTTCGAGCAATTTGCGGACGTCGGCGGTTTCGCCAACGACCTTTGCCTTGCGATCGCGCATCGCGCGGTGGACCAGCCAGGCGCCGACCGTGTCCATTTTCTTGACCCCAGCGAGATCGATCGTCAGCGGGTCGGGGGCGGCGTCGAGCTCGCGCTGGGTCGAGGCGGCGCGTGTAATCGTCAGCGAGCCGGCCATGCGATAGGTGCCAGCCTCGTCGCTGTCGCGGCGGGCGTCACTGTCGGACTGCTTGACCTCCATCGCGATTAACCTGCTCGAAATTGCAGCGCTGGGCAAGCTGCTGCTTGCAGCTGCCACTTTCTTGCCGAACTTGATGCTCTATAGCGCTTATCCTATGGTTGCCTCCACGCTCGACCCGTCCCGACCGCTGTTTGTCCCCATCGGGGAGAATCCGGCGCGCGCTTTTGGCAGGGACGCGCGGCAGCGCGCGGTGGCGTTGGCGATCAAGGCCGGGATGGAGCCTGCCGACCAAGTCCAGCCGGGGCGCTCCGCGGTGCTAGCGGACCTTGCCTTCGCATGGGACCCCGCGTGGGGGAGGTCGATCGCACAATGCCCCGGTGCTGTATTGGTCAAAGACGGCCGTGCCGTGCTGGCGCACGTAAAAGTCGGCCAGGACCCGAAGGACATCATCGCCGCGATGACCGGAGGGGACCCGTATAAGGGTGCGGCGGGCTATGAATTGCTTGACGCAGATACTGCCGAGTTGACCAACAAGGAATTGCGCAAGCGCGAGCGGCCGTTTGTCATGCCGCTGGTCGCCGGGCAGGAGGAAGCGGTCGAACGCGCTTCCTACGATGCGGCGTACAAGGGCGTTACCGATGCGCTGACCCTCTATTTGTGGCGGCGGCCGGCATTTTATCTAACTCGCTGGGCGGCGCGCGCCGGACTTACGCCCAATGCGGTGACGATGGTCGGTGCCTTGCTGTGCGTCGTGGCCTTCTTCCTGTTCTGGGAAGGGCGTTATTGGATGGGGATCGCAGCCGGTTTCGGCTTCATGGTGCTCGACACGGTCGACGGCAAATTGGCCCGCTGCACCGGCCAATCCTCAAAATGGGGCAATGTCTTCGATCATGGGATCGACCTTGTTCATCCGCCATTCTGGTGGTGGGCCTGGGCCGAGGGGCTGAATCACGTCGGGCGACGTTTCGAGCCGCGCGACCGTTTCGACGAGCCCGTTTATGAAGCTTTGATCATCGGCGCGATCGTGTTCGGATATATTGCGCAACGCGTGATCGAAGGCATTTTCATGCGTCGCTATGGGATGCACATCCACGTCTGGCGGCCGGTCGATAGCCGTTTCCGACTGATCACAGCACGGCGCAATCCGAACATGGTGATCCTGTTGGGGGCGCTGATTTTCCGGCGCCCCGACATTGGATTGGAACTGGTTGCGCTGTGGACCCTGGTCTCGCTCGTGTTCCATGCCGTGCGTCTTGCCCAGGCCAATGCACGAGCCGACCGCGGACGGCAGATCATCAGCTGGTTGTCGTGACCCGCTGGACCGCGCTGGTGCTCGCCGGGTCGCGTCCGGGCATTGACCGCTTTGCCGAAGCTCATGGTACCGATCTTAAGGCGTTGATCCCGATTGGCGGCATGCCCATGGTCGCCCGGCCGGTTGCTGCGCTGCTCGGCTCGATGTCGGTCGACCGTGTGCGGGTGCTTGCGCAGCGTCCTGACCGGATCGCGGCAGTGCTTCCGAAGGATGAGCGGCTAAGCGTTGAAATCTCCGGCAACACGATTGCGGCGACGCTCGAGGCGGTCCTCGCCGACCGGGCGACGCATTTCCCTCTGCTCGTGACTACGGCCGATCATGCACTGCTCGACGGCGCGATGATCGAGGAATTTTGCGCTGCCGCCGAGGGTGCGGACGTGGCGATCGGGATGGTCGAGCGCCGCGCGCTGCTGAAGCGGCTGCCGCAGTCGAAGCGCACCTGGTACAAGTTTCGCGGCGGCGCTTATTCGGGCGCGAATTTGTTCGCTTTTGGGAACCGTGAGGCAGTGAAAGCAGTCGCGCTGTGGCGGTCGGTCGAGCAGGATCGCAAAAAGGGCCTGCGAGTGATCGCCGCGCTTGGCCCGGCGCTGCTGCTCGGGTCGGTGCTTCGCCTGCGCAACGTCGATCAGACGCTCGCTGCGGTTGGGCGGAAGCTTGGACTCGCAATGTGCAAGGTCGAGTTGTCCAACCCGCTCGCCGCGGTCGATGTCGACAAGCCCGCCGACCATGTGCTGGTCAGCGCGATCCTCGAAGGCCGTGCCTGATGACGACCGATTTTGCAATTTACGACATGGATCGCACGCTTACGCGGCGGGCGACCTACACGCCGTTTTTGCTTCACTGCGCCGTCCGACGCGCTCCCTGGCGGCTAGTGCTGCTGCCTTTGGTGGCCTTGTCGATGCTCGCCTATGTAGCGAAGTTGATCGACAGAGCGCTTTTGAAGGAAATCAACCACCGGCTCCTGCTCGGACATCGGCGGCACCCGGCCGAACTGAAGCCGCTGGTCGAGGGCTTCGCTTTGGCGACGGTTGCGAAAAATATACGACCGGGCGCTTTGGATGCGATTGCCAGAGACAAGGTTGAAGGACGGCGGCTGGTCATGGCGACCGCGAGCTACCGGCTTTACGCCACGGCGATCGCAGACGCGCTCGGGTTCGACGATTGCATCGGAACCGGATCGATCATCGGGCTCGACGAGCGGGTCCATGCCAAGATCGACGGCAAGAATTGCTATGGCCCGGCTAAATTGACGATGGTCGACGAGTGGCTGGGCAAAAGCGGTTTTGCACGCGGCCACGTCCGCTTTTACTCGGATCATGCGAGCGATGCGCCGGTGTTCGAGTGGGCGGACGAGCCTGTCGCGGTCAACCCGCATGACCGCCTCCGGCGCCTCGCTAAGAAGCGCGGCTGGCGGATCGAGGATTGGGGTTAACTCAGACCGCGTTCAACGCATTGTCGAAATCGGCGATCAGGTCGGCGGCTTTTTCCACCCCGATCGAGATGCGGACGAGATTGTCGCTGATCCCGAGGGCGGCCTTGCGCTCGTCGGACACAGACAAATGGGTCATTGCTGCGGGGGCCGAGGCCAGGGTTTCGGTTCCGCCGAGGCTGACCGCGAGCTTGGCGATCTTTAGCGCGTCGAGGAAGGCGAAGGCCTCGCGCTCTCCGCCCTTCAGATAGAGCGAAAAGGTCGATCCGGCGCCGAGGCAATGGCGCTTGTAGATGTCGGCCTGGCGCGTTCCTTCCTCGAGGAACCCGAGATAGCCAACCGTTTCGACCTTGGGATGGTCTTTGAGGAAGGCGCAGACTTGCTCGGCATTTTCACCCGCGCGGGTCATTCTGAGTTCGAGCGTTTCGAGGCTTCGAAGCAGCATCCAGGCGGTGTTGGGATCGACGATTCCCCCCATCGTATTGCGGATCATGCGTACCCGGTCGAGCAGCACCTTGCTTCCGGTCAGGCCACCGGCAACGAGGTCCGAATGGCCACCGGCATATTTGGTCAGGCTGTAGACCGAAATGTCAGCGCCCTGGTCGAGCGGGCGAGCCCATAAGGGGCCAAGAAACGTATTGTCGATCGCTATCGGTGGAAGCTCGCCTTCGAAGGCGGCGCCGCGCGCAGCGACCACGGCTTCGACATCGACCAGCGCATTGGTGGGGTTCGCGGGGCTTTCGAGGTAGATCAGCTTGACCGGTCCGAGCGCCTTGGCGCGGTCGAGCACAGCGTCGATTTCCTCGCGCGTCGCGCCAGCCGGGAAATCGACATATTTGACCCCGAACTGACCGAGGATCTTGTTGATCACGGTTTCAGTAGCGGCATAGAGCGGGCCTGAGTGGACGACCACGTCGCCGGGCCGGACGAAGGTCAGAAGCAGAGTCGAGATCGCGGTCATTCCGCTCGAGAAGGTCAGCGATTCTTCTGCATCTTCCCAGATGCGCAGCCGGTCCTCGAGGATTTCCTGATTGGGATTGTTGAAGCGCGAATAGACGAGGCCGTCGCCGGTATCGGGGCGGCGCCCGGTAATCCCCTCGAAGAATCGCTTGCCGTCGGCGGCGCGGTCGAACACGAAGGTCGAGGTCAGGAAGATCGGTGGTTTCAGCGAGCCTTCGCTCAGCGCGGGATCGAAACCATAGCCCATCATCAGCGTCGACGGGTCGAGCTTATGGTTGCCGATATGCTGGGTCGGTTCCTTGGGGCGGCGGCTGTCGGTCACATTCTTCTCCTCATCGGCGCGCGGCTTAGCGATTCGGCACAAGCCGCGCTAGGGCGCGATTCCGATCAGGCTGAGTTGACGCCCGTAATCCGCCTCGCCGCGGTGCGTGGCTCGGCGATACGAGTAGAAGCGCTGGTCGAGCGCATAAGTGTCGAGCCCCGCGGCCTCGATCTGCCGGACGCCCGCCGCTGCCAGCCGGGCGACGACGAAGGCTTCAAGGTCGAAATGGGGCTTTTCGAGCGAGCCAGTGGATAGGAAGCGCTCATCGGCGGGGTCGTTGGCGAATATTTTCGCGGCGAAGGCCTGATCGACTTCGTAGGATGCGCGCGCGATGCATGGTCCAACTGCGGCAACGATCCGATCAATGTCGGCGCCGAGCGCAATCATCGCTGCAATCGCCTGATCGGTAACTCCGGCGAGCGCGCCGCGCCAACCAGCATGAGCCGCGCCGATCACCCCGGCCTTCACATCGGCAAGCAGTACGGGTGCGCAATCTGCAGTGACGATTCCGAGCAGTAAGCCGGGAACGTCGGTCACCAAAGCATCAGCGCGCGGGCGATCAGGGTGCGGGACTGAAGAGCGGACCGCTACTGCGAGCGGCGAATGTATCTGATGGACGCTTGCGATCGGAGCGCCGGTAAGCACGGCATTGGCGGCGCGCCGGCGGTTGGTTTCGACCGCTCGCGGGTCATCACCGCTGCCAAGGCCGCAATTGAGGCTTGCTACGACGCCGACTGACACTCCGCCTGAACGTCCGCAGAATCCGTGGGGAACAGCGTGCAGGCTATTGGCGCGGACAATGTCGAGCGTCATAGCGTCAGCCGCATGACAATGTCCTCATCGGCCTGATTGCCCACCATGAACGCGTAGCGCCCCTCCTCGAAACCGAGCTTCGCATAGAAGCGGTGGGCCCGGTGATTGTCGACGTATACCGACAGATAGAGGTCGCTTGCACGACGCGACCGCGCGGTTGCGCATACCCATTCGATCAGCTCGTTCGCAATCCCGTTACCATGGTGCAACGGGATGATGTAGAGCTGACGCAGTTCGGCAGCGCCAGCGCTCGGAGTAAAGGGTAGGTGCGGCGGGCCGAACTTGGCATAGCCGACGATTGCTCCGTCTTGTTCGGCGAGCCGCACCGCAAAATCCGGGTCGGGGAGCTCCTTCGCCCAGCTTTCCCTTGTCTGGTTTTCGAGAAATGCCGCGAGGTCGGCCGGGTCGTACAGATGGCCAAATGTCGCGGTGTATTGATCGGAAAAGAATTTTGCGAGCGCGGCGGCATCGTCGATTGTTGCGTCGCGACGAATGATGCCGCTCATTCGAGGCCCGCAATGCGAGGCCAGTTGACCGCGGTCAGTCCGATCACTTTGAATAATCGTCCCATTTCATCCTCATCGCTAAGACGGCGGCGCGCCGTGGCGATCGCCTCCGTCTGATCGGGGTTGCGCGCAGCGAGCGTTGCCGCGCGTGCGCCGATGCCTAATGTTTCAAGCCAGCCGCCTTGCGTCACGGCGCTCGAGACGCGGACACCCTCGCTTCGCGCCGCGGAAGCGAGCGCCTGAAAGTCGACATGGGCAGTCAAATCCTGTTCGCCCGGTCGTTCGAGCGGATCGGCAAAGCCATGGGCGCGAACCGCCTGGAGGGTGTCGCCATGCTCTCCGCCGCAATAGCCATAGTCGATGATCAATGCAGCCCCGCCATGCTCAGCAAGGTGATGCGCGAGCGCGAGTGTGGTAGCCTGACGCGCGGGCGAATCCTCGCGGATCGGGCCGTTGTGCGTAAATTGGAAGCGCGCGCCGTCGTGGGTCACGCACCGGGCCGCGCTTCCGATCCACTGACGAATGGGCAAGGCGTCGAAGAATTCATTGGCCACGAGCAGAATTGGCACCTTGGGGAGCGTGGCGGTGGAGCAATGAGATTTGGCATCGGGAACGCGCTTGGCTTGTGTGGCACGAAGTGTGTCACTGGTTTCGATGAAGTGGACCGAGCCTGTAAATCCCGCCCGGCGCATGACCTTCAGCGCGTCTTCCGCCAGCGTCCCCCTGCCGGGGCCAAGTTCGGCATAGACCGCGTCCGGCGGCCGCCCAGCGCGCACCCACACATCGCAAAGCGCCGCCCCGACGATCTCGCCGAACATCTGGCTGATTTCGGGGGCGGTGATGAAGTCTCCGGCCAGCCCGAGCGGATCACGGGTCGCGTAATAATGCGCGTTGGCCGTCTCGATATATTCGTCGACCGCGATCGGCCCCCCGGCTGCTATTCGAGCGCGCAGCGGATCGCCGATACCGCTCAAGCGACGCTGGCCGACCCGATCGTCGGCTCGACACGGACGCGCCGCTTGTTGGCGGTTGCCATTAAATAGATTCCACCAAGGATCATCGGCACGGTCAGCCACTGTCCCATGTGCAAACCTGTCGTCGCTGCAAATTCAGTTAGCTGCGCGTCGGGCTCTCGAACGAATTCGACCGCGAAACGGAAAATTCCGTAAAAGAATATGAATGCGCCGACGAGTTTGCCTGGTTGGTATCGCGCCTCAGTTCGCCAGAACATGACCGCCAATATGGCCATCAAAACCAGGCCCTCGAGCCCAGCTTCGTAAAGCTGGCTCGGGTGACGCGGCGGGCCGAGCGTTGTGATTCCGGCGACCTGTTCAGGGAAGCGAACGGCCCAGGGCACGCTCGTCGGAGCGCCCCATAATTCGGAATTCACGAAATTGGCAAGGCGCCCGAAGAACAGCCCGAACGGCACGCAGCAGGCAACATAATCGTGAATGCGCAGCCACGGCAGGCCCTGCTTTTTAGCGAGGTAGAGAATTCCCACTGACGTGCCAATAACCCCGCCGTGAAAACTCATTCCGCCGTCCCACAGCTTCAATATGTCGAGCGGGTTTTCGAGGTAGAAGGCAAGATTGTAGAACAGGACATAGCCGAGCCGGCCACCTAGAATGATCCCCAGCGAGGCGTAGAAGATCAAATCGTCGGCGTGGCGCCGAGCCATCGGGGCGCCGGGCTCATTTAACAATTTCAGGAGGTACCAATAGCCGATGAAAATTCCGGCGAGGTAAGCGAGGCTGTACCAGCGCAATTGGAAGAAGCCGAGGTCGAGAGCGATCGGCGAGAGGCCGAGATCGGTAAAGGCGATCGCCGATGCGGCAAGCATTGAAATCATTGCGGTCCTCGCAGCATGGTATTGGGCTTCCCCTCGGCTTAGCTGCCTCATAGGGTGAGGTCGGCAAAAGGCAAAGGAGTGGTTCATGGCCTCGGAACTCGACCGGCAGTTCGACGCGGTCCTGGCCGCGGTGATCGGACCGGGCGGGCGGCTGGTCATCGAGCGCGACGACCAGGGCCGGGCGATCGTTGCCAATTTCCCAGCGACCTTGCCGGCTTTTTTCAAGACCTTCTGCGCGCTCAATGCCGAGGTCGAGGCGGTGGTCGCGGGCGATGAGCGGCTGACTTTCGCCGAGCTTGACCAATGGTCCGACCGGGTGGCGGTTGGGCTTGTCGCGCGCGGGATCGTCAAGGGCGACCGGGTTGCAATCGCGATGCGCAACTGCCCAAGCTGGATCGTCGCCTATATGGCCGTGCTCAAGGCGGGGGCGATTGCGACGCTGCTGAACGGCTGGTGGCAGATCAACGAACTCGATAATGCGCTGACGATGACTAGTCCGATGTTGGTGCTTGCTGACGCTCCGCGCGCGCAGCGGATTGAGGCGACGTCGGGGGATTATCCGCTCATCACGCTGGAGATCGACTTGCCGCTGGCTGATGCACTGGCGCCGCTGCTGATCGAAGATGACGCAAAGGTCGAACTTCCCGAGATTGCGCCTGAGGACGATGCGACGATCCTGTTTACCTCGGGTTCGACCGGTGAGGCGAAGGGCGCGCTTTCGACGCACCGCGCGGTGACCACGGGCGTCTATGCCTATGCGACCGGGTTGATGACCCTGCTTGGAATACTAACCAGCGAGGGTCGTCCTCCAGCCAATCCGCCGCGGACATTGCTGAGCGTTCCGCTGTTTCACGTCACCGGCGAAGTGCCTGTTCTTCTCAACAGTTTCGTGGTTGGGCGCGGGATGGTGCTGATGCCCAAATGGGATTCGAGCGAGGCACTGCGGCTGATTGAGAAAGAGCGCATCACTTATTTTGTCGGAGTGCCGACGATGAGCCTTGAACTGATGAACCATCCGGACCGCGACCAATTCGACCTTTCGACCCTGACCGACATTACCGCCGGGGGCGCGCCACGGCCGACCAGCCATGTCGAACGGCTTAAAGAGAGCTTTCCGACCGCCCAGCCGGCGCTCGGTTACGGCCTGACCGAAACCAATGCGGTCGGATGCAGCAACTTCTGGGGCAATTATGCCGCCAAGCCAGCCTCAACCGGGCGACCGCAGCGGCCGTTTGTCGAACTTGCGATCCTTGGCGCGGCTGAGGCACATTTGCCCCCGGGGGAGCGCGGCGAGATTGCCATTCGCAGCGCGGCCAACATCAAAGGTTACTGGCAAAACGCATCAGCGACGGCCGAGGCCTTTACTGCGGACGGGTTCCTCCGCACCGGCGACATCGGATTCATCGACGAGGACGGCTATTTGTTCATCGTCGATCGCAAGAAGGACATCATCATTCGCGGCGGGGAGAATATCTCGGCGGCGGAAGTCGAGGCGGCGCTTTACGCCTGTGAGGCGGTCGGCGAGGCGGCAGTGTTCGGCGCCCCTGACGAGCGGCTTGGCGAAGTTCCGATCGGGATTGTCCATGTGCGCGAGGGTGCAGGTCTCGACGACGAGGCCCTGCGCATATTTCTTAGTCAGCGCCTCGCTGCCTTCAAGATCCCGGCGCAGCTGCATTTTGCGGATGCGCCGCTTCCGAGGCTTGGGACCGGCAAGATCGACCGGGTCGCCCTGAAGCAGAAATTCGCGGGCTAAGATGCGCTGGCCGGCGGCGGCGGTCGACCGCCGCACTATACTCATCGGCGGAAGCGCCGCGATTGGCCTGATCGTCGCTTTCGCCGCATGGCCACGCCGCGGGCAGGGGCCATTGAGGGCGGGCGAAGGCGAAGAGGTTTTTGGGCCGTTTCTGCGTATTGGCAAGGACGGGCGAGTTACGGTCGCAGTGCCGCAGGTCGAAACCGGGCAGGGAGTGTGGACCGGCCTGGCTCAGATCGCCGCCGATGAACTTGGCGCCGATTGGAATAAGGTCGCGGTCGAGCCCGCGCCCCCGGCGCCTGATTACGCTAACCGATTGATTGCCGATTTGGCGGGAACGACGACGCGGCTGACTGCCTTGTCGAGCTCGGTCCGGGCATTCGAGGCACCGCTGCGCGAGGCGGCGGCGATGGCTCGTCACCTGCTCTGTGCTGCCGCCGCAGCGCGTTGGGGGGTCGATCCGGCGACCTGCGACGCGCGCGATGGCGCGGTTTCGAACGGTGCGCGAAGCGTCCTGTTTGGCGAGATTGCTGGCGAGGCGGCGTCGCTGGACCCGCCCCGCCGCGTCAAGCTGCGCACTGAGGGCAGCGGGGCGATTGCTGGCCGGTCGGTGGCTCGGCTCGATTTGCCTGCCAAGACCGACGGAAGCTGGCGCTTCGCGGGCGACGTTCGTCTTCCGGGAATACGTTTCGCCTCGGTTCGGATCGCACCGCCCAATGGACGTGTCGCGCAGTTCGATCGTGCCGCTGCCAAACGTACGGGTGCGGTTCGACTGATCGAAGGCGACGGGTGGCTCGCTGCAGTCGGCGAAACGAGCTGGGATGCGAGCCGTGCACTCGATGCAGCCGCGCCGCGCTTCACCGGCCCTGCTGACGCCGACACGCCAGCAGTCGAGGCGGCGCTGAACGAGGCGCTTAACGGGCCGATGGATATGGTCGCCGAGCACGGCGATTATGACTCATTGTCCGAGGGGCGTCGACCGCTCGCTGCGACTTACTGGATCGCGCCCGCACCGCATTTCTCGCTTGACCCCCCGTCGGTCACCGTGCGTCCGGGACGCGACCGGATCGAATTATGGGCCGGGACGCAGGCGCCCGACCTTGCTCGCGACATTGCAGCCGCTGCGGCTGGAATTTCACCCGACCGGGTTTCGCTTTATCCGATGCCAGTCGGTGACTGTGGCGGGCGCGCGGTTGACGCCGAAGCGATTGCCGTTGCGGTTGCGGTGGCGCTTGAGATCGGCGTCCCGCTCTCGCTCATTTTCCCGGCCGCGACCGGGCACAATCAGGATGCGTGCCGTCCGCCAATGGCTGCGCGGATTAGCGCGCTGCCCGACCCGGCCGGTGGGATCGCCACCTGGCATGCGCGTTTCGCCGGCGCAGCGGGACTCGGCGCGGCCGTGGCGCGAATGGCGGGCAAGCCGGTCCCCGAATTCTTTCCGCACGGAGGCGTTCCGCCTTATGCAGCGACGGCGCTGCGCGTTGAGGCGGCAACTGCGGCGCTACCGATCCGCACCGGATATATGCGTGGCGACGTCAATGCGCTGACCGCCTTCGCTAACGAAAGTTTTATCGACGAACTTGCGCGGGCGCGCGGCGTGGAGCCGCTGGCATTCAGGATCGGCCTGCTTGGCGGCCAGCCAAAACTGGCGCGCGTCTTGACGGCCGCCGCTCGGATCGGTGGATGGGACGGTGGCGGCCGCGGCAGTTCGCTTGGACTGGCGGCATGTTCCGCATTTGGAAGCCACATCGCTTTGCTCGCGGAGGCGAGCGTTGGCGCCGACCAGCGCGTCCGCGTCACTCGGCTGGTGGCGGCGGTCGACGCCGGGCGACTGATCAATCCCGGGCTTGTTCGTCAGCAGATCGAGGGCGGGCTGCTCCATGCTCTAACCACCGCGACCGGCCCGCCGCCCGAGATCATCGCGGGAATGGTACGCTCGCGGCCGCTTGGTGCGCTTGGACTCGCGACGCTCAAGGATTTGCCGAAGATCGAGGTCGCTTTGGTCAACGGCACCGGTCAATCGGGTGGGGTCAGCGGGCTTGGCGCGTGCGTGCTTCCGGCGGCGGTCGCCAACGCCTTGTTCGCTGCGACCGGTTTGCGCTTGCGCCGGCTGCCGTTCGATCCGATGAGCCCGGGGTGATTACACCGTCAGATCATCCCACCATCGCCCCACCGGCAATCGGCGTGCTGTTGATCAACCTCGGCACTCCCGACGCGCCCGACGCGCCATCGGTTCGGCGTTACCTCAAGCAGTTCCTGTCCGACCCGCGGGTGATCGAGATTCCGAAGTTGCTGTGGCAGCCGATTCTGCACGGGATCATCCTGCGCACGCGACCGAAGAAGAGCGCTCATGCCTATTCGCAGGTGTGGACCGAAGAAGGGTCGCCGCTCGCCGCGATAAGTGCGCGGCAGGCGAAAGCGCTTCAGCAAAGGCTTGGCGACGAGGTCCGGGTGGAATGGGCAATGCGGTACGGCAATCCGTCGGTCGCAGCGGCAATCGACCGCTTGTTTGCGGAAGGCGTGACGCGAATCCTGGCTGCTCCGCTTTACCCGCAATATTGCGCCGCGACGACTGCGAGCGCGATGGACGCGACTTTCGCCGCCATTGCTGCGAAACGCTGGCAGCCCGCGCTTCGAACGCTGCCGCCCTATCATGACGACACGCACTATGTCGAAGCGCTCAAAACAGACCTCGAGCGCCAATTTGCTGCGCTGGATTTTGAACCCGACAGATTGCTGCTGTCGTTCCACGGAATGCCCCAACGGACGCTCGAATTGGGCGACCCCTATCACTGTCACTGCCGTAAAACCGCGCGCCTGCTTGGGGAAGCGATGGGGCGCGACGTGGACGTTGCTTTCCAATCGCGGTTCGGGCGCGCCAAATGGCTCGAACCCGCGACCGATGCTGTGCTCAAGGCTTATCCTGCGCAGGGCGTGACCAGGCTCGCGATTGCCGCACCGGGTTTTTCTGCCGACTGCCTTGAGACGATCGAGGAGCTTGGGATTCGCGGGCGAGAGGATTTCATCGCTGCGGGTGGCACGCATTTTGCGCGGCTGGATTGCCTCAACGACGGTGCGGCGGGAATGGCGATGCTCGATGCTATCGTCCGGCGCGAGCTTGCCGGATGGTGGCCGGCTGGCTAGCTGTCCGGAAAATGCGAACGGGAGAATCTTGATGGAACGAGTGGCAGTGGTAACCGGCGGAACGCGCGGGATCGGCGAGGCGATCAGCATCGCGCTTAAGGACATGGGCATGAAAGTCGCCGCGACCTATGCCGGCAATGACGAGCGCGCGCGCGAATTCTCCGAGCGCACCGGGATCAAGGCCTACAAGTTCGACGTCGCCGACCATGAAGCCTGCTTGAGCGGGGTCGAGCAGATTGAAGGTGACCTCGGTCCGGTCGATGTGCTCGTCAACAATGCCGGTATCACTCGCGACACGACGATGAAGCGGATGGACCGCCAGAAATGGCAGGACGTGATCGACACCAATTTGGGCGGTTGCTTCAACATGGCCAAGGCGGTGTTCGAAGGGATGCAGTCGCGCGGCTATGGGCGGATCGTCAACATCGGTTCGATCAACGGCCAGGCTGGGCAATATGGTCAGGTCAATTATGCCGCCGCCAAGTCCGGAATTCACGGCTTCACCAAGGCGCTTGCCCAGGAGGGCGCGCGCAGCGGCGTCACGGTCAATGCGATCGCGCCCGGCTATATCGACACCGACATGGTCGCCGCAGTGCCCGAGGAAGTGCTCGGCAAGATTGTTGCGAAAATCCCGGTCAATCGTCTTGGCAAGGCGAGTGAAATCGCTCGGGGCGTTGCCTTTCTGGTTGACGAGGATGCTGGCTTCGTCACCGGATCGACGTTGTCGATCAACGGCGGCCAGCACATGTATTGAGGTGGAGCCATCTGCTTTTCAATCGCCGCGCAAGCGATCGGTGACGATCGCTGGGCACGAAACTTCGGTCAGTCTCGAGCCAATGTTTTGGCAGGCGCTCGAAGCTGCCGCAAAGGCGGAGGCACTTCCGCTCAATGCGCTGATTGCGCGCGTGGATGCCGAGCGACTGGATGCGGAAGGTGGCGCACCGAACCTGACCTCGGCGCTTCGCCAGTGGTTGCTGGCGCGAGCGCAGGGTGCGAATGTGGACGATGAGCGCAAGGAAATTAGGCCGTAGTCAGGCCGTCATTGCCGCTTTCATCGCTGCCCCGAAAGCCTGTCCCCCGTCGGGGGCGTGGTGGAGGAACAGCGCCGGTTCGACCAGCTCAAGTTCCATGATACGCAACTGGCCCTGCTCGTCGGCGATCATGTCGACGCGGGCATAGGTCGCGGGTGCAGGGGCGGCGTCGAGCGCTGCGCAGGCGAGGGCGATTGCACCGGGCGGAGGATCGCACGGCGCATCGCTTCCACCAAGGTGTGGCTGGACTCGAAAATCGCCGGGCTTGGGGCGTTTGACGATTGCATGACTGAACTCGCCGGCGAACAGGATTAGCGAATATTCGCCAGTCGCGGCAATTGAGGGCATGAACGGTTGTATCAGCATCCGCTGCCCGCGCACCGCGTCGGGAAATGCATCGGCCGGGCCGAGCCGGTACGTGCCATCGGCCGCCGCGGATACCAAAGGTTTGACCACGAGTTCGTCGCCGAAGTCCGCATGAGCCTGTTCGAGAGCGGCCTGATCGAGCGCGGCGACCGTGCGTGAGGGAACGGTGGCTATGCCGCTCGCGGCAAGTTCCTCCAAATAGCTTTTGTCACTGCTCCAGCGGAGCAAAGCGGGCGAATTGATCGACCGCGGCGCGCCGGGTGCTTCCAATTGGTCAAGTAGCGCAAGCCAATCCTGGAAGCGGAGATGATAGCCCCATGTCACGAGAGGGAGCACTGCATCGAAGCGATCGAGGTCGCGCGCTTCCGTCCATGCCAGCGGTTCGACTGCAATTCCGGCCTCGCGCAACGCCGCAGCCTGGACGTCGAAAGCCCAATTCCAGTCCTCCGCGAAGTCCGGGGCCGGGGTCAACACTGCAGCGCGCATCATCGTGCCAAGAGAATACGAGCCTGACTCGCGATTTGCGCGAGCATCGGGGCGGACACCATTCCGGTCAGCTTTGCGCGCTCAATCAGCTGGCGGAACTGGGCAATGCGCTTGGGATTATCGCTCACCCAACGCTCCACGCTTCGGTCGGGGTCGTCCGCGCGCGTGCGGTTGAGAAAGTCGATCCGAAGCTGCTCGAAGTCGCGCGCAAGTCCCGCGGCCAGCAGCCGCTCCCAATGATCTTTGGGGGTGAAACTTTCGACCTGCTGCTGAGCCCAATCGATCCCCAGCACCTCACCAAGCCGTGTGTATGCCCGCGTCACCAGCAGCGTATCGAGTTTTTTATGCGCTGACATCGCAGCAATGCCGAACACGCCGTCGAGTTCGTACAGCTCAACCAGCGCGTCGATGATTTCGGGACTCGCTCCCCATGCCTCGAACCGCTCGCGCCGTGTGGCCGCTTCACTGCGAACTTCGGCACGGATCAGCGCTTCCGCCTTTGCGGCGATCTTGTCGAGCCCGGGTTCGAGCATTGCCGCGACCGAGGCAATGCTGGTGGAGCCCGCGGCCGCGCGAATGACATCGCCCATGTGCGAACGGATGCTTCGCGCGGCCGCTGCAAATAGCTCAATACGGATTTTCTCGCTGACCTCCGCCCCTTCGATCGCGCGCCACAGATCGGGCAATTCGAGCAATCGCTCGACGACGAGGAAGGCGGTGATGACCTGCGGAAGACCGACCCCCTCTTCTTCGGTCAGATCAAGCGCGACATTGGGGCCGAGCCGGTTGACGAGACGGTTGGCCACCTTGGTAGCGATAATCTGGTGACGAAGGCGGTGCCCGCGGATCGCCTCGGCATGCTTTTTGCGCATCGCCTTGGGAAAGGCTGCCATCAACTCGCCGTCCATCGTCGGGTCGTCGGCCAGCTTCAATTCCTCGGCAGCCGATTGCAGGGTCAACTTGGCCATCGACAGAACGATCGCCAGTTCCGGGCGCGTCATGCCGCGGCTGTCGAGGCCGCGCCTGAGCAGCATGTCGCTCGAGTCGAGCCCTTCGACCTTGCGGTCGAGCCGCCCGGTCGCCTCAAGCATTTCGATGGTCCGAACGAATCCGGCGAGGCCCCCGGCTCCGCGAGCCTCGGCAATCGACAAGGCCAGGCTCTGCAAGCGATTGTCTTCTAGCACGAGCTCGCCAACGTCCTCGGTCATGCTCGCCAGCAGGCGATTGCGCGCTGCTTCCCTGAGCTTGCCTTCGCGCACCAGCCGGTTGAGCGGAATCTTGATATTGACTTCATTGTCCGAGCAATCGACCCCGGCCGAATTGTCGATGAAGTCTGTGTTTATGCGGCCGCCCTTGGTCGCGAATTCAATCCGCCCGGCCTGGTTGATGGCGAGGTTGGCGCCTTCGCCGATTGCGGTCGCGCGGACGTCGCGAGCGTCGACCCGCAGCGCGTCATTGGCCGGGTCACCGACATCGGCATGGCCTTGCGCCGAAGCTTTGATGTAGGTCCCAATGCCTCCGAACCACAACAAGTCGACGGGCGCCTTGAGGATCGCCGAAATCAGGCTTGCGGGATCGATCCGATCAAGCTCGATTCCGAGAGCCTCGCGCACTTGTGGTGTGAGATCGATGGATTTTTGCGAGCGCGGGGCGATAAGCGCGCCCTTGCTCAGAACCTTGCGGTCGTAATCGTCCCAGCTCGATCGCGGCAGTTCAAAAAGGCGCTTGCGCTCGGTCCAACTGCGCGCCGGATCGGGGTTGGGATCGATGAAGATATGGCGGTGGTCGAAGGCGGCAACCAATTGCAATTGCTTCGACAGCAACATGCCGTTGCCGAACACGTCGCCCGACATGTCGCCGCATCCGGCGACGCGAATGGTCTGCTCCTGGACGTCTACGCCGAGCTCGAGGAAGTGCCGCTGGACCGAGATCCACGCGCCCTTTGCGGTGATCCCCATCGCCTTATGGTCGTAACCGTGGCTGCCGCCGCTGGCAAATGCATCGCCCAGCCAGAAATTGCGCTCGAGCGCGATGGCATTGGCAACGTCGGAGAAGGTCGCGGTGCCCTTGTCGGCTGCCACCACGAAATAGGGGTCGTCGCCGTCATGAACCACAATTTCAGACGGATGAACTACCGCATCGTCGACGATGTTGTCGGTAACCGACAACAAAGCGCGGATGAAGATACGGTAGCTTTCGGTACCCTCGGCAAGCCAGGCGTCGCGGTCTATCGATACGTTCGGCAATTGCTTGGGATAGAAGCCACCCTTGGCCCCAGTCGGGACAATGACGGCGTTCTTGACCAGTTGCGCTTTCATCAAACCGAGGATCTCGGTGCGGAAATCATCGCGGCGGTCGGACCAGCGCAGTCCCCCGCGCGCGATTGGTCCGCCGCGCAGATGAATACCTTCGACCCGCGGCGAATAGACCCAGATTTCGCGGTAGGGGACAGGCGCGGGCAGTCCCGGCACCTGCTTGGAATCGATCTTGAAGGCGAGCGCCTCGGTCGCCGTGGCGGCAAAGGCATTGGTGCGCAAGGTTGCGCCAACCACCGCCCGCATCAGGCGCAAGATCCGATCGTCGTCGATCCCGCGGACATTTTTGAGCGCTTCGTCAAAGGCTTCGGCGGCCGATGCAACGGCTCCAGCTCTGCCACGCCCGACTTGAGGGTCGTGCGAGGCAGTGAACAGGTCGATCAGCGCTGCGGTCGTCAATGGCGCCAGGCGAAGCGCATCGACCACGGTGGCAATTCCGAACGCTACCCCGGTCTGCCTGAGATAACGGAACCAGGCGCGCAGCCATGCCACTGGTCGCGGGTCGAGCCGTGCAAAGAGGACAAGCTGGTTGAAAGCGTCATTTTCGGCCTGCCCGTCAAGTACGTTAGCGATCGCGCGTTCGATCGTCGCTGCTCGCGCCAGAACGGCGTCGATGTCGACCCCCGGCGGAAGCTCGATCAGGCAGTCGTGGATATGCGCCTGTCGTCCGCGATGGAGCTCGGTCGGAATTTCTTCGAGCACTCGGAAACCGAAGTTCTCGAGTACCGGAACGGCCTCGGACAAGGGAATGAGGCCGCCCCGGCGATAGATTTTGAGACGCAATCGTTGCTCGGAGCTAATCGTTTCGCGATAGAAGCGCGCGTCGCGCTCGCCATCATTGTTCAATTTATGGAGACGGATGATGTCGTGGGCGGCTTCGGCAGGGCTGGTTTGGGTTCGATATTGATCGGGAAACTCGCCCGCAAACGACAGGGTGAGGCGCGTCGCACGGCCCGGGCCAACGAGGCCGATCAATGCCTCCTCAACGCTCGGTTCCCACCCGCGGACCATTGCGTCTAGCCTGCGATCAAGGGCCCTCGCGTCAGGTGTCGGCGCGGCGGCATCGATGTAAAGCGTGTAGCGGACCAGCGCGAGATCCCCCTCGCCAAGCTCGACCGACCAGCTCGTCACTTCGCGCCCGACGGTTTCCTCGAGCATATTGCCAATATCAACCCGCCGGCGCGTGGTGAGGTCGTCGCGCGGAAGCCAGACGAATGCGAACAGCTGACCTTTGAGGATGCTTCGGACTAAGAGGATTGCGGGTCGCGGGCGGTCGGCGAGCGACATCGCCATGGTCACCAGGTCGCGCGCGCTCTGCGGGCTAAGATTGACCAACAGGTCGCGCGGCAGCGACGCGACCGAATGACGCAGGGCCTTGCCGCTGTGCCCCCGAGGATCGAAGCCGAACGCCTTGTCGAGTTCGGCAAGGCGGCGGCGCAAGACCGGAACCTCCTCAGCGGGGCGGATCAGTGCCTGGCTGGTCCACAGCCCCGCGTAAACACCAATCCCGCATATGCTGCCGCCTTCACGCAGCGGAACCACGACTAGGTCGAGGGGCACGCGGCGGTGAACGGTCGATTTGCGTTCAGCTTTCGCAATGAGCGGGACGGCGCCGCCCTCTTCGAAATACCGCATCGCATCGCGGGCTCCACCCTCGTCGGTTGGCGGCCCGGGAATGGAAAAAATGCCGAGGCCCTTGGAGGGCTGCGCGCCCGGCCGCTCGACCTCATAGCCGAGCAGGGTCATCGCACCGTCTGCGAACCAGTCGAGCAAGGCAGCGCCTTCCGTGTCTTCGATCTTCGCGGCATCGGCATGCATCTGCTTCTGCAGCTTCTGCCAGTCGCGAACAGCGGCGCGAACGTCGGCGAGAACAGCGCGCAACTCGTCGGCAAGCTCGCGTCGCGCCCGGGCGTCGGCGCGGTCGAGTTCGATATACATCATCGATTCGCGTCGGCTTGCCTCGTCGCAGCCGATCTTAGCCGAAAGCAGCTTTCCGTTGGCCTGGCGATCGACGCAAACCACTGGGTGCAACATGCGGTGGATGGTCAAGTGACGGGCGGCAATCGCATTGGCGACGGAATCGACCAGGAACGGCATATCGTCATTAACGATGGCAATGCGCATCCGCCGGCGGCCAGCCTCTCCGCCGGTCGATTCAATCCGGATCGCTACCTCGTCCGCGCGGCGGACGGCGGCGACTTCCGCGACAAAGCGGGCGGCCTCGACCTGCGAGGCCGAGTCAAAGCCTTCAAGTTCTCCGGCAAGCGCATTGTTGAGAAGTGCCTGCTGCAAGCCGTCGACCATAGTAGCTGCCGCGCGCGGTTTGGCCTTCATATCCGTATACTGCTCCGCATGTCTGGCGATGGGCGGGGGCCTAGTCCCGCAGGCCGCTTTACGCAACAGCCAGAGACGAGCGGACAACGCTTCAACGAGGCTAGGTCAGGCCCGTAGAGGGCCCCGCGACCGTCTTAATTCGCAATGGCGCGAAGTGCTCGCTCTAGCAGTCCCGCATCGGCAACAAGCTCAACCGGTTCGTGGATGCCATTGGCATTGCGACGAGTCAGAACGAGCGCGAATTCCTCATTCGTCGCAAGCGTCGAAAGCGCGAGGGATGGGGCTCGGCGAAGCGCGGCCTTGGCTAGTCCGACACGGTCTCCGGCGGGCTTGTTTGGGCGGCGCGCCTTGCGTTCGGCAGCGACAAGACCCTTGAGTCCTCCATCTGCCGCATCGAGAAACGCCTCGAAGCCGCCAAAATCCACTTCATGCCGTTGGGCGTGATTGAGCGCTGCAGCAAATTCGGTAAGCCGGGTCTTGTCGTAATCGGCACCGAATACGAGCTTCACGATCGGGGTCATTGGCGCGCGAGCTTGCGCTTTGACCCCGGCGTCGTCCAGTATTTCGGCATAATCCTCCGGGACGCGCTTTGCAGCGACGGCAAAGTCATAGGCCATTGCCAGCGCCCGGTAGAGCGCGGCGCGGCTGCGGCCATCGGCGGCCTTGCAGATCTCGGCACTGTCGCGCGCAGCCGAAAGGCGGTCGGCAAGCCCCGCATCGTCCTCGAGTTCTAGTCGGCCCTCGGCCTCGTCAGCCGGTTCTGTCGAATCCGCAAGCGGACCGTCTTGAGAGCCAAGATGCGCGACAAGCAGCGGCTCCGCCTGAGCCGGCGGCTCGATCGAAGTAGCCACTTCAAGCGCGTCTTCCTCGTCCTCCTCGTCAATTTCGGGCGGGAGCGGCGGAAGCGCCGGTTTGATCACGCGGGCCGGCTCTGGCGCGTCGCCGACATTCTTCCAGTTGATCACGCCATAGATGAAGTCGATGACGTCGCCGTCCGAGCTAAACGGCATCAGGATCCCGCGATAGAAGATCGCCTCGCCGCGCTGATTAACGAATTCGGCCTCGAAGCCGACCGGCGCGCGATTGGCAATGATCTGCATATAATGGTCGGTCAGCCGGGACAGCAGTGAACGGCTTGGAACCTCCTCAATCATGCGAACGCCTTCGCTAGCAAGCCCGCATTCGGTTCGGACGGCCGCGCCGATGTAAGGCGTCGCCGGATTTTCATGACCCTCGGTAAAGTCGAGCAAGACCGAATTCGGACCGAAATCGTCGATATCTCCGGGCTCAAGGTCCTCGATCGAAGGAAAGTCTCGTCCGTCGAGGAGCGAGCACCAGTGATTATAAGCTCGGACGTGCATCCGTCGCTCATCAGTCCCTATCGCGTCAGCGACAGCCTCGCCGGGCCCTGCAGCCTCGTTGGCCGGGGGGGCAAAATCGCCGGAACGTTCGCGATAGGCATTCATGCAGTCATGACCCCGATTTGCTCTAAAGTTGCTGCAATCTGGCGGCTAAGCCTTGAAGAACCGTTAAGCATGTTCCGCCGCCGCGCACTTGCGGGCGTCAGATCGCACTGGTAGGGGCACCCCGCCGGTCGGCACGCCGCTTTAGCTCAGCTGGTAGAGCACATCATTCGTAATGATGGGGTCACAGGTTCGAGTCCTGTAAGCGGCACCAGCCTTTAGATAGGCAATTCCCGTGCTTCCTACGCAGTGTACGCAAACCTTGGTCGTGCGTTTGGGTAGGGTTTGGGGCGCTTTTGACAGTGTACCACCACCTTCGCGCCTGATGGTGCTTTGGGCAATGATCACGCGCAACCTGTCGATGCTCACCAACGTGGGCCGGCATCGCGAAATCGGGCTAATGTCGCGATCATCGGCAAACCATCGTCAAATCATCGCTTCTTCATCATGGTTGGCTGACCGAAGACTTGGTAAATTGCTGCGTTCGAGAGGATCCGATTTGGATTGAGAGGATAACTCCATGGCACGATACGCGAAATGTTCGATGGTCTCGGCCATCGCCTTGTCCATCAGTCTGACGGCCTGCGGTGGAGGCGGCGGCGGGAGTGGCCCCGACATTACGTCCATCCCCCCTCCACCACCTCCACCTCCACCTCCACCTCCACCTCCACCTCCACCTCCGCCGCCTCCGCCGCCGACCGGCACAGTGAGCGCGCCGGCGATGGCGACGGCACCCAATTCGAGTCTGTT
>DATLXI010000006.1:0-49846 GCA_035575755.1 Sphingomonas sp.
AAGTCGCCGACCGCCTCGCCGCAGAGGGCGCCGAGGTCAACAAGACCGACGGCGTCCGCGTCAAGACCGTCGACGGCTGGTGGCTGCTGCGCGCTTCCAACACCCAGGACGTCCTCGTCGCCCGCGCCGAATCCAATAATCAAGCCGGTCTCGACCGGCTGATGGCGACGATCAACGCACAGTTGGAAGCAAGCGGGATCGAAGCCGTCGAAGCTGCGCATTAGCGACCGCTTTGACCCGAAGCGAGATCAGCAACCGATTCGGGTCGTTCATTATCTAAATCTTAATTATGATTTGTATAATTTGCGTTAATGGGGCGTGTTGGACCCGGGGGATGGCGCATGATCAATCGGGGCAAGCAGCGCCCGCCAAGAGTTCAAACTGTTATTGAAGCGCTGCTCGTCGATTCGGACGGCGGCGAACTCGCGGTCGAGATCATCGATTTGTCGAGCGGCGGCTTTCGTCTTCGCGCTGGCGAGCAGCTCATGTCCGGCGAAGTAGTCCGGTTGCGCGTTCCGCGCTACGGCGACTTTTCGGCACAGCTGCAATGGGTGAAAGGCAATGAGGCCGGAGGAAGCTTCCTGGAGCCAATACTATTGGCGTAGGGGGATTTCACGGGCGGAGCAGCTGCTTGAGCCTTACCCCTCCTCCTCATCATCCTCGCGCCCGACCAAATGCAGTTCGCGCGACTTCACCTGATGCAACATGCACCAATGCATCAGCGCGTCCTCGCGGCCGTGGGTGATCCACACTTCCTTGGGCGCGACCTCCATGATCGTGCGGGTGAGTTCGTCCCAGTCGCCGTGGTCCGAGATTACCAACGGCAGTTCGACATTCTTCTGCCGCGCGCGTTGCCGCACCCGCATCCAGCCTGACGCCATCGCCGTGACCGGATCGGGCAGCCGCCGCGACCAGCGGTCGTTGAGCGCCGACGGCGGGCAGATGATGACCTTTCCGACGAGCTCTTCCTTCTTCGCCCCCGCCACCGGCCGCAATTCGCCGAGCGGAACGCCGAGCGTCTCGTACAAATTACACAAGCGCTCCATCGCGCCGTGATAATAGATCGGGTCGTGATGCCCGCGCAGCCGCAACTCGGCGATGACGCGCTGCGCCTTGCCCAGCGCATAAGCCCCGACCAGCACGCAGCGCCCCTCCTCATGCCGCAGCCGATTGAGCAGGCGGTCGATCTCGGCGCCGGTATCGGGATGGCGGAACACCGGCAGTCCAAAGGTCGCTTCGGTGATAAAAATGTCGCACGGCACCACCACGAACGGCGCGCAAGTCGGGTCGGGCCGGCGTTTGTAATCGCCCGAGACCACAACCCGCTCACCGCGATAATCAAGCACGATCTGCGCCGACCCCAGGACATGCCCCGCGGGAACGAAGCCGACTTCGACCTCGCCGAGCCGCACCGTCTCGCCATAGGCCACGGGATTGGCGCACTGCTGGCCATAGCGCACGTCCATGATCGCCAGCGTCTCGGGCGTTGCCCACACCGCGCCGTGCCCGCCGCGTGCATGATCGGCGTGCCCGTGGGTCACCAGCGCACGTTCCTTGGGCTGCGATGGATCGACCCACGCGTCGGCGGGTTTGACATATATGCCTTCGGGAAAAGGCTCTATCCAGTTTCCGAGGCGCACCACATCGCTTAAGCCACTGAAACGTCCGGGAGTTCCCGGCCATCATCGAAAGGCCGTTCATGCAAGAAATGGGTTTGTGGGGAATCGCCACGATCGTCGGGCCGATCGTCCTGCTGGCGCTGTTCATCTGGGTGATCGTGCGCAACCGCTCGGCGCGGGTCAGCAAGGACGTCACCGACGCCGCGACACGCGCCAATTACAAGGCCGACGACCGCGCCGCGAAGAATGACGACATCTGACGGCTGAGCTTCCCGGAGTTATTGAGGAGTGGTTCGCCGCGCGCTCATGGGCGCCGCGGCGGCACCAGCTCGACATGCTCGACGCCGCCAACGACGGCGCTCACACATTGCTCGTCGCCGCGACGGGCGCGGGCAAAACGCTTGCCGGTTTCCTGCCGACGATCGTCGATCTGACGAACAGTCCTGCGGAAGGTCTGCACACGCTCTACGTCTCTCCGCTGAAAGCACTGGCGGTTGACGTCCAGCGCAATCTGATGACCCCGATCGAGGAGATGGCGCTTCCCATCCGGGTAGAAACGCGAAGCGGCGATACCCCGTCGGACCGCAAGGCGCGCCAACGTATCCGCCCGCCGCAAATTCTTCTCACCACCCCCGAATCCCTGAGCCTTTTGCTCAGCTATCCCGACAGCGACTTATTGTTCGAGGGATTGAAAACCGTCGTCATCGACGAGATTCACGCCTTTGCGCGTGAAAAGCGCGGCGATTTGCTGAGCCTGTCGCTCGCCCGTCTCCACGACCTCGCCCCCGGCGTCCGCCGCGTCGGGTTGAGCGCGACCATCGCCGATCCTGACGCTTATCGCGCGTGGCTCGCCCCCGACGGCGACATCGACACCGTCCGCCTCGTCAAGGGCGACCCGGGCGCCGTCCCCGATCTGACCATCCTCATCCCCGACGGCCGCATTCCGTGGTCAGGCCATTCGGGGCGTTACGCCGCGCGCCAGGTAATGGAGTTGATCGCGGCGCACACCACGACATTGGTATTCTGCAACACGCGCAGCCTCGCCGAACTCATCTTCCAGGAATTGTGGACCGCAAACGATCGGGCGCTGCCGATTGGCATCCACCACGGCAGCCTGTCGCTCGAAGCGCGGCGCAAGGTCGAGGCGGCGATGGGCGACGGGCGGCTGCGCGGGCTGGTCGCCACCGCCAGCCTCGATCTCGGGATCGACTGGGGCAATGTCGATCTGGTTGTCCAGATGGGCGCGCCCAAGGGAAGCTCGCGGCTTCTCCAGCGGATCGGCCGCGCCAACCACCGGCTGGACGAGCCGTCGAAGGGCATGGTCGTGCCCGGCAACCGCTTCGAATATCTCGAAGCACAAGCCGCGCTCGACGCGATCGAGGATCGCGAACTCGACCCCGACTTGTTCCGTCCGGGAGCGCTCGACGTTCTCGCCCAACACATATTGGGTATCGCCTGCGCCGGGCCCTTCGATGAAGCCGACCTGCTCGCCGAGATCCGCTCGGCGGCGCCTTACGCGGGGCTGACCGAAGAGGTGTTCCGCAATATCCTCGATTACATCGCCACGGGTGGCTATTCGCTGCGCGCCTACGACAAGTTCAAACGCCTCGTCGAAGATTCCCCCGGACGCTGGCGCATCACCCGCCCCCAGGTCGCGGCGCAGCACCGCCTCAATGCCGGGATCATCGTCGATGCGCCGATGATGGACGTCCGTTTCAAGAATGGCCGCGCGCTGGGCAAGGTCGAGGAGGGGTTCGCCGCGACGCTTGTCCTCGGCGACCATATCTTCTTCGCCGGGCTCGGGCTTGAGGTCGTCGGCATGAAGGATAGCGACATCCTCGTCCGCGCCTCGTCGAAGCAGGCGCGGCTGGTCACTTACGGCGGGCAGCGCATGTCGATGTCGACCCACCTCGCCGAGCGCGTACGGGCCTATCTCGCGACCCCCGCCGAATGGCAGCGCTTCCCCGACGATGTCCGCGAATGGCTCGAGGTCCAGCAACGCCGCTCGATCCTGCCCCAGCCCGACGAATTGCTGGTCGAGACCTTCCCCCACGAAGGCCGTCACTTCATGTGCATCTACAGCTTCGAAGGCTGGAACGCGCACCAGTCGCTCGGCATGCTGATCACGCGGCGGATGGAGACGCAGGGGCTGAAGCCGCTCGGTTTCGTCGCCAATGATTACGCGCTGGCGGTGTACGGGCTGGAGAAGATCGTCGATCCGGCGGCGTTGTTCTCGGCGGATATCCTCGAACACGAGTTCGTCGAATGGGTGCAGCAATCGCACCTGCTCAAACGCGCGTTTCGCGAGGTGGCGGTGATCGGCGGGCTGGTCGAGCGCCAGCATCCGGGCAAGCGCAAGACCGGCAAGCAGGTGACGTTCTCGACCGACCTGATCTACGACGTACTGCGGAAGTACGAGCCGACGCACCTGTTGCTGGAGGCGGCGTGGGCGGATGCGCGCGCGCGGATGACCGATGTCGGGCGGCTGGCGTCGCTGCTCGACCGCGCCGCGGCGACGATGGTGCATGTCGATCTGGAGCGCGTGACGCCGCTCGCGGTGCCGGTGCTGACGCTGATCGGGCGCGAGAAGGTGGCGACCAGCGGGTCGGACGATGCGCTGCTGATCGAGGCGGAGGCGATGATCGCGGATGCGATGCGGCCTGACTGAACATGCATCCTTCCAGAATTGCACCACCCCCGACGGCCGGGGTGGTGGTAAACGAGAGTGGAGACTGCCGATAACGAGCAGTTGCGCGCACCCCAAATCAAGCGCAGCATTTGCCGCATGCCCAGGTGGTTCGCCTCATTGCTACTCGTCCTTACCGCCCAGGCGCACGCCCAAGACGCCGCCCCGCCACGCGAAAATGCTGCATCCGTCGACAGTGCAGCATCCGCAGCAGAACCCACCCCCGACACGCTGCTGTTCGGCGAAGACCAGACCCGCATGACCGTCCCCGTGACGATCGCCGGCGCTGGCCCATATCCCTTTATCGTCGACACCGGCGCCCAACGCACGGTGATCTCACGCGAGCTGGCGCAGACGCTCCGCCTCGCGCCGGGCCGCTTGGTCCGCGTGACGGGGATGACCGGCACCGGCATCATCGCGACCGTGCTGATCCCGTCGCTCAAGGTCAGCGTGATCGGCAGCGCGGCGATCGAGGCGCCGGCGATCGGCGCACTGTATCTCGGGGCTAACGGCCTGCTCGGGATCGACACGTTGCAGGCGCATGCCGTGGGAATCGACTTCGACACGCGGACGATGACGGTTTCTCCCTCGCGCAAACGGCGCGACCGCGAGCGTGTCGCGCCCAACGAGATCGTCATCCGCGCGCGCAGCCTGTTCGGGCAGCTCGTCGTCACCGATGCCTATTGCAACGGCATCCGGATCCGCGTGATCCTCGATACCGGCACCTCCGTGAGCATGGGCAATGCCGCACTCCGACGAAAGGTGATGCGCAAGCTCGGCAGCGCGGCGCGCTCGCAACCGGTATCGCTGACCGGCGTCACCAGTGAGACCGTGGTCGCGGATTACACCACGATCGACCGCACCACGATCGGCAGCCTGACGCTAGGCGACCTGCCCGTCGCGTTCACCGCGGTCGATGCGCCGCCGTTCCGCGTGTTCGGCCTCGCCAACCGTCCCGCGGTGCTGCTGGGGATGGACGTGCTGCAACTCTTCCGCTGCGTCGACATCGATTTCGCCAACCGCGAGGTGAGGCTGGCCCTGCCGCGGGGCACCTTACGTCCCCCGTCCCGCCGTTGAGGTTGCGCGATCGCACATTCGCTGCAACTCTGCGGTCATAATCGATCAAGGGGACGACGATGCGCGCAACGAACTGGCTGGTGACAGCAGCGATACTGACTTCACCGATTGCCGCGCAGGCGCAATCCCGCGCCGACCAGAAGGCGTTTTTTGGGCTGTACAGGGAACTGGTCGAGACCAACACGACGCTGTCCGCGGGCAGCTGCACGCAGGCGGCGGCGCAGATCGGCGCGCGGCTGAAGAGCGCGGGCTATGCGGACGCCGACATCACCTATTTCTCGGTGCCCGAGCATCCCAAGGACGGCGGGCTGGTCGCGGTCCTCAAGGGATCGGACGCTTCGATGAAGCCGATGCTGCTGCTCGCGCATCTCGACGTGGTCGAGGCCAAGCGCGAGGATTGGGTGCGCGATCCGTTCAAGCTGGTCGAGGAAGGCGGCTATTATTACGCGCGCGGCACCGTCGACGACAAGGCGCAGGCGGCGATCTGGTCCGACGCGATGATCCGCTTCAAGACCGGCGGGTACACGCCCAAGCGCACGATCAAGCTGGCGCTGACCTGCGGCGAGGAGACGACCTTCGCGTGGAACGGCGCGCAGTATCTGGCGAAGGAAAAGCCCGATCTGATCGCCGCCGAATTCGCGCTGAACGAGGGTGGCGGCGGCCGGCTCGACGATAGCGGCAAGCGCCAGCTGCTCGCGATCCAGGTCGGCGAGAAGGCCGCGCAGAACTACACCTTCCTCGCGACCAACCCCGGCGGGCACAGCTCGCAACCGACACCTGCAAACGCGATCTACGAGCTCGCCGATGCGGTGAAGGCGGTGCAGGGCTATGAATTCCCGGTGACGTTCACCGACACGACCCGGGCGTTCTTCACGGCGAGCGCGAAGGCGATGCCGGGCGAGATGGGGACTGCGATCACCAAGCTGCTCGCCAACCCCGAGGACAAGGCGGCGGACGCGATGGTCAGCCGTGACAAGGCGATGCATTCGACGTTGCGCACGACGTGTGTGGCGACGCTGCTGAACGCAGGCCATGCCGAGAACGCGCTGCCGCAGCGCGCGACCGCGAACATCAACTGCCGGATCTTTCCGGGCGAAACGGTCGACGGCACGCTCGCCAAGCTGAAGGAGCTGGCGGGCGCGAAGGTGACCGTAACCGCGAACCAGCCGGTCCGCCCAACCGCGATTCCGCCGACGCTCGACCCGAAGATCATGGGACCCGTGACGAAGGTTGCGGCGAAGCATTTCCCGGGGCTGCCGATCCTGCCGATGATGTCGACGGGCGCCACCGACGGGATCTTCTTCGAGGCGATCGGCATCCCGGTCTATGGCGCGCCGGGGATGTTCATCGACAAGGACATGGGCGGCATCCACGGGCTGAACGAGCGGATCCGCGTGGCGTCGCTGTATGACGGCCGGGATTACCTGTTCGATCTGGTCAAGGCGTTTGCGGGGTGATGCATCTTTCCCTCGCCCTTCGGGGAGAAATAGGGAGGAGCCTTGGGCGACGGAAGGGCGAGGGGCGGTTGGTACGAGCTCCCTAGCCTCACTCCCCTCTCCCTTCCCACCCGGCTTTGCCGTGCGGGCCGCTTCCCTCTCCCCGAAGGGGCGAGGGAGGTTAGACGGTGACCTGTTCGCCTAGCTCCAGCACCTTGCCGGGCGGGATCTTCAGGAAGTCGGTCGGGTCGCTGGCGTTGCGCTGCAGGAACATGAAGATCCGGTCCTGCCACGGCGGCATGCCCTTCTCCGCATCGGGCTTCAGCGTGTTGCGGCCGATGAAGAACGAGGTGCGCATCGGGTCAAGCCCGAGCTGTTCGGTCTTGGTGCTGATGCCGAGATCGCGCGGCACGTCGGGCGATTCCATGAAGCCGTAGGTCAGCACGACGATCGAGAAATTCTCGTCGACGCGCTCGACCTTTGCGCGATCGGCCTCATCGACGAACGGGCGGTCGGCGGTGCGGATGCTGACGATCAGGTTGCGCTCGTGCAGCACCTTGTTGTGCTTCAGATTGTGCAGCAGCGCGCCCGGCGTCGCGTGCGGGTTGGCGGTCAGGAACACCGCAGTGCCGGACACGCGCTCGGGCGGGCGCTTTTCCAGCGCGGCGGCGAGATCGGTGAGCGGGATGCTCTGGCGCTTCTCGAACGCGCTGACGATCTTCTTGCCGCGCACCCAGGTGAAGATGACCAGCCCGATCGCTGCGGCAATGACCAGCGGCACCCAGCCGCCCTCGATCACGCGCAGGATGTTCGCGCCGAAGAAGATCAGGTCGAGCGTCAGGAACGGCAGGATCGCCGCGAGCGCGAGCGGGCGTGACCAGTTCCAGCGATGGCGGACGACGATGTACGCGAGCAAGGTGGTCACGACCATCGTGCCGGTCACCGCGATGCCGTACGCCGCGGCCATCGCCGACGACGTCTTGAACTGCACGACCAGCACCAGCACGCCGATCAGCAGCAGCCAGTTGATCGCGGGCAGGTAGATCTGCCCGGCGAACACGGCCGAGGTCTGGCGGATGCGCAGGCGCGGGAGCAGGCCGAGCTGGATCGCCTGCTGAGTCAGGCTGAACGCGCCGGTGATCACCGCCTGGCTGGCGATGACGGTCGCGAAGCCGGCGAGAATGATCAGCGCGGGACGCAGCGATTCGGGCGCCATCAGGAAGAACCAGTCCTGGTTGACGAACGGGATGCCCTGCCGTGCCGCGTCCTCGAGCTTGGCGAGTGCGAACGCGCCCTGCCCCAGATAGTTGAGCGCGAGCGCCGGGAAGACGAGGAAGAACCAGCCGATGCGGATCGGCAGCCGGCCGAAATGGCCCATGTCCGCGGTCAGTGCTTCGGCGCCGGTCACGGTCAGGAACACCGCACCGAGCACGAACAGCCCGGTGACGCCGTGAGTCGCGAGGAAGGATACGCCGTAGATCGGCGAGAAGACGCGGACGATCGAGGGTTCGTCGGCGATATGCCAGATGCCCAGCGCACCGATCGCGACGAACCAGAGGATGCAGACCGGTCCGAACAGCTTCGACACATGCGCCGTGCCGCGCGCCTGGAGCAGGAACAGTGCGATCAGGATGCCGATCGTCAGCATGCGGACGACACCTTCGTTAAAGATGTGCGCCGCGCTGGGGATGGTCCGCAGGCCCTCCATCGCCGACAGCACCGACAGCGCGGGCGTGATGATCGCATCACCGTAGAACAGCGACGCACCCGCCGCGCCGAGCACGATCGCGATCTTCGACCGCATGCCGAGCGCGCGCCGGGCCAGTGCGGCCAGCGCCAGAACGCCGCCCTCGCCCTGGTTGTCGGCGCGCATCAGGAAGATGACGTATTTGACGGTGACGACGAGGAACAGCGACCACAAAGCGAGGCTCAGCACGCCGAGGATCTCGGACGGATCGATGCCGCCCGCCGACGTCTGGCCGAGCGCCTCGCGGAACGCATAGAGCGGACTGGTGCCGATATCGCCGAACACCACGCCGATCGCGCCGACGGTCAGTGCCGCCAGCGCAGGATGCGGGTGCAGATGCGCCGCCGACAGGTCGGCGGGCGTTTCGGGCAGTGCGGGAGTTTCGGGTGTTCCGGCTACGGACGACATGGCGCGAGACGCGCTCCTCCTGGAGGGACGGGGCGCTTTACGCCGATTGGGGACATGCGCAAGTCCTGCCCGATTTGCGTCGCGTTTGAGGCGGAGTTCGCTTGATACGCGCGCGGTGCGGCGGCATGGCGGGGGAATGGTTCCCTTTTCGTTCGGCGGACACGCGCTCATGGCGCTCGCGCAGGGAGCGCTGTTCTGGCCCGCCCGGCAGGCGCTGCTCGTCGCCGACCTGCATTTCGAGAAGGCGAGCTGGTTCGCCAAACGCGGCCAGATGCTGCCACCCTATGATTCGATCGCGACGCTCGCCGACCTCACCGCGCTGGTCACCGCGACAGGCGCGCGCGAAGTCTGGTGTCTTGGCGACAGTTTCCACGACAGCGACGGGTGCGAGCGGCTGCCGCAACGGGCGCAGGACATGTTGCGGACGCTGACGGATGGCACGCGCTGGACGTGGATCACGGGCAATCACGATCCGGCAATCCTCGATCGCTGCGGGGGCGAGGTGGTCGACGAGGCCGTCGTCGACGGGCTGGTGCTGCGGCATGAGGCGGATCCGGCGGAGGTGCGGCCCGAATTGTCGGGGCATTTCCACCCCAAGCTGCGGTTGCGCGTGCGGGGAAAGCCGGTGGCGCGGCGGTGTTTCGTGGCGACGGCGACGAAGCTTATACTGCCCGCGTTCGGGTCGCTGACCGGAGGGCTGGATGTTGACCATCCGGAGATCGTACGGGCGGTTGGCCGCGGGGCTCGGGCGCTGGTGCCGGTTGCGGATCGGATGTTGAGCTTTCCGGTAGCTGCGTAAACTCCCGTCGGCTCCTTTGCTAGTCACCGATCCGAGGCGTCGCATACCTGGCTATCCGCCGAATCAACGTGTTACCGGTCCAGCGTGCAAACTACCCACGCCCGTCACCCCAGCGAAAGCTGGGGTCTCCCCCGTGGTTCGAGACATCGATTTAAACCGGGATATTCCAGCTTTCGCTGGAATGACGGGGTTGTCGGCGGGTAAAGCTCAGTTCGAGATCGTCGGGAACGCCGCACGGAACGCAGCCAGCTTGGGCTTGTCCCATGTCACGATATACGGGTGCGTCGGGTTCCGGTCGAAGAAGTTCTGGTGATACGCCTCCGCCGGATAGAAGGCTCCCGTCTCGATCTTCGTCACGATCGGCGCCGAATACGCCCGCGTCTGGCCGAGCTGCGCGATATACCCGCGCGCCACTTGCGCCTGCGCAGGCGATTGCGGAAAGATCGCGGAGCGATAGCTGGGGCCACTGTCCGGCCCCTGCCGGTTCAGTTCGGTCGGGTTATGCGCGATCGAAAAATACACGCGGAGAAGCGTTCCGTAGCTCACGACGCGCGGATCGTAGGCGATTCGGATCGCCTCGGCATGCCGCGTGGTTTCCGCCGATACCTGGTCATAGGTCGCGGTCGCCTTCGTCCCGCCTGCATAGCCGGCGGTGACGGCCTTCACGCCCTTCACATGCTCGAACACCGCTTCCATCGTCCAGAAACAACCGCCCGCCAGAACCGCGGTCTGAAGACCGGGGGCGGCGGGAACGTCTGTTTTGACGGCGGGGATGATGACTGCTCGGGCGCCTTGCGCGGCACCGGAGGAGAGAACCGCGCCGGCGATACCGACGGCGGCGAGCGTGGCGAGAAGCGGCTTTTTCATGTTTAGTTACATGGGGTTGCCACACCCCTTCGCCAAGTCGCGAGCGAAGTTATCGCGTAGCAGATTCGCTATGCTCGAAATGACTGGCAAAGGTCTGCCGCGCTTCGGTGGGCTGCATCACGAACAGACCGAGCGCACCCAGCACGAAACCGCCGCTGAACTGCCAAAAGAAACTCGACGTGATGATAGTGCGCATGATGCGATCCCAATGAACTCGCCACTTCGACCCGGAAGGTCGTCGTCAGCTACGTACCGGCATGTCGTAGAGATGCCGGTTATCTACAATGTCGTTTTTAGAAACTCTCGATTAACGCGGCGTGGCCGATGCGTTCATCTGACAGAAGGCATCTCCCGGCAGGGTTGCCGGGAGATGTCGATGCGTTTCCGAAATGTTGCTCGGCGGTGCTTTATCGCAGCGCGGCGCACGCCGTCTGGATCCGCGTGCAGGCCTCACGCAGCAGCGCGTCGGAGGTCGCATAGCTGATCCGGAACGCGGGGCTGAGGCCGAACGCCGCGCCCTGCACGACCGCCACCTTGGCGTCGTCGAGCAGATAGCCGACCATCGCCTCGTCGGTGTCGATCAGGCGGCCGTTCGGCGTCGTCTTGCCGATCAGCTCGGCGAACGACGGGTAGACGTAGAACGCCCCCTCCGGCGTCGGGCAGTGCATGCCGTCGATCTCGTTGAGCATCGCCACGACCAGATCGCGGCGGCCTTGGAATGCGATGTTGCGCTCCTGGAGGAACGACTGGTCGCCGTTGAGCGCCGCCACCGCTGCGGCCTGCGCGATCGAGCAGGGGTTGGAGGTCGACTGCGACTGGAGCTTGGCCATCGCCTTGATCAGCCACGTCGCGCCCGCGCCGTACCCGATCCGCCAGCCGGTCATCGCATAGGCCTTCGAACAGCCGTTGACGGTCAGCGTGCGCTCGTACAGCTCGGGGCAGGCCTCGGCGATCGTCGCGAACTTGAAGCCTTCATAGACGATGTGCTCGTACATATCGTCGGCGAAGATCCAGACGTGCGGGTGCTTGGCCAGCACCGCGCCGAGTGCCTTCAGCTCGTCGATCGTGTAGCCGGCGCCGGTCGGGTTCGACGGAGAGTTGAGGATGACCCACTTGGTCTTCGGCGTGATCGCCGCGTCGAGCGCCGCCGGATCGAGCTTGTAGCCGACCTCCGGGCCCGCCTTGACGATCACGGGCACGCCGCCGGCGAACTGCACGACGTCGGGATAGCTGACCCAATAGGGCGCGGGGATGACGACCTCGTCGCCCGGATCGATCGTGGCGACCATCGCGTTGAACAAAGTGTGCTTGCCGCCGACGTTCACGCTTATCTGGTCGGTGGTGTAGGTAAGATTGTTGTCGCGGGCGAACTTGGCGACGATTGCCTGCTTCAGCTCGATCGTGCCGTCGACGTTGGTATATTTGGTCTTGCCGTCGTGGATCGCCTGGATCGCGGCCTCTTTCACGAAGTCCGGCGTGTCGAAATCGGGCTCACCCGCACCGAGACCGATCACGTCGACGCCTGCGCGCTTCAGTTCGAGAACGCGCGAGGTGATCGCGAGCGTCGGCGAGGGGCTGATGCGGCCGAGCGCGGCGGATGCGTGCATGGTGAAACCTTTGCGGTTGCCCGCAGTACGCCTGCGGAAATCGCGCGGGCTATACGCCGGGGTTGGCCGATTTCGCAACCGCAACGATCGCCGGAATGAGGCCCCGGACTGCATTTCCGATGAAGAAACCGGCGGCAAGGTCGGCGCGGGTGATCGGGGCTTCGGTCGCACGGCCCGATTCGAGGAGTTCGGCGCGGAGAATACCGGGGAGCAGGCCATGCCGTAGCGGCGGCGTCACCAGGCCAGTTCCGCGCGGTACGAACAGCGAGGTGAAGCTGCCTTCGGTGAGGAAGCCGTCGGTACCCTCGAACACGACTTCGAAGGTCCCCGCCGCCTTGCGCGCATCGTCGTAGAAGGCACGCGCACTCGTCTTGTGGCGGAGGCGGAAGTCGGCGGGCGCGACCGGCAGCGGCACGATCGCGACGCTCGCTTGCGCGGGCGATTGCGGAAGCCGCCCGGATTCGATCGCGATCGCCCCCGTTGGGCTGAGCAGCAGGCGGACGCGGCGGGGCCCGCGCAACCGGAAGGTCGCGGCCTGGAGTTCGTTGCGCGCGGTGTGGCGATCGAAGGTGAAACCGAGCTTTTCCGCGCTGGCCTTCATCCGTGCGAGATGCGCTTCGAGGCGGACCAGTCCGTCGTCGGGATCGAACGCCATCGTCTCGATCAGGTCGAAGGGGCGCTGGCCAGCGGTGACGAACGCGCCCTTGGCGTGGCATTCCGCCCATTCCGCGTCCGCCGCGCTATCGGCGACGATGCCCGAGCCGAGGCTCATCGTCGCCGCGCCGTCCTGAATAGCAATGGTGCGGATCGCGACGTTGAAGATCGCGTCGCCATTGGGATCGAGGCGGCCGATCGACCCCGTGTAGATGCCGCGGGTGCGCGCGTGCTCGACCTCCGCGATGACCTCCATCGCGCGCTGTTTGGGTGCGCCGGTGATCGATCCGCACGGAAACAGCGCGGCGAGCACGTCGACCGCGTCGGACGCCAGCTTCAGCGTGGCGGTGACGGTCGAGGTCATCTGGTGAACGGTCGGATAGGTCTCGACGGTGAACAGATCGGGGACCGAGACATGGCTGGCGACGCGCGACAGGTCGTTGCGCATCAGGTCGACGATCATCAGGTTTTCGGCGCGCTGCTTGGGATCGGCGGCCAGTGCTTCGGCGAGCGCGCGGTCGGCGTCGGGGGTCTCGCCTCGCGATGCCGTCCCCTTCATCGGGCGGCAGGTGAGCGTCTCGCCGTCGAGCGCGAAGAAAAGTTCGGGGGAGAGCGAGAGGAAGCGCGTCTTGCCGGTGTCGATCAGCGCGCCGTATCCTGCGCCGGCCTGGAGGCGGAGCCGGGCATAGAGCGCGAGCGGGTCGCCGACGAACGGCACGGTGGCGGCGAAGGTGAGGTTCGCCTGGTAGATGTCGCCCGCGGCGATCAGGTCGAGCACGCGCGCCAGGCTGGCGTCGTAGGTCTCGCGATCGATCAGCGGCTGGGGCGCGCCGGTCCACGCGCCGGCGGGACCGGGGAGCGTGGCGGCAACGTCGTGTGCGGCGATCGTCTCGTATCCGGCGAACAGGCCGAACCAGAGCAACGGCGCTGCTCCGCGCACCTCCATCGGTTTGGACGCGAGCGCGGCGCCGGCTTCGTAGGTGAGATAGCCGGCAGCGTGGAGGCCCTCCGTACGGGCGGCGCGGAGAGCGTCGAGCGCGGGGCCGACCTCGGCGAGCGTGTCGGCGCGGACGATCCGGACGGGATCGTGGTACAGCCGCGCCGGGGCCCCGCCCCCACGGGCGTCGTCGAGCAAAACGAAGGGCGCAGTCCACATCGTTCCGACTGTTGCACGGGCCGCGGGGCAAATCGCAAGCGGCGATTGCTCCAACACGTCCGTCATCCTACTTTGCGCGCATGACAAATCCCCCAAATCTCCCGCCCCTGCGCGCCGCGATCGTGCCAGTTACGCCGATCGAGCAGAACTGCACGCTGATCTGGTGCACCGCGACGATGAAGGCCGCAGTGGTCGATCCTGGTGGCGACCTGCCGCGGATCATGGCGGCGGTCGAAAAGGCCGGCGTCACGGTCGAGAAGATCCTGCTGACTCACGGCCATATCGATCATGCCGGTGGTGCGAAGCGGCTGTCGAACGATCTCGGCGTGCCGATCGAGGGCCCGCACGAGGCGGATCGCTTCTGGTTGCAGCGGCTCGATCAGGACGGGCCGAAATACGGGATCTCGGGGGTCAATTTCGAGCCCGACCGGTGGCTGGTCGAGGGCGACACGGTGAGCGTCGGCGACTTGACCCTAGATGTGTACGAGACGCCCGGGCATACCGAGGGTCATGTGATCTTCCATCACGCGCCGTCGAAGTTCGCGCAAGTGGGGGACGTGCTGTTCCAGGGCTCGGTCGGGCGGTCGGACATGCCGGGCGGCAACCACCAGGTGCTGGTGAAGTCGATCGTCGAGAAGCTGTGGCCGCTGGGGAGCGATACGAGCTTCATTCCGGGGCATGGGCCTGCGAGTACGTTCGGGCATGAGCGTGCGAACAACATGTTCGTGAGCGACCGGGCGCTGGCGGCTTAACCGCGTCGCCTCACCGTTCCGCCGCGAAAGCGGGGGCCCAGGCTGAACCAAGAGTGGTACGCTTGGCCCCTGGACCCCCGCCTTCGCGGGGGAACGGTTAGGTTTTACTCAGCTACCCGCAATCAACGCCACCCCGGCGAAGGCCGGGGCCCAGGTGGGGAACGGCGATTGGCTGTCGTCGCGCTCCGTTACATCAGCCTTGCCAACTGGGCCCCGGCCTTCGCCGGGGTGGTGGTAGTTGAGGGGTTAGCGCCGCGCCCCCGCCGTCTCGGCCCGCACCGACTTGAACTCGGACCCAGCGCTCCATTCCGGCCACAGCCGACTGTTCGCCAGCTTCGTCCCAATCGTCTGAAACAGCGCGACATCCTGCGCCGCACCGCGCAAATCCCAGTTGGCACCCCATGCATCACACGTCTGGTGATAGCATTTCATATACCCGTCGAGCCACGTCTGCCCCGCGGTCCGGCCACCAGCGACGAGATCGGGCGCACCGCTGATCGCCATCAGCAGCAAGGTCGGCACGCCGCGCCGCGCGACCGAGAAATGATCGGCGCGGTAGAACAGCCCGCGTTCGGGCAAGGCCTCAGGCGTGACCACCCGGCCCTGCGCCTTTGCCGCGTCGCCGAGCATCGCCTCAAGGCTGTTCTGGCCAGCACCGACCAGCATCACGTCCTTCACCGGCCCCGCCGTCTGGAGGATGTCGAGCGTGAGGTTCGCGACCGTCTTGGCCGCCGGATAGACCGGGTTCACTGCATAGGTCTCCGACCCGAGCAACCCGCGCTCCTCGCCGCTCCACAGCGCGAAGACGAGGCTGCGGTCGGTCCGCGGTGCCTTGGCGAAGGTGCGAGCGAGTTCGAGCACGCCCGCAACGCCGAGCCCGTCGTCATTGGCACCCGGACGGATCGTCCGGCCCTGCGCGTCGGGGGCGCCGATGCCGTAGGCGTCCCAGTGTGCGCCGAACATCACGACCTCGTCGGGATGCGTCTTGCCCGGCAGCTTGGCGAGCACGTTCTGGCTCACGGCGGTGTCGTGCTTGACCGGCAGGTCGGTTGTGAACGCCTGTTTCAGCGCAACCGGGCGGAAGTCGCTGCGTCGTGCCGCCTTGCGCAGGGTCGTGAGGTCGAGACCCGAGGCTGCGAACAGCCGCGTCGCCGCGCCGCCTTCGAGCCAGCCCTGCAACATCACCCGCGACTCGGGATCCTTGCGGACGATGTCGTAATTCTCGCCGGCCGGCGCCGTCACCGTGCTCCAGCCATACCCCGCCCCCGGCGTATCATGGACGATCAACGCCGCGACCGCACCTCGCCTTGCGGCCTCCTCGTATTTGTAGGTCCAGCGGCCGTAATAGGTCATCCGCCGATCGCCGAACTTGCCCTTCGAATCGTCGCCCGCGACCGCTTCGAAATCGGGGTCGTTGACGAGGAACACCGCGACCTTGCCCTTCAGGTCGAGTCCCTTGAAATCGTCCCAACCGCGCTCCGGCGCGGTGACGCCGTAGCCGACGAACACCATCGGCGCGTTCGCGATTCCGACGCGGTCGATGCCGCGCACGGTGCTGAGATAGACGTCGCGGCCTTGCACCAGCGGCGTGGTGCCTGCGCGGACGGTGCCGGTGCCCATCCGCGTGTGGACGAGTGGTACGGGTTGGGTCCAGCTGCCGTTCGGGCCGCCGGGCTGCGCCTTCATCGCCTTGAACTGCGCGACCAGCCAATCGATCGTCTTGGTCTCGCCCGGCGTGCCGGGTGCCCGTCCCTCGAACGCGTCGGATGCCAGCGTCTTCACGTCCGCCGACAGCCGATCGGGGGAGATTGTGGTCTGCGCGGGGGCGGGCCCGGCTACGGCAAACAGCGCGACGGCGGCAGCGATTCGCAGCACGCTCATGCCTGCGACCCCGATGGGACGACCTGGAACGTCTTGGCCGCTGGTACCGCGTTCGCCTGATACGCGATCGCCACCGCCCACCCGGCAAGCAACGCCATCAACGCCCAGGTCGCAAGTGCACCCCCGGCCCGCGCCGGGCTGGATGTCGTCCGATCCATCCCGAACGCATGCGCGACTCGCGCGATCACGAAGACCGCGCCGGCGATCCACAGCCACAGCGTGGAGCCGCCCGCCAATTCGATAAGCCCGAGGAGGATCAGGATGAACGGCGCATATTCGGTGAAGTTCGCATGCGCGCGCATCCGCCCCTGCAACAGCGTGTCGCCATTGTCCCCGAGCAGCACCTTGTCCTTCAGCCGGATCGGCACGATTCGGAAGGCGAGCCACAGATTGACGACGGCCGCCGCAGCGGCGATCGTCAGCGTCACGGGTAATATCACGGCGTTGCCCCTCGTTCAGTGTCGGATCGGGTCCTGCCACTCGCGACCAATGGTTGCAACGCAGGGGCGAAAGCTTGCAACGCGGGACGAAATCGCTATAGCGCCACGCTTCGCGAGCGTCAGGCCGCATGGGTTGCTTCAGGCGGCCGGCATTCATGTCGGTTGCCGAGTTCCGTGTCCGGGCGTACTCGGAGCCCCGAACTTTAGATTGAACAAGGTGCCGAAATGGCCGTCCCCAAAAGAAAAACCTCGCCCTCCAAGCGCGGCATGCGCCGTGGCCACGATTCGCTGACGATCGCGTCGTTCCAGGAATGCCCGAACTGTGGCGAACTGAAGCGTCCGCATAACCTCTGCGGCTCGTGCGGCCATTATAACGGTCGTGAGATCCTCTCGGTCGAGGGTTGAGGTCCAAAGCCTCTAACTTGAACGAGGGATAGACAATGCCCGACAGCGGCTGGATCGCGGTCGATGCGATGGGTGGCGATGACGGGCTGGCAGTGATGCTCGCCGGTGTCGCTCGCGCGCGCCATCGGTACGAGGGCATGCACTTCTTCCTGGTCGGCGACGAAACGGCGATTCGCGAAGAGCTGAAGTCACATCCGAATCTCGCGCAGAATTCGGAGATCGTCCACGCACCCGAAGTCGTCGGCTCGAGCGAAAAGCCGAGCCAGGCGATTCGGCGTGCGAAGACGACATCGATGGGCATTGCGATCGACCTCGTGAAAAAGGGTCGCGCCGCAGCGGCCGTTTCGTCGGGTAACACCGGCGCGTTGATGGCGATGGCGAAGATCTCGCTGCGGATGCTGCCCGGGATCGACCGGCCCGCACTCGCCGCGCGTCTGCCGACGCTCGGCGACACCGACATGGTGATGCTCGACCTCGGTGCGAACACCGAGTGCGATTCGCGCAACCTTGTCCAGTTCGCGATTATGGGCGCGGCCTATGCCCGCACCGCGCTCGACATCCCGCACCCCCGCGTCGCGCTGCTGAACATCGGCAGCGAGGACATGAAGGGCACCGACGAGATCCGTAACGCCGCGGCACAACTGCGCGCGACACCGTCGGTCGACATGCAGTTCGAGGGCTTTATCGAGGGCGACCGGCTGTCCCGCGGCGAGGTCGACGTGGTCGTGTGCGACGGTTTCTCGGGCAACATCGCGCTGAAGACCGCCGAGGGCACCGCGCGATTCGTCGCCGACCTGCTCAAGCGCGCGTTCCGTAGTTCGGTCCGCTCCAAGCTCGGCTTCCTGATCTCGAAGCCGGCCACCGAGTTGCTGCGCGATCATCTCGATCCGAACAACCACAACGGTGCGGTCTTTCTCGGGCTGAACGGCATCGTCGTGAAGAGCCATGGCGGCGCCAATGAGCGCGGTGTCGCGACCGCGATCGGCAATGCCGCCAAGATGGTCCGCAACGACCTGGTGCGGCGGATCGCCGACGATCTCGGTAACGTGGAGAAGGCGGCATGATCCGTTCGGTCGTCCTGGGCACCGGATCCGCCCTGCCCGCCCGCCGCGTCTCCAACGCCGAACTTGCGGAACAGGTCGACACGACCGACGAGTGGATCGTCGAGCGTACCGGCATCCGCTTCCGCCATATCGCCGGCGAAGGCGAGACGACCGCGACGCTCGCCGCCGACGCCTGCCGTGCCGCGCTGTCCGCCGCGGGGATCGAAGCGCAGAGCATCGACCTGATCGTGCTCGCCACCGCGACTCCCGACCAGACCTTTCCGTCGAGCGCCACCAAGGTGCAGGCGATGCTCGGGGTCGACGATTGCGTCGCGTTCGACGTGGCGGCGGTCTGTTCGGGTTTTCTGTATGCGGTCCAGGTCGTCGACAGCATGATCCGTAGTGGCGTCGCCAAGCGCGCGCTGGTGATCGGCGCGGAGACGTTCAGCCGCATCCTAGACTGGGAAGACCGGACGACCTGCGTGCTGTTCGGCGACGGCGCCGGCGCGATCGTGCTGGAAGCGCAGGAGACGGCCGACGAGGGTGGCCGCGGAATCCTGACCACCAAGCTGCACGCCGATGGCCGCCACAACGAGCTTCTGTATGTCGATGGTGGCGTGTCGACGACCGGCACCGTCGGCAAGCTGCGCATGAAGGGCCGCGAGGTGTTCCGCCATGCGGTGACCAACCTGGCGTCGGTCATGACCGAGTCGCTGGCGATGGCCGGGCTGGAGTCCTCGGCGGTCGACTGGGTCGTGCCCCACCAGGCGAATGCGCGGATCCTCGACGCGACCGCGCGCAAACTGGGCCTCGCACCCCAGAAAGTCGTCGTCACCGTCGATCAGCACGCCAACACGTCGGCCGCTTCCGTGCCACTCGCCCTGGACGTCGCGGTGCGCGATGGACGTATACGGCAGGGCCAGATCGTCGTGCTTGAGGCCATGGGCGGTGGCTTCACTTGGGGTGCTGCGGTTATCCGCTTCTGATTCCGGTAGAAATCTCGATTCGCTTGTAGAACAAAAGTTCTTCCGGTCGCTGACGTGCTTGTGTAGGAGGTGCGCGAGTGTGGGAGCTTGAAGATCATGACGACCGGTACTTTGACACGAGCCGACCTGGCTGAATCCCTCCATAAGGAGGTCGGGCTGTCACGCTCCGACTCCTCCAAGATCGTCGAGCAGATCCTCGCCGAGATGTGCGGCGCGCTGTCGCATGGCGAGAACGTCAAGATTTCCGGCTTCGGCACGTTCGTGCTGCGCGACAAGGGCGAGCGCGTCGGCCGCAATCCCAAGACGGGAATCGAAGTGCCGATCGCGCCGCGTCGCGTCCTGACGTTCCGCGCGAGCCAGATGATGCGTGAGCGCATCGTCGGTGCCGGCTGAACCCATGCCAGATGGCGCTGGCGATGTCGGCGCGCGCTCAGTCGGCAAGACCGAGACGGCCTTTCGCACGATCGGCGAACTGTCCGCCGAAACCGGGTTGCCGCAGCATATCCTGCGCTATTGGGAGACGCGGTTTCCTCAGCTCCGCCCGCTTCAGCGTGCCGGCAACCGCCGATATTACCGTGTCGAAGACATCGCGTTGGTGCGTCGCATCGACACTTTGCTGAACCGCGAGGGCTATACGGTACGCGGCGTTCAGCAACTGCTTGCCGGTGAGAAACCCGGGCAGAACGCAGCCGTGCCACCGGCGACCGAAAGCGAACGCACGCCGATTGCCGCGCTCAAGGCGATCCGGGCGCTATTGGCGCAGGCGCTGATCGAGGATCTTTCCTGAACGCGGCGAAAATCGCCAGCTGAGGCGTCGCGCAGTTGAGAAAGCAAAAGGGGGAAGGCCGTGCCCTCCCCGGGTCATATCTTATGCTTCGCTGCCCAGCGTCTTCTTGGCGGCATCGAGCGCGGCCTTGCCGGTCTTGCGCACGGTCTTCACCGCGTTGTCCGCAGCCTTTTCGACGGTCGTGCCGGCCTTGCGGCCCAGACCGATCGACTTTGCCATCGCGCGACGGGCTTCCGAATAGGTCGCGGCGACCATCGGATAGTCGGGCTTCAGGTTGAAGCGCTCGCGATACTGTTCCGGCGTCATGCCGTTGGTCGAAAGATGGCGACGCAGCGTCTTGTACTTCTTGCCGTCGAGCATCGAAATGATGTGGTCGGGCGACGCGAGCGACTTGCGCACCGAAACGGCGGGTTCCGACGCGGGAAGGGCAGCAGCCTCGGGCTCTGCATCGCCATTACCGGCAAGCTTTGCGACGGCGGCGTGCATCGCGACCAGAAATGCCGGCACGTCATCGGCAGCGGTGCGTGTATTGGGGTTGGCGAGCCAAGCGGCTGTCAGTTCGGCGGCCAGTTCGACCGTGTTAATCGTATCCGTCACACTCTATCCTTGAAATCATCAACCGCCCCCGGGCAGGCCCTTACAGCTATTGCTCGCAAATGAACACCAATTGTTTTGAGAAAAATACAGCATCGGTGATGATCGATGGTCGCGACGTAATCCGCGGCAACGTTTGTCTGTGTAATTCGAAAAACACAGGTTAACGGAACAGCGCAACTTGAAGCGAAAGGCTTGCCGATAATCGACCAATTGGGCCGATGATTCGGTGAACCGGTTCCTGGACTAACGCTACAAGGAGGACGTCAACTTACTGGCCAAGTCAATTTTCCTGCTTCACTTCCAGTCTATGCTTGCACCGTGTCGTTCCAATTCATCGAAAATGCGATTACTGTCAGGAATGGCGGTGCAACGCGCGTCGTCCGGATCAATACTCGTTTGGCGACCCACGATGCCCGCACCACGGCCGTTCGCGCCACCGCCCATTGGGTTAACAAAGCTTACCTACTTCGACGCAAGGCATCGCATACGGTTCAGGAGCGCACTTGTCGCTCGTGCGGGGGGGGTGCGCTATTTTTTGCAACGAATAGTGCAAGTCATTGTTGTGGATCGGTCGGGTCAAAGCGGGCATCCTTTGGTCGATGCTATGTTTCAAACCATCGTCTTTGACCAAGACCGTCCGTCGATGTCCCCGACCATCTTCTAGTGGCATGCGTTTCTGGCATCGTTCGGCAAAGGCATGACCGTTTGGAGCAATCTCCGGCATGTTCTGCATCGATGCGCAGCGGGAGGCGCACGGTTCGGTGTGGCAAGCGCCGAGCCGGAAGGTCGCGAGCTGGTCCATAGCCGCCTTCCCAGCACGGAAGACGACGTCGTCTCCGCCGCGGCGGCGATCGATCTGGTCATTCCCGATGCCTGCATGCCGGGTGTGATCGCGACCCTGGCCACGCTTGGTGTACACGCCGATACGGTGCTCGGTCGGCCGCCGGAAGCGGGTCGATGGGAACCGCGTTGACGATTGCCGGGGATGTTCGGGCGGGGCGCATCACCGCGGTCGAAACGGTCGAGCGATGCCTCGTCGCGCTGGATGCGCAGGAGCATCGACTGTGTGCGGTCACTCGGGTCCTGGCGGAGCGCGCGCGGGACGAGGCTCGACGGGTCGACGCAGACTTTGCCGCCGGGCGCGATCCGGGGCCGCTCGCCGGTGTACCGTATGGCGTGAAGGATCTGTTCGATGTCGCTGGTCTGCCGACGACGGCGGGATCCACGATCTACGCCGACGCGAGACCAGCGGGTGCGGATGCCGAAGCGATCCGCCGATTGCGCGATGCTGGTGCGATCCTCGTCGCGACGCTTAACATGGACGAGTTCGCCTATGGCTTTGCGACGATCAACGCGCGTCATGGGACAACGCGCAATCCGCACGATCTGGACCGTCTCGCCGGTGGCTCATCGGGTGGATCGGCCGCGGTCGTTGCGTCGGGCCTGTTGCCGTTCGCGATGGGCTCCGACACCAACGGATCGATCCGCGTGCCCGCGAGCCTGACGGGCGTCTACGGCCTGAAACCGACGCATGGCGGCTTGCCCATGGGCGGCGTGTTCCCGTTTTCCGAGAGCTTCGACGATATCGGGCCGTTCGCGACGTCGGTCGCCGACATGCAGTGCCTGTGGGATGTCCTGCGAGGATCGAACGTGCGCCGCGAAGGGTCACGGGGAGTAGGGCCACGGGGAGTAGGGCCGGCGAACGTCGTGGCACCTGGTTTTCGCGTCGCGCGCCTCGGCGGACGCTTCCTGGAAAACGTCGACCCGGATCAGCAGGCCGCGCTTGCCGATATCGTGCCGGGCGCACCGATCCTGACGCTGCCCGATATCGCGCGCGCGCGGTCCGCGGCGTTCCTTATTACCGCGTATGAAGGCGGCACGCTTCACCGCGAAGCGCTCGCCCACCATGCGATGGCGTTCGATCCCGCCACGCGCGATCGGCTGATCGCCGGTGCCCTCGTCCCGCGCCAGCTCTACGACGCCGCACAGGCGTTCAGGCGAAGTTTCACGGCGACGATCATCGATCTCGTCGCGGAGTATGACGTTTTGCTCGCGCCGGCGACGCCGTGCGTCGCGCCACTCGTCGCAGACCCTAGTATCCTGATCGACGGCACGACGAAGCCCGCGCGATCCGATCTGGGTATCCATACGCAGCCAATCAGCTTCATGGGCCTGCCGTCGCTGGCGGTGCCGTTGCACAGGCCGGGGCGGTTGCCGCTCGGGTTGCAACTGATCGGACGACCGCACGGAGAGTCGACGCTGTTGCGGTTCGCCGCCATGCTGGAAGACAGGGGGGTGATCGGCGTCTCGCCGCCGCCCGGGGTTTGGGGGAAAGACTCATGACGTTGGCAGCGGACGGCACGAGGCCACCGGGCCGGCTCGACCGATATTTCGCGCTGACCGAGCGCGGCACGTCGGCGCGGACCGAGGTGCTGGCGGGTTTTACCACCTTCCTGACGATGGCGTATATCGTGCTGGTCAACCCGTCGATCCTGGGCCAGGCGGGGATGCCGGTCGCGTCGGTCGCGGCCGCGACCTGCTTTGCCGCGGCGTTCGGGTCGATCCTGATGGGGGTCGTTTCCAACACGCCGCTCGCGCTCGCGCCCGGGATGGGGCTGAACGCCTATTTCAGCTTTACCGTCGTGCAGCAGATGGGCGTGCCGTGGCCGGTCGCACTCGGTTGCGTGTTCATCTCAGGGGTCGCGTTCCTGATCCTGACGCTGACCGGCGTGCGACAGCTGATCGTTGCCGTGATCCCGATGCACCTGTTCGCGGCGGTGGCGGGCGGCATCGGCCTGTTCATCGGCTTTATCGGGCTGAAGAATGCCGGCATCGTCGTCGCCAACCCCGCGACCTTCGTGGCGCTCGGCGACCTCAAGGCACCGGGCGCCGCACTCGCGCTGTTCGGTCTGCTGCTGATCGCGACGCTCAGCGTCTGGAAGGTGCGCGGCGCGATGCTGATCGGCATCGTCGCGACGACCCTGGTCGCGTGGGTCTTCGGGCAGGTCACCGTGACGCCTGCGCCCTACAGCCTTGGAGCACTGACCGGCACCGCGTTCGCGCTCGACTTGCCCGGCGTGTTCGGGTTGAGCGGCAAGCACGGGCTCGGCTTGCTCGAAGTGCTGTTCGTGTTCCTGTTCGTCGACCTGTTCGACAATATCGGCACGCTCGTCGCCGTCACCAAACGCGCCGGACTCATGGACGCCGCGGGCCGCATCCCCGGCCTCAACCGCATCCTCATGGCCGACGCCGCCGCGACGATCGTCGGGTCGATCGCGGGCACCAGCACGGTCACCAGCTATGTCGAGAGCGCGGCGGGCGTGCAGGAGGGCGGGCGCACCGGGCTGACCGCGGTCGTCACCGGCGTGCTGTTCCTGTTGACGATGTTCGTCGCGCCCTATGCGCAGATCGTGCCGCTGGCGGCGACCGCGCCGGCCCTGATCATCGTCGGCGGGCTGATGCTGTTGCCACTCACCGAGGTCCAGTGGGAGGATCCGCAGGCGGCGATCCCCGCCTTCCTGACGGTGGCGATGATCCCCCTCACCTTCTCGATCGCCAACGGCCTGGCGTTCGGGATCACCGCGCACGCCGCGCTGAAACTGCTGCGTGGACAGGCGACGGGCAAGGACTGGTTCCTGTTCCTGCTTGCCGGCCTGTTCGTGGTCCGCTTCCTCTGGATGAGTGCCGGCGCATGACGAGCTTGATCAAGACCAGCTGCCTGGCACTGCTCGCGACGATCGCCGCCCCCGCGGTCGCAAAACCGCTCGACAGAACGCCGCGCACCGTCGTTATGACCGCGTTCGCGCCAGAATGGGAGTCGCTCGCACATTCGGTCGAGCATCCCAGGACCTACAAGATCAACGGCCTGACGTTCCTGACGGGCACGATCGCCGGCAAGCCGGTGCTGCTGATGCAAAGCGGGGTCAGCATGGTCAACGCGGCGATGAACACGCAGCTGGTGCTCGATCGCTTCACGGTCAGCCGGATCGTGTTTTCGGGAATCGCGGGTGGTACCGATCCGGATCTGGCGATCGGCGACGTGGTGGTGCCCGAGCGCTGGGCGCAATATCTCGAAGTCTCGTTCGCTCGAAAGGCCGGCGACGGTTGGGCGCCGCCCGAGCCGACCGATGCGGTCGCGCCGAAAAACTATGGGATGATGTTTCCACGCGGCGTCCGCGTCGGCAGTGCAACGGTGCCGCCACAGCGGCATTATGCCTTCGCGGTCGACCCAACCCTGCTCGCATTGGCGCGAAAGGTCGCCGGCGGAGTCACGCTGCGCCGGTGCGTGACCGGCGATACGCTTACCGGCGCCAACCCGGGCGCTAAGCCGGTCCATGGCTGCCTTGCCGAAACGCCCAAGATCGTGGTCGGCGGCATGGGCGTCAGCGCCGGCGTCTATGCCGACAACGCCGAATTCCGGAGCTACCTGTCGAGCGTGTACAAGGCGCATGTCCTCGACATGGAAAGCGCGGCGGTGGCGCAGGTCGCCTATACCAATACGGTCCCGGTGATCGTCTTTCGCAGCCTGTCCGATCTTGCCGGCGGCGATGCGGGTGAGAACCAGATGACGACGTTCATGGCACTCGCCGCGGTCAATTCCGCCGATGTCGTCCGCGCGTTCGTCGCGGCCTTGCCGAACTGACATGACGCTGACGACGATCACCGGCGCCAGGGGCATGGTGACCGCGCCGCACCGTCTTGCGGCGGACGCGGGCCTCGGCGTGCTGCGCGATGGCGGCAATGCGGTCGAGGCGGCGGTCGCGGTCGCGGCGACACTGGCGGTGGTCTATCCACATATGACCGGGATCGGAGGCGACGGCTTCTGGTTGATCTGCGAACCCGACGGCCGCGTGCACGCGGTGCATGGTTGCGGCGCGGCAGCTGCGAAGGCGGACCTGACACTGTACACCGGGCTCGACGCGGTGCCGACGCGCGGACCGCTGGCGGCGAATACCGTCGCGGGCACGATTTCCGGCTGGGCTACGGCACTTGAGCAGAGCGGCGGCACCATGCCGCTGGCTCGCCTGATGCGCGACGCGATCGATCATGCCGAGGCGGGCGTCGCGGTTACCGCGGGCGGAGCGGCAATTGCCGCCGCCAAGGGTGGCGAACTCCGGCGGCAGCCGGGTGCCTATGCCGCGATCTTCGAGCCGGAAGGGCGACCGTTGCAGACGGGCGATCGACTCCGGCAACCGGTCCTGGCGCAGACCCTGCGGACATTGGCCGCGAACGGGCTCGACGATTTCTACCTTGGTGCGCTCGCAGACCGGATCGCGGCGGACCTCGACGCGCTCGGCAGCCCCGTCGCGCTCGCCGATCTTGCCGCGCACCACGCGACCCGGCCAGCCGCACTGTCCGTCAGGATCGACGGCGCAAACCTCTACAACACCGCCCCGCCGACGCAGGGCATCGCCTCGCTGCTGATCCTCGCGCTGTTCGACCGGCTCGCAGCACGCGAGGGCGATAGCTTCGATCATGTCCACGGCTTGATCGAGGCGACCAAGCAGGCGTTCCTCTGGCGCGACCGCCATTGCGGCGATCCCGGCTTCATGACCGACGAACCGCAGGCGCTGCTGGACGATGCCTATGCGCTCGATGCGCTCGCCGCACGGATCGACCCGGCGCGTGCGCTTCCCTGGCCGCAACCGCCGCAATGGGGCGATACCTGCTGGTTCGGCGCCGCCGATGCCGAGGGTCGCGTGGTCAGCGCGATCCAGTCGACCTATTTCGAGTTCGGCTCCGGCCTCGTCCTGCCCGGCACCGGAATCACTTGGCAGAACCGCGGCAGTTCGTTCCGGCTCGCCGCGGACGGGTGGAACGCCTTGCGACCGGGACGCCAGCCGTTTCACACGCTCAACCCCGCGCTCGCCCGTTTCGACGACGGCCGGAAGATGGCGTACGGCACGATGGGCGGCGAAGGGCAGCCGCAGACGCAGGCCGCCTTGTTCACGCGCTATGCCCGCTACGGCAGTGATCTCCAGGCAGCGATCAGCGCACCGCGCTGGCTGCTAGGACGGACCTGGGGCGAGCAGAGCACGACGCTCAAGATCGAGGACGGCCTGCCCGAACCGCTCTACGCCGCGCTCGCCGAGGCGGGCCACGACGTCGAACGGGTCGGGCCGCTGACGGCGATGATGGGGCACGCCGGTGCGATCGTGCGCCATGCCGACGGCCGGCTGGAAGGCGCGACCGATCCGCGCAGCGATGGTGGGGTGGCGACGTGGTGAGCGCGCTGTCCCCTGCCCTTGCGCCCGGCGGCGCGCGCGCGGTCGCCCGCTGCGATGCGCTGGGCGTCGCGCCGCATACCGACCTCCCCGACAGCCTGTACCGGGCCTATCTGACTTCCGCCCACCGCGCCGCGCTCGACCGTCTCGGGGCATGGATGGTCGAGGCCGGCATGACGGTCAGGATCGACCCCGCCGCCAATCTGATCGGCCGCTACGAGGGCACGACGCCGAACGCACCTGCGCTCCTGATCGGCAGCCATATCGACAGCGTCCGCGACGGTGGCCGGTACGACGGTCCGCTCGGCATCATGCTCGGGATCGAATGCATCGCGGCGCTTCAGGGCCGCCGCCTGCCGTTCGCGATCGAGGTGATCGCGTTCGGCGACGAGGAGGGTTCGCGCTTCCCCGCCGCGATGCTGACCAGCCGCGCGGTCGCGGGCACGCTCGAACGGGAAGCGCTCGACATGGTCGATGGGCAGGGCGTTTCCGTCGCCGCCGCGTTTGCCGACATGGGCCTCGACGTCGCCCAATATCGGACCGCCGCCCGCGCGCCGGGCACGACGCTCGCCTATCTCGAAGCGCATATCGAACAAGGTCCGTTGCTCGAAGCCGAGGGGCTAGCGGTCGGCACCGTCACCGGCATCGCCGCGCAACTCCGCTACCAGGTCACCGTCACCGGTACTGCGGGCCATGCCGGCACGACGTCGATGCCGCTCCGCCGCGATGCGCTGGCCGGCGCGGCGGAGATGATCCTCGCCGTTGAGCGGATCGCGCGACACGCTGCGTCCGATCTCGTAGCGACGGTTGGCCGCATCGAAGTCTCGCCGGGCGCTGCGAATGTCATCCCGGGTAGCGTCACCTTCACGCTTGACGTCCGCGCGGGCGATGCGGCGCGGCGTGACGAGGCGGCTGCGAACATCCTGGACGCCTTCCGCGACATTGCCGGGAGTGGTTCCTCGCACACCTCCCCGTTCTCCCGCGAAGGCGGGAGCCCAGGGTTACAGGCGGTACCGTGCGTGGCTCCTGGCCCCCCGCTTTTGCGGGGGAACGGGAATGTGGCTCGTGGCGGGGGCCGCAACCTCGACGTCGCGGTCGACCTCATCCACGACCTCCCCGCGAGCCCGTGCGATCCGGCGCTGATGACCCTGCTCGACGCCGCTGCCGCCGCTGCCGGCCAGCCCGTCCGCCGCCTTGTCTCCGGGGCGGGCCACGATGCGATGGTGATGGCCGCTTTGTGCCCGACCGCGATGCTGTTCGTGCGGTGCCGCGGCGGAATCAGCCACAACCCGGCCGAACATGTCGATGCCGCCGACGCCGAAATCGCGCTACAGGTCATGGCCGGCTTCATAAACCGATTAGGAGCGACCTTTGAGCACGCTTGATCCCCTGTTGTTCGGGGAAATCGACCCGCCGCAGCGCCTGTTGATGGGCCCCGGCCCGATCAACGCGCACCCCCGCGTGCTGCGCGCGATGGCCGCCGACCTGCTCGGTCAGTTCGACCCAGAGATGACCGCATACATGAACCAGGTCATGGCGCTCTACCGCCCGGTGTTCGGTACGGACAACCACTGGACGATGCTGATCAACGGCACGGCGCGGGCGGCGATCGAGGCGGCGTTGGTCAGTCTGGTCACCCCCGGCGACACCGTGCTCGTGGTCAATTTCGGTCGTTTCGGGCTACTGCTGACCGAGATCCTTTCGCGGATCGGTGCCGTGGTCGAGACGGTCGAGGCGCCGTGGGGTGAGGTCGTGCCGCTCGACGCGATCGCCGCGGCGATCGAGCGCGTCGGCCCGAAGGTCGTCGCCACGGTCCACGGCGACACCTCTACCACGATGGCGCAACCGCTCGAAGGGTTGGGCGCGGTCTGCCGCGCCGCCGGTGTGCTCAGCTATGTCGACGCCACCGCGACGCTCGGCGGGATGGAGATCGCGACCGATCGCTGGGGGATCGATATCGTCACTGCCGGCTTGCAGAAATGCCTCGGCGGTCCGTCCGGCTCGGCGCCGATCACGATCTCGGACACGGCCGCCGCGCACATCGCCGGCCGCCGCCACGTCGAGCGCGGCATTCGGCGCGACGACATCCACGAGGGCGCCGGCCCGCGCATCGGCAGCAACTATTTCGACCTCGCGATGATCCTGGATTACTGGTCGGAGAAGCGCCTGAACCACCACACCGAAGCCACCTCGATGCTCTACGCCGCGCGCGAATGTGCTCGGCTCGCGCTCGGCGAAGGGCTCGACGCACGCTTTGCCCGCCACGCTTCGGCAGGTCGTGCGATGACCGCAGGCCTGCGCGCGATGGGGTTGCGCGTGTTCGGCGACGACGCGCACCGGATGACCAACGTCACCGGCGTCTACATCCCCGACGGCATCGACGGCGAGCGCATCCGCACCGCGATGCGCGAACATTTCGAGATCGAGATCGGCACCGCCTTCGGTCCGTTGCAGGGCAAGATCTGGCGGCTCGGCGCAATGGGCTACAATGCGATGAAGCATAAGGTGCTGCTGACGCTCGCCGCGCTCGAGGCGTGCCTGAAGGCCGAGGGCTATCTGCTGCCCGACGGTGCCGCGGTGAAGGCCGCGCTCGAGGCTTGGCACGCGTGACGTCCCCACGCGACATGATCGGCTACGGCTCGACACCGCCCGACCCACGCTGGCCCGGCGGCGCGCGCGTGGCGGTGCAATTCGTGATCAACTATGAGGAGGGCGCCGAGAACAGCGTGCTCAACGGCGACGCGGGCTCCGAGGCGTTCCTGTCCGAAATGGTCGGGGCGGCGAGCCATCCCGACCGCGCGATGGCGATGGAGAGCCTCTACGAATATGGCGCCCGCGCAGGCTTCTGGCGGCTCCACCGGCTGTTCACCGAGCGCGCGTTGCCCGTCACCGTCTTCGGCGTGGCGCGCGCGCTTGAAATGAACCCGGCCGCGGTCGAGGCGATGATTGCCGCCGACTGGGAGATCGCCAGCCACGGGCTGCGCTGGATCGACTATCAATCGGTCCCCGCAGACGTCGAGCGCGCGCATATCGCCGAGGCCGTCGCGCTCCACACGCACCTGACCGGCAGCCGCCCGCTCGGCTGGTACCAGGGCCGCACGTCGCCCAACACCTCGCGGCTCGTCGCCGAGGAGGGCGGGTTCGTCTATGACGCGGACAGCTATGCCGATGACCTGCCCTATTGGGCCGGGCGGCAACTGATCGTCCCCTATACGCTCGACGCCAACGACATGAAGTTCGTCGCGCAGAACGGCTTCACCGAGGGGGACCAGTTCTTCCGCTACCTCCGCGACACGTTCGAGCAGTTGCGCAGCGAGGGCGGTCGCATGATGTCGGTCGGCCTGCACGCGCGCATCGCCGGCCGCCCGGCCCGCGCGTTCGCGCTCGCCAAGTTCCTCGATCACGTCATCGCCAGCGATGACTTTTGGGTCGCGCGCCGTATCGATATCGCCCGCCACTGGATGGAGGTGCATCCGGCATGACGATCGACGATCCGGTCCTGCTAGCCGAGGTGACACAGGCGTTCCACGCGTATGAGCGCGCGCTGATGGCCGACGACGTCGACACGCTCGACGCGCTGTTCCACGCCGCGCCCACGACCAACCGCTACGGCGTCGGCGAAGTGCTGTACGGCATCGACGCGATCCGAGCGTTTCGCCGAGGCCGCGGCGGCTCCCCCCCGCGCACGCTCGGCCGCGTCGAGATCACGGTGTACGGCGACGCCTTCGCGACCGCCGACGCCGAATTCTTTCGCGAGGGCAGCGACCGTCGCGGCCGGCAGACTCAGGCCTGGGTGAAGTTCGCCGATGGCTGGAAAGTGGTTTCCGCGCATGTCAGCCTCGAAGGAGCAACGCATTGAGCGGCGTGGATACCGTCGCGTTCATCGCGCACCATGCCGCGCTGTTCGAGCATTCGCCCTGGGTCGTCGAGCGTGCCGCCGTGGCGTTGTCGTTCGCAGACGTCCATTCCACGCTGATGGCCGTGGTCCATGCCGCGAGCCCCGACGAGCAACTCGCGCTGATCCGCGCGCATCCCGAACTCGCGGGCAAGGCGGCAATCGACCGGACGCTGACTGAAGCCTCGGCCGCCGAACAGGCGTCAGCAGGCCTCGACCGTCTATCGCCAGCCGAGTTCGACCGCTTCCATGCGCTCAACGCAGCCTATCGCGCACGCTTCGACTTCCCCTTCATCATCTGCGTCCGCTTGACCGACAAGGCCGGCATCCTCGCCGCGATGGAGCAGCGGCTGGGCAATCCGCGCGAGGTCGAGATCGCCACCGCACTCGCTCAGATCGGCGAGATCGTCCGGCTGAGGCTGGAGGACCTGTCCCCAGCCGACGCGATCGGACTCCCCGCGCTGGAGGTCGACCTGCACCGCCAGCTTGCGCTGATCGGTCATGGCGGGGCGGACTGGACCCGGCCCCGCCCCCATCCCGAAGGCCGTGTCCACGATGTCGTTATCGTCGGCGGCGGACAGAGCGGGCTCGCCGTCGCGTTCGGCCTGTTGCGCGAGCGCGTGTCCAACATCCTCGTCATCGACGAGAACCCGGCAGGCTTTGAAGGCCCGTGGGACACCTATGCGCGGATGATCACGCTGCGCACGCCGAAGGGGCTCAACCCGATTGATTTCGGCGTGCCCGCGCTCAGTTTCCGCGCGTGGTACGAGGCGCAGCATGGCGGCGAAGGCTGGGACGCGCTCGACAAGATTCCGCGCGGCGACTGGATGGCGTATCTGCGCTGGTACCGCCGCGTCCTCGCGCTGCCGGTCCGCAACGATACCAGGCTCGACCTGATCGAACCGCTCGGCGGTTATCTCCACCGGCTGCACCTCGTCGGTCAGGCACCTTTGCTCGCGCGCAAGGTCGTCCTCGCAACCGGCATCCAGGGCGGCGGCGAATGGCATGTGCCGCCGATGATCGCCGACGCACTACCCCGCGACCTGTACGCGCATACCAGCCAGCCGATCGAGTACACCGCGCTCGCAGGCAAGCGGATCGGCATACTCGGCGGCGGCGCATCCGCGTTCGACAATGCCAATGCCGCGCTGGAAGCGGGCGTCGGTGCGGTCGAGGTGTTTCTCCGTCGCGACGTCCTTCCGCGGATCAACCCGATCCGTCACATGGAGCGCGTCGGCTTCACCGGCCGCTATCCCGCGCTCGCCGATGCCGACAAATATGCGGTGATGGCGGCGTTCCTCAGCCACAACCAGCCGCCGACCAACGACACGTTCGCGCGCGCCTCGGACAAGCCGGGTTTCAAGCTCCACCTCGGCGCACCCTGGCTGTCGGTCGCCACCGAGGATGGTGCCGTTCGCGTGACCACCCCGCAGGGCGACCATAATTTCGACTTCGTCGTGCTCTCGACCGGCCTCGTCAGCGATTCCGGCCTGCGCCTCGAACTTAAGCGCGTCTCGGACAAGATCGCGCGCTGGTCCGACCGTTTCACGCCGGCACCCGGCAAGGCGAACGCGCTGATCGACGCACACCCCTATCTCGGTAGCGGCTTCGAGTTCCTGCCCCGCGATCCCGCTGACGCGGCCGAGCTGCATGGCCTGTTCGCGTTTAATTACGCCGCGCTCGTCAGCCTCGGACTATCAGCCTCGGCGCTGTCGGGCCTGCGCACCGCGCTGCCCCGCGTCGTCAAGGGTATCACCGACCAGCTCTTCCTCGACGACCGTGAAGCGCTGGTTGCCGATCTGTTCGCCTATGACGAAGCCGAATTCGTCGGCGAATGGCCCCGTGCCCAGGACATATCCGCATGACGACCTTATCGACCCACGTGCTCGACACCGCGCACGGCCGCCCCGCCGCCGGCCTCGCGGTACGGCTGTCGACCGCGGCGGGCGCGTGGCTGTTCTCGGCCATCACCAACGCCGATGGCCGCTGCCCCGGCCTGCCCGCGATCGAGCCTGGTCGCTATCGCTTGGAATTCTCCGTCGCGGACTATTTCAGGAGTGCAGGTGCGATGCTGCCGGACCCGCCGTTCCTCGACATCGTCGCGATCGATTTCGGCGTGGCCGATGCCGATGGCCATTATCACGTGCCGCTGCTCGTCTCGCCCTTCGCCTATTCGACCTATCGGGGCAGTTGAAGTGACCGTGCGCTTTCTGCTCGACGACGACATCGTGGAGGTGGCCGACGTCGATCCGACCGCGACCTTGCTCGATCACCTGCGCTACCGGATGCGCCGGACCGGCACCAAGGAGGGCTGCGCGGAGGGCGATTGCGGCGCCTGCACCGTGCTCGTCGGCGAATTGGACGCCGCAGAGGACACGGTGACGTGGCGCGCGGTCAACGCCTGTATCCTGTTCCTGCCGATGCTCCACGGCAAGGCGCTGCTGACCGTCGAAAGCCTCGCAAAGGACGGCGCGCTCACCCCGCTCCAGACATGCATGGCGGAAAACGGCAGTTCGCAGTGCGGCTTCTGCACGCCAGGCTTCGTCATGGCGCTCCACGGCCGCAGCATTGGCGCGGTCGGCCACGCGCTCCCCATCGCCGACGTCATCGCCGGCAATCTGTGCCGCTGCACAGGCTATGGCCCGATCCTCGCCGCCGGTGAGGCCGTCGCGCCGACACCCCGCGATAACGCGCCGCTGGTTGCCAAACTCAAGGCTCTGGCCGCAACCGAAACCGTCTTCGGTCGCTCGGGGGATCGCCGCTGGTTCCTGCCGCGCACGGCCGCCATGCTTGCCGATCTGCTCGCCGAGCACCCCAATGCCCGCCTCGTCGCGGGTGCCACCGATGTTGGCCTCTGGGTCACCAAGGGTCTCGAGACGATCGACACGCTAATCTTCCTCGGCGGCATCGAAGAACTGGCCGAAATCCACGAAACCGCCGAAGGCCTGATGATCGGCGCCTGCGTCCGCTATGCCGACGCGCACGACGCGTTCGCGCGATTGCACCCGGATCTGGGCGAACTGACGCGGCGTCTCGGCGGCCTCCAGATACGCAACGCCGGGACGATCGGCGGCAACATCGCCAACGGATCGCCGATCGGCGACGGACCGCCCGCGTTCATCGCGCTGGGTGCGACGCTCACGGTGCGAGGGCCGAAAGGACGACGGACGATGCCGCTCGAGAACTATTTCCTCGAGTACGGAAAGCAGGATCTTCGCGCCGGCGAGTTCGTCGAAAGCCTCTTCATTCCCCGCCCCGGCGGCGACGATATCGTTCATATCTCGAAGCTCTCCCGCCGGTTCGACAGCGATATCAGCGCGGTCTGCGGCGCGATCCTGCTGACCGTAACCGATGGTCGCATCGCCCACGCCCGCGTCGCCTTCGGCGGCATGGCCGCGACGCCGAAGCGCGCCAGCGGATGCGAGGCGGCACTCGTGGACCAGCCGTTCACGCGTGCGACGATCGAGACTGCCATGGAAGCGCTCCACACCGACTACACACCGCTGACCGACGTCCGCGGCTCGGCCGCCTACCGCGTCGAGGCCGCCGCCAACCTGTTGCTGCGGCTGTGGCACAAGGCGCAGGGCGAGACCGTCTCGCTGCTCGATCTGGAACCCGCCGGTGGCTGATCCCGCAGCCAAGCCCGCTAACCCGCACGACAGCGCCCGCCTCCACGTCAGCGGTGCCGCGCTGTACGTCGACGATGTCGGCGAACCCGGCGACATGCTCCACCTCGCCTTCGGCCAAAGCACCGAAGCGCATGCCGGGATCACCGCACTCGATCTCGCCGCCGTCCGCGCCGCTGATGGCGTCGTCGCCGTGTTCACCGCGGCCTACATACCGGGCGCCAACAACGTCAGCCCTGTCGCCAAGGACGACCTCCTGCTCGCCGACGGTGAAGTCCTGTACGTCGGCCAGCCGATCTTCCTCGTCGCCGCAACCAGCCAGCGCGCTGCCCGCGCCGCCGCCCGGCTCGGCGCGATCGACTATGCGCCCCGCCCCGTCGCCCTGACGATCGACGCGGCGCGATCCGCCCAATCGCTGATCGAGCCGACCCAACGCATGGCGCGTGGCGACGCCGGCACCGCGCTCGCCAAGGCCCCGCGCCGTCTAAACGGCAGCTTTGCGATGGGCGGACAAGATCATTTCTACCTCGAAGGGCAAGTCGCGATCGCCACCCCCGGCGAGGACGGGCAGGTCCATATCCTCAGCTCGACGCAGCATCCGAGCGAGATCCAGCATCTCGTCGCGAACATGCTCGGCCGCACGTCCGCCGACATCGTCGTCGAGGTCCGCCGGATGGGCGGTGCGTTCGGCGGCAAGGAAACGCAGGCCGCCGCGTTCGCCGCCGCTGCCGCCTTGGTCGCGGACAATACCGGCCGTCCCGCCAAATTCCGCTGCGACCGCGACGACGACATGGTGATGACCGGCAAGCGGCATGACTTCCAGGTCGCGTACGACGTCGGCTTCGACGATGACGGCCGCATCCTCGCGCTGCACCTCCGCCTTGCCTCGCGGTGCGGTGCGACGGTCGACCTGTCGCCGGCGATCAATGACCGCGCGATGTTCCATTGCGACAATTGCTATTGGCTGCCCGATGTCGAGATCGTCTCCGAACGGCTGAAGACGAACACGGTCTCCGCCACCGCGTTTCGCGGGTTCGGCGGGCCGCAGGGGATGCTCGCGATCGAGCGCGTGATCGACGATGTCGCGGCACGGCTCGGGCGCGATCCGCTGGAGGTCCGGCTCGCCAACCTCTACGCCCCCGGTCGCGACGTCACGCCCTACGGGATGACGGTCACGGATAATATCGCGCCGCAGATCATTGCCCGCCTGCGCGAAACCGCGCGCTACGATGCTCGGCGGCGGGAGATCGACACGTTCAACGCGCGCAGCCCGATCCTCAAGAAAGGCATCGCGCTCACCCCCGTGAAGTTCGGGATCAGCTTCACCACCACGCATCTCAACCAGGCCGGCGCGCTGGTGCATGTCTATGCGGACGGCAGCATCCAGATCAATCACGGCGGCACGGAGATGGGCCAGGGCCTCTACGTCAAGATCGCGCAGATCGTGGCGGACGTCTTCGCGGTACCGCTGTCGCAGGTGCGGATCACCGCGACGCGCACCGACAAGGTGCCCAACACCTCGGCGACCGCGGCATCGGCAGGGGCGGACCTGAACGGCATGGCGGCGTACAACGCGGCGATGACGATCCGCGACCGGCTGGCAGAGTTCCTGACGCGGACGTTCGCGTGCGACGACGTGCGGTTCACGGCAGACGGCGTCCATGCGGGCACCGAGCATCTGACGTTCGGCGAACTCGCCCGCAAGGCGCATATGGGCCGCATCTCGCTGTCCGCGACCGGTTATTACGCGACCCCCGACATCGCCTACGATCGCGCCGCGCACCAGGGCCGGCCGTTCTATTACTTCGCGTACGGCGCAGCGCTCGCCGAAGTCGCGATCGACACGCTCACCGGTGAGCACAAGGTCCTTGCGGTCGACATCCTCCACGACGTCGGCCGCTCGCTCAATCCGGCGATCGACCTCGGCCAGATCGAGGGTGGTTTCCTCCAGGGACAGGGCTGGCTGACGACCGAGGAGCTGGTGTTCGACGCGCGCGGCCGCTTGCTCACGCACTCGCCCGCAACCTACAAGATCCCGACCGCGTCCGATCGCCCGCGCCATCTCTCGATTTCGCTGTGGGACGGCGAGAACGTCCAACCGACGATCAACCGGTCGAAGGCGGTCGGCGAACCTCCGTTCATGCTCGCCATCGCCGTGTTCTCCGCGCTGACCCAGGCGATCGCGACGACCGTACCCGACAAGCGCAGCCTGCCGCCGCTGCACGCGCCCGCCACGCCGGAAGCGATTCTGCGCGCGATCACCGGGCACCGCGCGTGAGCGACTGGCTGACCGGGTTGCAAGGCCTCGCGCCGCACGAACCGACCGCGATGCTGAGCGTATTGGCCAGCGAAGGCTCCGCCCCACGCGGTGCAGGCACGCGCATGCTGGTAACCGCGACCACGCTTCTCGGCACGATCGGCGGCGGCCAGCTCGAATATCGCGCGGTCGAACAGGCGCGGGCGATCCTGGCGCATCCTGCCGGAAGCTGGCGCGTGCAGGACTATCCGCTCGGGCCCTTGCTCGGGCAGTGCTGCGGCGGGCGCGTGCGGTTGCTGGTCGAGCATGTCGACCCGGCCGCGCTCGGCTGGATCGCCGACGCCGCCGAAGAGCGCATTCTCGTGTCGACGCTCACAGCCACCGGGATCGAGCGTCGTATCGCGGGCGACGGCGTTCCGACCGCCATCTCGGCGCGAGGGCCCACGCTCGTTGCTGGCACGACGTTCGCAGAAATCGTCGGACAACGCCGACGGCCGATCTACCTCTTCGGCGCCGGCCATGTCGGCCAGGCGATCGCCCGCCACGCCGCCAGCCTGCCGTTCCGCCTCGCCTGGTTCGATACCCGCCCCGAGTTCGAGACGATCGACGGCGTCGCGATCATGCCCCCCGCCTCGATCTCCGATTGCGTTGCGGACGCGCCTGCGGACAGCGCGATCCTGATCCTCACGCATGATCACGCCCTCGATTACGACCTGACCAAGGCCGCGCTCGAACGTGCGCCCGTCGCATTCGTCGGCCTGATCGGATCCGCCACCAAGCGCGCGCGGTTCGATGCTCGGCTCGTCCGGGACGGTATACCGGTCGAGGCCCGGGCAAGGCTGACGTCGCCGATCGGCATCGCGCGCGTGGCGGGCAAGGAGCCCGACGTCATCGCCATCTCCACGCTGGCCCAACTCCTGCAATTGACGAGCCCCTGATGCGCAAGGCCTTTCGCGGCGAGATCCTGTCCGTCGCACACGACCCGCGCGATGATCCGAACGCGGTACGGCACGAACCGGACGGGCTCCTGGTCGTCGAGGACGGCGTGATCGTCGCGCGCGGCGATTCCGCCAAGTTGGCCGAGCGCTTCGCCGATGTCCCGACCGAAGCGCTACCCGGCCTGATCGTCCCCGGCTTCGTCGACGCGCACGTCCATTATCCGCAGATGGACCGCATCGCATCGCACGGCGCGCAACTGCTCGACTGGCTCGACCGCCACATCTTCCCCGCCGAGCGCGCCTTCGCCGACCGCGGCCATGCCGATCTAGTCGCGAACGCGTTCCTCGACGAACTGCTCCGCAACGGAACGACCAGCGCGCTCGTGTTCCCGACGGTCCACGCGCACTCGGTCGACGCGCTGTTCGAAGCGGTGCTTGCGCGGCGGATGCGTGTGATATCCGGCAAGGTGCTCATGGACCTCGGCCCCGAAGGGCTTGCCGACACGCCCGACCTGGCCCGCAGCGAAACCGAGGCGCTGATCCGCCGTTGGCACGGCCGCGACCGGCTCGGCTACGCGATTACGCCGCGGTTCGCGCTGACCTCGTCCGACGAACAATTGCGCGTCGCCGGCGCGTTGGTGGCCGCGCATCCCGATGTCCTGCTGCACACGCATCTGTCCGAGAACGTCCACGAATGCGCCGCCGTCGCCGCGCGGTTCCGCGAGGCGCGCGACTATCTCGACGTCTATGACCAGTTCGGGCTGGTCGGCGCACGATCGGTGTTCGCGCACGGCGTCCACCTCTCCGATCGCGCCTGCGCACGGCTGGCAGAAAGTGGCGCGGGAATCGCGATATGCCCCAGTTCGAACCTGTTCCTGGGATCCGGGTTCTTCGATTTCGACCAGGCCGATGCGCACGGTATCCGCCTCGGACTGGGCACGGACATCGGCGCAGGCACCAGCTTCTCGATGCTGCACACCGCCGGCCTCGCCTATCAGGCCGCACTTGCTCGCGAAGACGCGCTCGATCCGTTCCGCGCGCTTTACCTCGCCACCGCCGGCAGTGCCGCGCTGTTGCAGATCGGTGACCGCGTCGGCAGCCTCGAGGTCGGCCAGGAAGCGGACTTCGCCGTGCTCGATTGCGCGGCCACGCCGCTGCTGGCGCGCAGGACCCACGGTGCGGGCCTTGCCGACCGCCTGTTCGCGCTCCAGATCCTCGCCGACGATCGCGCGATCCACCGAACGTACGTGCTCGGCGACTGTGCATGGGACAAGACGCGCGGATTCGCCTTGGAGACGGCATCATGACTACTGGACTTCGCCGCCTGCTTGGTACGCTCTTCCTGTGCCTCGCGATCACCTCGGTCGGGAGTGTCGAAGCGCGCGAACCGCGGCGCAAGGTGATCATCGACGACGAAGGCTTTGCGCTCATGCACCTGATGCTGCTCGACGCGCCCAACGTCGACGTCCTCGGCATCACCACCGTATCCGGCAACGTCTGGGCAAACCGCGCCACCGCCCTGGCGCTCCGCGGCGTGGAGATCGCGGGCCGCACCGATGTGCCCGTGATGCAGGGCGCGACCTATCCGCTGCTCAATTCCGAAGCGCTGACCGATCGCTGGGAGGCGCTGTACGGCAAACTCACCTGGAAGGGCGCCTGGATGAAGGCGTGGGTCCAGCCGACGCAGCAAAGCGTGCCGAGCTATTTCGGTCCCGACGATCCGGTCGTGTTGCCGGGCGGCAATGCGACGATCAAGCCATCGCCGGAAATTGCCGCGATGTTCCTCATCCGCATGGTCCGCGCGCACCCCGGCGAAATCACGATCGTCGCGACCGGGCCGCTGACCAACCTCGCGCTCGCACAACGGCTCGACCCGAGCTTCGCCGGGCTCGCGAAGGAACTGGTTTACATGGGCGGCAGCCTCAATCCGCGGCCGATGCTCTCGAACAGATCCGCGAACGAATTCGCGCGAGAATACATCAACTCCCCCCGACGGGAGTTCAACATCCGCTTCGATCCGGAAGCGGCGAGCATCGTCTTTCGCAGTGGCTGGAAGCACATCACGCTCGTTCCGGTCGACCCTTCGACGGCGACGCAATTGAGCCCGGACCTGCGCAACCGGCTGGCCAAGGTTGCCGCGCCAAAGGTCGCGCCGTTCGTCGCCGCGATGGAGCCGGGCTTCCCGCTGTGGGACGAGATTGCCGCCGCCGTCTGGCTCGACCCGACGATCGTGACCGCCCGAGACACGCTGTTCGTGGATGCCAATACGCAGTTCGGCGCGGGCTATGGCGACCTTTTGTCCTGGGACACGGGCTATCAGCCGGGCCTGGGCGAACAGCGCGCGGACGTCATCCGCGCCGTCGACCCGGCGCGGCTAGAGGCGCTGATGATCCGGCTCATCGCCGCGCGGAAGTGATCCCGGGCGCGACGTGCGATCAATCCTCCGGCTGGACGTTCTCCATCGACGCGGGATAGCTCAACTGCGCAAAGCCGTTCTCGATCTCGCGTAGCACGATCCCCGCGGCGTAGGACGGCGTCCGCGCCGAGGACGTGCACAGCGCCAGGATCATCGGCCGCAGGATCGCATCCGTGATCTTGGTGAACGACAACAGACCCCGCCGAACCTCGGTCGTCACGTCGATCGAGGTCAGGATACCGATCCCGACGCCTTGCAGCACCAGCGACGTGATCATCTGGATATTGTCCGAGGTCACGGTCTTGTCGACGACCACGCCCGTGATCCCTTCCAGCACCGCGATCTGCTGACACACCGCCAGGGGCTCGGCCGGCACGATCAACGCGGAGCCCGCGCAGGCGGAAAACCGCGCCTCGCGGTGCTGACCAAGCGGGTGGCCGGCCGGCGTCAAGAGGCCGAGCACGACCTCGACGAACGCGCGCACGGTGATCCCGCGAAAGGATTGCGGCTCGAAGAATATCCCGAAATCGACCTCGCCGCTGAGGATTGCGCTGCGCACCGCATCGTTGTTCAGCACCTTGATGCCGATCGTGATGCCCGGATACTGGCTCTGGATCGCGTGGATCGTGCTGGGGATATAGCCCTTGGCCAGCGCATCGATGATCGCGATGTCGACATGCCCGCGTTTCAAGCCGCGCAGATCCTCGATCTGGGTTCGGACGTCACCCATATCCTTTTGCCATTTCAATCCCGACGCCATCATGATCTCGCCCGCGGCCGTCAGCCTGAGCCCGGTCGGCAGGCGCTCGAACAGCGGCATGCCCATGTCCGCCTCGACGTTCAGGATCTGCCGATCGATCGCCGATGCGGAGACGTTGAGGACGTCGGCGGCCTTGCGGATCGACCCAAGCCGCCCGACCGCGATGAAGTAGCGCAAGAACCGGGAAAAGGCGGGCATAGACCACTCTCTTTTTTGCAACGGGCTGCGGAGTTCATTGCATTTGATCGGCGCAGGTCAACCCCCTACGCCTCCTGCATAAGATAAAGGTTCGGGGGCGGATCGACACGACACTATTGCACGACCGACGGGACGGACACGGCAATGGCGTCGGCAAAGACGACAAGAGACGCTGGGGCAGCTCGCCGTTACGTTCAGGGGGAATTCTAAAAATGGTAAGAGATCAGGGCTTTGGCTCGTCGTTCGCTGGCGCGTCGCGCTCACGTCGTCCTGCGCGCATGCTTGCGTTGGCCGCCGGTTTGCTTTCCACCACTGCAATCCTTTCGCCGGCTTTTGGCCAGACCGCTCCGGAACCTGCCCAGGAGATCGCGCAAAACGGCGCTCGAACTACCACCACGCAGACCGATGTGCCTTCGGAGCCGGTCGACGAAAGTGCGGAAATCGTCATCACGGGTTCGCTCGACGCGTTGCCGAACAAGGACGTCGGCACGATCTTCGGCTTCAACAAGACACTGGTCGAAACGCCGCGATCGGCGTCGACGATCAGCGGCGAGCAGATCGAACGGTTCGGCATCACCGACATCTACGATCTCGTCGCGCAGGCGCCGGGCACATTCACCAACTCGTTCTTCGGGGTCGGCGGTGCACTCGATATTCGCGGCACCCCCGGCGAAGTCTATTTCCGCGGCGTCCGCCGGCTCGACAATCCGGGCAATTATCCAACCCCGATCGGTGCGTCCGACCGGATCGATATCGTCCGTGGGCCGGCCTCGCCGATCTACGGACCGTCCAAGACCGGCGGCTACATGAACTTCGTGCCGAAGTCGGCGCGCGTGAAGGGCGGCGCGCTGCTCGATCATGCCGAGGGAGAGGTCAGCTATACCGGCGGCAGCTGGAACAGGAACGTCCTGAAGGCCGAAGTGCGCGGCCCGGCCAAGGTGATGGGCACCGAATTCGGGTACAGCCTGTACGCCGAGATCGAGGATTCGGGCAGCTATTACCGCAATATGTCGACCAATCAGACGGTGCTGCAGGCGGCGTTCGACAATCAGCTGACCGACGCGCTCCGCATCGAATTCGGCGGCATGTATCAGAAATATTCAGGCCAGCAGAATGGCGGCTGGAATCGCCTGACGCAGGATCTGGTCGACAACGGCACCTATATCACGGGGTCCGCAAAGCCGCTCGACACCAATGGCGACGGCCAGCTCTCCCCGTCTGAGTTCACCTCGGTCGGCACGTTCGCGCCGTTCGGCACGTTCGGGTGCGGCGGCGGCAGTACGTCGGCGGCGTCGTTCACCAATGCGTGCTTTACCGGCACCTATCCCTATCTCGCGCTCCAGAACACCGGCACGGCCAAGCTCAGCCGCAAGGACGTCCTGACCGGCGAGAACGACTTCCTCAAGAACACGGCGAAAACCGGCTATTTCGACATCATCTTCGATGGCGGCAACGGTCTCGAGATCAAGAACCAGCTATTTTACGACGGCTATAACAACGACAACAACAACGCCTATGGCTTCTCGCAATTCCACGACTCTTGGGTGATCGAGGACAAGATCGTCCTGTCCAAGGCCTTCAAGACCAACGCGGGCAAATTCTCGTTCCAGGTGTCGCCGTCGATCCGCTACACCGACTTCAAGCACGGCGACGATTTCGACTTCGAATATTTCCACCGCGTCGATCTGACGAAGGGCTACACGCCGCTGTCCGATCGACTGCTCTCGACCGAATGCGACTGCAACTACACGAGCTACGTAAACGGCCATTACACCGATTACGGGCTCGCCGGGCTGGCCGATCTCGACTTCGACTTCGGTCTCGATCTGGTGCTCGGCGCCCGCTACGACATCATCGACGCCAAATCGACGACCAATCCGACCAAGGTCCGCGTCGTGCCCACCGTGCTGACCGGCACGGGCAGCACCGGCGCCTGGTCGTGGACGGCAAGCGCGTCGTACAAGCTGCCGTTCGGGCTGATCCCCTATGTCACCGCATCGCGCCAATCGACCGTGGTTGCGGGACAGGGCGCCGAGATCGCGCCGGCCGACGTCGCCGGCGAAAATTTCGTCGCCGCGTCGAAACTTTACGAAGGCGGCGTGAAGGGCAGCTTCCTGGATGACACGCTCTACGCCGCCGTCTCGGTCTACAAACAGACGCGCACCGATCACAACGTCCAGTCGGCGACCGTGAACCAGTCGGTGGAAACCGAGGGCCTGGAGGCCGAAGCCCGCTGGGCGGTCGACAAACACCTGTTCATCACGGGCGCCTACACGCGGACCAAGGTCTACAATTTGACGTTCCAGGATGCCGGATCGACCTTCAGCTTTTTCGGGATCGAGGATCTGGTCAACGTCACCGATCCGACGCTGTTCCTCGGCGGCCAGCCGGGCGGGCTGATCGCGATCCCCGACAAGGAGGCGTCGCGCCGCCAGGGCATCCCGACCAACCTGTATTCGGCGACCGCCAGCTATGCCTTCGACAACGGCATCGCGCTGACCGCCAGCGTGGTCCAGGTGGACTCGGTGTTCTCGGGCCAGTCGCGTGTCGTCAAGCTGCCGGCCTATACGCTGGTCGATCTCGGCGCCTCGTTCCAGAAGGACAATTGGCTGTTCCGCGCGGTCGTCAAGAACGTGACCGACACGACCTATTACCGGGCGAATTTCACCGAGCTGTTCGGCAGCACGATCGTGTTGCCGGAGAGGCCCCGCAGCTTCCAGGGTTCGGTGATCTACAAGTTCTGACGCGGGCGGCGGCGGGTCGCCGCACCCGCCCCCCTGCCCCATCCGGTCCGATCCGATCCAGGATTACACGCGGAGACGTTACCCCATGCATGCCCTGACCCGCGCCGCCATCTACGCCGGCGCCGCGCTGAGCCTCTTCTGCCAGACCGACGCCAACGCCGCGCCGGCAACGCGCGCGCCAAGGACCGGGGTCGAGGCCTGCCTACCCGGTGCGCCCTGTCCGCACCCGCTGCAGATCCGTGCCGTGATCGTCACGATGTTCGAGATCGGCAAGGACACCGGCGATGCGCCGGGCGAATTCCAGCTGTGGAAAGAACGCCGGCATTTCGACGTGCGCATCCCTTTCCCGCAAGCCGATCACGATCTCTATTATGATCCGTCGACGCACGTGCTCGCGGTCGTCACGGGCATGGGCACCGCGCGATCGGCGGGATCGACGATGGCGCTCGGGCTCGACCAGCGCTTCGACCTGACCCGCGCCTATTGGCTGGTCGCGGGGATCGCCGGCATCGATCCGGCCGATGCCTCGATCGGCTCGGCGGCCTGGGCACGATATCTGGTCGACGGCGATCTGGCGCACGAGATCGACGCGCGCGAAATTCCGAAAGACTGGAAATCGGGCTATTTCCCGCTCGACCGCAAGGGCCCTAGCGATCCGCGCCCGGCCACGCCGCACGGCGAGATGTTCGAACTGAATGCGGGCCTGCGCGACTGGGCCTTTGCGCTGACCAAGGACATCGCGCTGCCCGACGATCCCGCGAGCGCCAAGGAGCGCGCGCGGTACACCGGCTACCCGATGGCACAACGCCCGCCATTCGTGTTGAAGGGCGATCAGCTTGCGGCGATGACGTTCTGGCACGGCAAGGCGATGACCGATTGGGCCAATGACTGGGTCCGCTATTGGACCGCCGGCAAAGGCGCGTTCGTCACGTCGGGAATGGAGGAGACGGGCACCTACCAGTCGATCCTCCAGCTCGACAAAATGGGCCGCGTCGACAGGCACCGGTTCATGGTGCTGCGTGCCGGCAGCAACTTCACGATGCCGCCGCCGGGCGTCGCCGCCGCCGACTATCTGTTGCGCGAGAACGAAGGCTTTTCCGGCATGACCGCAGCGCTCGAAAGCCTGTACCTGGTCGGATCGCGCGTGATCGACGAACTGACGACGCATTGGGATCGCTACGAAACGCGCGTCCCGACGTGAGCGGTGATGGCCGGCCGAGGTCGCCGCCCGAATGACGCGCGGTAATTATTGATGCCACACAACTCGTGTGCCGGAACGATCAACGGGCGCTCGCTCCAAAGCGGCGATCCGCCCTTGAACGGGTCCATACTTGACGATCGCTACACCTGCCCCGACTGTGCGCAGTGATGGCATCCGCCCCCAATCCCCGCTGGTCGAGCGACCTGATGCAAGCCGCGCTCGCGCTGCACGACAATCAACTCCACGTCGCCGAGCCGTTGCTGAAAGCCTATCTCAAGCGCGACCCGTTCGATGCGCGCGCAATCCGGATGCTCGCCGAACTGGCCGGGCGGATCGGGCGGTACAAGGATGCCGAGACGCTGTTGCGCCGCGCGGTCGAGCTGGCGCCGGGGTTCACCGCGGCGCGCGCGAATCTCGCGCTCGTTCTGTACCGTCAGAACCGTGCGCCCGAAGCGCTGACCCTGCTCGACGCGGTGATCGCCGACGAGCCCGACAATCCCGGCCACGCCAACCTCAAGGCCGCCGCGCTCGGTCGGCTCGGCGGGTTCGAGGATGCGATCACGCTGTACGAGAAGGTCCTGCACGACGCGCCGGGCCAGCCCCGCGTGTGGCTGAGCTATGGGCATATGCTCAAGACCGTGGGACGCCGCGATGACGGAATCGCCGCGTATCGGCGCGCGCTGTCGTTGCTGCCGACGCTCGGCGATGCGTGGTGGAGCCTTGCCAATCTGAAGACGGTGCGGTTCGACGACGACGATATCGCGGCGATGGAGGCGGCGCTGGCCAGCGCCGACCTGGACGACGAGGACCGCTTCCACCTCGACTTCGCACTCGGCAAGGCGTTCGAGGATCGCCGCGACGCTGCGCGGTCGTTCGCGCATTACGACGCCGGCAACGCGCTGCGCCGCACGCGCATTAGCTACGATGCTGACGAGACCACCGCGTTCGTCGATCGCAGCATCGGCGTGCTCACCCCCGCCTTGCTCGATGCCCGACACGGCCAGGGATGCGCGGCACCAGACCCGATCTTCGTGCTCGGCATGCCGCGCGCCGGCTCGACGCTAATCGAACAGATCCTCGCCAGCCACAGCCTGGTCGAGGGCACCACCGAACTGCCGGACATGCCGGCGATCGCGCGCGGCATTGCCGACTATCCGGGCGGGATCGACGCGCTGTCGGCGGACGCATTGCGCGAGATCGGCGAAGAGTATCTGCGCCGCGCCGCGATCCAGCGCCGTACCGAGCGCCCGTTCTTCATCGACAAGCTCCCTAACAACTGGGCACACGTGCCGCTGATCCTGCTCGCGCTGCCGAACGCACGGATCATCGATGCGCGACGCGATCCGCTCGACTGCTGCTTCTCGAATTTCAAACAGCATTATGCGCGGGGGCAGGCGTTCAGTTACTCGCTCGACGATGTTGGCCGCTATTACCGCGACTACGTCCGGCTGATGCGCCACGTCGACACGGTGGCGCCGGGCCGCGTCCACCGCGTCGATCACGAAGCGCTGATCGAGAATACCGAGGTCGAGGTCCGCGCGCTGCTCGCCGCCTGTGGGCTCGACTATGAACCCGCCTGTCTCGCGTTTCACGAGACCGACCGCGCGGTCCGTACCGCGAGTTCGGAACAGGTCCGTCGCCCGATCAACCGCGACGGCGTCGATGCGTGGCGCCCGTACGAAGCCTGGCTCGGCCCATTAAAAACCGCGCTGGGCGACCTGATCGACGCATGATTAGTGGCAAAAACGTCACGCACGCGTAATAAAGCTGCAAATTAGGTCAGCTTCGTTTGACCTTCGCTGCACCGCACCACAGTCTCTGCGCATAATCGCTTGGGGGCTCGCGCATGCATATATTCGATCGTCGGTTGTTGATCGGCTCACTTCTGGCTTCCTCGGCGATCGTCTGTCCCGCATTCGCGCAAACCGATCCCGCCGTACAAGCCGCCCCCGCCGGGCAAACTGCGAGCGAGTATGAGGGTGACATCGTCGTCACCGCGCAGAAGCGCGACCAGAACATCCAGGCCGTCCCGATCAGCATTCAGGCGATCGGCACCAAGCGGCTCGACGATCTCAACATCTCGAACTTCAACCAGTACACGCAGCTGCTGCCGTCGGTGTCGTTCCAGACGACGCAGCCGGGATCGACCGTCGTCTACATGCGCGGCGTCGCGTCGGGCGGCGACGGCAACCATTCGGGCCCGCTGCCGTCGGTCGGTACCTATCTCGACGAGCAGCCGGTGACGACGATCGGCGGCACGCTCGACGTCCATGTCTACGACGTCGCGCGGATCGAGAGCCTCGCCGGGCCGCAGGGCACGCTCTACGGCGCGTCGTCCGAAGCGGGCACGATCCGGATCATCACCAACAAGCCGGATTACAGCGGCTTCTATGGCCGCGTCGATGGCCAGGTGAACAGCGTCAAGTCGGGCGGCGTCGGCAGCAAGGTCGAGGGGATGCTCAACATCCCGCTGGCAGAGCGCGCGGCGCTGCGCGTGGTCGGCTTCTACCAGCGCGACGCGGGCTTCATCGACAATGTCGCCGGCTGCCGCAGCTATCTGCCCGAGCCGACCCCCACCTCTTGCACCTCGGCGAACGGCGGCATCGTCGTCGACAACGCCGCGTTCGTGAAGAAGAACTACAACGATACCGAGACCTATGGCGGTCGTGCCGCGCTGAAGGTCGATCTCGACAGCAACTGGACCGTGACCCCGACCGTCCTGTACCAGGAGCAGCGCAACAACGACACCTATGGCTACGATCCGAAGGTCGGCGATCTCCAGGTCCAGCATTTCTTTCCCGAATATCGCAAGGACCGCTTCATCCAGGGGGCGCTGACGATCGAGGGCAAGGTCGGCAATTGGGACGTCACCTATGCCGGCGCGTATCTGGACCGGAAGACGTTCACGTCGAGCGACTACACCGATTATGCCGAGGCCTATGACTCGGCGTATTCGTCCGTCGGCGGGCTTGCCGGCTATTTCTATTATCAGGACAATGCCGGTCGGACGATCGACCCGAGGCAGAAGATCATCGGCACCGATCACTTCAAGAAGACCAGCCAGGAACTCCGCGTCGCGTCGCCGTCCACGGACCGCTTCCGGATCGTCGCGGGCGCCTTCTACCAGCGGCAGACCAACGCGATCTTCCAGGATTACCAGATCGCCAATCTGGGCACCGCGGTGTCGGTCAACGGCTCGCCGGGCACGCTGTGGCTGACCAAGCAGAAGCGCGTCGACACCGATTACGCGATGTTCGGCGAGGCAAGCTACGACATCCTGCCGAACCTCACCGCGACCGCCGGCAGCCGCGCGTACATCTACGACAATTCGCTGATCGGCTTCTATGGCTTCGGCCGCAATCCCGCGGTCGATCCCGACGATGGCCGCCCCTACACCGCGACGCCGTTCAACGCCGCGGGCAGCAGCCAGACCGGCGTCGCAGGGTGTTATATGGCGAACGGCCAGACGTTGCGCGAGGCGTATCGGAGCGGTGGCGACACCTCCACGCTGCTGCCAGCGGCGGTGTCGGGATCACCTTGCACCAACCTGGCGACGTACACGACCACCGGTCTGATCCCGAAAAAGACGCAAGGGCAAGGCGCCACCTATCGGTTCAACCTGACGTACAAGCCGACCGACAAGCTGATGGCCTATGCCACCTTCTCGCGCGGTTTCCGGCCCGGGGGGATCAACCGTCGCGGCGACGTCCCGCCGTACGACGCGGACTTCCTGACCAATTACGAACTGGGGCTGAAGACGACGCTGTTCGACCGGCTGCGGCTCAACGCGTCGATCTATCAGCAGGCGTGGGACAAGTTCCAGTTCTCGTTCCTCGGACTGAACAGCTTCACGATCATCCAGAACGGGCCGAATGCGCGGATCAGGGGCATCGAGGCGGATGCAAATTACGCGACCGGCGGCCTGTCGCTCACCGCGGCGGGTGCCTACACCGATGCCAAGACTCGCAACGACCTGTGCCAAATGCAAATCTGTGCAGCAGGGGAAACGCCGCTCGCGGCTAAAGGGACTCGACTGCCGATTACGCCGAGGTTCAAGGCAAGCGGTACCGCGCGCTACAGCGTGCCCGTCGGTACGGCCAAAGCCTATATTCAGGGCCTGATCGCGCATCAGAGTTCGGCGTCCGCGGACATCCGTACGTACCAAGCGGGAACGCTGGGGCGGCTCAAGGCCTATACCACCGGCAATGCCTCGGTCGGCGCGGAGGTGTCCAACTTCACGTTCGAAGTCTTCGCCCCGAATTTGTGGGACGAACGCGCGCAGCTCTCCCGCTACCAGCAATGCGGCACGTGTTCGCAGCGGACCTACATCGTGAGCAGCACGCCGCGGACCATCGGGCTTCGGGCAGGCGCTAAGTTTTGATGCGTATTCAAGGATATATAATGACACTGAAGCTGCTCCTGACCTGCGCTGCCGTGACGGTTGCTCTCCCCGCCACGGCACAGACGGCGTCGTCGAAAGCTGCGGCGGGGACCGCCGCCGTATCTGCTCACCCCATTGCGGCGGTAGCACCGGCGGTGTGACGCGGGCGGCATAGTCCGAGGTTGGATGAGGCATCAGGATTTTGCTTGCGCCGTCGCGCGCTTGCTGATTCAGAATACCTATGAACGTCGAAGCCGTC
>DATLXI010000007.1:0-24154 GCA_035575755.1 Sphingomonas sp.
GCGGCCCATCTTCGTGGCGACTTGCTCGCCGCCTTCGCGGGGCTGCTCTACACTGGCTATCTGATCCTCGTCGAACGTACGCGAGGCACGGTCGCGCCAATGCCCCTGCTGTTCCTCGCCAGCCTGTTCGCCGCGATCTTCCTGCTGCCCGCAGCGCTGGTAGCGGGCGAGCAACTCATCCCCGCCGACTGGAGCGCGCTGGTCGCGCTCGCGCTGTGCAGCCAGGTCGCGGGGCAGGGGCTGCTGGTCTACGCACTCGGCCATCTTCCGCCTTTGGTGGTCGGGATAGCGATGCTGACCCAGCCAGCGCTTTCGGCCCTGCTCGGCTATCTCTATTATGACGAGGCCTTTACCTTGCTCGACTGGGGCGGGGCGGCGGCGATCGTGGTGGCGCTGATCCTGGTGCGCATGCGCAGCGACACGGACTCGCGCTTGCGCACCGCTCCCCAAGTGACCATTTAGTCGGTCATGGCCCATCTCTCCCCGCTCGCGGCGCTCCGCCTCCGCCTCGCCCTGCCGGTGGGCGAGAATGCTGTATTCGACGGCTGGACCGCGGCGGCGGTGAACAGCGCCGCTGGGCAGCTCGGGATCGACCCGGCGCAGGCGCGGCTAGCCTTCCCCAAGGACGCGCCGCACATGATCGAGGCATGGATTGAGGGGGTCGATGCGGCAATGGTCGCGCACTTCACGCCCGAGGCCGTCGCCGCGATGAAAATCCGCGACCGCATCCGTTCGATGATCTGGTTTCGGCTCGAAACCACCGCACCGGCGCGCGAAGCAGTGCGCCGGGCGTTGGCGATCCTCGCAATGCCGCAGAACTTGCCGCTCGCGCTTCGCACCAACTGGCGCTCGGCCGACTTGATGTGGCGCCTCGCCGGAGATACCGCGACCGATTATAATCATTATACCAAGCGCCTGACGCTCTCGGCGGTTTACACCTCGACCCTCCTCGCCTGGCTCGATGATGACAGCGAGAGCCATGCCGAAACGGCTGCTTTCCTCGACCGCCGCCTCGCGGATGTGATGCGGTTCGAAAAATGGAAGGCCGACTGGCGCGGCAATGCGATCCGCCGCCCGAGCCTCGCGCGCTTCCTCGGCCGGCTGCGCTATCCGGTCCGTTAGGGTGACCAATCGTTATTGATAATCATTCGCACTATGCTAAGCCGCGCGCCATGGCCTCCACCTACCCATTTCCGCTTCGAGTGCTCCTGTTTTTCCTCGTCGCGTTCGTCACGATAGCGGCACCCGCGCGCGCCGCGACGGTTGCAAGCGAGGTCCAGACCAGTTGGCGTTTGCTCGACTATATCGCGGTCGATTATCGCGAGGCGGTTGCCGGAGGAGAAATCGTCAACCCCGCAGAATATCAGGAAATGGTCGAATTCTCGGCGTCGGTCAGCGGCCGCCTAACCGGGCTACCCCCCGGAGCGCAGCGGGCGACGCTAATCGCCGATGCAAAAGCGCTGCAGGCCGCGATTGCAAGCAAGGCCGAGCCGGCCGCGATCGCAGCAAGCGCGCGCAGCCTGGCCGACAGCCTCCTCGCCGCCTACCCCGTGCCGCTAGCCCCGACCACCGTGCCCGACCTCGGGCGCGGCGCCGCGCTTTACGCCGAAAGCTGCGCTTCCTGCCACGGTGCCAAGGGGGAAGGTCCGAACGCTGCGTTCGCCGATCTCGACCCGCCGCCGATTGCGTTCGCCGACCGTGACCGCGCCCGCGACCGCAGCATTTTCGGACTCTACCAGGTAATTTCGCAGGGCCTTGAAGGCACGGCGATGCAAAGCTTCGCCGCGCTTCCCGAGGAGGAGCGCTGGGCGCTCGCCTTCCACGCCGGCGGGCTCGCTTATGGCGATGCGACGCGAGGCGAGCGCATCTGGAATAAGGAGGAGGCGATCCGCCGGCTGGTGCCCGATATGGCCGCGCTGGTCGCGATGACGCCCGCCGACCTCGAAGCGAAGATCGGCGCCGACAAGGCGGCGGCGGTCGTCGCCTATTTGCGCGCCAACCCCGACGCGGTTTCGGCGGACAAGCCCGGCTCGCTTCAGCTCGCACGCGATCACCTTCGACAAAGTGTCGAAGCCTTTGCCCGCGGCGACCGCGACCGCGCGATTGACCTCGCGCTGTCGGCCTATCTCGACGGATTCGAGCCGGTCGAGGCAGTACTCGCCACCCGCGACGGCGGCTTGATGACCCGCGTCGAGCAGGCGATGAGCGGCTTCCGAGCGGCCATCACCAGCGGGACCAGCCTGCCCGCGCTTCGCCAGCGGCTCGCCGAAACCGAGATGCTTCTCGACGAGGCGGAGTTGGCACTCGCGCCCGAGGCGGAGAATGATGTTTCGACCTTCCTAGGCGCCTTCGCGATCCTGCTTCGCGAAGGCCTCGAGGCGCTGCTTGTAGTGATCGCGATGATCGCCTTCCTGCGCAAGGCGGAGAGAAGGGAGGCGCTTCCCTACGTTCATGGCGGCTGGGTCGCGGCGCTCGTTGCCGGCGCCCTCACCTGGGTTATCGCTACCTACGCAATCGGAATCAGCGGGGCGAGTCGAGAGCTGACCGAAGGGTGCGGCTCGCTGCTCGCCGCAGTGATCCTGCTGTCGGTTGGCATCTGGATGCACGGCAAGAGCCAGGCCGAGGAATGGCGCCGCTACATCGCGACCAAGATGCAGGGCGCTTTGTCGCGCGGCTCGGCCTGGTTCCTGTTCGGCCTCGCCTTCATCGTCGTCTATCGCGAGGTGTTCGAAACGATCCTGTTCTTCGCCGCGCTGTGGACCGCCGACAATGGCGGGACTATCCTCGCTGGCGCCCTTACCGCTGTTGTCGTGCTGAGCGTGATCGCTTGGGCCATGCTCCGCTACAGCCGGGTGCTGCCGATCACCCAATTCTTCGCCTACAGCTCGATTCTGATTGCGATCCTCGCGGTCGTACTCGCCGGCAAGGGGATTGGCGCGCTGCAGGAGGCGGGCCTTGTGCCGGTCACGCCGCTCGCCGGCGTGCCGCGCATCACGATAATCGGCCTGTTCCCGACGGTCGAGGCGGTGATGGCGCAGCTCGTCACGCTCGCCGCCGTGGTCCTCGGCTTCCGTGTCAGCGCTCGGCCACGCCCCGTCGCCGTCGCTGCTGAATAGAGCGGGATTGCCTCTGTTTTCAGCGGCGGTTGGACGGCATCCGCAATCATTCTGGCAGCGCCGCTCGTTGCGCCTGAATGAAGATTGCGATGTCTCTGTCAAAACAGGCTGGCACTGGGGACGCCGGTGACCTATTCGACCAGACAATCGAGGAGAATGACATGGCCGGCGTGAACAAGGTGATTTTGGTTGGCAATCTTGGTGCCGATCCCGAATCGCGCAGCTTCGCCAATGGCGGCGAGGTCGTGAACTTGCGTGTCGCGACGTCCGAAACGTGGAAGGACCGCGACGGCAACCGCCAGGAAAAGACCGAATGGCACACCGTCGCCATCTTCAACGAGAATCTCGGCCGGGTCGCGAAGAGTTATTTGAAGAAGGGCTCGAAGGTTTATCTCGAGGGGCAGCTGCAGACCCGCAAGTGGCAGGACCAGACGGGCAACGACCGCTATTCGACCGAGATAGTGCTCCAGAAGTTTCGCGGTGAACTGGTCATGCTCGACGGTCGCGAAGGTGGCGGTGGCGGTGGCGGCAACGTCGGCGGCGGCGGTGCGGAATATTCGTCGGGCGGTGGCGGCAGCTTCGCCGGCGGTGGCTCGAAGCCGCAATCGCGCCCGCAACCCGCGGCGTTCGACACCGACCTCGACGACGATGTACCCTTCTAAAATCTAACCTTCGCGGCGATAGGGCAGGGCCTCGCGCGCCCACTCAAGCTCGCTGGCGATAGCGGTGCGTTCGCGAACCAGGAAATCCGCGATCGCACGTCGAAATCCCGCGTCGGGGATGTAATGGAGCGAGCTGGTGACGACGGGTTCGTAGCCACGCGCCAGCTTATGCTCGCCCTGCGCCCCGGCCTGCACCGATGCCAGGCCGTGGCCGATGGCGAAATCAATCGCGCGATAGTAGCTCAGCTCGAAGTGGAGAAAGGGGACTTCCTCGGCCGCTCCCCAATAGCGGCCATATAAGGCGTGTTCGCCGACAAAATTGAGCGCCCCCGCGATCGGCTGGCCATCGCGCAGCGCAAGCACCAACACGGCTGCATCGCCCATCGCCGCGACCACCCCGGCGAACCACTCGTGTGTCAAATAGGGCTGGCCCCATTTGCGACTCCCCGTATCCTGATAGAAATGCCACATCGCGGCCATGTGCGCAGGCTCGATCTCGGCGCCACGCAGCGTGACGATGTCGAGCCCCGCGCAAGCGGCGGCGCGCTCCTTGCGAATCGCCTTGCGTTTGCGGCTCGACAGCGCGGCGAGGAAGTCGTCGAAGCACGCATAGTCGCGGTTGAACCAGTGAAATTGAATCCCGTCTCGCCGCAACCAGCCGTGCTTCTCGCCGGCATCGAGATCGCCCTGGTCGCAAAAAATAATGTGCGCCGACGACAGCCGGTTTTGAACCGTCACCGCTTCGAGCGCGGACAGGATCGCGCCACGGTCGCCCATCAATCGCCGCCCCGGCACCGGGGTGAACGGGACTGCGACCTGGAGCTTGGGATAATAAGCGTGCCCGCTACGCTCCCACGCCTCGGCCCAGCCATGGTCGAAGACATACTCCCCCTGGCTGTGGTTCTTGAGGTAGGCCGGCGCTGCCGCGACGATCGCGCCATCGCGCTCAGCGATGATCGGCAGCGGGGTCCAGCCCGCCGCATCGCCGACGCTGCCCGACGTTTCGAGCAAGCCGAGAAAGGCGTGGCTGAGGAACGGGTCGTCCGACCCGCCAAGCGCATCCCACGCCGCCGGATCGAGGCTAGTCACTCCGCGTGCTATCCGCGCGATGAGTTCAGGTTCGCGGTCGGCCATCGGCTTCCCAGATCAAAGCGTCGGCAAGCGGTGCCGCCGCGACGCGCTCACCAGCAGTGCGGATCGTCCAGCTATAGACGGGCAGCCGGCGGCGAGCGCGCGCGACCCACCTTTGGCCAAGCGCAGCGCGGTCGACGGCGAGAAACTGAGGATCGGCAAGGATCATCGAACCCCAACGCCTGATCGGCGGGAGCCTATCCCTCACCACCAGCCCGCGGCGAACGTGCGGCGCATTGGTCTTGAGCCAGCGCGGCAGGCGTGGGTCGAAGCTCATCACGCCGCACGGACCGCGATAATCGTCTAACGCCGCGAGCAGCGCCGGGCCGAAACGCCAGAAGCGCTCGTCGATCTTGGCCTCGAGCAACAGCGAAACACGACCGTCGACCAGCGCGAGCAATTGGCGAAGCGTCGGGATCGGGCGGCCGCCAACGCTGAACCGCTCCAGCTCGGCAAGCGTGGACCGCGCGACAATGGCGTGCGATCCGCACAGACGAAGCGCGCCGCGATCATGAAAGACGATGATCTGGTCATCGGCGGTAAGCCGAAGGTCGCACTCGATTCCTGCCCCGCGTTCAAGCGCCGCAGCGAAGGCGACGTAGCTATTCTCGATGAAGGTCGCGCAATCGTGGAGCCCACGATGCGCAAACCCCGCAGGTCCCGGATCGAGCGGATCAGCTTCGGATCTGAACGACCGCATCGACCTCGACAGCCACGCCGAGCGGAAGCGCCGGAACCCCGACCGTCGAGCGAGCATGGCGGCCGGCTTCGCCGAAGACGTCCTGCATTAGCTCGGATGCGCCGTTCGCCACCTTGGGCTGGTCGGTGAAATCGCCAGTTGAATTGACGAACACGCCGAGCTTCACGATCCGCTCGACGCGACCGAGCGTGCCGAGTGCGGCCTTCATCTGTGCGACGAGCATCAGGCCGCAGAGCTTGGCCGCCTCCTGCGCGGACTCGAGCGACACGTCGTCGCCGACGCGGCCCTTGACCAGCGCACCGTCCTTGAACGGCAACTGGCCCGAAATGTGGAGCATGCCGTTTGCCAGCACGGTCGGGACATAGGCGGCGACGGGCGCGGCAGCCTGGGGGAGGGTGAGGCCCAGCTCTTCGAGCTTGCGGTCGATACGATCGGTCATAAGCCGGTATCACCACAGCGGTGGGGGATGGGTCAAGTGGGGTCGCGGCCCTGTCCCGCCATGCCCCTCCTTCATCCTCGCGCAGGCGGGGATCCAGACTGGCTGACGCGCATGATCGTGAGGCTAGCCCGTATGGGTCCCCGCCTCCGCGGGGATGACGAAGGACAGGTTGGACGCGCTAAGTCCGGTTAGGCGGTCGCCGACACGCCCGCTTCGAACCGCGCGGCGATCCAGTCCGCCGCCTCGCGCCAGTCGTCGATCCGCGCATGCGCCTCGGGCGCTTTTGGCACGCTCACCGCCAGCGTCGGCTCGGACACCATGTGCAGCCGGTGGACGCCCGGCGCGTGCTTGGCGACCGATTCGTGATGCACCGCGAGGTCGTCGACGAACACCGTGACCGGGTTGCCATACTCCGCGACGAGCCGCGATACCGGCGTGCCCTTGCCGCCCTGGTTGCACTCCACCCGGTGCGCGATGCCGAACTGCGCGAGTTGCTCGATCCGCGGCTGGCGGCATTCGTCCTGCAGGTTGGTGAGGATGACGATGTCCGCGACCTCGGCGAGCCGCTCCAGCGCCTCGACTGCGTGCGGAACGAGTGTCTGGCGGTGCATCTCGCCCGGGAAGAATTCGCCGAGCATCGCCCACATGTCCTCGCGCGACGGTGGTGGACTACCGTCGCGGCGCGTCATCGCGGTCGAGAAATCGCCGTGCTGGATCGCAAAATCGATATCGTGGCGCTCGTCGAGCCAGACGCCGAAATGCTTGACCATGTGCAGCAGCACTTCGTCGCAATCGCTGATCAGGAGCGGCCTCATGCGTCGAAAGCCCCGGGGAACGCCGCAGGATCGAGCGTGGCACGGGCGCGGACGAGCGCCTCTGGTTTCACCCCGAGCGATTCGGCACAGGCGATAAGGTCGGGCTCGTGGTTTTCAAGGAACCCGAGCGCCGCGCCTAGCACCACCGGGTCGCCGGCGCGGGCACGCAGGTCATCGGGCTCGAGCCCGGTCACCGACAGCAACCGCATCGCCCGGTCGGGCTCGGCCAACGTCCATACCAGCGCGCGCAACGCGAGCGCCTCGGCGTCTTCGTTTGAATCGCGGTCACGCATTGCCTATCGAGCCCTCTTTCCGAATAAAATCGGTCTTTCCTGATGGGATGTGTCGGTGGCGAAGAAGGTGCTCGTTGTCGAGGACAACGAACTGAACCTCAAACTATTCTGCGACCTGTTGCGCGCGCATCAGTTCGCCGTCGAACCCGTGCGCGACGGCCGCGAAGCCGTTGCGAGGGCGCGGGATTTTACCCCCGACCTGATCATCATGGACATCCAGATGCCGCATGTCACCGGGTACGAGATCATCCTCGAGCTGAAGGCCGACGACGCGCTGAAGGCGATCCCGGTAATGGCGGTGACCGCCTATGCGGGGCGCGAGGACGAGGAGCGAATCCGCGCGGCGGGGGCGGATGCGTATGTGTCTAAGCCGATTAGCCTCGCGCGGTTCATGGATGCGGTCGGGGCGCTGGTTTGAGACGCCGGCGGGTGTCGTTGGCCCGCTGATACCGAGCAGCCCCGACGCATCCTCCGCTCCAGCCCTTGCCCACTCTCCGTTCGTGCTGAGTAGCGACCGAGTAGCTCCGTAGAAGCGTATCGAGGGCGCGTATCGAAGCATGGGTTCCGCGCGCCACCCTGTCCTTCGATACGCCGTCTCGATACGTCGCCTGCGGCGACTACTCGACGGCTACTCAGGACGAACGGGGGGGCGGCAGCAACGGGAATATTGTCCCGCTCCATTCCGTCACCTCAGCGAAACTCCGTCACTCCCAGCGAACGCTGGGGTCTCCCTGTTACGGGTGGACCTTCGCGGCGGGAGATCCCAGCTTTCGCTGGGATGACGGGTTCCCAACGCCAAAAACCGCGGGGGTTGCCCGCGGTTTTTGGAATCGTCGTAAACGCAGTCGACGGCGTGCGCCGCCGGCCGGATTACTTGATCTTGGCTTCCTTGAACTCGACATGCTTGCGCACGACGGGATCGTACTTCGAGAAGGAGAGCTTCTCCGTCTTGGTACGGGGGTTCTTCTTGGTGACATAGAAGAAGCCGGTGTCAGCGGTGCTGAGCAGCTTGATCTTGACGGTCGTTGGCTTGGCCATGAGCCCAATTCCTATGGCTTGAAAATGCGAAAGCGGCGAACTGATGCCGCCGCTCGATCAAGCTGGGCGCATGGCGGACGCACGCGGCGAAGTCAAGCTTTCCGCGCGGAACCAAGACCAACCGGCCACTTAACTGCGCCTTTACCCGCCTGGGCGCAACGTCCATGCAGAGAAAAGGAGCGGGATCATGGGCCAGGCATTGCGGAACGCACCCGAACGCGCGCCGGAACAGGCTTTGGGACGAATCGACGACATACTCGCCGTGAAGGCCGATCTCGCCGCGCGGATCGCCGCGATCGACGTCCGCGCGCCCTATGCCCGGCCCTGCGACATCGCCACCGAGATCGACGCGATCCGCCTGATCGCGCACAGCAACGGGCTCAACCCCGCGGTCACCGTCGCGCATTTCGTCGATTCGGCCCTGTCGCGCGGCGAGCATGGTGCGCTCGTACATGGCTGGCTCGGCATATTGCGCGACGCAGTCGGGTGCGAGCGGCAGGATCTCCAGGCCTGTCACGCCTTTGCCGCCGCCTGCTCGGTCCGACTCGCTGGATAATCCATGGACGCCTTGATGGCGGCGCTGGTCGCAGCCGCACTCGCGCAGGTCGGCGACCGCACCGCGTGGCTCGCCGCGATCCTGTCGGATCGGCTGCGGCGACCGGGGCTCGTGATCGCGATGGCGGCGCTGGCGATCCTGGCCGCGAGTGGCCTCGCCGCGGCCTTGGGTACGGTGATCGGCCCCAAGCTGGCGCCGAACGCGCAGCAACTGATGCTCGCGCTCGCGTTACTGTTGCAGGGCGGCGGAGCGTTTTTCCTCGCCAAGGCACCGGAGCGGCTCGATCGCTGGACAATCGGCGCGGTCGCCACCGCGTTCCTCGGGCTGTTCATCCTCGCATTCGGCGACGGCCTCCAGTTCATCGTCCTGACGCTTGCGGCGCGCTCGCCGGTTCCCGCGCTCGCCGCGATCGGTGCGACGCTCGGCTCGCTCGTGGTGATCGTGCCCGCTGCGGTGATGGGCGAGACGGCGTGGTGCAAATTTCCGCTGCGGCCGCTGCGAATCGCCATCGGCGTGCTGTTCCTGGTGACCGGCATCGTCCTGGCGCTCGGCGCGCTTCGTCTCGTTTAAGATCTGTGCTTCCCTGTCAGGCGGAAGAGTGGCGGACGCGAGCGTGTCTGCATCCCTTCCGGCGGCGAGCGCGTTGATCCACCATGCATGCTTTTGCCGCCCTGCTCGATTCGCTCACCTACACCCGGTCGCGCAACGCCAAGCTGAAGCTGATCGCGGATTATCTGCGCGTCACGCCCGATCCCGATCGCGGCTGGGCGATGGCGGCGTTGACCGGTGATCTCGACCTGCGCGGTGTGAAGTCGGCGGTGATCCGCGGGCTGATCGAGGCGCGGGTCGACCCTGTGCTGTTCCGGATGAGCCGCGATTATGTTGGCGATACCGCGGAGACGGTAGCGCTGCTCTGGCCCGAACCGGTGACGCCGGTCGACCCGACGCCCCTGTCGATCACCGATGTCGTCGAGCGACTGGCGGCGTTGTCGCGCGCGGATGCGCCCGCGGCGCTGGCCGACATGCTCGACCGGTCGGATGCGGAGGAGCGATTCGCGTTGCTCAAGATGGCGACGGGGGCGCTGCGAATCGGGGTGTCGGCTCGATTGGCGAAGACCGCGCTCGCCGATGCGTTCGGGCTCGACGTCGACGCGGTCGAGGAGGTGTGGCACGGGCTCGACGCGCCGTATCCGAGCCTGTTCGCGTGGGCGGAGGGCACCGGTGAACAGCCGACGCCCGCCGACGTGCCGGTGTTCCGGCCATTCATGCTCGCACACGGGCTGGAGGATCTGCGCGTCGACCTCGGCGAGTATGCGGCCGAGTGGAAATGGGACGGCATTCGCGTGCAGATCGTCCATGTCGCGGGCGAGACGCGGCTCTACAGCCGGACGGGCGACGACGTGACCGGCAGTTTTCCCGAGATCGCGGCGGCATTTCGGACGCCGGGGACGGTCGATGGCGAGCTGCTGGTCAAGGGCGAGCATCAGGGCGGGACGCTGGAGGATGGCGGCGGGGCGGCGAGCTTCAATGCGTTGCAACAACGGCTCGGGCGCAAGACGGTGTCCGCGAAGATGCTGGCGGAATACCCTGCATTCGTGCGGCTGTACGACCTGCTGCTCGACGGCGAGGAGGATCTGCGGACGCTGGCTTGGACCGAGCGGCGGGCGCGGCTGGAGGCGTTCGTGCCGCGGCTCGATCCCGAGCGGTTCGATCTGAGCGCGGTGATCGAGGCGGAGGATTTCACGGCGCTGGAGGCGATTCGTGCCACCTCGCGCGATGCGGCGATCGAGGGCGTGATGCTCAAGCGCCGCGATTCGCCCTATGTCGGGGGACGGCGCGCGGGGCTCTGGTACAAGTGGAAGCGCGATCCGCTGACCGCCGATTGCGTGATGATGTATGCGCAGCGCGGGTCGGGGCGACGGTCGTCCTATTATTCGGATTACACCTTCGGCTGCTGGACCGAGGAGGGCGAACTGCTGCCGGTCGGCAAGGCGTATTCGGGAATCACGGACGAAGAGCTCAAGATGCTCGACAGCTTCGTCCGCAACCATACGCAGAACCGGTTCGGGCCGGTGCGCGAGGTCGAGAAGACGCTGGTGCTGGAGATCGCGTTCGATTCGCTGCACGAATCGAAGCGACATAAGTCGGGCGTGGCGATGCGCTTTCCGCGGATCGCGCGGATCCGGACCGACAAGCCTGCAGCCGAGGCAGACCGGATCGCGACGCTCAAGCGGATGATTACGTAATCCGCGTGTCATCGAAACGGGTGGGAGAACCGTGGTATGCCGCCGCCCGTTCATATGCGTAGGACCCGCCAGTGACCATCACCAGACATCCGCGCACAGGCGCCTCGCGGCGCTGGCGTCGGGGCGCTTGGGTGACCGCGACCTTCTCGGCGATTGTGCTCCTGTTCGTGTATCTCGCGGGGTATTTCGACCGCGATCCCGTGCATGTGTATCCGGCGATCGGCGCGCGTACGGCAGCGGCGCCGTTAGTCGTGGTCAATTTCTCGGGCGACATGGGGCTGCGGTTCCTGCTCGGCGCATCGACGTCGCAGGGACTGACCGAGCATGGGATCCCGGTGGTCGGGATCACGACACCGGCGCTGTTCGCGCACCATCGGACGCGGGCTGAACTGGATGCGATCGTCGCGGATGGCGTGCGGACGGCGCTGGCGCGGACTGCGGCTAGGCGCGCGGTGGTGATGGGGCAGTCCTACGGCGCGGATATCGTGCAGACCGGGATGGCGGACTTACCCGCGGCGTTGCGGCCGCGGGTTGCGGGGATCGTTTTGATTTTGCCAGGGAATACGGTGTTCTATCGCGCCGATCCGTCGGGGTTGCTGTACGATCACGGAACGCCCGACAGCCTGGGGGTGACGACGGGGAACCGGCTCGATTGGGTGCGGGTGACGTGCATTTACGGGCTGGAGGAGACGGACAGCCTGTGTCCGTTGCTGACGCCTAAGACCGTGTGGAAGATCGGGATGCCGGGGGGGCATAATATTCATCACGATGCGGATGGACTGCTGACGCACGTGCTGGCGGCGGTTCGGGCGGTCGCGCCGGAGGCTGGGGGCAAGTAGGCAACGATGGCGCCGCTCGCGCCGCGCCTCTCTCTTCCGTCATCCCAGCGAAAGCTGGGATATCATCGTGTAGACCACGGCGGCCGCCAAACCAGGATACCCCAGCTTTCGCTGGGTGACGGGTATAAGGTGGAGGTATCGAGCCACCGCTCAGCGCGGGGCGGGCGCGATCTTGATCTCGAAGAGCGTCGGCCAGTATTTGCCCGTCACGAACAGCCGGTCCGCTTTGGCGTCCCATGCGATCCCGTTGAGCACCGCCTCGGGATCGGTCGCGGCGACCTCGGCGACCAGCGGGCGGAGGTCGATCACCGCGGTGACCTTGCCGGTCCTGGGATCGATGCGGACCAGGAAGCCGGTGTGCCAGACATTGGCGAGCAGCGCGCCGTGGACATATTCGAGTTCGTTGATGTCGCGCAGCGGACGCCCGTCAATCGTGACCGCCACGCGGCGGCGCTCGGCCAGCGTCAGCGGATCGCGGACGATGATGTCGGAACTGCCGTCGGACTGGAGCAACGAGACGCCGTCGCTGGTCAGGCCCCAGCCCTCGCCGGTGTAGCGATTCTGGCCCTTGGGCTTGAGCGTACGGACGTCCCAGCGATGCGCAATGCCGTCATGCCAGGTGAGGCTGACGAGCTGGTCCTTCCACAGTGCGAGGCCTTCGCCGAACTGCGTCGGATCGATTCGCACCTTGGCGAGGATCTTGCCGTCTGCGAGCGAGACGCGGCGGACGTCGGATTGGCGCTCCTGCCCGGTGCTCTCGTAGAGCGCGCCGTCATGCCAGAGCAGCCCTTCGGTGAACGCGGTGCGATCATGCGGATAGCGCGCGACGATCGTCGCCGCGAGCACCGGCACGCGCACGGCGGGCGCCGCCGCCGCTTGCGGTTGCGCAGGCGCCGCAAACGACAGCACGGACGACGAAACGAGAACGGCCGGTCCCGCCAAAGCGAAACCGGCCGCGATCATTATCCTACCGAACACGGTACGATCAGCGTTCTGAGTCAGACAGCGATTAGCCGCCTGCGCTCAGGTTCACCGCTGCATACTTGCCGCGACGATCGACTTCGAGTTCGAACTCGAGCTTGTCGCCCTCGTTCAGCGTCGCCATGCCGGCACGCTCGACGGCCGAGATGTGGACGAACGCGTCGGGCTGTCCGTCGTCGCGCTGAATGAAGCCGAAGCCCTTCATCGCGTTGAAGAACTTGACCGTTCCCGTTGCCTTTTCGCCGGTCAGCTGACGCTGTGCGCCACCCGAGTCGCCACCACGATCGCGATCGCCGCCACGGGGTGCGCCCGGGCCTGCATCACGGTCACGCGGCGGGCCGCGATCGGTGACGGCCATCGGCTCGCCGTCGATCTTGAGCTCGGTCGCCGAGATACGGCCGCCGCGATCAACGAGCGTAAAGCCGAGCGGCTGACCCTCGGCGAGTGCGACCATGCCGGCCTGCTCGACTGCGCTGATGTGAACGAACACGTCCTCGCCGCCGTCATCGCGAACGACGAAGCCGAAGCCCTTCTGCGCGTTGAAGAACTTAACGACGCCGGTGCCTTCACCGACGACCTGGGGAGGCATGCCGCGACCAGCGCCGCCACCACCGCCGCCGCCGCCCGAGAAGCCGCCGCCACCGCCGCCGCCGCGGTAACCACCGCCGCCGCCGCCGCTGCCGCCGCCGAAGCTGCTGCCGCCACCGTAGCTGCTGCCACCGCCGCCGCCGTAGCTCGAGCCACCGCCGCCGCCATAGCTGCTGCCACCGCCGCCACCGAACCGGTCACCGCCGCCACCGAAGCTGCTGCCGCCGCCGAACTCGTTATCGCCGCCGCCGAAGCTGTCGCGCTTGTCGCGGCCACGCCCGCCACGGTTCCCGCGGCCACCTTTATCGAAACCCATAAGCTCTGTTCGTCTTCCCGGTTCGCCCGCAAATTTCTCAAAACCCTTGTGCCGGACGACGAACGCAGGTTTTCCAGCGCGAAACCTTTTGCGCCTTGAGGACACCCGTAGCGCAAAATACAAGCCGTCGCGAATAGAATCTGATCTATAGTCAACCGATTCCGACCGATAGTGGCGCAGGTGTCGCTCCCAAGCCACTGCTCATCGCAACAGCCGGGCGCAAGCCATCTTATTGCCCGATTCGACCCAGTCCCGGGATAGACGGCCATTGAGCGTTCAGGCCCGGGCGGCTACGGCCCCTGCCATGACAGTTCATCTCCACGAAGGCGACATCCCCGCCAATCTGTTCGCGGCCGGCGCCGCGATCGCCGTCGATACCGAGACGATGGGTCTCATCACCCCGCGCGACCGGCTTTGCCTGGTCCAGCTTTCGGACGGCGGCCCCGACGAGCATCTCGTCCGGTTCGCGGCGGGCGCCGGCTATGATGCGCCCAACCTCAAGGCGCTGCTGGCCGATCCGGACCGGGTGAAGCTTTATCATTTCGGCCGATTCGATATCGCCGCGGTCCAGCATTATTTAGGCGTCGTCGCGGCCCCGGTATACTGCACCAAGATCGCCTCGCGGCTGGTTCGTACCTTCACCGATCGCCACGGGCTGAAGGAACTGGTCCGCGAACTGCTCGGCCAGGACATCTCGAAGCAGCAACAGTCCTCCGACTGGGGCAGCCCCGAGCTGTCCGACGCGCAAAAGGACTATGCCGCGTCCGACGTCCGCTTCCTCCACCGGTTGCGCACCGAACTCGACAAGCGACTGATTCGCGAAGGCCGCATGGAACTGGCGCAGGCATGCTTCGACTTCCTGCCCACTCGCGCAGCACTCGATCTCGCCGGCTGGCCCGAGATCGACATCTTCGCGCACGCATGATCCCCGCATGATCGACGTTCCGCCACCCTCCCCGATTGCGCGCCGCGCTCGCACGGCGCGGCAGCATTGGGCGGCGCCCGGTGGCAGCCATGATCGCTTCGTCGCGATCGCGCGCGTCGGGCTGCCGACTGCGATTGGCGTGCTGGCGGCATTCCTGGTGATGGCACCGCTGACGGCGGGTGGCGACGTGTCGTTCCTGCTCGACAAGAACAAGGTCGAGGTCGCGCAGGAGCGGATGAAGATCCAGTCGGCGCAATATCGCGGCGAGGATTCAAAGGGGCAGGCGTTCACGCTGGATGCCGCCTCGGCGATCCAGAAGAGTTCGGCCGAACCGATCGTCCAGCTGAACACACTGGCGGCGCGGATCCAGCTGAGCGACGGACCCGCCAACATCAAGGCGAACACGGGTCGCTACGACATGGATACCGAAAAGGTGCAGCTGTTCGGCCCGCTCAACGCCACCGCGGCGGGCGGGTACGACCTGAAGACAACCAACGCGACGATCGACATGAAGGCGCGGACGCTCGAAAGCGGGGGTGCCGCGACCGGCACCGTGCAGCAGGGGACGTTCAGCGCGAACAAGCTGCGCGCGAACCTGGAGGAGCGCACCGTGACGCTCGATGGCAATGCCCGCTTGCGGATCGTCCCCAGAGGGCCGAAATAGCCGCCATGCGCGCCACATCCTCCTTGCTCGGAGCAGCCGGTTTCGGCCTCTCCCTCCTGTTGCTCTCGACGACCGCGGTCGCGCAGCAACCGCACAATTCCAATGCGCCGATCAATTTCAGCGCCGACCATATCGAATTGCAAGACAAGGCGAACCGCGCCGTGCTGTCGGGCAACGTCGCGGTCAAGCAGGCGGAGATGACGCTCAACTCGGCGCGGATGACGGTGGCCTATACCGGCCAGGTGATCGGCGGGAACCCGCAGGTATCGCGGCTCGACGCATCGGGCGGCGTGACGGTCAAGCGTCCCGACCAGACCGCCAAGAGCCAGTACGCGATCTACGATCTCAACAAGCGCGTGATCACGATGCTCGGCGCGGTGACGCTCAACCAGGGCGGCAATGTCGTCAACGGCGGGCGACTGACGATGAACCTCGATACCGGGCGCGCAGTGATCGACGGCTCGTCGGTCGGCGGCAGCAGCGGCGCGGCCGGCGGCGGCACCGTGACCCAGTCCGGCGGCCGGGTCAGCGGCACCTTCTCCGTCCCCAAGCGCAACTGACGCGACACGTTTGCCGTCGCGCAGGGGCTTTCCACCCCGCCCGGCGTCATGCATGTTTCCTGCCAACCCGCGACTGCGTAAAGCGTTCGGCATTCTATTCTTGCGAGGCATGATCCCATGGACGCCACCACGCTGCCCCCGGTCGAGGTCATAGAGCCGATCGCCGAGCCGCCCGTCAGCAACGGGTTGCAGGTCGTCTCGATCGCCAAGTCCTATGACAAGCGCGTCGTGCTGACCGATGTGTCGGTGACGGTCGGGCGCGGTGAGGTCGTCGGGCTGCTGGGGCCGAACGGCGCGGGCAAGACGACGTGCTTCTATTCGGTGATGGGGCTGGTCAAACCCGACTCGGGCCGCATCATGCTCGACGGCGAGGACATCACGAAGCTGCCGATGTATCGGCGCGCGATCCTGGGCCTCGGCTATCTGCCACAGGAAACGTCGATCTTTCGCGGACTGACGATCGAGAAGAACGTCCTCACTGTGCTCGAACTGTCCGAGCCGGACAAGGCGGCGCGGCAGCGCAAGCTCGACACGCTGCTCGAGGAGTTCGGGCTGACCCGGCTGCGCGCGGCACCGGCGATGGCGTTGTCGGGCGGCGAGCGGCGCCGGGCGGAGATTGCGCGCGCGCTGGCGGCGGATCCGTCGATCATGCTGCTCGACGAGCCGTTTGCAGGCATCGATCCGATCTCGATCGCCGACATTCGCGACCTGGTGAAGGACCTGAAGCGCCGCGATATCGGCGTGCTGATCACCGACCACAACGTCCGCGAGACGCTTGAGATCGTCGACCGCGCGTACATCATCTATGATGGTCGCGTGCTGTTCTCGGGCTCGCCGGAAGAACTGGTCGCGGATGCGAACGTCCGGCGCCTGTATCTCGGCGAGGGCTTCTCGCTCTAGCCCATGGCGATCAGCTCAGCCCCCACCCCACCCGTCATCCCAGCGAAAGCTGGGAACTCCCGGTGAGAGAGCGCGCGCTATCCGCGGAAGACCCCAGCTTTCGCTGGGATGACGGGATGTGTTGGGTGGGGCGTACCCCCGCATGAGCCTCGCCCCTCGCCTGGACATCCGCCAGTCGCAGTCGCTGGTGATGACCCCCCAGCTCCAGCAGGCGATCAAGCTGCTGGCGCTGTCGAACCTGGAGATCGAGGGGTTCATCGCCGAGGAAGTCGAGCGCAACCCGCTGCTCGAGGCAAGCGCGGCGGAAGATAGCGACGCGCCGGACCGCGAGCCCGTAGTTGAAGTCCGCGACGAACGCGTGTCAGCCGACGAGCTGGTCTCGGGCACTGGATCCGGCGACGAACCGACGCTCGACGTCGACTATGCCACCGAGAGCCACCAGCAGGACAGCGTCGCCGATGGCGGCAGCGGGATGGACGGCGCGCTGTCGATGACCGGCGCGAGCGCGGGCGGCGCCGGCGGAGAGGATGGCCCCGATCTCGACGCGTTCGCGGATACCAGCCTCAGCCTGGCGGATCACCTGCTCGCCCAGGCCGGCCCCGCGATTCCCCACGCGGACGCGTTCATTGCTGCGCACCTGATCGACCAGATCGACGAGACTGGCTACCTGACCGTGTCGCTGCTCGACATCGCTAACCGGCTCGGCGTGCCGCTGATTCGCGTCGAGCGCGTGCTGGCGACGATCCAGACGTTCGATCCGACCGGCGTCGGCGCGCGCGATCTCGCCGAATGCCTGACGCTCCAGGCGAAGGAGGCGGATCGCTACGATCCGTGCATGGCGCTGCTGATCGCCAATCTCGATCTGCTGGCGCGCGGTGAGCTGGCGCGGTTGAAGCGCATCTGCGACGTCGACGACGAGGACATGGCCGACATGATCCGCGAGCTGCGCGGCTATGATCCCAAACCCGGCTGCCGCTATGGCGGCGAACCCGCGCAATCGGTGACGCCGGACCTGTTCGTCGCGCGGACGAAGGCGGGGTGGGCGATCGAGATCAACGCGTCCACGCTGCCCCGCGTGCTGGTCAACCGCAGCTATTACACCGAATTGTCGGGCGGGCAGCAGGACAAGACGTCGAAGGCGTGGCTGAGCGATTGCCTCGCCAGCGCGAACTGGCTGGTCAAGGCGCTCGACCAACGCCAGCGCACGATCATCAAGGTCGCGACCGAGATCGTGAAGCAACAGGAGGCGTTCTTCCTCAAGGGTGTCGCCCATCTTCGCCCCCTGACGTTGCGCCAGGTGGCGGATGCGATCGAGATGCACGAATCGACCGTCAGCCGCGTGACGAGCAACAAATACGTGTCGTGCGCGCGCGGGCTGTACGAGCTGAAATACTTCTTCACGAGCGCGATCCAGTCGGCGGATGGCGGCGAGGCGGTATCGGCGCAGGCGGTGAAATCGGCGATTCGGGCGCTGATCGATACCGAGGGCGCGAAGATCCTGTCGGACGACACGCTGGTCGAACTGCTCAACGCCAAGGGCTTCGACATCGCGCGACGGACGGTGGCGAAGTACCGTGAGGCTTTGGGGATCGGGAGTTCTGTTCAGCGCCGTCGCGCGCGTGCGCTTGGGGGCGCTTGATTCTCGCGAAGGCGCGAAGACGCTAAGATAAGAAGGATGGTTCGCGCGGAGACGCGGAGACGCGGAGACGCGGAGGTGGTGCGGATCTGGCGATAGTTTCCCGCGCCAGCGGGCCGAATGCTTTGAGCTAACCGCAAAGGTGAAGGTCCCGCTGACGCGTGACGAAGGCGCGAAACGAAACCCTCCGCGTCTCCGCGTCTCCGCGTCTCCGCGCGAACCAACTCCTTCTCTTCGCGCCTTCGCGTGAATCAATCGTCCTCGTCCTCGAACCCCACCAATGCCAACGCGCGCGCCTTGATCTGGCGGGTCATGCACCAATGGACCAGCGCGTCCTCGCGCCCGTGCGTCACCCAGACCTCTTTCGGCGCGATCTCGGTCAGCGTTGCGATCAGTTCGTCCCAGTCGGCGTGATCGCTGAGGATCAGCGGGAGTTCGACGTTCTTCTGCCGCGCGCGGCCGCGCACGCGCATCCAGCCGCTCGCCATCGCCGTGATCGGATCGGGCAGCCGCCGCGACCAGCGATCGTTGAGGGCGCCGGGGGGGCACATCACGACATGCCCTGCCATGTCCGCCTTCTTCGCGTCCGCCACGGGGAGGAGTTCGCCGAGACGGACGCCGTGCTCAGCATACAGGTCGCACAGCTTTTGCAGCGCTCCGTGGATGTAGATCGGTGCTTCGTGCCCACGCTCGCGCAGTTCGGCGATCACGCGTTGCGCCTTGCCAAGCGCATAGGCGCCGACGACGACGCAGCGGTCGGGATTGGCATGGAGCGCGGCGATCAGCTTGTCGATCTCGTCGCCGGTATCGGGGTGGCGGAAGACCGGCAGGCCAAACGTGGCCTCGGTGATGAAGACGTCGCATTTGACGGGCTCGAACGGCGTGCAGGTCGGGTCTGTACGGCGCTTGTAGTCGCCCGACACGACGATGCGTTCGCCGCGATAGTCGAGCACGATCTGCGCGGAGCCGAGCACGTGGCCGGCGGGGACGAAGCCGATATCGACCTCACCCATCTTGATCGTCTCGCCGTACGCGACCGGGTTGCCGGCCTGCGGACCGTAGCGCGCATCCATGATCGCGAGTGTCTCTGGCGTGGCCCACACCGCATCGTGACCGCCGCGCGCGTGATCGGCGTGGCCGTGGGTAACGAGAGCCTTGGCGCTGGGGATCGAGGGATCGATCCACGCGTCGATCGGCTTGACGAGGATGCCGTGCGGGTGCGGTTCGAGCCAGTCGCCGAGTTTTGCCATGGAGGGATAACGCGCGACGTAGGGTGCGGTGCCGTTGGAATGGTCGTGGGAAGTGGCCGGTCGGGTTGTCTCCGACCGCCGCATGCATTCCCGCCAGGCCAGCGGGGCCGGGGTGGTAGAAGGCCGAAGCCTCACACACTCCGTCATCCTGACGAAAGTCAGGATCCAGAGCCAATTAGGACTGCGCTCAGCCACCCTGGATCCTGACTTTCGTCAGGATGACGGAGGAGGACTGATGCAGGTTTTTCGTTTGGCTATCGCGTCATACCCGACTTGGCGATCCAAGTTCAGCGCCGCCCGCCGACCTTGATCGTTGCAAGGATCGCATCCATCCGCGCCGCGGCCACCGCTTGGGTCGGTGCATTCCGACCCGCCGGCGCCGCCGCCTTCACCGCATAGGTGATCCGGTCGATCGCGTAGCACGCGCCGTTGATGACGCTGCGGAAGTTGGTCGCGTTGACCTGCTGGCTCATGCCGGCGTCGCCGTTCGTGTAGACCGTCCAGCGATGGCCACCGAGCATTCGGTTGGGAAGCCGCGTCGCATGGCCGGCAACGAGCCCCTCGGTACCGCAGGTCGCGACCACCGCCGCGCTCCGGCTGAAGCCGATCTGGAGCATCTCGGTCACCTGCCCCTGCCCGTCGCGGGGTTTGGCGATCTGCCAGAAGCGGGCGATGCCGACACCGCGCCCGACCGGCTTTCCGTCCCACATCTGCCGCCAGCCGCTGTTCAGCAGCGTTCGCCCCGCAAAATTGCGCGTCGGCATGACGATGGACGGATAGGACAGACGCACCATGCCACCCGCGCCAACGAACGACTTGGTGGCGGCGGTCGCATTGGCAAAGGGCAGGAACGCGAGCAACGACAGGGGCATCAGGTAGCGTAGCAACGACAAGAGCGGTCTTTCGGCAGAGGGACGTACGTCAAATCGCCGGACCTGAGCATGTGGTCCATAGCGGTGCGGCGCGTTGCCCCCATATGACGACGATGCGTGAACAGGCCGTGAGCGACCTTCCCCTTCCCCTGGAAAACTGGTTCGAGTCCCGAGGCTGGCGGCCGCGGCGGCATCAGCGCGAGATGCTGGCCGAGGGCCGCGCGGGGCACCACGCGCTGCTGGTGGCCGCGACCGGCGCGGGGAAGACGCTCGCCGGGTTCCTGCCGACGCTCGCCGAACTGATCGAGGCGCCGACCAGCGGGCTGCACACGCTCTACGTCTCGCCACTGAAGGCATTGGCCGTTGACGTGCAGCGCAACCTTCTGACGCCGATCGAGGAGATGGGGCTCGACATCCGCGTGGAGACACGCACCGGGGACACGCCCAGCGACCGCAAGGCGCGGCAAAGGATCAAGCCGCCGCAGATCCTGCTGACCACGCCGGAATCGCTTTCGCTGCTGCTGAGCTATCCCGATAGCATCACGATGTTCGACACGCTCCGCACGATCGTCGTCGATGAGGTCCACGCGTTCGCGACCGGCAAGCGCGGCGACCTGCTCTCGCTGTGCATGGCGCGGTTGCAAAAGATTTCGCCGGGGATGCGCCGCGTTGCGCTGTCGGCGACGGTCGCCGATGCCGACGGCTATCGCGCGTGGCTGGCGCCCGATGGCGATATCGACCAGGTCGCGATGGTGCGCGGCGAGCCCGGCGCGGACCCGAACATCGCGATCCTGCTGCCCGAGGGGCGCGTGCCTTGGTCGGGCCATTCGGGGCGCTATGCCGCCGCGCAGGTCATGGCGGAGATCGAGGCGCACGAGACCTCGATCGTGTTTTGCAACACGCGCAGCCTCGCCGAGCTGATCTTCCAGGATCTGTGGAAGGTGAACGCGAACAACCTCCCGATCGGCGTCCACCACGGCAGCCTTGCCAAGGAGGCACGGCGGAAGGTCGAGAACGCGATGGCCGAGGGGAAATTGCGCGCGCTGGTCGCGACGTCGAGCCTCGACCTCGGCGTCGACTGGGGCAATGTCGACTGCGTGATCCAGATGGGCGCGCCGAAGGGGTCGTCGCGGTTGTTGCAGCGGATCGGGCGCGCGAACCACCGGCTCGACGAATCGTCCGAGGCGATCGTCGTGCCGGGCAACCGGTTCGAATATCTCGAGGCGCGCGCGGCGCTCGACGCGGTCGAGGCGGGCGAACTCGATTCGGACATTTTTCGTGTCGGTGCGCTCGACGTGCTGGCGCAGCATGTGATGGCGTGCGCGTGCGCGGCGCCGTTTCGCGAGGCCGACCTGCTCGATGAGATCCGCTCCGCGCTCCCCTATTCCGCGCTGCCGACCGAAACGTTCGAACGCGTGCTGCACTTCATCAGCGACGGCGGCTATTCGCTGAAGGCGTATGACCGGTTCAAGCGGCTTACCAAGGACGCGGACGGCACGTGGCGCGTTAGCCACCCAAAATTCATCGGCCAGCACCGGCTGAACGCGGGCATCATCGTCGAGGCGACCATGCTGAACGTGCGGTTCGGCAATGGCCGCGTGCTGGGGCGCGTCGAGGAGGCGTTCGCGGCGCAGCTGAGCCACGGCGACACGTTCTTCTTCGCGGGGCTCAGCCTCGAGGTGATGAAGATCGAACTCGAGGATCTGGTGGTGCGCGCGACGTCGAAGCCCGCGCGGATCCCCACCTATGGCGGCAGCCGGATGCCGCTGTCGACCAACCTCGCCGACCGCGTCCGCGGGTTCCTCGCGCAGCCGGGCGACTGGGCGCGGTTTCCTGACGACGTCCGCGAATGGCTGGAGATGCAGGCCTATCGCTCGGTGATGCCAGAGCCCGGCCAGCTTCTGGTCGAGACGTTCCCGCGCGAGGGGCGGCATTACATGGTCGCGTACAGTTTCGAGGGCTGGAACGCGCACCAGTCGCTCGGCATGCTCGTCACGCGGCGGATGGAGACGCTCGGGCTCAAGCCGATGGGCTTCGTCTCGAACGATTATGCGCTGGCGTGCTACGGGCTCAAGAAGATCACCGACCCGGGGTCGCTCTTCTCCGCCGATATTCTCGAGGACGAGTTCGTCGACTGGGTACAGAGCTCGGCGCTGCTCAAGCGCGCCTTCCGCGAGGTCGCGGTGATCGGCGGCCTGGTCGAGCGCCAGCATCCCGGCAAGCGCAAGACCGGCAAGCAGGTCACCTTCTCGACCGACCTGATCTACGACGTGCTGCGCAACTACGAGCCGGGCCCTTTGCTGCTCGAAGCCGCCTGGGCCGACGCCCGCGCGCGGATGACCGATGTCGGGCGCTTGGCCGACCTGCTCGCCCGCGCCGCCGACACGATGCTCCACGTCGATCTCGAGCGCGTCTCGCCGCTGGCAGTGCCCGTGCTCACCTTGATCGGCCGCGAGAAGAGCGCGACGGGACTCGCCGACGATGCGCTGCTGATCGAAGCCGAGGCGCTGGCGGCGGAGGCGATGCGGCCAGACTAGCCCCGCCCGTCACCCCGGCCCTGTGCCGGGGCCCACCGTGCCGCATGCGCAGCGAAAGACTGTGCGCGCATCCGGTAGGCCCCGGGACAAGCCCGGGGTTACAAGTCGCCCCACCACCGTCATCCCAGCGAAAGCTGGGATCTCCCGGCAAGGGGCACCGCGCCAGCGTCGCGAGACCCCAGCCTTCGCTGGGGCGACGGAGTGGGTGGCGCCGCTCGAGTGCGCGCTTGACTGCTTGTGAAACCCCCGAATCGGGCGTAGTTTGCCCGCATGGTTTTGGCGCTGCTTCTCGCCGTTCCGCTCGCCGCAGCGTTGGCCACGCCCCAACCCGTGCTGCAGCCTGCGCCCGATCCTGCTGCGCAGCACGATCCGCAGCAAACGCCAGCCGACCAGCTCGATTTCATCACCGAGGGCCTGCGCATGACGGTGCCGGTGACGATCGGCCCGGCCGGCCCGTATCGCTTCGTCGTCGACACCGGCGCCGAGCGCACCGTGATCGCGCGCGAGCTCGCGACCAAGCTCGGCCTCTCGCCCGGGCGCAGCGTCCATGTCACCGCGATGGCGGGCTCGGCGCAATTCGCCACCGTGGTCATCCCCGATCTGCGGATCGGTTCGCCGCTCGCGGGGGCGCGGCTGTCGACGGTAGGGATCGAGGCGCCGGCTTTGTTCGGCCGCAACCTCGGCGCCGCCGGGCTAGTCGGGATCGACACGCTGCAGGGCCATGCCGTGACGATCGACTTCGCCGCGCAGACAATGACGGTGATCCCCGCGACCAAGCGGCTGCGCAAGGAGCGCTTCGGCCCCGACGACATCGTCATCCACGCGAAGAATCAGCTCGGCCAGCTCGTCGTCACCGATGCGAGCTATCGCGGGCATAGCGTGCGCGTCGTGATCGACACCGGCGCCGACACCAGCATGGGCAATCTCGCGCTCCGCCGGCTCGCCGCGCCGGCGCACGCGGCAGTGACCGCGGTCAGCCTGCTCAGCGTCACCGGCGCGTCGTTGCAGGCCGAGCAAGCGCTGCTCGACCGGGTGCGGATCGGCGAGATCGGGCTCGCCAATCTGCCCGTCGCGTTCGTCGATGCCGCGC
>DATLXI010000008.1:0-31517 GCA_035575755.1 Sphingomonas sp.
GCGGGTGCCGGTAGGAGTAGATGCCCACCTCCTGGAGGATGGCGCTCTCCTCGGTCACGACGACCTGCTGGCGGAGCTCGTTCAGGCGTTGCTTTTGCGTGGCTACTTCGACGTTGATCTTGGCGAGATCATTCGCCTGCCGAGAGGCGGCGTCGCGCGCCTGCGTCGCGAGCGCCTGGGCGAGCGCGACTTCGGCGTCGCGGGCGCTGCGCTCCGCGTTGGCGAGTGCGGCGTCGAGATCGGGGATCGCGGCGGTGGTGTCGGCGATCGCAGCGTCGAGTGCCTTGGCCTCGTCGGCGAGCGCGGCGAGGGCGGCGGCGGCGTCGTTGGCGAGCGATCCTTCGCGGGCGCGGTCGTCGGCGATGCGGGTGCGGGCGTCGACGAGGTCGGCGATGCGGCGCTCGACGCCGGTTTTCTCCGCCCTCAGTGCAGCCAGACGGTGCGCGAGATCGCCGACATGGTCGCGCGCGGCGAGCGCGGCGGCACGGGCGGTGGCGACGGTTTCGATCGCGATGTGCTGGTCTTTCGCCGCGGCGCGCTCGGTGTCGGTGGCGGCGCGGACCTGTGCTTCGGCGGCGGCTGCTTCGGCCTTGGCGGCATCGGCGGCGGTGGCGGCGTCGCGCCAGCGGGCGAAGAGCGTGCGCGCCTCGGCGACGCGGATCTGCGCGGAGATCAGCCGGTAGCGTTCGGCGGCGCGCGCCTGGCGTTTGAGCGTCGCGGCGCGCGCGTCCTGGTCGGAGATGATCTCGTCGAGCTTGGCGAGATTGGCTTCGGTGGCGCGCAGCTTGCCCTCGGCGTCCTTACGGCGGACGTGGAGGCCGGCGATCCCGGCGGCTTCCTCCAGCATCGCGCGGCGGTCGGCGGGCTTGGCGGCGATGACCGCGCCGATCCGGCCCTGGCTGACGAGTGCCGGACTGTGCGCACCGGTGGCGGCGTCGGCGAAGAGGAGGCCGACGTCCTTGGCGCGGACGTCGCGGCCGTCGATCCGGTAGGCGGAGCCGGCGCCGCGCTCGATCCGGCGGACGATCTCGCGTTCGTCGCCCCCTACCTCCGCGAGGATCGAGACTTCGGCGAAGTCGCGCGGCGGGCGGGTCGCGGTGCCGGCGAAGATGACGTCGTCCATGCCCGCGCCGCGCAGCGACTTGGCGCTGGCCTCGCCCATCGTCCAGCGCATCGCCTCGAGCAGGTTGGACTTGCCGCAGCCATTCGGGCCGACGACGCCGGTGAGGCCGGGCTCGATGCGGAGATCGGCGGGGTCGACGAAGCTTTTGAAGCCGGTGATGCGGAGGCGCTTGATCTGCATTCTGGCGCCCCTCCTACCCGATCCGTTCGTGCTGAGTAGAGACCGAGTAGCTCCGTCAGGAGCGTATCGAGGGCTCGTATCGAAGCAGCGTTCCGCGCACCAACCTGTCCTTCGATACGCCGTCTCGATACGCTGCGTTGCAGCTACTCGACGGCTACTCGGGACGAACGGCAGTGGAAAGACGCGTTCGTCCTAAGCAGCGCAGGGGCGGCGTTTGACGGTCGCGCTTACGCCCCCGCGGCCTTTAACGCCTTTTCCATCTGGTCCCAGCTTACGACCTGATCGAGCTTCTTGTCGTTGATCAGGAAGGTCGGCGTTCCGGTCACCGTGCCGGCCTGCATCGCGTTTTCGGTGGGCTTGGCCATCACTTCGAGCTGCTTCTGGTCGGCGAGGCAGGCGCGCGCCTTCGCCTCCGGAATACCACGCTGCTTGACGAAATCGATCGCGCCCATCTGTTCGGCGAGCTTGGTCGCGACCACCGTCGGCAGCTGGTTGGCGAGCGCCTGCTGCTGCGCGGGCGTCATCGCCTGGAGCTTGTCGAGGAACGCGATCTGGTTGCCGTACATCTGTTCGAGCAGCGGGAAGAACGGCGCGACGCCGCCGCACTGGCCGAGCAACGTCAGCGCGACGTCGGGCGCGCCGTGGACGAGGAAGTCGCGGAATTCGAAGCTGACCTTGCCGGTCGAGACATATTTCTCGGTCAGCGGCTTGTACGCCTCGCGGCCGAACGCGCCGCAGGTCGGGCACGAGCGCGCGCCATATTCGACCAGCTTGATCGGCGCGTTCGGGTTGCCCATCAGATAGCCTTCGGGGGTCTTCACGACCGTCTCGGTCCAGTTCTGGCCGGCGGGCGCGGCTGCTGCTGCGACGGGTGCGGCGGCGGGCTGGTCGACATTGCCGATCGAATCGTTCTTCGAGCAGGCGGCGAGCGCGAGCGGCAGGACGGCGAGCGTGGTCAGGAACTTCATCGGGTTACTCCAGTGGATCACGTGAATTAGCGGGGAATCTAGCGGGCGCCAGCCTTGCGGAGCGCGGGTTCGAGCTGCTCCCAGCCGACATGGGGTACGATCTTGCCGTTGACGTAGAAGGTCGGCGTCGAATCGATTTCCTTGGGCGCGTCGGCGGTCAGTTTGACGATCCGGTCGATCTCGGGCTGGTTCGCGAAACAGGCGTCGATCGCCGCGTCGGACAGCCCGCGCGCCTTGACCAGCGCGGTCAGGCCGGAGCCGTCGGCGTTGGCGCGGACCTGCGCGGCGGCCGGGTACATGGCGAGCCGCGCGGCGTTGCCCTGCTGATACTCGATGCCGCGTTGCAGCCATTGCGGCTGCGCGGCGAAGATCGCCGACGAGGTCGCGGCGAACCGCTGGGGGCCGGCGCAGCGCGCGAGAATCGCGGCGGCGAGATCGAGCCGGTCGCGGATGAAGCTGTGGAATTCAAGGCTGGTCGAGCCCGAGGCGATCATTTGGCGCTTCAGCACGGGTTCGGACTTCACCGAGAAATCGGCGCAGTGCGAGCAGGTGTAGCTGCCATATTCGACCAGCTTCACGCGGGCGGCCGGGTTGCCGATCAGGTACGCGCCCGACGGCAGGATTCGCGTGGTTTGCGACCAGTCGCGTTTGGGGGCGGCGCCGGTTAGCAGGCACAGGGCAAGGAAAGCGAAGAGGACGCGCATCAGGTGATCCTGGGAAGGCCGTGCGTCGAGGCGACTCCGGCAGCGAGGGATTCGAGGACGGCGCGCAGTTCCGGATCGGCGATGCCCTTCAGGCTGGCACCGAGATCGACGGGGACGGGGCGGACCGAGGGCGGCGCCTTGCGTGGCGCGGGGGCAGCGACCTCGCCCTGGCGGATCGCGACCCTCACGATCGCGGCATAGCCGAAGAAGCGGTTGACGCGCTCGATGATCTCGGGGGCGATGTGCTGCATCATCGGGGCGTGCGCGCCGCGGACGGTGAGGGTGAGGACGCCGTCCTGTTTCTTGCCGACCGGGAAGCGGATCGATTCGGGGATGCTGGCGCCTGCCAGTTTCGCGCCGACGATATCGGGCCAGCGGCTGACGATCGACGACTGGACGAAGCCGAATCGCCGGAACGCCGCGCCGCCGATCGCGGGCAACAGCTCGGCGACCGCGCGCGAGCGGTTTTCCCGCGGGGCGTCTGGGTCGGTCTTGCCCTTAATGCGGCGCTTGGGCGTCGCGGCGGGCGAAGAAACGGGCGGCTTGCTCATCCGCCAACCCATGCCATAGGCAACGCGTGAACGCCAAGCGCTCTTCGGTCTCCGCGGCCCTGCTCGGATGGTATGACGCGCATCGCCGCGACCTGCCGTGGCGCGCCAAGCCCGGCGAGGCGGTCGATCCGTACCGGGTGTGGCTGTCCGAGGTGATGTTGCAGCAGACGACGGTCGCGGCGGTGACGCCGCGGTTCCTGGCATGGACCGCGCGGTGGCCGGATTTCGCGAGTCTCGCGGCGGCGGACGATGCCGATGTGATGGCCGCTTGGGCGGGGCTCGGCTATTATGCGCGGGCGCGGAACCTGGTGAAGGCGGCGAAAGCGGTCGTCGCCGAGCATGGCGGCGTATTTCCGGGGACCGAGGCTGAATTGCGCGAACTGCCGGGGCTGGGCGCGTATACCGCGGCGGCGGTGGCGGCGATCGCGTTCGGCGAGCGCGCGGTGGTGGTCGACGCGAATGTCGAGCGCGTGGTGGCGCGGGTGTTCGCGATCGAGACGCCGTTACCGGCGGCGCGGCCGGCGATCCGGGTAGCGGCGGACTCGATCACGCCCGATTTCCGCGCGGGGGATTTCGCGCAGGCGATGATGGATCTGGGCTCCGGCATCTGCACGACGCGTAGTCCGAAATGCCTGCTGTGTCCGATCCGCGCGTCTTGCAAGGGCTTCAGGCAGGGGGCGCCCGAGCGGTTGCCGGTCAAGGCGAAGAAGGCGGCCAAGCCGCAGCGCTACGGGACGATCTTCTGGCTGGAGCGCAGCGGGCAGGTGATGCTCGTGCGGCGGCCGGACTCGGGGTTGCTCGGCGGGATGCGCGCGTTTCCGACAGGGCCGTGGGGCGACGTCCCGCTCGGGTTCGAGGACGCGCCGGCGCAGGCGGACTGGCGGATGCTGGACGCGACCGTCGCACACGGATTTACCCATTTCGATCTGCAACTGACGCTTGCGGTGGCGACGGTCGAGGCGCATCAACCCCGCGTTCCAGCGGCAAGCGAATGGTGGCCGATCGACGACCTGGATACCGCCGGGCTGCCGACCGTTTTCGCCAAGGCTGGGAAGGCCATACGGAGAGCTGCATGAAACTGGTGCACTGGATTTCGACCGGCGGCCTTGCCGCACTGGCTGCCGCTACCGCCTATGCGCAACAGGCGCAGCCTTCGCCGCAGCCAACCCCGCAGGCGGGGCCGACGCCGCGGATGACGATACCGGTGAGCGCGTTGCTCCCCGCCACCACCAAATTGTTCGACGGCCTCGTCGCGCAGGACAAGATGCCGGGTATCGTCGGCGCGTTCGGGGCCGGCGACGGCCCGACCTTGTTCCCGGCGGCGGGCAAGATCAGCGACGATCCGAACGCGCCCGCGGCCGGCCCCGATTCGCTGTGGCGCGTGTATTCGATGACCAAGCCGATCACCGGCATGGCGGCGATGATGCTGATCGAGGACGGTAAGCTCAACCTCGACGATCCGGTCAGCAAATACATCCCGGCGTTCAAGAACATGAAGGTCGCGACCAGCCCCGACACGTCGCTCGCCACGCGACCGGCGACACGGCCGATCACGATCCGCAACCTGCTGACGCATACTGCGGGGCTCGGCTACACGATCATCACCAAGGGTCCGTTGCTCAAGGACTATGAGCGGCTCGGCATCCTGCCGATGTCGGTCAGCGCGGCGATGGAAGAGAAGATGAAGGTCGTCCGGCCGAAGTCGCTCGAAGAGTTCGCCAACCGCGTCGCGACGCTCCCCCTGATCGCGGAGCCCGGCACCAAGTGGAGCTATTCCATCGGGCTTGACGTGATGGGGCGCGTAATCGAGGTCGCGAGCGGCATGAGCTTCGAGAGGTTCGTCCAGACGCGGTTGTTCGATCCGCTCAAGTTGCGCTCCAGCTTCTGGCAGGTGCCGCAGAGCGAGATCGGGCGGCTGGTGACCAACTATGCGTTCATCGGCGACACGCGGACGCCGCTCGATCCCGCGGCGAACTCGGTGTTCGCGCAGAAGCCGAGCTTCCCGTATGGCGGCGCCGGGCTGGTGATGTCGGCGCGCGATTACGACCGGTTCCTGCACATGATCCAGGACGGCGGGACGCTGGACGGCGTGCGCGTGATGAAGCCCGAGACGATCGCGCTGGCGACGTCGAACCTGTTGCCGGCGGGCGTCGTGTTCGGCGGAATCGGTGGCGGCACCGGGGGCACGCAGGGGAACAACATGGGCTTCGGTGCGGGTGGATCGGTGGTGCTGGCGGATACGCCGAATGGCCCTGGCAAGGGGACCTATGCCTGGGGTGGTGCCGCGGGTACGATCGCGTGGGTCGATCCGTCGAAGCATTCGCGCGGCACCGTGATGGTCAATTACTTCCCGGCGGACCGGATTCCGCTGCGCCAACAGGTGGTCGCGGCGCTGATGCAGGACGCGGCGAGGATGCGCCGATGAGCGTCATGGAGGCACCCGGTTTCACCGGCGGGACGCTCGACCGGGTCGATGCGATGCGGCACGATGCCGAGGCGCTGGCGGCGGCGCGGAGCGACTGGCGCGCGCGGCTGCTGGTACTCGACGGGTTGCTGCCGGACGTGACTGACGACGGGCGGCTGGCGTGGACGTCGATGGCGGATTTGCCGGATGATGCTGCGCCGATCCTGCTCGGGCTCGACGAGAGTGGCCGACCGCATTTCACCGCGTTGCTGGCCGGCATGCGCGTCGATACCGCGCCGGCGATGCGCTCGCCTGCGCTGATGGCGGTGCTGGGCGCGCTCGCGCCGGGCGAGGCGGCGACCTATGCGGCGGCGCGCAGCTTGATCGACTGGCATGTCCGGCACGGCTTTTGCGCGAAATGCGGATCGCCGACCGCGGTGTTCCGGGCCGGTTGGGCACGCAAATGCCCGGTGTGTGCGACCGAGCATTTTCCACGCGTCGATCCGGTGGTGATCATGATCGCCGAGCATGACGGGCGTGCGTTGCTCGGGCGTGGCAAGGGTTGGCCGCCGGGGCGCTATTCGGCGCTCGCGGGGTTCCTCGAGCCGGGCGAGTCGATCGAGGAAGCGGTCGCGCGCGAGATCGTCGAGGAGGCGGGCGTTCGGGTCGGCAAGGTGCGCTATATCGCGAGCCAGCCGTGGCCGTTTCCGTCGTCGCTGATGATGGCATGCGTCGCGGAGGCCGAGGACGATGCGATCACGCTCGATACCAACGAGCTTGAGGACGCGATGTGGGTGCCGCGCGAGATGGTGCGCGCGGTGCTGCGGGGGGAAGAGGGGCCGTTCCTGCCGCCGCCGCCCTATGCGATTGCGTATACGTTGTTGAAGGAATGGGCGGGGGAATAATCCTCCGCCCGACATCCTTACCCCCGCCCGTCATCCTGACGAAAGTCAGGAGCTACGTCAGCACGGTTGCGAGAGACCCCACTCCCCCGTTCGCCCTGAGCGAAGTCGAAGGGCATGCCCCGAACGAGGGTGCTTCGACTTCGCTCAGCACGAACGGGAGGAGGGAGAGCCGTGCCACTCGAAGCAGGCTCTGCTTAAGCCGCGATCTTGAGATCCTGCATCACGTCCGCCGTGATAGAAAGGCTGCGCTTGCGGGCCTCGTGGTCGTAGATCGCGCTCGTCACCATCACCTCGTCCACGCCCGTGCGCTCGACGAACGCGGCGATACCGCGGGCGACGGTGGACGGACTGCCGACCGCCGAGCATTGCAGCACATGCCCAAGGATCTGGTTGCCCTGCGCGCCGAGCGACTCGCGGTAGCCGGCGAGCGGCGGCTTCATCTTGCCCGGGTTGCCGGTGCGCAACGCGACAAACGACTGTTGCTGCGAACTGGCGAGCAGTTCGGCTTCCGCATCGGTGTCGGCGGCGAACACGTTGAACCCGGCCATCGCGTGCGGCTTGGCGAGCCGCGCTGACGGCCTGAAATCGCGCCGGTAGATCGCGAGCGCGGCATCGAGCGCATCGGGCGCGAAATGCGAGGCGAAGGCGTAGGGCAGGCCGAGTGCCGCGGCCAATTGCGCGCCGAACGTGCTGGAGCCGAGGATCCACATGTCCACGTCCGCGCCCGCGCCGGGAGTCGCGACGATGCCGGTCTGGCCGTCGTTCGCGAAGTAGCTCTGCAGCTCCATCACGTCCTGCGGGAAGGCGTTGGCGTCGGTTTCCAGCGTGCGGCGCATCGCGCGGGCGACACGCTGGTCCGAACCGGGCGCGCGGCCGAGGCCGAGGTCGATGCGGCCCGGGAACAGCGCGTCAAGCGTGCCGAACTGCTCGGCGATCGTCAGCGGCGCGTGGTTGGGGAGCATGATGCCGCCCGAGCCAACGCGGATGGTCTTCGTCGCGGCGGCGATGTGCGCAATCACGACCGCGGTCGCGGCGGAGGCGATGCCGGTCATGCCGTGATGTTCGGCGACCCAATAGCGCTGGAACCCGACGCTCTCGGCGTGGCGAGCGAGATCGGCGGCATTGGCGAGCGCCTGGGAAACGGTGCCGCCTTCGACGACGGGGACGAGATCGAGCAGGGAATAGCGTGTCATGCAGCAGAGATAGGTACCGAACGGTAGCTTATCCAGCCCTGATGCATTCTCGAGCGGTATATCGCCGTCTGCTTGCCCCGCTCCGCCGTGGTGCCTAGAGGTTCGCGCCATGCTTGCCCGTCTCGACCATGTCCGCAACTGGATCTTCGATCTCGACAACACGCTGTACCCGGCGAGCGCGAACCTGTTCGCGCAGGTCGATGCGCGGATGACCGGGTTCATCCAGGATCTGCTGGGGCTGGACCATGACGAGGCGAGGCGCGTCCAGAAGGGGTATTTCCATAACCACGGCACGACGCTGTCGGGGCTGATGACCGAGCACCATGTCGATCCGCACGCGTTCCTGGCGCATGTCCACGATATCGAGATGGACGTGATCGAACATGACGCGCCCTTGGTTGCGGCGATTGCCAAGCTGCCGGGGCGCAAGTTGGTCTTTACCAATGGCGACACGCCGTACGCGACGCGGATCCTCGACCGGCTGGGCTTGAGCGAGAGCTTCGAGGCGATCCACGATATCCATGCGATGGATCTGATGCCCAAGCCGCATGCGTCCGCCTATGCGGGGTTTTGCGCGGCGTTCGATATGGATCCCGCGCAATCGCTGTTCGCTGACGACATGGCGCGCAATCTCGCGCCGGCCAAGGCGATCGGCATGACGACGGTGTGGATCGACAACGGCTCCGAACAATCGCCAGACGTGGCGCGCGATCATATCGATTTGACCGTGCCCGTGCTTGCACCGTGGCTCGAAACCATCCTGGAGAGATCATGACCTTGCAGACCATCATCGACGCCGCCTGGGACGACCGCGCCAATCTCGGTCTGGATACCAGGGGCGAGATTCGCGACGCCGTCGAGTCCGCGCTGGCGATGCTCGATGCGGGCACCGCGCGCGTTGCCGAGCCCGTCGATGGCGGCTGGCAGGTCAACCAGTGGCTCAAGAAAGCGGTGCTGCTGTCGTTCCGGCTCAACGACAATGTCGTGATCGACGGCGGATCGGGCGGTGCGCCCGCGTTCGACAAGGTGCCGTCGAAGTTCTCGGGGTGGGGTGAGGCCGAGTTCCGCGCGGCGGGTATCCGCGTCGTGCCGGGTGCGGTTGCGCGTCGCGGGAGCTTCATCGCCAAGGGCGCGATCCTGATGCCGAGCTTCGTCAACATCGGCGCCTATGTCAGCGAGGGCACGATGGTTGACGCCTGGGCGACCGTCGGCAGCTGCGCGCAGATCGGCAAGAACGTCCACCTTTCGGGCGGTGCGGGTATCGGCGGCGTGCTCGAGCCGTTGCAGGCGGATCCCGTCATCATCGGCGACGGCGCGTTCATCGGTGCGCGAGCCGAAGTCGCCGAGGGCGTCCGCGTCGGCGAGGGCGCGGTGCTGTCGATGGGCGTGTATCTCGGCGCATCGACCAAGATCATCGACCGCGCGACTGGCGAGGTCTTCAAGGGCGAAGTGCCGCCCTACGCGGTCGTCGTACCGGGCTCGATCGGCGGCGGAGACGGCAAGCCGGCACTGTACTGCGCTGTGATCGTCAAGCGTGTGGACGCGCAAACGCGGTCCAAAACCAGCATCAACGACCTGCTCAGGGACTGATCGGGTCGACAATCCGGGCGGCGCTGCCTATCCGGGACGAAACATTTTCGAGGAGAAATATTTTGACCGCAGCCGCCAGCCAGGTTCTCGACCGCGTCCTCGTCCTCGAAATGGTCCGCGTGACCGAAGCTGCGGCGATCGCCGCCTCCACGCTCGTCGGCCGCGGTGACGAAAAGGCAGCCGATGCGGCCGCGGTCGAGGCGATGCGCGAGGCGCTCAACTCGCTGTACATGGACGGCACCGTGGTGATCGGCGAGGGCGAGCGCGACGAGGCGCCGATGCTGTTCATCGGCGAGAAGGTCGGCTCGGCGATCGGCAAGGGCCCGAAGATCGACATCGCGCTCGACCCGCTCGAGGGCACGACGATCTGCGCGACCGCGGGGCCGAACAGCCTCGCGGTGCTGGCGATCGCCGAAGAGGGCGGGCTGCTCAACGCGCCGGATGTTTATATGGACAAGATTGCGGTCGGGCCAGGCTATCCGGAGGGGATCATCGATCTCGACAAGACGCCGACCGAGAACATCAACGCCGTCGCCGCCGCCAAGGGCGTGCCGGCGCGCGACCTGATCGTGTGCGTGCTCGATCGGCCGCGTCATGAGAAGCTGATCGCCGAACTGCGTGCGGTCGGCTGCGGTATCATGCTGATCGGCGACGGCGACGTCGCCGGCGTGATCGCGACGTCCGATCCCGAGACGACGATCGACGTTTACATGGGCTCCGGCGGCGCGCCCGAGGGCGTGCTGGCGTGCGCGGCGCTGCGCTGCGTCGGGGGGCAATTCAAGGGGCGGTTGCTGTTCCGTAACGACGACGAGCGTGGGCGTGCGGCGAAGTGGGGGATCACCGATCTCGACAAGCAGTATGACCTTTCCGAACTTGCCAAGGGCGACTGCATCTTCGCGGCGACGGGGGTGACCGACGGCTCGCTGCTGGCCGGCGTGAAGCGGAAGAAGGGCAAGATGACGACCGAGAGCGTGGTGATGCGCGCGTCTTCGGGGACGGTGCGCTGGGTTAAGGGTGAGCATCGTACGGACTGATCGGCTGGTTTGTAGTTGGAGATCGACCCTCCACCAGCACCACCCCGGCGAAGGCCGGGGCCCAGTTGGAGAGGTCGCAGTAACGACGCGCAGTCCTGCGTTAGCAACGTCCCCCAACTGGACCCCAGCCTTCGCCGGGGCGGTGTTTAGGACGGAAGTCGAGCCAAAAGACTGTCTCCCCGCGAGGCGGGGATTCAGTCTGGGCTCCCGCCTCCGCGGGAGAACAAACCTTCGCCGGATAACAAGGCGTGCTAGCGTGAGTGTCCCGCGGTGATCCTCCCCAACGCCCTGCTCCTCGTTGCGATCATGGCGATCGTCTGGTTCCTGAAAGGCGACCTGCTCGGCTATCGTCGATTGAAGCGGCTTTCCGACACCGCCTCGCGCCAGAAGACCTACCGCCTGTGGATCGCCAAGGCGGCGATTGCATTCGCCCTGCCGGCGCTGATCGGGCTGGCCCTCCTCGGCAGGCTGGACGCGCTTCTCACGGTTCCGCCCGAGTTCGCTGCCCTCCAAGAGTTGCTGCCGAATTTCGGAGGAGACAGCCGTGCCTTCGTATGCGGGATGATGGGTGGCGGCGCGCTGGCGGGGCTCGTCATCGGTGCCTTCCTCGCGACCCGCCGGACGTGGCGCATCCTCAAGCCGATCGGCAATGTCGGGTCGCTGCTTCCGCGCAACCGACCGGAGATCGCGCATGCCGCCGCGATGGCGATCGCGGCGGGCGTGACCGAGGAACTCGCGTTCCGCCTGTTCCTGCCGCTGCTGATCGCGCTCGTCACCGGCAATGCCCTCGTCGCGTTCGGCGTGGCGGTCGCGGCGTTCGGGGCGTTGCACCTGTACCAAGGCTGGGCGGGCGTGATCGCGACCACGATCGTGGGGGCGCTGATGGCCGCGGTCTACCTGATGACCGGATCGCTCGTGCTGGCGATGGCCCTGCACGCGCTGATCGATCTCAATTCGCTGGTGGTGCGGCCGATGCTGACCGGAGCATGGCGCGCGGCTTGACTTCGTCGGCGCGGGTTCGTCCAATTGCCGCACGATTTTACGAAAGGACTCCGATGTCACGCAACGCCCTCCTGCTCGCGCTGGCGATCACCGTCGCGGTGCCCGGTGCCACCGTCGCACAGACGCCCACGCAGGCGGCGACCGAGTCCCCCTTCACCTATCAGGAGGTGATGGTGCCGATGCGCGACGGGGCGAAGTTGCAGACCGTCATCATGCGGCCACGCGGGATGACGGGGCCGCTGCCGATCCTGCTCCAGCGCACGCCCTACGGCGTGCCGGATGCGCCGTTCGCCAGCGCGAACCGGTTCGCGGCGCTGATGAAGGACGGCTATGTCTTCGTGTTCCAGTCGATGCGCGGGCGGTTCAAGTCGGACGGGGTGTTCACGCTGTCGACCGCGGTGCATCCGAACGACCCCAAGGCCGTCGACGAGGCAACGGATGCGTACGACACGGTCGACTGGCTGGTGAAGAACGTCCCCGCCAATACCGGCAAGGTCGGGATGTGGGGCGTATCCTATCCCGGTTTCGCCGCTGCGGTGGCGTTGGCGAAGCCGCATCCGGCGCTGAAGGCGGTCTCGCCGCAGGCGGCGTGGATCGATTACTGGCAGTCGGACGACCTCCACCGCAATGGCGCGCTGCGGCTCAGTTATGCGACCGACTGGGTGTCGTCGCTGCAACTCGACAAGACGAAGAATTCCGACTTCGCCTATCCGAGCGATACCTACGATTACTTCCTCAAGGCCGGATCGGCGGAGGCGATCGACCGCACCGTCTTCAAGGGGCGGGTGCCGATGTACACCGCGCTGCTCGACCATCCCAATCACGACAGCTTCTATACCGCGCAGCGCTGGACCGACGCGCTCGGCAAGACGACCGTGCCGACGCTGAACGTGGCGGGGTTCTGGGACCAGGAGGATCCGTGGGGCTCGTGGCAGATCTACGCCAGGCAGAAGCGCAACGATCCGAACCATCTCGCGCAGATGGTGGCGGGGCCGTGGCGGCATGGCGGGTGGCAGGGGACGGCGGATCATCTAGGCCCGATCCCGCTCGGTACGGCGAGCGGCACGCAGTTCCAGGAGCAGATCCAGGCGCCGTTCTTTGCCTATTGGCTGCACGGCAAGGGCCCGCGGCCGGACTTTGCGGCCAAGATGTTCCAGTCGGGCTCGAACGTCTGGAAGACCTATGCCGCGTGGCCGCCGACCGGGGCGAAGGCGACCGACCTGTACCTCCACGCGGACGGCAGCCTGTCGTTCACCGCACCGGCTGCGGGCGAGGCGTGCCGCGATTATGTGTCCGATCCGGCGAACCCGGTGCCGTTCCGCCGGCGACCGATGTCGGCGACCTATGCCAGCCCCGACTGGTCGTGGTGGGAGGCGGACGACCAACGTTTCGTCGATCACCGGCCGGACGTGCTGGGCTATGTGTCGGAGCCGCTGACGGCGGACCTCACCGTGACGGGGGCGCTGTCTGCGACGTTGCAGGCATCGACGAGCGGGACGGACAGCGATTTCGTGGTGAAGCTGATCGACGTGTTGCCCGACGATACCGAGACGTTCGACGCCTCGCAGGCGAAGCCCGGGGATTATGCAAAGACGCTCAACGGCTATCAGTTGCCGATCGCTATGGAGGTGCGGCGCGGGCGGTTCCTCGCCAGCGACACCGCGCCGCAGCCGCTGGTGCCGGGCAAGGTCGTCGCGTGGGACGTGCCGTTGCGCGACCATGACCATGTGTTCAAGGCGGGACACCGGATCATGGTGCAGGTCCAGTCGAGCTGGTTCCCGATGATCGACCGCAACCCGCAATCGTTCGTGGCGAATATCGCGCGGGCGAAGCCGGGAGATTACGTGAAGGCGACGCAGAAGGTTTGTTCGGGCTCGCGGATTACCTTGCCGGTGATGCGGTAGTCGAAAGCTTGATCTCTCTTCAGTTCTTCATCCGCCAGCCGGTCTTGAAGATCCACGCGATCACCAGCAGGCACGCCGCCAGGAAACCCGCCGTCACCGCCAGGCTCACCCCGACCGCGACATCGCCGACGCCGAAGAAGCTCCAGCGGAAGCCGCTCACCAGGTACACGACCGGGTTGAACAGGCTGACGGTGCGCCATGGCTGGGGCAGCATGTCGATCGAGTAGAATGCGCCGCCGAGGAAGGTCAGCGGCGTGATCAGCAGCGCTGGGACGAAGTTCAGTTGTTCGAAGCCATTCGCCCAGACGCCGATGATGAACCCGAACAGGCTGAACGCCATCGCGGTCAGGATTAGGAACGCGATCATCGCGAGCGGGTGCTCGATCCTGAGCGGCACGAAGCACGCGGCCGTGGCGAGGATGATCAGGCCGAGGATGACAGACTTGGTCATCGCCGCGCCGACATAGCCGACCACCATCTCCATCGCCGAGACGGGCGCCGACAGCAGCTCGTAGATCGTGCCGGTGAATTTGGGGAAGTAGATCCCGATCGAGGCGTTCGAAATGCTCTGCGTGAGCAGCGACAGCATGATCAGGCCGGGGACGATGAAGCTGCCATATTCGACGCCGCCGACCTGTTGCATGCGGCTGCCAATCGCACCGCCGAAGACGATGAAATACAGCGACGTCGTCAGCACGGGCGTGACGAGGCTCTGCCACAGCGTGCGCAGCGCGCGCGCCATTTCGAAGCGATAGATCGCCCAGATGCCATGGGTATTGATCAGGGACGGGGTCATGCACGCTCTCCGACGAGATCGACGAAGATATCTTCGAGGCTCGATTTGCTGGTTTCGAGATCCTTGAAGCCGATCCCGAGGTCGCCGAGTTTCCGCAACAATGACGGGATACCGGTATGGTCGGCCTGCGCGTCGAACACGTAGCGAAGCCGTTTGCCGTCGTCCTGGAGCGATACGTCCCACTCCGCGAGCTCGGGCGGAATGACCGTCATCGGATCCTGGAGCGAGACGTCCAGTTCGCGCTTGCCGAGCTGCTTCATCAGCGCCGCCTTGTCGTCGACCAACAGCAATTTGCCCTTGTCGATGACGCCGACGCGGTCGGCCATTTCCTCGGCTTCCTCGATGTAATGCGTCGTCAGGATGATCGTCGTGCCGCCTTCGCGCAGGCGGTGGACGAGTTTCCACATGTCGCGGCGGAGCGCCACGTCGACGCCCGCGGTGGGTTCGTCGAGGAAGAGGATCTCGGGTTCGTGCGCGAGCGCTTTCGCGATCAGCACGCGGCGCTTCATCCCGCCCGACAGTTCGCGGATCTTCGCGTCGCGCTTGTCCCAGAGCGAGAGGTCACGGAGCACCTGTTCGATGTAATCGCTGTGGCCGGAGCGGCCGAACAGGCGGCGGCTGAAGGTGACGGTGGCGAGCACCGTCTCAAACATGTCGACGTTGAGCTCCTGCGGGACCAGGCCGATGCGGCTGCGGGTCTGCTTATAGTCGTGGACCGCGTCGTAGCCGGCGACCGTGATGGTGCCGGTGGTGGGCGTGACGATGCCGCAGATGATGCTGATGAGCGTGGTCTTGCCGGCGCCGTTGGGGCCGAGGAGCGCGAAGATCTCGCCCTTGCGGATGTTCAGGTCGACAGGGTGGAGGGCTGTGGTGCCGCTCTTGTAGGTTTTACTGACGCCCGCGATGGACAGGATCGTTTCGGTCATTGGCACCCCTTTTTCGTGAGGCGGATGTGGGGTGGGGGGGGTGAAAAAGTAAGAGCTTCCGCCTCATTCCCGTCATCCTGGGCTTGACCCAGGATCCAGAGCCATACGCGCTTCGATCGTGGCTCTGGGTCCTGACTTTCGTCAGGATGACGGAGTGGGTGGGGTTAGCCCGCCCGCGCTGCAGCGACCGCCTTTTGCAAATCCTCCAGCGGCAGCGCGCCGGAGAGGACACGGTCGCCGACCACCCAGCTGGGGGTGCCGGTCATGCCGAGCTTGGCGGCGGTTTCCATGTTCTTGGCGATTTCCGCATCGGCGGTCTTCACGAATGCCACTTGGCTCGTGTCGACGCCGGTCTTGCTCGCCGCGGCGGCGATGGACGCGTCGCTGACCGGGCCGCCGGCATAGAGCGCGTCGTGGAACGCGGCGAACTTGCCCTGCTGCGCCGCCGCAAGGCTGGCGCGCGCGGCGATGCGGCTCTCCGCGCTGAGGATCGGGAGTTCGCGGAAGACGATACGGACCTTGGGGTCGGCGGCGATCAGCTTGGCGATCGTCGGCAGGCTCGCGCGGCAATAACCGCAATTATAGTCGTAATACTCGACCAGCGTGACGTCGCCCTTGGGGTTGCCGGCCCAGGCGCTGCCGAACGGCTCGACGATCGCATCGCGGTTGGCGGTGACGGTCTTGCCGGACTCGCGATCGCGCAGTTTCTCCATCGCTTCGGGGAGGATCTCGGGGTGGGCGAGGACGTAGTCGTGGACGATCGACTCGACCCGTGCCCGCTCGAGCCCGCCGCCCTGGCGATCATAGCCCCAGACGGCGAGGCCGCCGATCACCGCGCCGGCGACGGCAATCGCCGGAAATGCAAATTTGCTCATCTGCGGCGCTTATACTGCTTGGGATTGTCGTCCATCTCGTTCTGCGCGGCCATCGCGATATCCTGCGCGCGGATCCAGTCGGTCGTGTTCGCCGGAATGTTCGCCAGCGCATATTGCGCGCTCGCCGATGCGGTCCGCATGTCGCCGCCCATGCTCGCGCGCTCGGCAGTGGCGAGCGCGGCGCGCGCGGTGTCGCCGGTCAGCTCGTAGACGGTGCCGAGCTGCATCCAAGCGAACGGATTCTGGTCGTCGCGACCGACCGCAGTGCGCAGGACCTTGGTCGCCTCCGGATAGTTGGCCTTGTTCTCGGTCGCGATCAGCGCATGGCCGAAGGTGGTGGCGATCAACGGGTTGTTGCGCGACCCCTCGGTCGCCTCGCGCAGCGGCACGAGCGCGTCGGTCGGCTTGCCGGCTTCGAGTAGGATCTGACCCTTGATCTCGAGGAAATAGGGGTCGGTCGGCTCGGCCTTCACCAGCGCGTTGGCCTCGGCGTCGGCTTTGTCGGGATAGCCGGCCTTGTGATAGGCATAGGCGCGGGCATAATGCGCGTAGATCGACTGGTTGCTCGGCGGATAGGCCTGCAGCGTCTGGTCGGCGGGCATGACGTAGCCCGCGAGCTTCGCCTTCACGCGGCGGAAGCGTTCCTCCAGCGCGGCGTCGGGCTTGTTGGCCCAGGCGGGCGAGGCTTGCAGGTCGGCGGTGAGCGTCGCGACGCGCTCGCCCGACAGCGGATGCGACTGCATGAACGGATCGATATTGGCGGTGCCGAAGCGATATTCCTGCTGCTGCAGTTTCTTGAAGAAGCTGAGCATGCCGCGGCCCGATACGTTCGCCTCGCGCAGGAACTTCGCGCCGGTCGCGTCCGCGGTCGATTCCTGGACGCGGCTGAACGAGAGGTAGCTTCCCATCGCCGCCTGTTGCCCGGCGGCCATGATGCCCGCGCCGGCCTCGCCGCTGCCGGCCGCCATCGCGGCGAGGCCGAGTACCATCGAGAGCAGGTACATGCCCATCGCCGGTTTCGTGCCGCGATCGGCGAGGACGACATGGCCGTCGGCGATGTGGCCGAGCTCGTGCGCGATAACGCCCTGGACCTCGTTGGCGTTGTCGGCCGCCTGGATCAGGCCCGAATGGACGTAGACGGTCTGCCCGCCGGCGACGAACGCGTTGATCGATTCGTCGTTGATCAGGACGACCTTCACGTCGCGGGTCGACAGGCCGGCAGCTCTGACGAGCGGGTTCGACATCTCGGCGAACATCGATTCGGTCTCTGCGTCGCGGAGAATCGACTGCGCGTAGGCGGGTTGCGCCCAGAGCAGGAGGGCGGTGGTCACGGCGGCTACGAAGCGCTTCATATTGCCCGGTATCGTCGATTGGGGGCGGGGGGGCAACCGTTGTGCGGTGGTGGCGCGGAGAGCGCTGCGACAGAGTGAAGTATAGAAAGTGCAGACGCTCGCGCGGGTTTTGTCGGGGTGGCGGAGGGGGCGGATTGCATTGGGGGAGGGGAGCAGGGTTTGGGGGTGTAGGACAGGGGTTTCGTTTGGGGGCGCGCGGGGGTGGGTGGCTGAAACTCCGTCATCCCGGCGGATCGATCGTCAACGCAGCGCACCAACCGTCAACGCAGCGGACCAACCGTCATCCGAGCGGACTCACCGTCATTCGAGAGGACTAACCGTCAACGCAGCGGACTAACCGTCATCGCAGCGAGCCAACGGGCAACGCAGCGGACCAACCGTCATCCCAATGGACCAACCGTCATCCCAGCAACCAATCGTCATCCCAGCGGAAGCTGGGATCTCGCTGTTTGGTGCGCGTCGCGAGCCTCAGGGGGAGACCCCAGCTTTCGCTGGGGTGACGGTTTTTTTTGGTGGCCGGATTTGCATGTCGCTGCCGTTCGCACCTCCCCGGTCGAGGCCGGGGTCCAGGTGGGGGACGTCGCTGACGGAGGGCATCGCTTCGTTACTGCGACCTTGCCAATTGGGCCCCGGCCTTCGCCGGGGTAGTGAGCCTGTTCGAGGTGGTGGGCTTGTTCGGAGTGGCGGGGATCTCAGAGATGAGCCATCCCTGATCCGCCCGGCCCCCTTGTTCTCCCGCGAAGGCGGGAGCCCAGTCTGGGTCCCCGCCTTCGCGGGGAAACAGTCTTCTGTGTTTCTCGCACCCCCACAAACGGAAACGGGCGCGGCCTTTCGGTCGCGCCCGTTCTTTGGTGAAGCGCCTCTCAAGCGTTAGCCGAAGGTGCGCTGCCACCAGCCGCGGCGGGGGGCGCCGTCGGGGTCGTCATTGGCGTCGTTCGCGTCGTCGATGGGAAGATCCTGTGGCTGGACCTCCGCCTTGACCGAGGCCGTCTCGATCGGCGCGGCGAGGGCCTCGCTGGTCGGGGCGGCGTCGCCCGCTTCGACCACGACCTTCCGCGGACGACCGCGCGGCTTGGCGACCTTTGCAGGCGCCTCCTCGACGGGGGCCTCCACCGCCGCATCGCTCGCCTTGCGACGTGCGCGCTTCGGCTTGGGGGCCGAAGCTTCGATGGTCTCGGCGGGGGTTGCGTTCACCTCCTCCATCGTCGCGTCGGCAACCGCAGCGCGGCGACGACGGCCAGCCTTGGGGGCGGGTTCGGTCGCTACCGGTTCCGCCGCGACGGGCTCGGCAGCTACCGGCTCCGGAACGACCAGTTCGGGAACCACAGGCTCCGGAACGGCCGGCTCTGGCGCAACCGCTTCCGCTTCGACCGCGCGCGGCTTGCGACCGCGACGGGGCTTGGGCGCCGCTTCGGTCACCGCTTCCGCGATGTTGGTCGCGGCGGCCGCAGCGCGGGCACGCGGACGACGACGCATCTTGGGCGCTTCCGCAACCGCCGGGGCGGCAACCACGGGGGCTGCGACCGGCGAAGCGGGGGCTTCGTCGAAGTCCGGCTCGGCATAGGTCGACTCGACCGGCTCATACGGCTCCGGCTCGGGCGCCTCGGCGATCAGCTGGGCATCGTCGATGCTGCTGACGGCGACGTTGCCCTGCTCGTTACCCTGCTCGTTACGACGTCCGCCGCGACGACCACGACGGCCGCGACGACGACGGCCTTCGCCATCCGCGCCGTTCGCCGGCTCGGCCGAAACCGCGCCCTCGACGCCCTCGACCACACCGCCGACTTCGACGATATCGCCCTCGACCTCGTCGATTTCCTCGACATTATTGGTGTCGGGGGTATCGGCGTCGAAGCCCTCCTCGTTGGTGCCTTCGACCGCGCCCTCTTCACCGGGACGCGCGCGACCGCGACGGCCGCGACGACGGCGACGTTTCTTGCCGCCTTCACCGTCTGCATCGCGACCTTCGCGGGGTGCGCGCTGCTCGCCATTACCCTCGCGGCCATTCTCACGACGACGCGGCTGCTCGGCCTCGACCTCCTCGACCTCGTCTTCCTCGATCTCGTCCTCGATCTCCTCGGGAAGGTCGTCCTCGTCTTCCTCGATGATCTGGACGAATTTCGGCGCATGGGCTGGCGGCGGGCCGCTGGCCTCGACCGTCATGTGCGCGCCTTCCTCGTCCTGGCCGGGGATGATCTCGACGATCACGCCGTAGCGATCCTCGATCTCGGCGATGTCGGCGCGCTTGCGGTTGAGGATGTAGACCGCGGCTTCCTGGCTCGCGCGCAGCGTCAGCAGCGAACCGCGACCGCGGGCGGCCTCGTCTTCGATCAGGCGAAGCGCCGAGATGCCCGACGACGACGCGGTGCGGACCAGCCCGGTGCCCTCGCAATGCGGGCAGGTGCGGGTGGACGCCTCGAGCACGCCGGTGCGCAGCCGCTGGCGGCTCATTTCCATCAGGCCGAACGACGAGATGCGACCGATCTGGATGCGCGCGCGATCGTTCTTGAGCGCCTCCTTCATCGCCTTCTCGACCTTACGGACGTTGGAATTGTTATCCATGTCGATGAAGTCGATGACGACGAGCCCGGCCATGTCGCGCAGCCGGAGCTGGCGGCCGATTTCCTGCGCGGCCTCGAGGTTGGTCGCGGTCGCGGTCTGCTCGATCGAATGCTCGCGCGTCGACCGACCAGAGTTGATGTCGATCGAGACGAGCGCCTCGGTCGGGTTGATGACCAGATAGCCGCCCGACTTCAGCTGGACGACGGGATGGTACATCGCCGACAGCTGATCCTCGACGCCGGCGCGCTGGAACAGCGGCACGGGGTCGGCGTAATGCTTGATGCGCCGCGCGTGCGTCGGCATCAGCAGGCGCATGAACTCGCGCGCCTGGCGATAGCCGTCCTCGCCCTCGACGATGACCTCTTCGATTTCCTTGTTGTAGATGTCGCGGATCGCGCGCTTGATCAGGTCGCTGTCGCCGTAGACGAGCGCGGGGGCAGACGCTTTCAGCGTGGCCTCGCGGATGCCGTCCCACAGGCGGGCGAGGTAATCGAAGTCGCGCTTGATCTCGACCTTGCTGCGCTGGAGCCCGGCGGTGCGGACGATGCAGCCCATCGACGGCGGCAGCTGCATGTCGGCCATGATCGTCTTGAGGCGCTTGCGATCGCCCGCGTTGCTGATCTTCCGCGAGATCCCGCCGCCGTGCGACGTGTTGGGCATGAGCACGCAGTAGCGACCGGCCAGCGACAGATAGGTGGTCAGCGCCGCGCCCTTGTTGCCGCGCTCCTCCTTGACGACCTGGACGAGCAGCACCTGGCGGCGATGGATCACGTCCTGAATCTTGTAGCGGCGGCGCAGGTTCATGCGACGCTCGCGCAGATCCTCGACCGCGGCATCGTCGGCGTTTGGCTTGCGCTTGCGACGCGGGGCCTCGCCCGACTCTTCGCCGCCTTCGAGGTCTTCGGCGACGTCGGGGTCTAGCCCGCCATCGTCCTCGAAGCGCTCGACATCGTCCTCGTCGTCGCCGTCCTCATCGTCCGAATCATAGTCGGCGCGCAGGGCGGCTTCCTCGGCGGCGTGCTCGGCTTCTTCGCGGAGCAGCGCGTCGCGGTCTTCCTTGGGGATCTGGTAGTAATCGGGGTGGATCTCGCTGAACGCGAGGAAGCCGTGGCGATTGCCGCCGTAATCGATGAACGCCGCCTGGAGCGACGGCTCGACCCGCGTCACCTTGGCGAGGTAGATATTGCCCTTGAGCTGCTTGCGTTCGGCACTCTCGAAATCGAATTCCTCGATCCGGTTACCCTTGACGACGGCGATCCGGGTTTCTTCCCGGTGGCGTGCGTCGATCAGCATACGCGTTGTCATAATAGATTCTCCGCGCGCGCGCCGGGCCTGTCGGCAGCCGTCGCGCGCTTGATGGTGGTGCGGTCGGGCACGGACGCCCGGACTCGCGGATGGTGTGCGAAACTGCCTCTGCTCGGGTCGCATGCCGCGGGAACTCTCCCTGCGGCGCCCGCACGACCGCGAGTCCGTCGGCGAAAGCCGGTCGGAGTGCGGGGCGGGGGGAATGCGTCATTCGAGCGTCAACCTGAAGTGCCGCGCCGGCGAAGGATCCGCCGGCGGGCGTGGAGACCGGCGCGTCGCTGGTAAAATCCAGGCGACACACGGCTGTACGACAGGACTAGCACTGCATACCCGATCCCGCAACTGGGCCGAATTGGGTGGGTTTGCGACGACGTTTCGCCTCGAAATACGGGCAGGGAAGCGCAGAGTTGCCGGCGCGGCAGAGCCTTGCCGGCCTATTCATGGCAAACGGGAAATTAACCTCGCACCGCAACGCGGTCTTGGGACGTGGGGGCGTAGCGGGGGTGCAAGGATCGGATGTATCGATCGAAGGGGTATCTCATGGCTTTTCGCTGGACCGGCGGCACGCCCGCACGGCATGGACGCGGGGTGTTCTCGGTAATCGCCCTCATGGCCGGCTGGCTGACGAGCGTCCCTGCCTGGGCAGCGACCGTGCAGAGCGTCGCGATTCGGGGCGGGCAGATCGTCATCCGCTTCGACGACGCGGTTGGCAATGCCGCCAGCCAGGTGCTGACCGGGCCGAACCAGATCGCGGTCGACGTGTCGGGGGTCGCGCCGGGGCGGGACTTCGCGGCACGGGGACTGGTGACGGGCGTGACTCAGGTCCGGCGCGGATCGGGCGCGCGGATCGTGTTCGACCTCGCCGAGCCGGCGATCGTGACCGATGGCGGGTTCGATTCCGATGGGCGCGAACTGACGCTGGCGCTCCGAAAAGTCGATGGCGACCAGTTCGCGCAGGCAGGACTTGCCGGGCCGCTCAACTTCTTCCCGTTCAGCTTCGGCGCGCGGGCGCGGCCGAAATACAAGGTGTCGGTCGCGGTGCCACCTAAGGCACGAGGGATGAAACTGCCGCGCGTGCAGGGCGACGATACGCGGCCGCTGGTGGTGATCGATGCGGGGCATGGCGGCGTCGATCCGGGCGCGATCGGGCCTGACGGGCTGCGCGAGAAGGATGTCACGCTGAAGGTCGCGCGCGCCATTCGTGACGAATTGCTCGCATCGGGCCGCGTGCGCGTGGCGCTGACGCGGGACGACGACCGGTACCTGGTGCTGCGCGAGCGCTACGGTGTTGCGCGGCGGCTGAAGGGCGATTTGTTCATTTCGATCCACTGCGACAGCACGGGTTCGGAATATGCGACCGGCGCGAGCGCCTATACGCTGTCCGAGGTCGCCTCCGACAAGGAAGCCGCACGGCTGGCGGCGCGCGAGAACAAGGCGGACGTGATCTCCGGCGTCAACCTCGGCGGGGCGCCGGCCGACGTGTCGTCGATCCTGATCGACCTGACGCAGCGCGAGACGATGAACGCGTCGGCGACGTTCGCGCGGCTGCTCGGGCGCGAGGCCAAGCCGTTGATGCCGCTGAAAGCGAACTTTCACCGGATGGCGTCGCTGATGGTGCTGAAGGCGCCGGACATGCCGTCGATCCTGTTCGAGACGGGGTATATCTCCAACCCGCAGGACGCGGCGTTCCTCGACAGCGCCGAGGGCCGGCACCGGATCGCGGAGAGCGTGACTCGCGCGGTCGAGGTGCATTTCGCGCGGCGGATGGCGGTTCGGTAGGTTGGGGTGGATCGGGTCAGCCCGCCCTCACTCTCTGTTTTCCTGCGCACGCAGGAACCCAGGACCAAGCAGAACAACGCCGCCCGGCGTTCGAGACTCCTGGGCTCCTGCTTTCGCAGGAGAACGATCGGGTTTGAGAAACACGCGCGTCACGGTCGATACGGTTTCCTCTGACCCCACATCATGGCACAGGTCGCTCAAATTGCTTTGAGGTTGACCAGATGACCGACGCGACGCGGGGCGTACCCGGGACGGGCGCACCCGAAACGAGCATGCGCGAACTTACCTTCCGGGGCGTCGTGCTCGGCGGGATCATCACGCTGCTGTTCACCGCGGCGAACGTCTATCTCGGGCTCAAGATCGGGCTGACCTTCGCGACATCGATCCCCGCCGCGGTGATATCGATGGCGGTGCTGCGGGCGTTCAAGGATTCGACGATCCTGGAGAACAACATCGTCCAGACGATCGCGTCGGCCGCGGGGACGCTGGCGGCGATTATTTTCGTGCTGCCCGGCCTCGTGATGATCGGCTGGTGGCAGGGCTTTCCGTTCTTCACGACTGCGGCGATCACGATGTTCGGCGGCGTGCTCGGCGTGTTGTTCTCGGTGCCGCTGCGGCGTGCGCTCGTCGTCGATACCGTGCTGCCCTATCCCGAAGGTCGCGCCGCGGCTGAGGTGCTCAAGGTCGGCGCGGGCAGCCGCGAGGGTGGCGAGGAGAGCGCGCGCGGGCTCGGCATCATCGTCGTCAATGCGGTCGTCTCGGCCGGGTTCGCGATCCTGACGCAGACCAAGCTGGTCGCCGCCGAGGCCGCGACGTATTTCCGCGTCGGCGCGGGTGCGACCGGGATCTCGGGCGGACTGTCGTTCGCGCTGCTCGGCGCGGGGCATCTGGTCGGCATCTCGGTCGGGATGGCGATGTTCGCCGGCGTCATCATCGGCTGGTGGATCGTGCTGCCGATCCTGACGTCTGGGGGGAGCATCACGGGTACCGCAGAGGTCATCGCGACCACCGTGTTCCGCTCGGACGTGCGGTTCTTCGGCGCGGGCGTGATCGGCGTTGCGGCGATCTGGACGTTGCTCAAGATCGCCGGGCCTGTTGTCGGCGGCGTGCGCTCGGCACTGGCGGCGTCGGCGGCCAAGCGTGGTGGCGAAGTGCTGGCGCTGGAGGAGCGCGACATTCCGATCGGGATCGTCGGGATCGGCTCGCTGGCGATGCTGGTGCCGATCGGCATCCTGCTGTGGACCGTCCTGCAGGGCGGTCCGCTGGAGGCGTCGGCGGTCGGGCTGATCGCGGGGAGCCTCGTGTTCATCCTCGTCATCGGCCTCGTGATCGCGGCGGTCTGCGGCTACATGGCGGGGCTGATCGGCGCGTCGAACTCGCCCGTCTCGGGGATCGGCATCCTTGCCATTCTTGCGGCGTCGATCCTGCTGGTGTCGTGGTTCGGCCGTGCGGTCGAGCCGGGGACGACGCAGGCGTTGGTCGCTTACGGCCTGATCGTGACGGGCATCGTGTTCGGGATTGCGACGATCTCGAACGACAATCTGCAGGATCTGAAGACCGGGCAGCTGGTCGGCGCGACGCCCTGGAAGCAGCAGGTCGCCTTGCTGATCGGCGTGGTGTTCGGGTCGATCGTCGTGCCGCCGGTGTTGAATTTGCTCGGCAGCACGCTTGGGTTTGCGGGCGCGCCGGGGGCGGGGCCTAATGCGCTGGCGGCGCCTCAGGCGGCGTTGATCTCGGCGCTCGCCAAGGGGGTGCTCGGGGGTAATCTGAACTGGGCGATGATAGGCTATGGCGCGCTGACCGGCGTGGTCGTGATCGCGGTCGACGAACTGCTGGGGAAGGCGGGGAAGTTGCGGTTGCCGCCGCTGGGCGTCGGGCTCGGCGTGTATCTGCCGATGTCGGTGACGTTGCCCGTCACGATCGGCGCGGTCGTCGGCTATATGTACGACCGCTGGGCGGACCGGGCGCGCGATCCCGAGCTGGCCAAGCGGATGGGCGTGCTGACCGCGACGGGGATGATCGTCGGGGAGTCGCTCTGGGGCGTTGGGTTTGCGGGGATCGTGTACCTGACCAACAAGGAAACGCCGCTGGCGCTGGTCGGCGACGGGTTTGCGAGCGTGGCGCTGGTTGGGGGGACTCTGCTGTTCGCGGTGCTGACGTGGGTGATGTACCGGCGGACGATGGCGGCTTCGCGGTAGGGCTGTTCTCCTGCGAACGCAGGAGTCCAGGGTTACGCACGTTCTCGCTTGGTATCCTGGGCTCCTGCGTTCGCAGGAGAACGGGTTGCAGGAGAGCGCTGGGGTTATTTCTGCGCCTGTGCCCGACACCCCTACCGTTCGTGCTGAGTAGAGACCGAGTAGCTGCACTTGCAGCGTATCGAGGGCTCGTATCGAAGCATGGGTTCCGTGCGCAAACCTGTCCTTCGATACGCCGTCTCGATACGCTGCAAGAGCAGCTACTCGACGGCTACTCAGGACGAACGGAAGAGGGCGCGCACCGGAAGACGGGCGAGCGCCCGCTCCCATTTGAGCTAAGGCCGCCTCACGCCATAGCGGCGAGCATGTCCTTGATCGGCACGAAGGCAAACCCCACGGAACTATCCGCAATCCCGTACGGCATGAAGATCGTATCCCCATGCTTCAACGCGCCACAACTATAGACGACGTTGGGTACATACCCCTCGCGGTCCTGGTCCTTGGCCGCCAGGATCGGCTGCTTCGTCCGGCCGATCACCTTCGACGGATCGTCCTTGTCGAGCAGCACCGCGCCGATCGAATATTTGCGCATCGCGCCGACGCCGTGCGTCAGCAGCAACCAGCCCTGGTCGAGCTCGATTGGCGGGCCGCAATTGCCGATCTGCACCAGCTCCCACGGATATTCGGGCGTCAGGATCTTCTCGCCATCGTCCCAGTCAGTCAGCGTGTCGGACTTCAGCAGGAACAGGTTCTCGCCGTCCTGCCGGCCGATCATCATATACTGGCCGTTCACCTTGCGCGGGAACAGCGCCATGCCCTTGTTGCGCGCCGCTGGACCGGTCATCGGCACCAGATCGAACGCGCGGAAATCGCGGGTGCGCATCAGTTCGGACTGGATCACCGAGCCGTTATACGCGGTGTAGGTGCCGATCCACTCGTATTCGCCGTCTTCGTGCTGGAAGCGGACGATGCGCAGATCCTCGAGGCCCTTCGACTGCGCCTGCGTGATCGGGAAGATCACCGTGCCGCTGAGCGTGCTGTCGCGGTGGCGATAGACGGTGACGGGGCCCTCGGGCATCTCGTCCTCGCCGCTGCCGACCGCGTCGGTCGCGGTCGCGAACGGCGGCTCGGGGGCAAGCTTCATCTGGTTTTCGCAAGTGATGATACCCTCGCGGAAGGCGACCGATGAGATGTGACCCTCGCCGACCGCGCGCAAGCTCATCAGGATACGCATCGACCCCGGTGGCATGCCCGACTGGTCGAAATGCGGCACCGCGCTCGGGTTCATCAAAGCGGCGGCGGCATAGCTGTACTCGTGGCAGAAATACGCGCCGATCAGCTGGCGCTTCTCGTCGCCGATCTCGGCGCCGTCGAGCCCGAGCATGTCCTCGATCTGGTCGTAGCGGGTCATGAACACGCGCCGCGTCTGCCAGTGACGGGCTTCGAAATCCTTCAGCACGACCTCGAGCTGCGCGCGCGCCTGCGCGGGCGACATCTCCAGCACTTCGCCGACGAGCCGCTCGGTCCGGCTCGGAGCGCCGCCATTGCCCGCCCACGCTATGTGGAACGGCCGCACGACGACACGCGAAGGGTCCGCGTGCAGCCGCAGCTGGTGGTTGAACAGATCCATCGTAGCAGTGCCCCGCGTCGTTCCACTCAGCGCATCGCGGCGAGCGGGGCTGTAAACAGTCCGCTAGGCGACGACGCGGCTCGCTCCTGCCACGCTTTGCGCTGCCTTTGATACCCCCGAAATGGCACAATTAGCCAGTTGGAGGGCCAAAATCGACTCGGCACCCTGGTTTCGATTGAGCCCATGCGGCATCAAACCGTCGAAACAGCCGCCGTCCAGCACGCTCGCGAGCGGCAAGTCGAGGTCGTTCGCGCCGAGGAACCAGCCATAGGCGCGCTGCGCTTCGTCATGCCAGCGCATGTCGCCGGTCGCTTCGAACGCCGCGGTGCAGGCATCGACCGTCGCCTGTGCTTCGAGCGGCTGCTGGTCGAACTGCAACGGCTCCGCATAGGGGCGATTGAAGCTTTCCGATCCCACCGCGCGGAAGCGACCCTCGGGCGAAGTCTGCTTGGCGACGATCCAGTCGAGCGTGGCGATACCGCACTCGATCAGGTCCTGGCGACCCAGCGCCTGTCCGGCGCGGATGAGCGCCTGCGGCAGGCGGGCATTGTCATAGGCGAGGACAATCTCGAACCACTGCCATTCGGGCCGACGCGCGGCCGCGAGCAGGTCGAGATGGATTTTCGGGAACGCCTCCAGGATCGACAGCGACAGCTGGTGGCCGGGCTTGGCCTCCAGCATCGCCGCAGCGCCGAGCATCGCGAACGATTGCGCCCGCAGGCTGCCGAGTTCGAGCGCCATCGATGCGGTCGAATCGAACATCGCGGTCGCCCAGTCGCGATGCTTGCCCGCCTGTGCGTCGCGCGCGGTGACGCCGAGCGACCAGAGCGTGCGGCCGTTCGAATCCTCCGACCCCGCATCCTCGCACCACGTGCGGTCATAGTTCATGAAGTTGCGGAAGCGGCGGACGTCGGGGTTCCAGGCATATTGCACGAACGACGCATAGATCGTCATCCACTTGTCGCGCTGAACCTCGTCGAGATCGGGCATCGCGCTCATCAGCATCAGCGCGCGGCAATTGTCGTCGATGCAATAGCCGTGGCGACGATCGGGGACCGAGAAGATCGAATGCTGCAGCATGCCGGTCGAATCGCTCATCCGCTCGACTGCCGCGAAGTCCGGCGAAAGCTGCTTCAGGTGGGTCGGCACCTTGGCGAGGCGAAAGGGACGGGCAGCAACGATCGCATTGATCTCCGCCATCATGGCCTCGGCGAGCTTCGGCCAGATCATCGTCCGCCCGCGCGCATAGGCACGCTCGGCGAGGCGGTTGCGATCGCGGTCGTTCGACAGCAGCGCGTCGATCTCGCGAGCGAACGCGTCGATGTCGCCGAACGGCACGAGCACGCCGTGGCCATCCCCGAGGATCTCGGTCGCATGGACATAGGGCGTCGAAATGACGGGCTTGCCGACGCCGATCGCGTAGCTGAGCGTGCCCGACGTGATCTGGGCGGGGTTCGTGTAGGGCGTGACGTAGACGTCGGCGGCCTGCAGATAATCGATGAGTTCGCCGTGTTCGAGGAACGCATCGATGAAGACGATGTTGTCCGACACGCCGTTGGTAGCGGCGAGCGCCTTCAGCTTGTCGCGGTACTTCTCGCCCTCATGCGCGACGAGGTTCGGATGGGTCGCGCCTAGGACGACATAGAGCATGTCGGGATGCCGCGCGATCACCGCAGGCAGCGCGTTGATGATCGTCTCGATACCCTTGTTGGGGGCGAGCAGGCCGAACGTCAGCACGACCTTGCGACCGTCCCAGCCGAACTTGTCCTTCAGGGTCGCCGGATCGAGCAGCGCGCGATCGGGCACGCCGTGCGGGATCATGACGATCTGGCGGGCATTCGCACCGTAGACGCGCTGGAGAATGTCGCGACCACGCTCGGCCATGACGATCACGCGTGCGGCACGGCGCAGCAGACCTTCGAGCACACGACGCTGGTCGGCATTGGGCTTTTCGAGAATGGTATGAAGCGTGACGATGACCGGCAGCGTGGTGCGATCGAGCAGCGCAAGGATATGCTCGCCTGCGGGACCGCCGAAGATGCCATATTCATGCTGCACCCAGATTGCCTGCGCGCCGCTGGCCTCGATCTTCCGTGCGGTGTCGATATAGGCCGATAGGTCATTCTCAGGGATCGTCCCCGTGACTTCGGCGGGATAATCGTATCGACCGGGGTGGTCGTCCATCGCGTAGACGTCGACGGCGATCTCGGGAAAGCGCGCGCGCATGGCCGTGAAAACGTCGGTCGTGAAAGTGGCGATGCCACACTGTCTCGGCAGGAAATTACCGATCAGCGCCAGTCGCGCGATATTCCCACCGTCCGCCGGTTTCACCATACCCTGTCCCTCGTTTGAGCGCGCACTTCTGGGAAAACCCGGTCGCGCAATCATTTCAACGGTTCAGGTAGCATAAAGTTTCACTTCATACTGCACCGCAGCACGGGAATGTTACTTACCTAAGTCAGTGCCCGAATTTCATTCGTTCAACCGCGGCCGCGATAGGGCGCAACCCCTTGGTCGGGCAGCCACAGATCATGCGGCGGCGCACCGGACTGCCAGAAGACGTCGATCGGAATCCCGCCGCGGGGATACCAATAGCCGCCGATCCGCAGCCATTGCGGCTTCATCTCGTCGAACAGCCGTTCGCCGATCCCGACGGTGCAATCCTCATGGAAGCCGGCATGGTTGCGGAAGCTGCCGAGGAAGAGTTTCAGCGATTTCGATTCGACGATCGTCTCGCCGGGCACATAGTCGATGACGAGATGCGCGAAGTCGGGCTGGCCGGTGACGGGGCAGAGCGACGTGAACTCGGGGACGGCGAAGCGGACCAGATACGTCCGGCCGGGGCGCGGGTTCGGAACATAATCGAGCACGGCCTCTTTTGGAGACGCGGGAAGGGCGCTGTTCTGGCCGAGATGCAATGGGTTGGGAGAAGCGGTCATGCTCGCCATGTAGGATGCGATGAAGCCCGTGAAAACCACACTCGTGCCGATCCTCGGCGACCAGCTGACGATCGACCTCGCCTCGCTGCGCGACCGCGATCCCGCGACGACGGTCGTGCTGATGATGGAGGTCGCCGACGAGACGACCTATGTCCGTCACCACAAGCGCAAGATCGCCTATATCCTGTCGGCGATGCGGCATCACGCGGAGGCGCTGCGGGAAGCCGGTTGGACGGTCGAGTATACCAGGCTCGACGACCCCGATAATGCGGGCAGCTTCACCGGCGAGATCGCGCGCGCGGTGGCGCGACATGACCCCGAGCGGATCGTCGTCACCGAGGGCGGCGAGTGGCGCGTGATGGCGATGCTCGAAAGCTGGGAGACGCTGTTCGGCATCCCCGTCGAGATCCGCAGCGACGACCGCTTCCTCGCCAGTCACGCCGATTTCGAAAACTGGGCGGCGGAGCGCAAGACGCTGACGATGGAGTGGTTCTATCGCCAGATGCGGACTCGTACCGGGTTGCTGATGACCGATGGCAAGCCCGAGGGCGATCGCTGGAACTTCGACAAGGAGAACCGCAAGCCGGCGAAGAACGACCTACTGATGCCGCGCCCCGTCGTGTTCAAGCCGGATGCGATTACGCAGGACGTGCTGGCGCTGGTGGCGGAGCGGTTCGCCGACCATCCGGGGAGCCTCGACGGGTTCGACTATGCGGTGACCGCGCCGGATGCCGAACGGCAGGCGGCCAATTTCTTCAAGCACGCCTTGCCGCAGTTCGGCGATTACGAGGATGCGATGCTCACCGGCGAAAGGCATCTGTGGCACTCGATCCTGTCGCCGTACATCAATTCGGGGCTGCTCGATCCGCTCGATTTGTGCAGGCGGGCGGAGGCGGAATATCGGGCGGGCCGGGCGCCGCTGAACGCGGTCGAGGGCTATATCCGCCAGATCATCGGCTGGCGCGAATATGTGCGCGGGCTCTACTGGCATGTCGGGCCGGATTATGTGGAGCACAACTTCCTGCGCGCGAACCGGCCCTTGCCCGGCTTTTACTGGACCGGCGAGACCGACATGCATTGCATGGCCGAGGCGCTCGGCCAGACGCTCGACACCGCGCATGCGCATCATATCCAGCGGCTGATGGTCACCGGCAATTTCGCCATCCTGATCGGTGCGGACCCGGCGGAGGTGCATCGCTGGTACCTGGAAATCTATGTCGATGCCTATGAATGGGTCGAGCTGCCCAATGTCGTCGGCATGAGCCAGTTCGCCGATGGCGGGATCATCGCATCCAAACCCTATGTCTCGTCGGGCGCCTATATCAACCGCATGTCCGATTATTGCGGGTATTGTCGCTATGATGTGAAGCAGCGGGTGGGCGAGGATGCCTGTCCGTTCAACGCGCTCTATTGGGATTTCCTGGCGCGGCATGAGAAGCGCTTCGGCGACAATCCGCGCATGGCGATGCCGTACCGCAACTGGAACCGGATGGATGCGGAGGATCAGAAGGCGATTCGGGCGCAGGCGGCGGGGTTTTTGAAGGGATTGGATCGGGGGTGAGGGATTCCCTTTGCCTTCGACTTCGCTCAGGCTGAACGG
>DATLXI010000009.1:0-39883 GCA_035575755.1 Sphingomonas sp.
TAACTCGCCGGGGCCGACCCGCAGGTGAAGCCAGAGCGGTTGAGGGTCTGCTTTCGCTCGGGCTACGCCCTCCCGAAAGCAGACCCTCAACCGCTCATCCTAATTGACGCTATGCGCTCATCGTAATTGCCGCTGGGTAATCTCGCCTATTACGCGTGCGATGGCGTCTGGCGCGAGAACAACCGCGAGCTCGACGATCGCGCCAAGCTGGAGCGCGCGTTGGGATGCATCATGCAGGCCCCACCTTCGCGCACGTTCGGCGGCTATTACCAGTTCGGTGCCGCCAACTTGTGGCGTGGCACCGACGACAATCCTTTCGCGGGCTGGGTCCAGTGATGCATCGCGTCTCTATCTCTCGTAAATGAAGTTAAAACCATAATACCGCATAATTCGCATAGTCTTTATACGGATTATGCGGTATTCTTCGTATCATGACGACTCGTCCTAAAAAATCCTGGATGATCCTCAAGCGATTGGCTTTGCTTCTCGAAAGTCCGTTTCTTCCGGTCCAGGAGGTGATTGCACGTGAGGTCGGGTGCGATCAGCCATTCGTATCAAGGGCTGCCAACAGACGCCTGATCCGCATAACGGATCGCGTCACGCATCTCCGGAGGTATGCAGTTATGCGAGTCCGCGCTGAGCGCGTGGCTCACCACGCGAGTGAGGCAGGTGATAGGTGGCGGGCCGCCAAGGATGCCAACAAGGCCAGCACATCCGACTCACGCGCCCGTTCCACTATCAAGGAGCGAGCGGACCAGGAAGTCGTCGGCGATTACGCCAGCGAAGCGGTGAACGGTATTCACATGTATCTCGCCGATGGTTACGACGCCCGCCTCATCGTCGAGCAGATAGCGGTGTTGCGCCGTGCCCAGCAGATCAGACGGCCCGGTAGTCCGCATTCGTCACTGGGCCGGACCACCATGGATCTGTCCCGATGAGGGTGCGCGGTTCATCTCGGGAAATTGAAAACGGCACCCACCGTGGCTCTGCGACCTCGGGGTTTTCTTTGTTGATGGGCCGCGAGCTCGTTTGCGGATGCCGCGATGCCATCCTAGAACAACACACGGTCGTTCCCGGCGACGGAACAGGCATTCAGATTGAGGACGAGCGACCATGACCTTTCGATACATCGGCTCGAAGGCGAGGCTGACCCAGCCACTCTCAGTCGCGATCAGGCCGTTCCTGAAGGATGGCGGGCGTTTCGTCGATGCATTCGCCGGAACAGGGTCCGTCGCGTCGGCCGCAGCGGATGAAGGCTGGCCAGTGTGGGTCAACGATGCCCTGACCAGCGCGATGGTCATGTCTCACGCCCGACTCCTCTCGGCTTCGGAAACGCAATTCAAGCCATTGGGTGGTTACGAGGCCGCCGTGGAGGATCTTAACGGCCTCGCACCGGTGGACGGCTATTTTCACGCCACCTATAGCCCTGCGTCCAGTCGGTCCGAGGGGGGTGGTATTGCCCGCATGTATCTTTCGGAGCCGAACGCATGTCGGCTCGATGCTATCAGGGATCGCATTGCAGATTGGCGCCTTGCGGGGATGATCGACCAAAACGAGGAGGCGCTGCTGCTCGGCGACCTCATCGGCGCGGTTAACAGGGTTGCCAACATTGCCGGAACCTATGGCTGCTTCATGTCGCGCTGGCAGCCCAACGCTCTTCGTGATCTCGCCATGACGCCGCGTCTCCTGAGAACGCAACCGGTGGATTGGAAGGCGACTACCGGTAATGCAGAGGGGCTGAAGGTGGGGAAAGACGATCTGGTCTATCTCGACCCGCCATACACGAAGCGGCAGTATGCGTCATACTACCACATCCTTGAGAGCATCGTGCTGGACGACAAGCCGGAGGTGCAGGGCGTCAGTGGCTTGAGGCCTTGGCATGCCAAGGCTTCCGCCTTCTGCTACAAACGTAAGGCGTTGCAGGCTCTGATCGACACCGTAACTGGCTACACCTGCGGGCAGGTAATCCTGTCCTACAGTTCCGAAGGGCACGTTGACCTGGACGATCTGCTTACCGCACTCGATCTTACCGGCGATGTGGCGTGCACCGACATCGATGGGATCGGACGGTATCGTCCGAACAGAACGGCAAGCAGCCGCGGTGACACGGTTACGGAATACGTGATCACCTATCGCGCCCACCGGGCCGCGGCGCGGGCCACTCGCCAGGACGCCACCACGACCATGCAGGAGTTGAGGGCATGAGCGCACCATTGCCGCTTGAACAGCAGTTGCTCCTGCCGGCCGAGCGCCGTCTCGAGGCGTTCGTCCAGACGCGGCGCGTGGGTGGTGTCGCGGAACGACGCATGCAGGCGATCGAGGCCGTAGCCGCCCGCCTCGGAGGTTTCGACCTTCTGGAATACCACGCCGCATTCGGTATCGACACGATCGAGCCGTGGGAGGCACTGGACGACACGGCAGGGGCCATCCTCGACCTCATAAAGAATGCGCCGATGCATCCGTCGCTCGCCCTCGCGGCGCTTGCCCGGGAACGTCTTTCCACGCAGGACCAGCGCAAGGCGGGCGCACACTACACCGATTTTCGGCTGGCCGCGTTCCTCGGCGGCAAGGTCGCGGCCCTTAACCGTGATCGTCGCCCGGTCATCGATCCGGCGGCAGGATCCGGAATCCTGCTCGTCGCTACGGCCGTCGCCACCTGCGGTTCTGATCGCAAGGAAACGGCGCGTTTCCTTGCGGATCGCGTCGTCGCGGCTGACCTGTCGGCTGAAGCTCTGCGCGGTGCGCGTCTCTCTCTGGCATCCCTCACCGGCGATCTCGGCGCCGTGCGGTCGATGACCAGCGCATGGTATGTCGGGGACAGCCTTCTTCGGCCTGCGGACGAATGGCTGGCTGGCGCGCCGACCGGGTTTGGCTCAGTCATCGGCAACCCGCCTTGGGAAAAGCTCAAGGTCCATCGGCATGAGGAGGCGTTGGCGAACGGGCAGGTCAGGCATTACGGCGCCGCCCACACCGTTGGCGAAACGCCCGACCTCTTCCGCCGGCAGGACGAAGTCAGGGAATACGCCCGTTCGGTTGCTGGCAGAATGCAGGTCGGCGGCGGCGAGGTGGATCTTTTCGCAGGCTTCACCCAGCTGATGATGGAGCTTGCGGAGGGGGGCGGCATGGCCGCCCTGCTTCCGGCCGGCCTTATCCGATCGCGTGGGACCGAGGAACTGCGTCGTCGGCTTCTCGACCGATACGACCGCGTCGGCATCACGATCTTCGACAACCGCGCCCGATTCTTCGCGATCGATACGCGCTTCAAGTTTCTGGCCGTGACAGGAGAGGCCCGAACCGGACGTCGGGTCGCAGGTCGCATCGCCCTCGAACATGGAATTGGTCTAGATGACCGTTGCAGCGTCGGCGAAACGACCGAGGTTCCAGTCACGACGTTGCGCGGCCTGCGTCCGGATATGACCGTACCCGAGGTGAAGGATGCGGCAGAATGGCGCCTTTATCTAAAGATGGCCAAGCGGGGCGTCGATTGGCAGACACCTGGCGACGTATGGTATCCGGAGTTCTGCCGTGAGGTGGATATGACGCGTGAACGCCGCCACTTCCTCGAACGGCGCGCAAAGAACACCCTCCCGCTAGTCGAAGGGCGGATGGTTCATCAGCATCGCTTCGGGGCGAAGAGCTACGTCCACGGGACGGGCCGCAAGGCGATCTGGGACGCCGCGCCGCTCGGTTCCGCTTCGGTTCGACCGCAGTTCTGGATCGATCCGGTCCATCTTTCCGGTGCGAGCCGCACGCGTGCCAGAACCGTTCGCGCCGCCTTCTGCGATATCGCCGGCCAGACTAACGAGCGCTCCATGCTCGCCGCGGTCGTGCCAGCGGGAGCGGCCTGCGGCAACAAGGTTCCCACGGTCCTGTTTCCGAATAGCCCCGGCGAGGATGCGCTGCACCTGTGGTGCGGTATGGTCAACAGCATGGCATTCGACTGGCTGTTGCGCCGGGTGCTCACGACGACGGTCAACTATTTCCTTCTGCAGAGCGTTCCGCTGCCACCGATCACGCCCGGGTCGCTTCCCGCACGGCGCATTATCGACGCCGCAAAGCGTATCGTCGCTGCCGACGTGTCCGGCAGCGCTGACGCCCCGTCGATCATCGCAACGGCACGGCGCGACATCGACCTGATCTGCCTTCGGGCCTATGGTCTCGACGGCAACGATCTGGAGTTGATCGTCCGCGATTTCCCGAGTATCGATCGCAGCCAGCCAGCGCTTCCGGGTGAACGGCGCTCGACGGTTACGGTCGACTTCCTGTTGGCAGCCCTGCCCGGCAGGCAGCGCGTTCGAGCGGGGCAGCGTAATGCCGAAGCCGAACGCATCGGCGCTGTGGCCTATGTTCCATCGCAGGTGGAACTTGACCGCGAGGCTTCTTCCGCCAACCATACCGCGCAATCGTAAGACGGGGAGCGGATTGAAATGTCAGGTAGCGGTGCGGTCAAGCGGTTCGTCTTTAAGGAGTTGAAGTCTGGTGATCTGCGCAAGTTCAGCGCGACCTCCGCCGACAGCACAAGCGGTGGTGGAGCGCGTGACCAGAGGTTCAGCCCGTACGACAAATTCGACGACGTGTTTAACGCCATGTTCAAGGGCAAGCCGGAACACAGGAACAGAAAGAAGAAGGACGGCACGACCGAACAGTTGACGGTCTACGTTTCGCCCATCGCTGTCCACGCCGATGATACGCACCGGACCAATCCTTCCAAGGAGATGCAGCACGAAAATCAGCCTTACCTGGTCCAGACATTGAGATACTGGCCTCCTACCGAGGTCCGCGCCAACGAGGGTCGTCTTGGCGAAGTGAGCAAGCTCGACCTTGCCCCGCCTTCCGACAAGGGCAGAGTCTTTCTGTTGATCTTCGAGGACGATACGGCGCTCACCCCGCGAATAGCGTTCGTGACCGAACACGACGTGAAGGCCAAGATCTGGGAGAAGAGCATCAACGACTTCTTCGAGAAGCTGTTGGAGACGCCCGCGACCACCAACGCCGTGATGGGATACAAGGATTTCGTGAACAAGACGTCGTGGACCAAGGAGCCGTGAGCGCGACACCGACCATCGATGCGGTGCTTCGCGCCTTGTCGGAAAGACAGAACGTCCTTTTGTCAGGACCTCCGTCGAGTGGCAAAACGCACTTGATGCAGGCGGTCGCGAACGCGTTCTCAAGTTGGGCGCCTGTGGCGCCGTCCAGCGGCCCTCGTTCCGCTTCGGCACGCATCGCGATCCCGGCGAACACACCCACCCCGCAGGGGCCGATCCCGACAATGCCGAGTCCGGGACGGTCTGGGAGGCATGTCGAGCGCATCGCTTTCTCCGCGAACACCAAGGCACGCGATTTCACTAGCGCGTTCGTGCCTATGGTGGGCGCGTCGGGTAGCGCGTCGATCGGCTTCATGGTCGAGACTGGCGCTCTGATCCGTGCCAACGATCAGGCGTTGTCAGGGGGCGCAGCGCTGCTGGTGATCGATGAACTGAACCGAGGGCCCGCTGTTCAGCTTTTCGGCGATGCCATCGTCTCGATCGAAACCGACAAGCGACTCGACCACAATGATCAGACGACGCTGAACAGCTGGCCTATGCGGGTCCTCGACAAAAGTGGCACGACGATGCCGGTCTATCTGTCACGGCATCTCTACATCCTGTCCTCGATCAACATGGCCGACTCTTCGATCGAGCCTCTGGACGTCGCCTTCCTACGCCGTTTCGAGACAATCCCGGTCATGCCGGATCCGGCACTGGCGAGAGTTCATCTCGCTGCCGCCGGGGTCGGAGTTGCGCTGCCGCCAGCTCCAGTCGGGCCGGCACACGTGACGGAGGCCGCCGTCCGCGCATGGGAACATGTGAACGAGCGGATCACCATCGGCCGTTCCGCAGACTACCAACTTGGGCACGGCATCTTCCTCGGGCAACCGAACGCTCCAGCGACCATCCAGGAAGCGCTCGAGCTCGCTACAGGCTGGTGGCGCAAGATCCACACCCACGTGCGCGAGGTCTTCTACGGTGACGTGCTCGGCGTTGGAGTGGCTTTGAACGCCGGAACCGATCCTGCGGGATATCAGGTGCTCAACGCCCCATATGGTCAGGACGAGCGTCAGCGGATCGTGGAGCCAACCATCGACCCGTCAACGATCTACGGCGTGCTGAAGCGCGTTTCCGGTGCGTAGCCCCGTCGTCAGGATCACCATCGCCGAATACGGCACGCCGGAACCGGTAATCGCGGAGATCGCAGCAGCGGCACGGTCAACAGCATCGGAAGCCGAGGCGCTACTCAGGCGCCATGGCGAGCGACTGCAGCGTCGCCACGGGCTTAAGGAAAACCCGATCGAGATCCGCAGCGACGGCGTGACCGCTAAAGGCATCGCGGGTGTAATTGCATTGTCCCCGCGTATTGAGCTCGAGATCAGGCCGAAGTTCGCCGCACCCGGATCTGATTGGCACGCTGATCTGGTGTTTCTTGCCGTCATCACCAGACATGGACACATCGATACCGCCTCCTCCATATCGTCCCTTGTTTCCGAGGCGAACAGTCTAGCTGACCTGGTCGCCCGCGTCGTCATCCTGTCGATCGAACGCAATCAGCGCGCGCCGCTGCGAACGCGACGCGCGAGGACGATCGAGAGTTTCGAACCCGAGGGGGAAATGGACCCCGACGTGTTGCTCAATCCGGGTGAGGAAGGATGGCGTCAGGATTCCTACGCCATGAGCCGGGACAACGAATATTGGGCAACCATCCATCGCGGCGCGCTCGTTCTGCTGCCGCATGTTCGCAACGCCGAGATTGCCGCCAGACTGACCGATACGGTGACGCGATGGGGGCGACCCGTAACGCCACCCAGTCGGTTCCATAGGCTGCTGCCGCCCCGGTTGTCCGTATGGCAATCGCCATACGATTTGTGCTTCGAACTCGCGCAGGGGGCCAGCATGAGCCCTGGTGCCGGCCATCAGGCGACGTTCGAGTTCACCTTGGACATGTGGCGGGCTTGGGAGACGCTGATCGAGCGCGGGCTTGTTGCCGCATTGGGCGCGGCGCGTGTCGAGTTACAGAAGGAGACAAGCCTCGGTAGGCTAGACAGGAACGGTCGCATCTCGACGGTTACGGTGATTCCGGACGCCATTGTCGACGTCGGTCGACCATTGGTGGTCGATGCCAAGTATAAAGGCCGATGGAGGTCTGATGGACGCGGTTACGAGCCGATTTCCGCTGCAGACCGGTATGAAGCGATGGCCTTCATGATGGCGACCGGTGCCGAGGACGCCATCCTATTGTATCCGAGCATCGATGGTGTGTCTGTCGATGAACCCGTGCAGATCGTGCAGCGCGAGGAGCTTCCGACTGGCAATCTAAGCGCGGTCGCAATCGGCGTGTCGGGCCTGTCGTACCCGCAGGGAATGACCAGACTTCGGTCGCGTCTGAACGAAGTGATCGCCCTTTCAAGCCACGTCATCGCGACCACCTAACGACGATCGCCCCGATCGCCGTACCTGAAACCGCGGTGCCTGCCTCTGCACGGCTGGTCAGCGCGCCAGCACGAGGCTACACCGCGATGAACCAGCTTCGACCGTAGTCGTCTGTGTGCTTGACGATGCCGTCCTTCTCCTTGGCCCGCAGGGTTGAGTCTACGGCATTGACGGTGCTGCGTATCTGGGCCTTGTCGGGCGTTTCGTCGCCGTTGCGCCTCAACACCTCCAAGGCGATCTTGCGAGTAGGTATCGGAGCCGCTGCCTCCCGTAGGATATCGAGCGTTAGCCTCGTCGTCTGACCTGGACGCACCGATGACTTGTGAACATGCTGCTTGATCGGCTTGACCGCGCCAGCCACCCATTCGGGGTTGATCTCCTGCATCACCACATCCGCGCATTGCAGCACGTGTCGAAGACGACCTTCCCGGTCACGCAATCCATCGAGGCGCTGAAACAGCGATTCGATGCGCGCTATCTCTTCCGCATGCTCACGGGCTTCCGCGGCCCAGTGCCCCATCTTGGTTTCGAGAGATTCCCGGAGATTGCTCGCGCCCATGATTCCCTACCGTAGTGTGCGTGGGACCATAGCAGATGGATCATACCAGGCGGTAAATGTAGCTTGGTTAGTCTGCTACACTATACCGAGAGACTGGCGGACGGGGTGGGATTCGAACCCACGGTAGAGTTACCCCTACGACGGTTTTCAAGACCGTTGCCTTAAACCACTCGGCCACCCGTCCGGGACGCTTGCGTCTGAGGGCGCGTTTAGGGGGTGGGCCGTCGGATCGCAACCGTGGGAACGGTACAGATAGACGATGCGGTGCGATTGCCTTGCGCGGCGGTCGTCGGCATGACGATGGCATGGACCTGGACGCGATCTCGCAGCATTTCTTCGGCACGACCGAGATCGACACGCTCGACGAGCCGGCGCTAGAGGCGGGGCGCGAGCGGGTGTCGATCGCGTTGGGGACGGAACGGGAGCCCGGGCGGCGGTTTGCCTTGTGGGCGGTGCTGTGCGCGACCGGCGAGGTGCCCGATCCGTTGCGGACGTTCAAGGATCCGCGCGAACGACGCGCCGCCGAGAGCTATGCCGCGATGATGAGGGCCGTCGGCGATCCCGACTGAAGGCTTGCGCTCAGGCGGCGCGACGGTCGAGCAGCGCGCAGTCGATCCGGCGGATGAGTTCGGCGATCGGCGGCATGTCCGTGCCGGCGGGTCGGCGCGACGCATCATGCGGCGCTATCCGCATGGGCCTGCCGAGCAGCGCGAAAATGTCCTGATGTTGTGGCACCGCGTGATCTCCCGTCCAAGTGTCGCGATCTTTCGTCCAAGTGTCGCGATCATGCCGCAGAAGCGTTAACCAAAGGTTTGGGCGCGTAGTTTGCTTGCGTATCGTGGAGGAATTCAGATCGACCTACGCAACGCTCGCGGTTGCACGGCGTTGTATGGGACGACGGGCGCGGCGTGGAGCCGAGCGCCGAGCCGGGGGCCGATCCGCTGACCACCTATCCGACCGACTGGACCGTTCTCGAGGCCGTCCGGCATCTCGCCGCCGCGTGGGACCACGACAATGCCGACGAAGGGTTCCCGGCGGAGCACGTCGCGGCGTTGCACGGCGCAGGCGCGCTGGCGGCGTTCGAGACGGTCGACGGGCCGACCGAGGTCGATGCGTTGCTCGACGTCCTGCGCGCGATCGGCGGGGCCGATCTGAGCCTGGGCCGCGTGTTCGAGGGACATGTAAACGCCGTCCAGCTCGTCGCGGCTTACGGCGACGAGCCGCAGCAGCGGTTGCTTGCGTCCGACCTGGCGGCGGGTCGCGTGTTTGGGGTGTGGAATACCGAGCCGGCGCCGGGGCTTTCGATACATTCTGCACCGGATGGCCTCTGGACCCTCGACGGTACAAAGAGCTTCGCGACGGGGGGCGGCCATATCGACCGGATACTGGTGACTGCGCGGACCGCGGAAGGCGGCAAGCAATTGGTGCTCCTCGACATTGCCGACGAAGCCGTGCGCGCGGACAATTCGGGGTGGCAGGTGCGGGGAATGCGCGGCACCTGCAGTGGACGGTTCGACTTTGGAGCCATGGCGCTGACCGGCGCCGGCCTGATCGGTGCGCCGAACGATTACGAGCGCGAACCGCGGTTCAGCGCGGGCGCGTGGCGCTTCACCGCCGTGCAGCTCGGTGCGATCGAAGCGCTGGTCCGGCATCTGCGCGATCATCTGGTCGAGACGGGGAAGGGCGCCGATCAGATCCAGCGCGCCCGCTTCGCTACGTGCCTGACCGAGACGCGGAGTGCCGGCCTGTGGGTGCGGCGCGCGGCGCACTTGGCGGAAACCCAGGCGGCGGAGGCAATCCCGTTCGTGCTGATGACCCGCGGCGTCGTCGAGGAGGCGGGGTTGCGGACGATGGAGGCGGCGGCTCGCTCGGTCGGGACCGCGTCGTTCTTCGCGGCCAGCCGGATCGACCGGATCACGCGCGATCTCGGGCTGTACCTGCGCCAGCCCGTACCCGACCAGGCGCGCGACCGCGCGGCCGCGGCGTGGCTCGAGGATGATTGCTGGGGTGACGACCGGTGGTGGTAGCGCCGGGCGGCAACGCCTGGAGCAGCCTCATGCGGCGCGCGCGGCCGATGTCCGTGCAGGCCGCGGTAGCGCGGGGGCCGTGGTTGGTCCTGGCGCCGCATCCAGACGACGAGACGCTCGGCTGCGGCGCGCTGATCGTCGCGATTGCGGCGGCCGGGGGGCGGATTCATACCGCGTTCGTGACCGACGGTTCGGGGTCGCATCCGGACGCGCCCGGTTGGAGCGCGGCGCGGATCGCCGGCCTTCGTCGCGGTGAGGCGCGGGCCGCGTTGCAGTGCCTCGGCGGTGCGCGCGATGCGCTGTACCTCGACTGGCCCGATGCGTCGCCCGCTCGGCCCGGCGACGCGCTGTTCACCAGCAGCGTAGACCGGTTGGCGGCGTGGTGCCGCGCCCGCAGGATCCGCAACATTGCCGTGACATGGACCGGTGAGCCGCACTGCGACCACGAAGCCGCCGCGGCGCTTGCGGAGGCTGTTGCGAAACGGATCCGATGCCGGCTGTTCCACTATCTCGTCTGGGGCTGGACGGTGGCCGATCTGGCGACGCGATTGCGCGGCGTGCGCGTGCTTTCTGTCGCGACTGCGTCGGGGCGGGCGCGACAGCGTCGGGCGATGGCGTGCCACCGGAGTCAGCGCGGCGGACGGATCGTCGGCGCGCGCGAGAATTTCCGACTGCCGCGCGCGATGCTGCGGTTGATCGACAGACCGACGACCCTGTTGCTGGAGGCCCCGCATGCGCCGTGAACGATCGATCGAATCCGCATATTTCGAAGCGCTGTATCAGGACAAGGGCGATCCCTGGGCGTTCGAGACGAGCGCGTACGAGGCACAGAAATACGACGAGACACTGGCGGCGTTGCCCGTAGAACGGTTTGCCAACGTCCTGGAGGTCGGCTGTGCGAACGGCGTGCTGACGGCTCGGTTGGGGGCACGCTGCGACGCGCTGCTCGCGGTCGATGTTTCGGAAACCGCGCTGGCCGCGGCGCGCGCGCGTTGCGCCGATCAGCCGAACATCACGATCGAGCAGCGGCACTTGCCGGCCGAGGCTCCTGCTGGACGGTTCGATCTCGTGCTGCTTTCTGAGGTGGTTTATTACTGGGACAGCGCGGATATCGTTGCGCTCGCCGCCTATCTGCGGGTCGCCGTCCGCTCAGGCGGGCATCTGCTGCTGGTCCACTGGATTGGTGAGACCGACTATCCCAAGAGCGGGGACGATGCGGTCGCGGAATTGCGTGCCGCGCTGGGTGACCTGGTCGCCGTCGTTCGCAGCGACCGGCGTGATGCGTACCGGCTCGACCTGTGGCGCATCGGCCAACCGGGATAGGCGGATCAGCGCCTGCGCCTCGCGAATGGCGTCGGGCAGCGTGGCGAAGCTCAGTTGATCGCCGGGGGTGGCAGCGACGGGGTCGAGCGCGGCGGCAACGGCATAGGTTTCGTGCAACGGCGCCTCCACCGGTTGATCGATCCATCGTGCCACGGCGTCGGCCATGCCCCCCGGCGCCCGCCCGGCTGTCCGGCAGGACGTGAACACGCGGACGTCGAGCGGGTGACGGACCCGGCCGCCATGGGCGCGGATCCGGTCGAAGAGTGCGCGATCCTCCGCGACGTGTGGCGTCGGCGCACCGCCGATCCGGTCGTAGACGCCGCGGGTCACGGCGATGCTCGCGCCACCTTCATAAAAGTGCCGAGGCCATGGGTCATGCGGTTCGGGTTCGGCCGACGCGCGCAAATAATCGAGGGCCGTATAATAGCGGCCGAGCTGGTCGAGCCGATGTCGCGCGACCTTGCCTAGAACGGCGCGGTCGCTTCGAAGAGTCAAAGCGCGCCCGGCTATGGCGTCGTGGCCCACGTCGGCGTGCGCCACGATCCGCGTGATCCAGCTATCGGAGACGTTGGTATCGGCATCGGTCGACAGGATCAGATCATGATCGCTGCGGAGCAGTCCGGCTGCGGCATCGAGCGCAAGGCGCCGCGCCCATCCTGCATGTTGCGCGCCGGGCAGGAGCGACACGGCCGACCACCGGAGGGTTGCATGCCGCGGCTGCCATGCCTTCAGGAGGTGCACCGTATCATCGGTGCAGTCGTTCGCCATCGCGACGATATCGACCTTCCCGCCGAAATGCCCCGCCGCCCGGTCGAGGGCATCAAGGCAGGCGGGTAGATGCGTCTGTTCGTTCTTGACCGGAATGGCGACCGCCACCGCACGCTGCGCGTGCGATGGCGGTGTCATCGGCAGGGTCGAAGCGATCAAGCCGCCTCGGGATCTTCGAACGCGGCCGCGTCCAGGTCGACGTTCAGTTCACGCTCCCAGATGCGAAGCTTGCCCAGAGTTTTCAGGAACGACGCCACGCCGTCCTTGCCGGCGAGCGCGATTACACCGTCGTCCATGTCCTCGTCCTCGATGCCGGCCTTTTCGAGGAAAGGCTTGGCTTCGGCGTTGAAGCCGATGAACTTGGCATGCCCGAACGCGTCGCTGACGAAGTCCTTGGCGGGCTTGTCCTTACCGAGCTTCTTCGCGCCGTCCGCCGACACGACGATCGCGACGGCGTCGTAGAGTACCGATGGCGCACCATCGATCTTCTGCTTGCCCTCGGCCAGCGTACCGTCGTCGAGGGTCGCACCGGCAACCTTCGGCGCGATGATCTCGTACGTAGCCTTCGCCGCGACGATGCCATCGACCAGCGCCTGGACGATTGCAGCGGGTGCTCCGTCGGTGACCAGGATACCGAGCTTGCGGCCCTCAAAGCTCCCGCTGGTATTCTTCACGATGCTCAGCGCATCGGAAGCAGGCAGATCGGTGCGGGGTTCGACCGCGGCCTTCGCCTTTGGCGGCATCGACTTGAGCCCAAGGCCGGTCGCTACCGTCTTCGCCAGCTTCTCGTCGATGTTGAGCAGATGGCCGACCATCAGTTCGCGAATATCGACCCGCTCGACCTTCGACAGCTCGAACGTCAGCGCATCACCGATATGCTTCTGCTCGATCTCGGTCTGGCTGATGAAGAACTGCCGTGCCTGGCTGTAGTGATCGGCGAACGTCGCCGAACGCACCTGCGCCTTGCGACCTGTCTCCTGCGCCGGGAAATGCTTGTATCCCTTCGAGGGATGCTCGCGCGGCGTGCCGGCCCAGCTGTTCGGCTCATAGTTCGCGCGACCCTTGGGGTTGCGCATCGCCATATGGCCGTCCTGCTGATAGTTGTTCACGGGAATCTTCGGCGCGTTGACCGGGATATGCGTGAAGTTCGGCCCGCCGAGACGCTTAAGTTGCGTATCGAGATACGAAAAGTTGCGCCCCTGAAGCAGCGGATCGTTGGTGAAGCCGATGCCCGGCACGACATTCTGCGTGCAGAACGCCACCTGCTCGGTTTCCGCGAAGAAATTGTCGACGAGACGGTCGAGCTTGAAGCTGCCGATGATACGGACCGGGATCTGCTCTTCGGGAACCAACTTGGTCGAATCGAGCACGTCGAACTCGAAGCTGTCGGCGAAATCTTCGTCAAACAACTGGACGCCCAGATCCCATTCGGGGAAGTTGCCCTGATCGATCGAATCCCACAGGTCGCGACGATGGAAATCGGGATCCGCACCGTTGATCTTGACCGCTTCGTTCCACGCGACGGACTGGAGGCCCAGCTTCGGCTTGAAGTGGAACTTGACGTAGGTGCCCTTGCCGTCGGCGTTAATGAGGCGGAACGTATGGACGCCGAAGCCTTCAACGAAGCGGAAGCCGCGCGGGATCGTACGATCGGACATGATCCACATGACCATGTGCATCGATTCCGGCGTCAGGCTGATGAAGTCCCAGAAATTGTCATGCGCGGTTTGCGCCTGCGGGAAGCCGCGGTCGGGCTCCTGCTTGGCGGCATGGATCAGGTCGGGGAACTTGATCGCGTCCTGGATGAAGAACACCGGGATGTTGTTGCCAACGATGTCCCAATTGCCTTCCTTGGTGTAGAACTTGGCGGAAAAGCCGCGCACGTCGCGCGCCAAATCAGCCGAACCCTTGTTGCCAGCCACGGTGGAGAAGCGGACGAACATCGGCGTCTGCTCGCCGACTTCGCTCAAGATACCCGCGCTGGTGAATTCTTGCAGGCTTTCGGTCAGCGTGAACGTGCCGTGCGCGCCATAGCCGCGTGCGTGGACGACGCGCTCGGGGATACGCTCATGATCGAAGTGGAAGATCTTCTCGCGGAAATGGAAGTCCTCGAGCAGCGTCGGACCGCGGTCGCCGACCTTGAGCGAATTCTGGTCGTCTGCGACCGGGATACCCTGCTGCGTGGTCAGTACCGGCCCGTCGCTGCTGGCGATCTGGTGAAGCTCGCCACCTTCGCCGACCTGCGTTTCGAACGTCGCACCCTCGGGTGGCTTGCCAGTGTCCTTGGCGATCGTCTTCGTCATGTGCAGTCCTCGTAGCGTCTCAGCACGCACAGCGCGCGGCGGCCGTAAGAGTTGCAACGAAACCCGCAGCTTGATGCAGATCAGCGCGATTGACGCGCGGCCGAGAAACCCGGGAGAAACTGGACGCCGGGCGCGTTGAGCAGCCCATATTCCTTAAAGAAAGACGAGCCATGCACATCGACCTGAAAGGCCAGGCCGCGATTGTTACCGGCGCGAGTTCGGGTCTCGGGCGAGCGATCGCGATCGGCTTCGCAAAGGCCGGCGCGCGCGTCGCGGTCAATTACAACAGCAGCGCGGACAAGGCGCGCGACGTGGTCGAGGCGATCGATCAGGCCGGTGGCGAGGCGTTCGCGTGCGGAGCCGATACGTCGGACGAAGCGGCCATCCTGAAGCTTTTCGACGAAACCACCGAACGCTTTGGCGGGGTCGACATCGCCGTCGCCAATGCGGGGATGCAGAAGGATGCGGCGTTCGCCGACCTGACGCTCGAGGACTGGAAGCGGGTCATCGACGTCAACCTGACCGGGCAGTTCCTCGTCGCGCGCGAGGCGGTGCGCCGGTTTCGAGCGCAAGGCGATCGCGGGTTCAGCCGGTCGATCGGGAAGATCCTCTTCATGAGCTCGGTACACGAAGTCATCCCATGGGCCGGTCACGCTAACTACGCTGCGTCCAAGGGCGGCAGCGGGATGCTGATGCGGACGCTGGCGCAGGAGATTGCGGGTGACCGTATCCGCGTCAACGGCATCGCGCCCGGCGCAATCGCGACCGAGATCAATGCCGACGCGACATCCGACCAGGACAAGCTCCTCGAACTCATCCCCTACGGCCGCGTCGGCGATCCGGAAGATGTTGCGCGCGCCGCACTGTTCCTCTGCTCGGACGCGGCGGACTATATCGTCGGATCGACGCTGACGATCGATGGCGGCATGAGGCTGTATCCCGGCTTCCGCGACAATGGATAAAGACGCCGTCTCGATCGCAGACCATGGTGCGATCGGCAATCTCGAGACGATCGCGCTGATCGATACCGCGGGAACGATCGACTATCTGTGCTGGCCCTGCCTCGACAGTCCGACGGTCTTCGCGCGCCTGCTCGACAGCGACAAGGGCGGCCAGTTCTCGGTCGAGCCGGATTTGGCCGATGCCCGGAAGATCCAGATGTATCTGCCGGAAACCAGCATTCTGCTGACCCGGTGGATGGGGCCCGCCGCGAGCGTCGATCTGGTCGACCTGATGCCGGTCGGCAACGACGCGGATCACGCGCCGCCGCGGTTGATCCGCCGGCTGACCTGTACGCGCGGATCAGCGACCGTCCGCGTCCGCTGTGCGCCGCGGTTCGACTATGGGAGGGAAGGACGATCAGCGTCAGTTTCGTCCAGTACGCCCGACGTGTCCCGGGGGCTTTTCGATCATGAGAGCGGGCTTGCGCTGGCGTTGCACGGACCTGCGGCGCTGGTCGCGGACGGATGCGACATCACGGCAGAAATCACGCTTAACGAGGGCGATACCGTCTCGCTGATCCTCAGCAATCCCGACGACGTCTCGCTCGATACGGTGGCGCTGGATGCGATCGTCGAGAAGGACATCGCCTATTGGCGCGCATGGAGCCGCCAGTCGCGGTACCGCGGGCGGTGGCGCGAAACCGTCGAGCGCTCGGCGATGGTGCTGAAACTGCTGACCTCGCGTAAGCACGGCTCGATCGCCGCCGCCGCCACCTTTGGCCTGCCCGAGGCATCGGGTGGCGTGCGCAACTGGGATTACCGCGCGACCTGGGTCCGCGATTCCTCGTTCACCGTCTATGCGTTGCTCCGGCTCGGCTATCAAAGCGAAGCGGTCGGGTTCCTGCACTGGGCGATGGACCGCGCGCAGGCCTGCTCGAAGGGGCATCTGGCCGTCATGTACGCGCTCGATGGCGGGCCGATCGACGACGAACGCACGCTCGATCTCGGCGGGTTCGAAGGCGCGTCGCCGGTCGTCGTCGGAAACGAGGCCAAGGACCAGATCCAGCACGACATCTACGGCGCGCTGCTCGACGCGACCTATCTCGGCAGCAAATATGGCGAGCCGATCGCGCATGATTCCTGGGTGGCGATCAGTCGGATCGTCGATCAGGTATGCGAGACATGGCAGACGCCCGACTGCGGGATCTGGGAAGTGCGCGGCCCGAAGAAGCATTACCTCCATTCGCGGCTGATGAGCTGGGTCGCGGTCGACCGCGCGGTCCGGCTTGCCCAGAAGCGCTCGCTCCCCGGGCCGCTGGTCCGCTGGTCCGAGACTCGGACGGCGATCTATGACGATATCTGGGCAAGCTTCTGGGACGACGATCTTGGCCGCTTCGTGCGCGCGATCGGCGATGCGCCCGAGGACAAAGCGGTCGACGGCGCGCTGCTGATGATGCCGCTAGTGCGCTTCATCGGGCCGACCGATCCAAATTGGCTCGCGACGCTCGACGCGATCGGGAACGACCTGTCCGACGACGGCCAGGTCTATCGCTACCGGATCGACGATGGCCTGACGGGTACCGAGGGCACGTTCGTCGCCTGCTCGTTCTGGTACGTCGAATGCCTCGCGCGGGCAGGGCGGCGCGACGAGGCGCGGTTCAACTTCGAGAAATTGCTCGCGCACGGCAACCACCTCGGCCTGTTTGCCGAGGAAATCGCGCCCGACGGCAGCTTTCTCGGCAATTTCCCGCAAGGGTTCAGCCACCTCGCGCTGATCAGCGCCGCCTTCTACCTCGATCGCGCGCTCGACGACGGCGGGCCGAAAGCCTGGGCATGACCATCGTTTCGATGATCCATCTTCCGACCATAAGGACACGACCATGAACCTCGACATCGCAGGCAAGATCGCGCTCGTCACCGGCGCCGACAGCGGCATGGGCAAGGAAACCGCGCGGATGCTGTTGCAGGAGGGCGTGCGCGTCGCGATCAGCGACCAGCCGGGCGGCGACCTGGACGCGAGCGTTGCCGACCTGCGGCAATATGGCGACGTGATCGCGGTCGAGGCCGACCTGACCAAGCTCGACGACGTCAGGCAGTTGTTCGCCAAGGTGCGTGATCAGCTTGGCGAGCCCGATATCCTGGTCAACTCGGCAGGCGTGACGGGCGCGACTGGCGATTTCCTCGATGTCGACGATGCCGGCTGGCAGTCGACGCTCGATATCAATCTGATGGGCGCGGTTCGCGTTTGTCGCGAGGCGATCCCGGCGATGCGCGCCAAGAAATGGGGCCGCATCGTGCTGATGAGCTCGGAGGACGCGGTGCAACCCTATGTCGACGAACTTGCTTATTGCGCATCGAAGGCCGGAATTTCGAGCCTCTCGAAGGGACTGTCCAAGGCCTATGGCTGCGACAACGTGCTGGTGAACACCGTATCGCCCGCATTCATCGCGACGCCGATGACGGACAAGATGATGCAGAAGCGCGCCGACGAGAAGGGCACGAGCTTCGACGAGGCGATCGAGACGTTCCTCGAGGAGGAGCGCCCCGGCATGACCCTGAAGCGCCGCGGCACCGCGGAAGAGGTGGCCTCGGCGATCGTGTTCCTGTGTTCGGAGCGCGCGAGCTTCATCAACGGCGCGGATATCCGCGTGGATTCGGGCTCGGTGATGACGGTGGCAGGCTGATGGGCTGTTCCCCCGCGGAGGCGGGGGCCCAGGATCTCAAGCGAAGTCGTCCGTAACCCTGGACCCCCGCCTCCGCGGGGGAACGGAAAAGAGAGGGGAGGCCCGGTAACCTACCCCTCGAACAGATCCTTATACTGCCGCGGTTGCGACCGAAGATACTGGTTCGGCGCCTTCACCGTTCCACCCAGATGCGCCGCTGCGTGCCAGGGCCAGCGCGGATCGTACAAAATCGTCCGTGCCAGCGCGATCATGTCCGCATCCCCCGTCCCGACGATCGCCTCGGCCTGCTCATACTCCGTGATCAGTCCAACCGCGACGACCGGGATCGACACCGCCTGCTTCACGGCGCGTGCGAGCGGCACCTGGTAGCTCGGCCCGACCGGGATCTGCTGTGCCGGCGAGTTGCCGCCGCTCGACACGTGGATCGCGCTGCAACCGCGTGCCTCCAGCGCCTTGGCGAACGCCACGGTCTGGTCGGAATCCCAGCCGCCCTCGACCCAGTCCGTCCCCGACACGCGCATCGTCACCGCTCGCTCCGCCGGGAAGGCAGCGCGGACCGCGTCGAACACTTCGAGCGGAAAGCGCATCCGGTTCTCCAGGCTGCCGCCATACTCGTCCTCGCGGTGGTTCGAGAGCGGCGACAGGAACTCGTGCAGGAGATACCCGTGCGCGGCGTGCAGCTGCACCGCGTCGATCCCGAGCCGCGCCGCGCGAACGGTCGATGCCACGAACGCATCGCGCACCCGGGCCAGTCCTTGGGCGTCGAGCGCGACCGGCGCATTCTCGTTCGGCAGGAACGGCGCGGCGGACGGGCCTTCGGTCTGCCAGCCGTTCGGAGCGCCGGGCGCGATCTGCAGACCGCCGTCCCAGGGCACCGCACACGACGCCTTGCGCCCGGCGTGCGACAACTGGATGGCGATCGGCATGTCCGACCAGCGCCGGATGCTCTCGATCACGCCAGCCATCGCCGCCTCGGTCGCGTCGTCGTACAGCCCGACATCGCCGTGCGTGATCCGCCCCTCGGGCAGCACTGCGCTAGCCTCGATCGTCAGCAGCGCAGCTCCGGACAGCGCAAGCTGGCCGAGATGGATCTGGTGCCAGTCGTTCATGCACCCGTCGACCGCCGAATATTGGCACATCGGCGCGATCACGATCCGGTTGGCGAGCGTCAGATTGCCGACCTTGAGCGGCTCGAACAGCTTGGGTCCGCTCATGCGAGGCGGGCCTGCGGCAAAGGGGAGATGCTCATGCTGTACCTCTGGTTTCGTTTTTGCGAAGATCGGCGCGGACCGCGCGTTCGGCCAAATGGCGGCGCCGGACGGAACATAGGAAGCGGCGGGCGGGTTTCACGCCGCAGTAATGCTGCACCGCGATAAAGCTGCGGTACGGCGATCACATGAGGGTCTTCGCATTGCATCTTCTGCCCGACACGCTCGAAGCCGGCTCCGCCTATCCTTTGGGGTCTTCGTTCGACGGCCTCGGCGTCAACTTCGCCGTCTATTCCGCCAACGCCGAGAAGATCGAACTGTGCGTCTATGACGAGACCGGCCGCCGCGAGCTGAAACGCTATGCGCTGCCCGAATGGACCGACGAGGTCTGGCACGGCTATCTCCCCGACGCGCAGCCCGGCCTGGTCTATGGCTACCGCGCGCATGGCCGCTATGCCCCCGAAGAGGGCCACCGCTTCAATCCGAACAAGCTGCTGCTCGACCCGTACGCCAAGCAGATGATCGGCGAACTCCGCTGGACCGACGCGATGTACGGCTATCAGGTGAAGTCACCGCGCGCCGACCTCAGCTTCGATCGCCGCGACAGCGCGCTGACGATGCCCAAGGGCGTCGTGACCGACAGCCATTTCGATTGGTCGCGCGACGTGCGACCCAACACGCCCTGGTCCGAGACGGTGATCTACGAGGCGCATACGAAGGGCCTCACCAAGCTGTTCGAAGAGGTTCAGCCCTCCGAACGCGGCACGTTCGCGGCGCTCGGCAATCCCAAGGTCATCGATCACCTCAAGCGCCTCGGCGTCACCGCGATCGAGCTGCTTCCGATCCACACCTATATCCAGGACCGCTTTCTCCAGGAGAAGGGCCTGCGCAATTACTGGGGCTACAATACCCTCAATTTCTTTACGCCGGAGCGCTCGTTCTTCGCGACCGACAGCCACAACGAACTGCGCCGTTCGATCCGCCGGCTGCATGCCGCCGGGATCGAGGTGATTCTCGACGTCGTCTACAACCACACTTGCGAAGGGTCGGAGCAGGGCCCGACGCTGTCCTGGCGCGGGCTCGACAACGCTAGCTACTACCGGCTGGTGAAGGACGAGCCGCGGTTCGCGATCAACGATACCGGCACCGGCAACACGTTAAACCTCACCAAGGCGCGCGTGCTCCAGATGGTCGCGGATTCGCTGCGCTATTGGGCGACGAGCTTCGGCATTGACGGCTTCCGCTTCGATCTCGGGCTGACGCTGGGGCGGACGGACACCGGCTTCGATCCCGGGGCGGGGTTCTTCGACGTGCTGCGGCAGGATCCGGTGCTAGGCCGCCTGAAGCTGATCACCGAGCCGTGGGACATCGGCCCCGGCGGCTATCAGCTCGGTAATTTCCCCCCCGGGTTCGCCGAGTGGAACGACAAATACCGCGATACCGTGCGGAAATTCTGGCGCGGCGATCACGCCCAACGCGCCGATCTCGCCGCGCGCCTGACCGGCTCGGCCGATCTGTTCGACCGCCGAGCACGCCGACCCTGGGCCAGCGTCAATCTGCTCGGCGCGCATGACGGCTACACGCTCGCCGACACCGTCGCCTACGAAGAGCGCCACAACGAGGCGAATGGCGAAGACAATCGCGACGGCCATTCGAACAACTGCTCGCGCAATTGGGGCGTCGAAGGGCCTACCGAAGACCCCGCGATCCTCGAAACCCGGTCGCGCGTGATGCGCTCGATGCTGACCACTCTCTTCACCTCACTCGGCACGCCGATGCTCGTCGCGGGCGACGAATTCGGGCGGACGCAGAACGGCAACAACAACGCCTATTGCCAAGACAACGAAATCAGCTGGCTCGACTGGCAACAGGCCAAGTCCCCCGAAGGCGAGGCGCTGATCGACTTCACCGCGCGCCTGACTGCGCTGCGTCGCGAGTATCCGATGCTGCGCGCCGGCAATTTCCTTTATGGCGACGACACGCCCGCCGAAGGGCTGAAGGACATCGAATGGTGGGACGAGCGGGGGGAACAACTGACCCCCGACGACTGGCACAACACCAATGGTCGCGCGCTGGTGATGCGCCGCGCGCAAGAGCTGGAGTCGGGCGAGGTCCAGGTGATCTCGCTGCTGCTCAACGCCTCCGAAGGTCCATTGACGTTCCACATGCCGCCGCCCGCAGACGTGGACCGGACGGTGCTGATCGACAGCAGTAAGCCAGAACAGGGACCGACGCCGATCAAAGATAGCTACGAGCTGCTGCCTCAGGGTGCCGCGTTGCTCGCGTGGACGATTTCCGCGGCATGACGATGTGGGGACCCAAGCTCGCCGCCAATGGGATGACGTTCCGCCTGTGGGCGCCGGACTGCGATAGCGTAACGCTGGAAATTGCCGGCGGCGACGCGGTCGTCATGACGCGCGACCCCAAGGGTTGGTTCAGCGCGAAGGCCCCGGTCGGTGCGGGCGCGCGCTACCGATTCCGCATCAGCGACGATCTGGCGGTCCCCGACCCGGCTGCCCGTGCGCAATCCGGCGGCGTCCACGGTTGGAGCGTCGTCATCGATCCCGATGCTTATGACTGGCGTACCCCAGACTGGCGTGGCCGTCCGTGGGAGGAGATGGTGATCCAAGAGGTCCATGTCGGCACGATCGGCGGTTTTGCCGGCGTCGCGGACCACCTCCCAGCGATCGCCGCGCTCGGCATCACAGCGATCGAGCTCATGCCGGTCAACGCGTTCGGCGGCACGCGCAACTGGGGGTATGACGGTGTGCTGCCCTATGCCCCGGCCGAGAGCTACGGCACCCCCGAGGACCTCAAGGCGCTGGTCGATCGCGCGCACCAGCTCGGCCTCGCGGTGTTCCTCGACGTCGTCTACAATCACTTCGGCCCCGACGGCAATTACCTCGGCGCCTATGCGCAGCGGTTCTTCAACGCCGACGTCGACACCCCTTGGGGCGGCGCGGTCGCGGTCGATCAGGCGCCGGTCCACCGTTTCTTTGTGGACAACGCGCTGATGTGGTTGAACGAGTATCGCTTCGACGGCCTACGCTTCGACGCGGTCCACGCGATCGGGAACGACGATTTCCTCGATACGATGGCCGCCGAGCTCCGCGCGAAGACGGAAGGCCGCCACGTCCACCTCGTCCTTGAAAACGAAGACAACGACGCCGATCGCCTCTACGCCGTTGCGTTCGATGCGCAGTGGAACGACGACTTCCACAACGTCCTCCACGTCCTGCTGACCGGGGAAGCCAGCGCCTATTATGCTGATTTTTCAGACCGTCCGGCCGAACGCCTCGCACGCTGCCTCAGCGAAGGCTTCATCTACCAGGGGGAGGGCTCGCCCAACCACGACGGCAAGCCGCGCGGCAAGCCGAGCGCGCATCTGTCCCCGACCGCGTTCGTTGCCTTCCTCCAGAACCACGACCAGATCGGCAACCGCGCGATGGGCGAACGCCTGACGCTGCTCGCCGACCGCCAGAAGCTGCGCGCCGCCACCGCGCTGCTGCTGCTAGGCCCGCAGATCCCGCTGCTGTTCATGGGCGACGAACACGGCAGCGAGAGCCCGTTCCTGTTCTTCACCGACTTCCAGGACGACCTAGCCGATGCGGTGCGCGAGGGCCGGCGCCGTGAATTCGCCAAGTTCGCCGCCTTCGCCGATCCCGAGGCGCGTAAAGGCATACCAGACCCGAACGCCCACGAAACCTTCCATCGATCCCGCGCGCAACCGGGTGCTGACGCCGCCGAGTGGCAGGACCTGTACCGCACGCTGCTGGCACGTCGCCACGAGGCAATCATTCCCCGCCTGGCTGGCACGGAGTCGATCGGTGCCGAGGCGATTGGCGAGGGTGCGGTCGTCGCTCGTTGGCGGATGGGGGATGGCGCGGTCCTGACATTCGTCCTCAACCTCGGCGCCGAGGTTATTGAATTCCCTGCAATATCGAGCACGCCGATCTTTGCCGATGCCGAACCTGGCCAGCCCGGCAGCGTCGCGGTTTGGCTGGAACGATGAGGGGGTTTCAGAAGCTCGTTGCAGCGGCAGGCCTGCAACCCGAGTGGCAGGATGCCGCTGGTCATCGCCAAGTCGTCTCCGACGATGCGCTACGGACGATCCTCGACCGTCTCGGCCATCCGTGCGCTAGCGAGGCGCAGATCGCCGACAGCCTGGCTGCGATCGTAGCTCGGAATGCGCGCGCCACCCGTTTCCTGTCCGCCGATAGCGGCGACCCGATCCAGCTTGCGACGGAGGTTTCGGGCAAAGCGGAACTCACCCTCGCAGATGGCACCAAGACGTCGGTCACCCTCGTCGACGGCGCGCTGACCCCGGTCACGCAAACCGGCTATCACCGCCTCGAAATCGATGGCGAGGTGATCGACCTGCTCGTCGCCCCCCGGCGCTGTTTCACGATCGCCGACGCCGTTCCGGGCCGCAAGCTCTGGGCGCCCGCCGTCCAGATCGCCAGCCTTCGCGGCGACCACCCGGCCGCGTTCGGTGACTTTGCCACGCTGGGCGAGACCGCCCGCGCGTTCGGCGAACGCGGTGCCGACGCCCTCGCAATCAGCCCGACGCACGCGCTGTCTCCCGCCGACGCAAGCCGGTACAGCCCGTATGCGCCCTACAGCCGCCAATTCCTCAATGGCCTTTACGGCGACCCCGCCGCGTTTGGCGTAATCGGGGAGGATCGCGACCTTCCGGACCTGATCGACTGGCAGCATGCGATCCCCGCAAAGCTCGCAAGACTTCGCAAGGCCTTCGCCCAAGCCACGCCAAAGATTGACGAAACCCTTACAGCGTTCCGGCAAGACGGCGGCGACGATCTCGAACGCCACGCGGAATTCGACGCGCTCCACGCCCATTTCTTCGCGACCACCGGCGCGCAGGGCTGGCAGCAATGGCCAGCTGAGTATCACGATCCCGAGAGCCCCGCGGTCCGCCGCTTCGTCGCCGACCATGCCGAGGACGTCGCGTTCTACGCCTTCCTCCAATGGCTCGCCCGCCGCGATCTCGACGCCGCGCAAAATGCGGCCAAGGACTCCGGCATGGCGATCGGTCTCATCGCCGATCTTGCGGTCGGCATTGACCCGGGCGGCAGCCATGGCTGGAGCCGGCGCAGCGACCTGCTCACCGGCCTCTCGATCGGCGCGCCACCCGATCCGCTAGGGCCGGACGGGCAAAGCTGGGGCATCACCGGCTTCGATCCGCGCGCACTCCGCGAGACCGGCTTCGCCCCGTTCATCGCGACGATCCGCGCGGCGCTCGCGCACGCCGGCGGCATCCGTATCGACCACGCGTTCGGCCTGCGCCGCCTCTGGGTCGTCCCCGAAGGCGCGTCCGCCGCCGAGGGTGCGTATCTCGATATGCCGTTCGACGATTTGATGCGGATCATCGCGATGGAATCGCAGCGTGCCAAGGCGATCGTCATCGGCGAAGACCTTGGCACCGTGCCCGACGGTTTCCGCGAGGCGCTGGACGCGCGTGCCATGCTAGGCATGCGCTTGCTCTGGTTCGAGCGCGACGCGGACGGTTTCGTCCCACCGGCCAAATGGTCCACCGACGCGGTCGCGATGACCGGCACGCACGATCTTGCGACGATCGCCGGCTGGTGGAGCAGCCGCGACATCGACTGGACGTGGGAGCTCGGCCGCAAGTCCGACGCCGCCGACGAACCCGCGCACCGCGAAGCCCGCGCCGAGGAACGCACCGCGCTGTGGTCGGCGTTCGACACCGACACCGAGCAACCCGCCCCCGAAGACACTGATCCGGTTGTAGATGCCGCGATCGCGCATGTCGCCAGCACGCCTTGCGCGCTCGCGATCGTCCCCGTCGAGGATCTCGCCGGACTGATCGAGCAACCCAATCTTCCCGGCACAATCTACGAACATCCCAATTGGCGCCGCCGCATGCCGGACACCACCGAGGCGCTGTTGAACCGCCCCGCCGTTGCCGCCCGCATCGACGTACTCAATGCCACGAGACCCTCATGACCGCCCCAACCACGCCCCTCGCAACCTACCGCTTCCAGTTCCACAAGGACTTTACCTTCGCGGATGCCGAGGCGCTGGTGCCGTATCTCGACACGCTCGGGATCAGCCACGTCTATGCATCACCGATCACCACCGCGCGCAGCGGCTCCACGCACGGCTACGACGTCGTCGACCTGACCAGGATCAATCCCGAACTCGGCGGGGAGGGCGCCTTCCGCAGCCTCGTTGCCGCACTCCGAGCCCGCGACATGGGCGTCATCATTGACATCGTCCCGAACCATATGGGCGTCGCTGGTGGTGAGAATGCATGGTGGAATGATGTCCTAACGCAGGGTGAAAAAAGCGAATTCGCGAGCTACTTCGACATCGACTGGCGCGATAAGCTTGTCCTCCCGATCCTCGGCGACCCGCTTGCCGAGACACTCGCGAGTGATGCGTTGAAGGTGGAGCAGGTCGATGGCCGCTACGTGCTCGAAGCCTATGGCGAACACCGCCTGCCGATCCGCGACGAGGACCAGTCGACGGCTGCGACGGACGATATCGCCGCGCTCGTCGACCGCCAGCATTACCGCCTGGCCTCGTGGCGCGTCGCGAACGACGACCTCAACTGGCGCCGGTTCTTCACGATCAACGACCTCGCCGGCCTCCGCGCGGAAGATCCGGTCGTGTTCGACGCTACCCACGCGCTCTATTTCCGCCTTTATGCCGAGGGCCTGATCGACGGCGTCCGCGTCGATCACGTCGATGGCCTGACCGACACCGCCGGCTATTGCCGCACCTTGCGCGCAAGGTTCGACGCGATCGAACGCCCCGCCGATGCGCCTCCCGGCCCGGCGTACGTCGTCATCGAGAAGATCCTCGCAGACGGCGAACCGCTTGCGACCGACTGGGGCGTCGATGGCACCAGCGGCTATGATTTCATGGAGCAGGTCACCGCCTTGCTGCACGCTCCCGGCGGCGCCGAACCGCTCGCCGATCTCTGGGCGGAGATCAGCGGCCGGTCCGCCGACTTCGCGTCCGAGGAATTGCGCGCGCGGCAGGAATTGCTCGCCTGGCAGTTCGACGCGCAACACCGGCGCTGCGTCGAGGCCTTCGTCGCGCTCACCCGATCCACGTCGGCCTGTGACGGGCTGACGAAAGGCATGCTCCACCGCGCGATCGAACGGCTGCTCTGGGTGTTCCCGGTTTATCGGACCTACGGAACCGGCGACGCCGCACCCGCCGCCGACGCTGCGATCCGAGAAACCGTCCGCGAGCGTGTCGCGCAGTTCGTTCCGCCGGGGGAGGGCGCCGTCGTCGATGCGGTGCTAGCGTGGCTGGCAGGCGACGGACCGGGCGATCCCGCGCTCGCCGCCGAAGCTGTGCGGAAATTCCAGCAACTCTCCGCACCGATCGCGGCCAAGGCGGTCGAGGACACCGCCTTCTACCGCTATGGCCGCCTGCTCTCGCGCAATGACGTCGGCTTCGACGCCGCCCGCATGTCGCTCGGCATCGACGATTTTCACGCCGCGATGCTCGATCGGGCCCGCGACTGGCCGTCGGCGATGCTGGCGACCGCGACGCACGACCACAAGCGCGGCGAAGACGTCCGCGCCCGGCTCGCGGTGCTCAGCGAAATACCGGACGAGTGGCGGATGCGGGTCGAGCAGTGGCTGGCGCTGGCCGAGCCGTCCGCCGGCAAGGTCGATCCGTCGGACGTTTATATGCTGCTCCAGACCCTTTTCGGCGCGTGGCCCGAGGATCTGACGGCTGCTGATGCGAAAGGGCTCTCCGCCTATGCCGAGCGTATCGTCGCGTGGCAGGAAAAGGCCCTGCGCGAGGCCAAGCTGCGGTCGTCGTGGGAAGCGCCGGACGAGCCGTATGAAACGCGCTGCCACGATCTCTCGCGCGCGCTGCTCGATCCCGCGCGCTCGGCCGAGTTCCTCGATGACCTGACCGCTTTCGTCGCCCGGATTGCGCCCGCGGCGGATGCCAACAGTCTCGCTCAGGTCGCGTTGCGCTACACCCTGCCCGGAGTGGCCGATCTGTATCAGGGGACCGAGACCGCCGACCTGAGCCTGGTCGATCCCGACAATCGGCGCCCGGTCGACTATGCAAAGCTGCAAGCGATGCTGGAAGGTGCCCCGCCGCCGAAGATGGCGCTTATCAGGCGACTGCTTATGCTGCGCCGCGACCATCCAGCTGTGTTCGCGGACGGCAGCTACGACCCTATCGCTATCACCGGTAGCCGCGCGGCTCACGCGTTGGCCTTCAACCGCCGGCACGAGGGCGTGACGCTGCGCTGCGTGATGGCGTTGCGCTGTGCCGACCGCCATCTCGACGGGATCGCCGCGCGCGACTGGTGGGCCGACACTGCGCTCGCATCGGGGGAGACGCTCGCCGACCTGCTCGGCGACGAGACGGTGTCGATCGTAATCCTGCACCCGGACGCCTGAACCCCCGCCCTCGAACCTTCGCCGCCATCCCCGCAAAGGGACGACGGCGAGGGCACGGCCTTACAACCCGAAGCGCAGCGTCGCGCGGAAATCGCGGCCGGCGAGCGGCGCGAAGTCCTTCAGGAAGCTCGTCGCACGCCGCGCATTCACGTCGAACAGGTTGTTCGCGCTCAGCAGAAGCGTCGTCTTCGAATCTTTGCCGAACGGGCTCAGGCCGATCGACGCGTTGACCATCGTGTACTGGTTGGTCTTCGTCTCGAACGCGGCGATCCGGTTCTGGTCGAACACGTGCTCCACCTCGACGCGCCCGTTGATCCGGTCGCCCTGCGCCTCGATCCCGCCGAGCACGCGCATCGGCGGGATGCGCGGCACGGGGCCCTGGTCGACGATGTTGGCATGGACGTAATCGCCCAGCACGTCGGCGTTGACCGCATAGCCGCCGATCTGCGCGACCTTCACCGACGCGTCCGCCTCGAACCCGTAATAGCGCGCATCGGCCTGCTGATACTGGAAGCAGGGCAGGTCGACGGTGCGCCCCGAGGGATTGGCGGCGGCCTGGCAGACCGACGATGCGACCTGGTTCTCCGAGATGTAGTTCGAGAACCAGTTGTAATAGGCCGACGCGTCGAAGCTGAAGCCGTCGCCATGCGCATGCAGCGTGCCTTCGAGCCCCCACGACTTCTCAAGCCTGAAGTCGGGGTTGCCGAGCTCGTACGCCTGCGTCCCGGCATGCGCGCCGTTGGCGAACAGTTCCTCGGCTGAGGGCGCGCGCTCGGTCCGCGACAGGTTCAGCCCGAGCCGGACGCTGTCGGTGACGCCATAGGACGCACCGAGCGAGCCCGACACGGCGTTATAGCTCTGGCTGCCACGGAAGAAGCGCAGATCGTCCTCGGGCGTGCGCGCGGCGAGATCGGTCATCTCGTAGCGCAAGCCACCCTCGGCGCGGAACTTGCCGGATTCAAACTGCTGGAGCGTGAAGAGCCCGGTTTGGTTGGTCTCGTTCTTCGGCAGGAACGCCTCGTCGCCGACCACGTTGAAGATCCGGTTGTAGAACTGGACGCCCGACGCGCCCTGCCAGCCGCCCCGGTTAGCCTGGACGACTTCGAGACGCCCTTCGAGGCCCTCGTTGTAGAAGGCGGTGCCGACCGAATTGTCCTCCTCCAGCTCGAAATGGCGATAGCTCGCCTGACCGACGCGGACGCGGATCTTGCTGAAGATATCGCCGCCAGTGTCGATCTCGCCGCGCAGGTCGACGCGGTTCTGGACGATGTCGAGGCGCGGCGCCTCCTGCTCCTGGCCGGGGAGCGTCGCATAGCGGATCGGTACGCCGTACAGGCTGTCGTAATGGCTGTACGATACGCCGAGGCTGCCATTGTCGGTGATGATCGACGCGCCGGCGCCCGCCGTCCAGGTCTCTGCCTGCGTGTTGGGCAGCTTGCCCTTCAGCTGTGCGGATGCGGCGTAGTCAATCGGGTCGGCGTCGTTCGGATCGACCGGCTGTGCTGCCGTCCCCAGCGCCTGCGCACGGGCATTGCGCGACAGGATGTAGCCGCCGGTGCGCAGGTCGCCGGACTTTAGATACGAGCCATCGGCGTGCAGCACGAGATGCTGGCCGACCGCAACGTCGCCGGCCATCCCGCCGGACCGCTCGTTCGCTGCCGAGCCATAGGTGCCGATGCCGTTCACGCGGTAGCCGTTCTCGGGCACGGTTCGCGGAATGCGCGTGTCGATGACGTTGACGACGCCGCCGACCGCCGAGGAACCGTACAGTAGCGCGCTGGGCCCACGGAGGATCTCGATGCGCTCGGACAGCAGGGGATCGATGATGACGGCATGGTCGACCGACGTGTTCGACACGTCGATCGAGCCGATCCCGTCGGTCAGCACGCGGATGCGGTCGCCCTGGAAGCCGCGGAGGATCGGACGCGAGGCGCTGGGGCCGAACGAGCTGGCCGACACGCCCGGCTGGCGGGCGAGCGTCTCGCCGATCGATGGGCGCAGCTGGCGGGTGAGTTCCTGACCGGTGAGGACGGTTGTGCCCTGCAACACGTCGCGCTCGCTGGTCTGGAGCGGGGCGGTGACGATGATGTCGCGCTGGTTGGTTGACCCGGCCGACGGCGCTGGGGGCACCGGCGTCGCAGCGGGCGCGGCGTCTGCGGGCGCAGTCTGGGGCTGGGTCTGCGCCTGAGCCTGCGCCTGAGCCTGAGCCTGAGCCTGAGCCTGAGCCTGAGCCTGTGTGGCGAGGATGGTGGCCAAGGCGGTGGCGCCGAACAATATGGTCTTCATGAAATTCCCTCGTCGTCGTCAGCGGGGTGTCGTCCCTGTACGATCCGTCGGGTAATTTTAATGATACATCATATCAAGTGACAATCGCGCCATGTACCAAGTTGCGTCTGCGCTGTTACCGCAATGCAACACAGCCGGTATCCGCGGGGTAAGGCCCGCCCGCCGTCTACGCCGGTGTCGACGCCAGCAAGGTCGCTGCCTTTGGCAGCAGGCGCGCGAGCCGATCCGCCCACGCGGTGCAGGCTTCGGTCGATCCGAGCAGGTCCTGCCGGATCTCGATCTCGGCATAGGGGCGCCGCGCCGGATATGCGTGACGCGGGATGGTATAGTCGATCAGGTCCATCCGGTACGGCTCGTTGTCGCCGACGACGAGATCCGCTTCGTCGCGCAGTACCGCGAGCAGCGCCTGGGCAAATCCGATGTCGCCGCCGTCATGCAGGATACCGATGTGCCAGGGCCGCGCCTGCTCGCGCAAGGCACCCAGCATCGCCGGCGTGAAGCTGTGCAGAGCAACCATCACGGTCCGCATTCCCAGCGCATCGCGCCGCGCGAGTTCGGCCGCGATCGCCGCCTGATAGGGCGCGTGAATCTCCGCCAGTCGAGCGGCACGGTCTGCCGCGCCGAGGCCGGCATTGCCCGGTATGATCGTCCCGTCGCTGACTTCGGCGATCAGATCCGGCTGGCTCTCGTTCCGGTTGCAGTCAATCACGAGCCGCGAATAGGTCTGACGCACGAACACCGCGTCGAGCCGATCCGCGAGCAGCGCGCCGATCTCGCCGATGCCGATGTCCCAACCGATGTGACGCGACAGGTCCAGGTCGCTGAGCCCCAGTGCGCTCAACCGCTGCGGTACCGCATTTCCGGCATGATCGCCGATCAGCAGGAACGATGATCCACCTTCGGGGTTGATCACGGTGACCGGCGCGGCATCTTCGGTCCGAAGCAGCGATTGGCTGGCAGTGCTGTTCATGCGACGTGGATCCTCGATGCCATCTTTAACGCTCTCTCATGTAACCAAATACTCGTATCGCCAACCGGTTGCGTTCGGCGAGCACCGGATCATGGTCCGGCCGCGCGAAAGCCACGACCAGCGTCTGATCGACGCCACGCTGACCATCAGCCCCGAGCCCTCCGATGTCCGCTGGCTGCACGACGTGTTCGGCAATTCGGTCGCGATCGCGACCTTCGCCAAGCGCGCGAAGGACCTTGTGATCGACAGCACAGTCCGCCTCGATCACAGCCCGGCCGAGTTGCAGCGCGTCGACATCGAGCGCTATGCGCGACACTATCCCTTCACCTATTCGTCGGAAGAGATGCCCGACTTGCTCCGCTCGATCGAGCGCCAGCATCATGATCCGTTGCGCGAGATCGACACCTGGGCACGGCGTTTCGTGACACCCGGCAAGACCGACACGCTGGCGATGCTGTCGGAGATGACCGCGGCGATCAAGCGCGAGTTCACCTATGTCCAGCGCCCGGAAAAGGGCACGCAGTCGCCGATCGAGACGCTGGCCAAGCGCAAGGGCACCTGTCGCGACTATGCGATGCTGATGATCGAGGCGGTCCGCGCGCTTGGCTTTGCCGCACGGTTCGTGTCGGGCTATGTCTACAACCCGACACGCCGAGAAAGTCGCACTGGCGGCGGCAGCACGCATGCTTGGGTCCGCGTCTATATCCCCGGATCGGGATGGGTCGAGTTCGATCCGACCAACGGCATCGTCGGCAATCGCGGCCTGATCCGCGTCGCGGTCGCGCGGGATATCTACCAGGCGGTGCCGATCTCGGGAACCTGGAGCGGCTTTCCCGGGAGCTTCCTCGACATGAGCGTGTCGGTCGACATCACCGTCGACGAGGTCGCGGAAGCGGTGACGGACCGCCAGCACCAATCATCGCACACCGCGTGACACCAGGCATCCAAGGGGGACATCGATGCTGATCCGAGCCGGCTATGACATTCGTTTCGAAACCGACGTCGCGACGCCGATGATGGCGACGCTGAGCCTGCACCCGTCGCGGAACAAGGATCTCGTCACGCCGCACCGGCTTGCTGGCGATCCCGACGTGCCGACCTATGATTATCTCGACGCATTCGGCAACGTCTGCTCGCGGTTCACCGTGCCCAAGGGCGGCATGACGCTGTCGTGCGACTTCACGATCGAAGACAGCGGCTTGCCCGACCCCGTCTCCCCCGACGCGGTCCAGCATGCGGTCGAGGATCTGCCGGACGAGGTCCTCATCTTCCTGCTCGGCAGCCGCTATTGCGAGACCGATCGCCTTTCCGAAACCGCATGGTCGCTGTTCGGCCATGTTCCTGCCGGCTGGCAGCGGGTTCAGGCGATAGTCGACTTCGCGCACGACCATGTCGAGTTCGGCTATCACTTCGCCCGGTCGACCAAGACCGCGTGGGACGTCTATCAGGAGCGTCAGGGCGTCTGCCGCGATTTCGCGCATCTCGCGATCACGCTATGCCGCTGCATGAACATCCCCGCCCGCTATTGCACCGGGTATCTCGGCGATATCGGCATCCCGCCGGTCGATGCGCCGATGGATTTCTCCGCGTGGTTCGACGTCTATCTTGGCGGTACGTGGCACACGCTCGACGCGCGCCACAATCGTCCGCGGATCGGCCGGATCCTTATGGCACGCGGCAGGGACGCGACCGACACCGCGCTCACCACCAGCTTCGGTCCGGCGCGTCTGGTCGGTTTCGACGTCCACACCGACGAGATAGACACGGCGGGCTAGAGACAGCAGGCTAGAGGCGGCCGGGTAAACCGGCTATTGCTTCAAGTTAGGCCTTGTCGCGAGCGTCGCGTTCGGCCTAACGGCTCCGAACCCCGAAACTTATGCTGCGATGCACAATATGACCTCGACCCCAGACTCGTCCTCTCCCGCCAATGCGAACGCCCTGCTGTTGCAGGCGATCGCGCTGCGCAAGTGCATCACCGCGACCTATAACCGGATGGTCTGCACGCTGGCGCCGCACATCCTCTACACCAAGCACGACGACGTGTTCGTCGATGCGGTGACGCTGGAGCGCGACGGTCAGCCGCCCAAGGAAATCAAGCTTGGCACGTTCAAGCTGGCCGGGTTGAAGGATATCGAGGTCACCGACCGGTCGTTCGTCCCCGATGCGATCTTCAACCCGGGCGACATCAAGTACGACCGAGTCACGCTGTTCGTGGTCGATCGCGCCTGAACCTCACGCCGCGGCGGGCAACCACGCGGTCTCGATCTCGCCGTAGCGATCGACGAACCCGGTCGACGCGACCAGCGCGGCCTCGTTGACGATCTTGACCCGGCGACCGGTCCGCTCGATGACCCCGGACTTCTCGAGGGCGCGGATCGTCCGGTTGACGTGAACCTTGGTGAGTCCGAGCGCATCGCCGATATCGGTCTGCGTCAACGGCAGGTCGAATGAGTCGACGATCCCGCCGGCAGTCACCCGCAGCCGCGCCATGATGTCGAGCAGCAGGGTCGAAAGCCGCTCGCTTGCCCCCATTCTGCCGATCGTCGTCAGCCGGTCGCTCATCGCCACGTTCTCGGCAGCGGCGATCGCGTAGAGCAGGCCGGCGATTCGTGGCTGCGCGCGGAACAGCAGGCCGAGCTCGGTCTTCGGCATCTCGATCACGATGCAGTCGGAGATTGCGGTCAGCGTTGCCGCCGCTTGCGACCACGCCATGCTCGACGTGCCGATCAGGTCGCCAGCATAATGGAACCGCAGGATCTGCCGCCCACCGGTCACCAACTTGACCGACGAATGCAGCCATCCCTGTCGCACGACGTAGAGCGCATGGCTCTCTCCGCCCTCCGCCATCAAGACGTCACCGGCCTTTAAGCGCCGCTCGCCCTTTTCGGCGTGAAGGATCGCTTCCCGCTCCGCATCCGTCAGATCGAGATGTCGACCCAGCCGCGCGATCAAACCGCTCAATTGCATTCGAAGCCCTTTTCCTGCGTCCTATCCGTGCCGTTTGCCGGTCACGCCTCGGTCTTATCGCGCCTTACGGGAGACCCGTTTGGGTCTCCCGCTGCGATCAGCCGCTCTCTCCTAACGCCGTTTCGACGAGCGGCGCAACGCGGGCGGCGATCCGTTCCACACCGGTCCTGTTGGGATGAACGCGGTCCGCCTGCATCAGCCGTTGATCGCCGATCACGCCGTCGAGGATGAAGGGATAGATCGCGGCGTCATAGCGCTTGGCCAGATCGGGCCATATGCCGTTGAACTGGCTGGTATAGTCCGGGCCCAGATTGGGCGGTGCCATCATGCCGGTCAGCATTACCGGGATGTCGCGGCGCTTCGCCTCTTCCAGCATCGCGGTCATGTTGGCGCGCGTTTCGCTCGGCGCGATCTGTCGCAGCACGTCGTTGCCGCCGAGCCCGATCAGCACGAGATCCGGTTTGCGCGCCATGTTGTCGAGCGCGAAGGCGAACCGTTGCCGTCCCGCCGCAGTCGTATCGCCCGACACGCCCGCGTTGACGATCGTCGCATTGATCCCGTCCCGCCGCAGCCGCGCCTGTACCGCATCCGGCAGGCTCTGCCCGCGATCGAGTCCGTATCCCGCATACAGGCTGTCGCCGAACGCCAGGATCAGCTTCGGCGGGCCTGTCGGGGCTGCCGGCGCGGCGACCGGTGCGACGACGTTGGCTGTCGGAGCATTGGCGGGGGCAGGGCTTTGATCGCAGCCTGTAAGCAACCCGGCTTGGAGAAGGACGGCGCCGACCCCATAGAGTGTCCAGCGCCTGTTTCGAATTCGCTCCAACGTGAAGATCTCCAACCGCCCATGACCGATATTGCGCCCACCGCGGCAAACCCTGGCGCCGATGACGTTACCGATGACATGGTGATCACGATCCGCGATGTCACCCTGACGCTCGGCGCGGCAAGCGCGGCGACGACGATCCTGAAGGGCATCGACCTCGATATCGCGCGCGGCACCAGCATCGCACTGCTCGGACCGTCGGGATCGGGCAAGTCGTCGTTGATGGCGATCCTGTCGGGTCTCGAACAGGCGACCGGCGGCAGCGTGCGGGTGGCGGGGCTCGATTTCGGCGCGCTCGACGAGGATGCGCTGTCGCGGGCACGGCGCGGGCGGATCGGCATCGTCCTTCAGGCCTTCCACCTGCTGCCGACGATGACCGCGCTGGAGAATGTCGCGGTGCCGATGGAGCTGGCCGGGATGCCCGACGCCTTCGCGCGTGCCGAGACCGAATTGGAGGCGGTCGGCCTCTCGCACCGCATCGGCCATTATCCGACGCAATTGTCCGGCGGCGAGCAGCAGCGCGTCGCGATCGCCCGCGCCTTGGGGCCGCGACCCGATATCGTGTTCGCCGACGAGCCGACGGGCAATCTCGACACCACCACCGGTGCGTCGATCATGGACCTGTTGTTCGATCGCCGGGCCGCAACCGGCGCGACGCTGATCGTCATCACGCACGATGCGGCGCTGGCGGCGCGTTGCGACCGGATCGTCGAGCTGGGCGATGGCCGGATCGTCGCGGATCGCTTGCGGTGAACGAGTGGCGGCTGGCGTGGCGGCTCGCGCGGCGCGAACTCGACCTGCGGTTTCGCGGGCTGCGGCTGTTGCTCGCCTGCCTGTTCCTCGGCGTCGGCGCGCTCGCTGCGATCGGCAGCCTGACGCAGGCGATCGACACCGAACTGGCCTCCCGCGGTAGCGCGATCCTCGGCGGCGACGTCGAATTTGCTGCGTCACAACGCGCCGCGACGCCGGACGAGCGCGCGGCGATGGTGAAGCTCGGCACCGTCTCCGAGACGGTGCGGATGCAGGGGATGGCCGTGCGTGCCACCAATAGCGTGCCGATCGAGCTGAAGGGCGTAGACTCAGCCTATCCGCTCTACGGCACGCTCGCGCTACGCGGCGGACGATCGGCCAAACCGCTCGACGCGAACACCGTGCTGATCGTCCCCGCACTGGCCGACCGCTTGGGAATAGCGCCCGGCGCGCAGCTCAAGCTCGGCACCGCGACGTTTACCGTCGGCGGGATCGTCACGAGCGAACCGGACCGCCTGGGGGAGGGGTTCACGCTCGGCCCGGTGGCGATCGTCTCGCTCGCGGGAATCGCTCGGACCGGCCTGGTCCAGCCCGGCAGCCTGTACGAAAGCAAATACCGCGTCCGCCTGCCCGCAAGCGCGTCAACCAAAGCCGCCACCGACCGCTTCAAGGCAGCGTTTGCGACCGGCGGTTGGGAAACCAAGACGCGCGATCGTGCCGCCCCCGGTGCCGAGCGCTTCGTCGAGCGGATGGGCCAGTTTCTCCTCCTCGTCGGGCTGTCGGCGCTGGTCATTGCCGGGATCGGCGTTGGCAATGGCGTGTCCTCCTACCTCACCGCGCGTCGAGGCAGCATCGCCGCGTTGAAGGTACTCGGCGCGACCTCGGGGATCATCGCGCGCATCTATATCCTGCAGGTGGCGGTCGTCGCGGCGATGGGGATCGCCGCGGGGTTGGTCGCGGGGGTCGTGACGGTGCCGCTGATCGTCTGGCTCGCCGGCGACGTCCTGCCGGTCGCGCCACGATTCACCGTCCAGGTCGCGCCGCTCGCGCTAGCTGCGGCGTACGGCATGCTGATCGCGCTCGCCTTCACCGCGCCGCTTTTGATCGAGGCGGGGCGCATTCCCGCGGCCGGACTCTTGCGCGGGTTGCCGGGCGAGCGTCGCGTGCCGCTTCGCCGGACACTCCCTTGGGTGATTGGCGCAGGTGTGGCGATCGTCGCGCTCGCGTTGCTGACCGCGGAGCAACCCGGTCTCAGCGCCGGGTTCCTCGCCGCAGTCGCGGGCGTCCTCGCGATCCTCGCGCTGTTCGGATGGAGCGTCCGCCGTGGCGCCGCGCTGCTACCCCGGTCGCGCCGTCCGCTGCTCCGGCTGGCGGTCGCGGGCCTGCATCGTCCGGGCGCGAGAACCGGGACCCTGGTCGTCGCGCTTGGCCTAGGCCTGACGCTGTTCGTCCTGCTCGCCGGAATCCGCACCAGTATCGACGCCAACATCGTGCGCACCGTGCCACAGCGCGCGCCGGCGCTGTTCGCACTCGACGTCCCCCCCGATCGCGAAGCCGAGTTCCGGCAGGTCGTCGAGCGGATCGCCCTCCACCCCGTCATCCGCACGGTGCCGGCGATGCGCGGCACGATCACCGGCTATGGCACGACGCGTGTCGCCGACCTGAAGACATTGCCAGAGGGTGCCTGGGCGCTCCGCGGCGAGCGCGGCCTGACCTATGCCGAAACGCTGCCCGAGGGGAGCGCGCTGGCTGCCGGCCGCTGGTGGCCGCGCGGCTATGCCGGGCCGCCGCTCGTCTCGCTCGACGAGCGACTGGCCAAGGCGCTCGACCTGAGGATCGGCGATCCGATCAGCTACACCGTGCTGGGGGTGGAGCGAACCGCGAAGATCGCATCGTTCCGCCGGATCAGCTGGGACACGCTCGGCTTCAATTTCGTGATGGTCTTCTCGCCGAACGCGATCCGGGACGTACCGCACAATCTCGCGGCGACGATCGATCTCGCGCCGGGGCAGGAGGCGATGGTCACGCGTGCGCTGTTGCCACGCTTCCCGTCGGTTTCGGTGATCGAAGTCCGTGGCGTCCTGGGCCAGGTCCGCGCGATCGTCTCGCAGATGGCGACCGCGATCACCGCGGCGGCGTCGGTTGCGATCCTCGCCGGCATTGCGGTGCTGATCGGGGCGATCGCCGCCGCGCGCGAGGCACGGACCTATGACGGCGTGATCCTGCGGACGTTGGGCGCGACGCGGCGCCAGGTGCTGGCGGTCCAGGCGATCGAATACGCGTTTCTCAGCGTCATCCTGTCGCTGCTCGCCCTGCTCCTTGGGCTGGGCGGGGCGTGGTATGTCGTGACCCAGCTGTTCACGTTCGAATGGCTTCCCGATTACGGGACGGTCTTCGCGACGCTGGTCGGCGGCGCCGGGCTCACGATGGCGATCGGGCTGATCGGTGCCTGGCCCATCCTTGGCGCGAGACCGGCTCAGGCCCTGCGCCAGCTGTGATTGCGGGTAAGCGCCGAAAATCGGGCACGTTTCCGGGCTCGCGGCGTTAGGGGGACGCGGGGCAATCCGCGCATGATGACCGTTTCCGAGGACAAGACCCTGGCCGACACGAATGCCCCGCAGAACACTGCCACCAGCCCCTGGTCGATGTCGTCGCGCGAATGGTGGAAAGTCCTGAAGCGGACCTGGACCGAGGCAGGCGATGACAATATCAGCCTCATTGCCGCTGGAACGGCGTTTTACGGTTTCGCCGCGATCGTTCCGCTGCTCGCTTCGGTCGTGCTGATCTACGGCCTGGTCGCCGACACCGCGACCGTGGTCGAGAATATTCGCGGTCTGTTCAACGTCCTGCCCGACGATGCGGCGCGCGTGATCGGCGATCAGCTCGCGACCGTGGTCGGTACTTCCGAAGGCAAGAAGGGCTTCGGCCTCGTCATCGCGCTTGGCATCGCGCTGTACGGCGGCACCAAGGGCGCGTCCTCGATCGTTACCGCGCTCAACATCGCCTATGAGGAACGCGAGACGCGCGGGTTCATCGCGCTGAACGTCCTCGCCTTCGCGATTACAGCTGGCGCGGTAGTCTTGGCGCTGCTCGCCGCGCTGTCGATGGCGGCCTTCGCGTTGCTCGACGGTTTGATTCCGAACGCGCCGGACGTCGTGCTCACCGCGATCCGCCTCGTCAGCTACGTCGTTCTGGCTGCGCTCGGAGTGAGCGCGGCAGCGTGCCTCTACCGGTTCGGCCCCGATCGCCAGAAGGCGAAATGGACCTGGCTCACCCCGGGATCGCTCGCTGCCACCCTTGTCTGGCTGGCGGCGACGATCGGCTTCGGCATCTACGTGTCGCGGTTCGGCAACTACGGCGCTACCTACGGCTCGCTGAGCGCGGTGATCGTGTTGCTGACCTGGTTGTGGCTGTCGGCCTATGTCTTCCTGCTCGGCGCCGAACTGAACGCTGAACTCGAACACCAGACCGCGCATGATACCACGACCGGCGCGGCAAAGCCGATCGGCACGCGGGGCGCTACCGTTGCTGACACCGTCGCCCGCGACGAACCCCCCAAGGTTGCGGCCTTGCCTCCAGCAGTGCGAGGTCCGGTCAAGTCGGGGGTGGGAGTCGTCACCGTGGCTCGCTTGACCGGACTGCACGGCGGTTTGCCGGCATCGCTACTGGCGATCGGCGGCCTGCGCGCGTTGCGACGCGGGTCCGCGGGCGCCGGGATCGCGATGCTCGGCATCGGTGCCGCGCTGGCATGGCGCAAGAGTCCGGTTGCCGACCAACCGCCATCTACGCCCCCGACGAAGGTCTGATGTCACGCCGGCAGAGAACGAAGGTCTTCTTCGACGGAGGGTGCCGGCCAAATCCAGGTTCGATCGAGTGCGCCGTCGTCGTGAAAGGCGTCACTTACTACCGTCATGATCACGGCCACGGCACCAACAGCGACGCGGAGTGGTTGGCCGCGATCGACGCTCTCGAGATTGCGGCAAGCCTGAATGAGCGGGACATCGTTCTGCTGGGCGATTCGACCCTCGTCGTTACGCAAGCCAATGGAACAGCGCGGTGCCGGTCCGCGGAACTCGAAGCGCATCGCGTCCGGTTCTTGGACCTAGCCCGTAGCTTCGACACGATAGGCATTCGCCATATCGGACGGGCGCAGAACCTGGCTGGTATCGCGCTAGCCAAGCTCCATCCTCGGTAGAGGGGAGCCGTAGAGCGGGCAGGGGGGCTCACCGAGCACGTCGCCGGCGGCTTGGAGAAAATTGCCACAAATGTGAAAGATTGTATTTGACGCGCATCAGAGCTGGCCCTAGAGGGGTGTCACCGCAGCGAACGGCCTTACGGTCTGGTTGGTGCGGTCGCAAAAAACCAGATGCTGCAAGCTTTCCGAGAGGGAG
>DATLXI010000010.1:0-3787 GCA_035575755.1 Sphingomonas sp.
GATAACTCGCCGGGGCCGACCCGCAGGTGAAGCCAGAGCGGTTGAGGGTCTGCTTTCGCTCGGGCTACGCCCTCCCGAAAGCAGACCCTCAACCGCTCATCCTAATTGACGCTATGCGCTCATCGTAATTGCCGCTGGGTAGAACCGCTGCTTGAAGACGCGCGTCGCGACTGGACCGCGCTTGGTGGCATGTCCGGCGACGTACAGCCGGTCTCCAACTGGAAGATCGACCAGGCGATCAATCTGGACGAAGGCGTGCTCTTCGTCACCTACCCGACGCTGCGCTCGATGCGTTCAGACCATAGCCGCCTGCAGCAGATCCTCGATTGGGCGGGCTCCGACTTCGACGGGGTGATCGCCTTCGACGAGGCCCACGAGATGGGCGGCGTCGCCGGTGGCGAGGGTGCCATGGGCAAGAAGGAAGGATCCCAGCAGGGCATCTGCGGCGTGCTGCTTCAGAACAACCTGCCCGGTGCCCGGGTCCTCTACGCCTCGGCAACCGGCGCGTCCGATGTGAACAACCTCGCCTACGCGGTGCGGCTTGGCCTGTGGGGACCGGAAACAGCGTTCGCAGACCGTGAGGCGTTCATTGCCGAAATCCGAAAGGGCGGGATCGCAGCGATGGAACTGGTGGCGCGCGACCTGAAGGCGCTCGGTCTCTACACTTCGCGGGCGCTGAGCTTCGCCGGCGTCGAGTACGACGTGCTGCGGCACGCACTGACGCCAGCGCAGATCGAGATCTACGACACCTATGCCAAGGCATGGAGCGTCATTCACCAGAACATGGAAGAGGCGCTGGAGCTGACCGGCGTCGTCGACGGGTTCGAAAAGACGACGCTCAACAGTGGTGCCAAGGCCTCGGCACGCTCGCGGCTGGAATCGACCAAGCAGCGCTTCTTCGGGCAGGTCCTGCTCTCGATGAAGCTCCCGACGGTCATCGCCGCGGTCGAACAGCATTTGAAGGCTGACCAGTCGGTGCTGCTGCAGCTGGTCACGACCGCCGAGGCGATCCTCGATCGCCGCTTGGCCCAGATGTCGGCCGACGAGCGTGCGGACCCGACGATTGACCTGTCTCCAACGGAATACATCGCGGACTATCTGATGCGGGCGTTCCCGACGCGGCAGATGCAGACCTATACCGACGACACCGGCACCGCGCGCTCGGCGCCGATGAGCGATGAGTTCGGCAACCCGGTCCATAACCCCGACGCGCTCGCCGCCCGCGACCAGATGCTCGAGCACATCTGCGCGCTGCCTCCGATCAAATCCGCCCTCGACGCGCTGATCGAGCATTTCGGCACCGACATGGTGGCCGAAGTGACGGGGCGATCGCGGCGTCTCGTACCGACGTCGGACGGCCGCCAGAAGGTCGAGATCCGCTCAGGGCGCTCGTCCCAGGTTGAAGCCGCGGCGTTCATGGCCGGCACCAAGCGCGTACTGGTCTTCTCCGACGCGGGCGGCACCGGGCGCTCGTACCATGCCAGCCTCGATGCCAAGAACCAGCAGCAGCGCGCCCACTTCCTCCTCGAACCCGGCTGGCGTGCCGATCGCGCGATCCAGGGGCTTGGTCGCACCCACCGTACACATCAGGCGACGACACCGCTGTTCCGGCCGGTGACCACCGACTGCAAGGGCGAGCTGCGCTTCACCTCGACGATCGCGCGGCGCCTCGACAGCCTTGGCGCCCTCACTCGCGGCCAGCGCCAGACCGGCGGGCAAAACCTGTTCGATCCGGCCGACAATCTCGAAAGCGAGTATGCCAAGGATGCACTCCTGACATGGTTCGCCCTCCTCGATGCCGGCAAGCTGACCAGCACGACGATGGAGGACTTCTGCTCTCGCACCGGGCTCGAGCTGCACGACAACGACGGCGTCCTGAAGGAAGAGCTGCCGCCCATCCAGCGCTGGCTGAACCGTCTGCTTGCGCTGCCGATCGGGCTCCAGAACCTGATCTTCGATGAATTCCTGGCACTCGTCGAAACCCGCGTCGCCGCAGCCCGCGAAGCCGGCACGCTTGATGTCGGCGTCGAGACGATCACGGCGGATACCGCGACGGTCCTCGACGACACGCTGCTACGTACCGATCCACTCTCGGGGGCGACCTCGCACCTTCTCACGATCGAGATCGCGCGCCGCAAGAACCCCATCTCGCTCGAACGCATCCTCGACCTTGCCAAATGGCAGGACGACGTCGCATTCGTGGTCAACGCCCGGTCGGGGCGCGTCGCGCCGCGAACACGGGCGCGGTCGTGGATGGACGATGACGGCCAGCCGATCGCTCGTATCGAACTGCAGCGTCCCTGCAGGCGGGAATATCTGCGCGAGGCCGACCTGCTGGAAACGGCATGGGACGTCGTCGACCGGGAGACGTTCGAGGCCAAATGGAGCGCGGAGGTCACCGAGGCGGCGGGTCAGGTCGATACCGAGACGATCCGGCTGGCGACCGGCCTGCTGCTTCCGATCTGGTCGGCGCTGCCGTCGGATCATCTCGCGGTGAACCGTATTGCGGACGCCCATGGCAATTCGTGGCTAGGCCGTCTCGTGTTCGACCAGCACGTCGTCCAACTCTACACCAAGCTCGGGATCGCCAAGACCGACGATCTGCCGGTCGACGCGATCGCGCGATCGGTCCTGTCAGGCCGCAGTGTCGACGTCGTGCGGCCGTTCCCGATGACGCTCAGGCGCTCGATAGTGAACGGCAACCCAAGGGTGGAGATTGTGGACGCACCCGCCTCACAGCTGCCTTGGTTGAAATCGCTCGGCTGCTTCACCGAGATCATCGCCTACCGGACCCGCGTTTTCGTGCCGGCAACCGACGCCGAGACGGTGCTCGGCCGGGTCCTGAAAGGGGTCACAACGCGAGAGTGAGTTTTGCTTACGCTAGAAGAGCACAGAACGTGTCCAAACCCGATACCCGCGGAGGTTTCCGGTAACTCATCAAAACGGTGTGCTGTCGGACATTTTGACGCTGGCCGGCGTACCAGCGTTTGACGCCCAACGGCAGGAACCGCCCAAAATCCTGCCGTTCAGTAAATCGGCTCGGCGTCTTGAAACCGGCCATCTGCCGTGCCGAAATATTCCCGCTTTCCCATGTACGACAGGCTGTTTTGGGAAAACTCAATCGGGAACAGATTTTGGGAAAGTAGCTCCCCTGGGCGCATCAAGAGAACGATTCTGGCCGGCTTTCTCGCTCTACGTTCGTTTTTGGGAAAGACAGCTTGGATCTAAAACGGTCTTAAGAGGATATTCAACAAAACGGAGCAGTTTATGCGTTGAATTGAGGTCGCGATGCTTTTCAAATTTTTGCCTGCCTTCACCGTTGTTGCCCTAGTTGCATGCAACTCGGCATCTTCTAGTCAGCCCAGCGGCGAGAACGCCGCTCATTGGTATCTGCTCACCCCCCTATGCGGCGGGGTTCAGCGCATTACGCTGTGAGATGACGTCTGCGATCGCTTGGAGGGCGGTCTTGCCGTGTAGCTTTGCTGTGGCGATCACGGAAATCGTGGCAGCGTAGAACTGCGAGCCCCAGGCGGAGCGGAAGCAACCGGTTACCTTGCGGAAGATCACCGACATGCGCAGCGCGCGCTCCGAACCGTTGTTGGTGTAGGGCACGTCGCGCCGGGTCATGAACACGAACAGGTCGGTGCGGCACCTCTTGATCGCGCGCATGAGCTTTTGCCCCTGCTTGTGCGGGACCGCGCGCGTCATCAGGTCGCTCAGTTGCCGCTCCAGCCGCGCCAGATACCGGGCAAGCGTTGTATCCTTGAGCCGGTCTCGTCGCTTGCCG
>DATLXI010000011.1:0-92786 GCA_035575755.1 Sphingomonas sp.
GATGGGGTTGTATGCGTCGGGCGGGCTGTTGTGCACGCAGTGCGAAGCCGAGGGCTTTCGGCGGATCACCTTCTTCCCCGATCGCCCCGATGTGCTCAGCCGCTACCGGGTGACGATGCGCGCGGAGCGGGCGCGCTACCCGATACTGCTGGCGAACGGCGATCTCGTTGGCAAAGGCGTCGAGGGCGCCAGTTCTTCCGAACCGGGGCGCCACTGGGCCGAATGGCATGATCCGTTCCCGAAACCGTCCTATCTGTTCGCGCTCGTCGCGGGCGACCTCGCGTGCAACCGCGATGCGTTCACCACCCTGTCCGGCCGAGAAGTCGCGCTCGGCATCTGGGTGCGCGAGGCGGATCTGCCCAAGACCGCTCATGCCATGTCGGCGCTCAAGTCGGCCATGGCATGGGACGAGCGCGTCTACGGGCGCGAATACGACTTGCGGGTCTTCAACATCGTCGCGGTGCCCGACTTCAACTTCGGCGCGATGGAGAATAAGGGCCTCAACATCTTCAACTCGCGCTACATCCTGGCAGATCCGGATACCGCGACCGATTACGATTACGACGCGATCGCCGCGGTCGTCGCGCACGAATATTTCCACAACTGGTCGGGCAACCGGATCACCTGCCGCGACTGGTTCCAGCTGTCGCTGAAGGAAGGCTTCACCGTCTATCGCGACCAGGGTTTCTCCGCCGACCAGGGCTCGCGCGCGGTCAGGCGGATCGAAGACGTCCGCGGCTTGCGCGCCTCGCAATTTCCCGAGGATTCCGGCCCGCTCGCGCATCCCGTCCGGCCAGAATCCTACCAGGAGATCTCGAACTTCTACACCGCCACGATCTACAACAAGGGCGCCGAGCTGATCCGGATGATGGCCGCGATCCTGGGGCCGAAGGGATTTCGCGCGGGCACCGACCTGTATTTCGACCGCTACGACGGCACCGCGGCGACCTGCGAGGATTTCGTCACGTCGATGGAGGAAGGCGGCGACGTCGATCTCACCCAGTTCCGCCTGTGGTATTCGCAGGCGGGGACGCCGCGCGTCTCGGCCAGCCTTTCGCAGGACGGTGACAGCGCGACGTTGCGCCTCGCCCAGCAGGTTCCGCCGACGCCCGGCCAGCCGGTCAAATCGCCGATGGTTCTGCCGCTGCGGATCAAGCTATTCGGCGCGGACTCGGGCCAGCCGCTGATCGAAGAGCGACTGGTGATGTTCGACGACACGCTCGATACAATCATTTTCGAAGGCCTTGCCGAGCGTCCCGTACTGTCGATCAACCGCGGCTTCTCCGCCCCGGTGGTGGTCGAGAGCGACCGCACCGCCGCCGATCTCGCCTTCCTCAGCGCGCATGACGACGATCCGTTCGCGCGGTACGAGGCAATGCAGCAATTGATGCTCGATACGCTCGTCGCCGCGGTCGAGGGCCGCGCGGACCATGAGAGCGTGATCGCCGCCGTCGCCAATACGCTCGACAATCCCGACCTCGATCTGGCGTTCGTCGCCGAGGCTGTGCTGCTGCCATCCGAAAGCTTCATCGGCGACCAGATGGCGGTCGTTGATCCCGAGGCGATCTTCCGCGCGCGGGACGCGCTACGCCGCGATCTCGGCACGCGGCTCGAAGCGCAGTGGCGTCAGGCATACGCGCGTGGCGACGGCCAGCCCTATGCCTATACGCCCGAGGGCAAGGGCTTGCGCCGCCTGCGGACCGTCGCGCTTGGCTATATCGAAGCTAGCGGTGCGGAGGATGCGGCCGACCTGGCCTTTGCGCAATTCGATTCGGCGGACAACATGACCGACCGGATGGGCGCGCTGACGACGCTGGTGAGCAGCCCGTCGGAGATCCGGACCACCGCGCTCGACATCTTCTACAGCCAGTATTGCGACAACGCGCTGGTGCTCGACAAGTGGTTCCAGGCGCAGGCGCAGTCCTCGCGCGACGATACCGGTGCGGTCGTCGCGGCGCTGGCGGAGCACGCCGACTTCACCTTGGCCAACCCCAATCGAGCGCGGTCGCTGATCGGTGCGTTCGGCGCGAACCAGCGCGCGTTCAACACTGCCGATGGAAGCGGCTATCGGTTCCTCGCGGACCAGTTGATCGCGCTGGATCGCCTGAACCCGCAGACCGCGGCGAAGCTGCTCCCGCCGCTCGGTCGCTGGCGGCGGTTCGATGCAGCGCGCGCCGGGCTCATGCGCGGCGAGCTGGAGCGGATCGTGCGGACACCGGGGCTGTCGAAGGACCTGTTCGAACAGGCGTCAAAGAGCCTGGAAGGCTAACCTTCAGGGGGAATTCGAACAGTCACGCCCCTTCCCCGTTCGTGCTGAGCGAAGTCGAAGCACCTTCACTTGGGGCATACCCTTCGACTTCGCTCAGGGCGAACGGAAGGGGGGTGGCGTCCGCGGAGTTGGGCGGCTCAATCGGAGCAGGAATATCTACCGTCGCTCCGCAAAGAACTCCCGCAGGATCCCCGCCGCCTCGGACTCGGCGATCCCTTCGTAAACCTCAGGTCGATGATGGCACGTCGGCTGGCTGAAAAACCGCGGCCCATGCTCGACCGCCCCGCCCTTCGCATCGGTGGCCCCATAATAGAGCCGCGCAATCCGGGCATGCGCGATGGCCCCGGCGCACATCGCGCAGGGCTCAAGCGTCACCCACAGGTCACAGCCTTCGAGCCGATCGCTACCCAACGCCAAAGCCGCGGCGCGAATCGCCTGGATCTCGGCATGTGCTGTCGGATCGCACAACGCCCGAGGCGCATTGGCCGCGGTCGCAACAATAACGCCGTCCTTTACGACGACGGCGCCGACCGGGACTTCCCCAGCCAGCGCCGCTGCGCGCGCCGCATCGAGTGCGCGGCGCATGGGTTCGGGGACCGGGAACATGGCCTCAGGCCCTGCCCGCCTCGCCCCCCGCCGTAAAGATCAGTTCGGTGCCTGGCTGTTGCCGGGCTTCTCGACGTTGATCGTCGGCACCGCGACCGTCTTGTTCTCGGTGCCAAGCGTCACTTTGGCGACGTCCGCCTGGAACTTGGGTGCCTGGACGACGCCTTGCTGGGTCTGGTCGATGTTGATGATCCCGAAATACATCAGGCCGACCACGACCAGAATGACGATCGCGACCAGTGACAAGAGCGTACGCATAGGACATCCCCTTTTGAACGGCCCCGTAATAGCCGATATCGAACAGTTCGATAGCGTAACAACGTCCTCCAACGCCGCGGGTTGCACAACCGGAATACGCACAATCGGTTGACGAAAGCCGGCATGCCAGCTATCCGCGCGCCTTTCCGGGGTTCGTCCCGACACTTGAATAGGTAATCACATGTCGCGCATTTGCGAACTGACCGGCAAGGGCCGGATGGTCGGGAACAACGTCTCCCACGCCAACAACAAGACCAAGCGCACGTTCCTGCCGAACCTGCAGAACGTCACGCTGCTTTCCGATTCGCTCGAGAAGGGCGTCAAGCTGCGCGTCTCGACGCACGGCCTGCGCACCGTTGAGCATAACGGTGGCCTCGACAACTGGCTGGTGAAGACCTCGGACGACAAGCTGTCGTTGCGCGTCCGCCGCCTGAAGCGCGAAGTCGTCAAGAAGATCGCCTCGTCGGCAGTCGCCGCCTAACAGCGACGATCGGTTCGATTTCCTACGGCCCGTCCTGCACCTCGCAGGGCGGGCCGTAGGCGTTTGTGCGACTAGCGATCGAGCCTGAACTTCAGCAACAACGTGCGCTGGAGAAACATCTGGTTGTCGTCGGACACGATCCACACGATCGTCGCGCCGTCCTCTACCGTGGTGTCGATCCCCTCGAAATTGTCGTGGATCAGCGGCGCGTCGATCGTCGCGATCAGCCGACCGCGCGCGACACGCCCTCCCACCACGTCCTTGGCGCGAACCCGCGATATCCGGTTGGACCAGCGGAACGGCAGGCTAAACCCGCGATCGAGAATCAACAGGTCGCCGTTCGGCAACGCGGTGGCGTCGGACGGATCGAAGCGGCCGTAAGGCTCGTAGGCGAAGCGCTGCGGTGGTGCAGCTTTGGTAGGATCGCCTGAGAAGATAAGCGCCTGCCGCGTGTGCAGGCGCTCGTCCTCGGACCCGGTCCAATCGGCCCGCCGCACGTGCGCCTCCTCGCTGACGACGACGAATCGGCCATCGGGCAGCCGCGCCATCGATTCGGGGCCGCCGTTCGCCGGCCATTTCTGCATGGCCTTCGGACTTGCCTGCGCCTCGTAGTGCGCGAACCCCGGCGCATAGCGCCAGATCGAATTGCCATCTTCGAAGCCGACCCAGATCTGCCCCGTCGCGGGATCGATCGCCATCGATTCGCTGTCCCGGTCGCGCTTCTCCCAGCCGATTCCCGGTCCGGCGGGCAGATTGGTGAAGGCGATACGGTGCGGCCGCCAGTCCGCGCCCATGTCGAACTGGACGATGTTGCCGCCATCGCTGAGCAGCGTGAACCGATTGCCCGTGACGGACCCGGTAACATCGAGCGAGGAGAAACCGCCAAACGCCGGATCGCGGCTATCGAGCGCCACGCCGCCAAGATAGGTCAGCCCGCCAACGCGGACGTGCCGCGGATTGCTGCGATCGAGCATGACGTGAGTCGCGGTCAGCTGCGCGCGTTTGCCGAGCAGGTCGAGGCGCGCCTCGCCGGACCAGGTCGGTACGATCGCGCACACGCTGACACCGACGAACAGGATGGTGAGGAGGCGCCGCATCGCGCCCTCATACGCAGTCGCGCCGCCTGCGGAAGCATGAACGGCGGATAACGACCGCATTCAGGCTCGGCTCAATGCGAATCACCCATAAGCATCACATCGAGGATGGAAGCGCGGCCCCGCCGCCGCCAAAATCCCCAACGGGAGACGCACGATGTTCAAGACCTTTACCCTAGCAGCCAGTGCCCTCGCATTGGGCGCGACCGCCTTGGCCCCCGCCGCTGCCGAAGCGCAGCGTTACGGCTCGCGCTACGAGCGCGGCTATGACGGCTACCAGAATGGCGGCTACGGCAACGGCTATCGTGGCGACAACCGTGGCTACCGCGAATATCGCGGGAACGACCGTCGCTACAACGCGCGCAACCGCCGCGGTTGCGACAACACGGGTGGTACCGTGATTGGCGCGCTCGCGGGTGGTCTGCTCGGCCACACCATCGCGGGGCGTGGCGACCGGACGCTTGGCGCGGTGCTCGGCGCCGCCGGTGGTGGCCTCGCCGGTAACGCGATCGATAAGTCGGACAACCCGCGGTATTGCCGCCGGTAAATGCGGCCGAGCCGCGCTGGTGCTCGCGAAGGCGAGCAACCACCGGCGCGGCCAGCGGGCAGGCAGCGCCTGACCCGACTGGCCAAGGCTTTGCCGAGGTTCCGCCTCGCACCCAACCAGTTTCCCAGTTCCCTCGCGTAGCGTATCGAGGGCGAGGGCCGGTTTCCCGTTCGGAAACCGGCCCTTTGTTCGTCCGCCTTTTGCCTATGTCAGGCGATGCGCTCGGGCACTTCCGCCGCGTCCTCGGCAATTGCCGCCGCCGGCGCGACCGCTTCCCAGGGAAATACGAACCAGTCCTTCGTCTCGGTCCGGTCGATCGTGCGCGCGCTATACTCGATTCGCTCTGCCGAGCTGACATTGTCGATAAGCATCGCGAACCGAACCGCCCCCTCGACAGCACCTGCCGCTGCGAGTGCGCCGCGCAAATGGGTGATCGTCCGTCCCGAATCGTTGATATCGTCGAGGAACAGCAACCGCTCGCCATTGCGTGTCCGCTCGGCCAGCTTCACCAGCGGCGCGTCGGCGAAGTCCTTCACCTGGCTCGAATAATCGACCGACAACGTCGGCAAGCCGATCGCGTGGCTCAGGAACACCGCTGGCACGAGGCCACCACGACCGATGCCGATGATGAAATCGGGTTTCCAGTCGACATCCTCGACCAGCTTGGCGGCGAGGATATGGATCGCGGCAACGAATTCGTGCTGCGGAATGGGGGTGAAGATCGGCATCCGCGGATGCTAGCGCCTAGGGGCAAAGAGTTCACCCCAAAAACCCGGCTCCTTGTTCCCCCGCGAAGGCGGGGGCCCAGACTGGGCTCCCGCCTTCGCGGGAGAACATGGAGCCGGATGTCATCGTTGGTTTAAGTCAGATCGCCTCCAGCGCCTGCGTGAAATCGGCGATCAGATCGTCCGCATCCTCGACCCCGATCGAAATTCGGACAAGGTTGTCGGTGATCCCCAGCGCCTGCTTGCGCGCATCGGGCACCGACAGATGCGTCATCCCAGCCGGATGACTCGCCAGCGTCTCGGTCCCACCGAGCGACACCGCAAGCTTGGCGATCTTCAACGCGTCGAGGAACGCGAAGCTCTCGCGCTCGCCACCCTTCAGGTACAGCGAGAAGGTCGAGCCACCCCCGGTGCAATGGCGGCGATAAATGTCCGCCTGCCGCTCCATGCCCGGCTCGTCCTCGAGGAAGCCGAGATACGCAACGCGTTCGACCTTCGGATGATGCCGCAGGAAACCGCAGACCTTCGCCGCATTCTCGCCCGCGCGACTCATCCGCAGTTCCAGTGTCTCGAGACTGCGCAACAGCATCCACGCCGTGTTCGGATCGGTGATCGTGCCGATCGTATTCCGCATAGTCCGAATCGTATTGATGTGCTCCTTGGTGCCGAGCACGCCACCCGCGACCAGATCCGAATGCCCGCCGACATATTTGGTCAGCGAGTACACGACGATGTCCGCACCGTGCTTGAGCGGCTGGAACCAGAGCGGCCCAAGGAAGGTGTTGTCGATTGCGATCGGCGGCTTCTCACCCGTGAAGATCGCATCGCGACTGGCGGCGACGGCCTCCACGTCGACCAATGCATTCGTCGGGTTCGCCGGGCTTTCGAGATAGATCAGCGCAACGTTGCCGGTCGCCGCCTCGGTCATCACCGCGTCGATCTCCTCGCGCGTCGCGCCGGCGGGGAAGTCGAGCCACTTCACCCCGAACTTGCCGAGCACGCGGCCGATCAGCGTCTCGGTCGCGGCGTAGAGCGGCCCCGAATGGACGATGGTGTCGCCCGGCTTGACCATCGCGAGGAACAGCGTCGCGATCGCCGACATGCCTGACGAGAAGGCCAGCGCATCCTCCGCCTCTTCCCAGACGCCGAGGCGATCCTCGAGAATCTCCTGGTTGGGCCCGTTGAAGCGCGAATAGACAAGCCCCTCGGCCCCGCCCGGACGCTTGCCGGTGACGCCTTCGAAGTGCCGCTTCCCCGCCGCTGCGTTGGGGAACACGAAGGTCGAGGTGAGGAAGATCGGCGGCTTCAGCGAACCCTCCGACAGCGACGGATCATAGCCATGACCCATCATCATCGTCGACGGCTTCAGCTTGCGGCCACCGATTTCGCCGATCGAGGGCTTCGGCGCGACGCGCGCGGCGACGCCGGTCAAATCGGCTTCGGTACCGGCGGCGTCATTAGGAATATCGGACATCATAAGCTCCTGCATGGCCCGTCTGGCGCGAGCCGAATGTGCCAAGCCTAAACGAGCGATGCGCGATTTGGCACCCGTTACAGGCCGATGATGCTGATCTGGCGGCCGTAGGAGGGTTCATCGCGGTGGGTCGCACGGCGATAGCTGAAGAAGCTTTCCTCATCGGTATAGGTGTCGAGCCCGAGCGCCTCGATCCGGCCGATCCCGGCCACCGCGAGGCGGCTGACGACATAGGCTTCGAGATCGAACTGGTAATGGTCGGCACGGCCATCAGCGAAGAAGCGTTCGTTCTCCGGATCCGCCTCGCAGAACCGGCGGATGAAGGCGTCGTCCACCTCGTAACTGGCACGCGCGATGCACGGCCCGACTGCGGTGACGATGCGGTCGCGGTGTGCGCCGATCGCCTCCATCGCGAGGATCGTCGCGTCGGTCACGCCGCCAAGCGCGCCTTTCCAGCCGGCATGCGCGGCCGCGACCACGCCGGCTTGCACGTCGGCAAACAGGACGGGCGCGCAGTCCGCGGTGAGGATGCCGAGCGCGAGTCCGGGACGGTTGGTGACCAGCGCGTCGGCCTGCGGGCGGAGGGCGTCGTCGAACGGTTCGATCACGGTGACCGCGTCGGCGGAATGGATCTGGTAGAGGCCGACCAGGGTGGCGCCGGGCAGCACGGCTTCGGCGGCACGGCGGCGGTTTTCCGCGATGTTCGCAGGGTCATCGTCGGAGCCGATGCCGGTGTTGAGGCTCGCATAGGCGCCGGTCGAGACGCCGCCGCGACGACCGAAAAAGCCGTGCGGGATGTCGCCGAGCGCTTTGGCGCGGATGATATCGATTGTCATTGCGAGGACCTCTCCGATCCATCAACCCGGCGAAGCCCGGGGTGGTACTGGTTCATCACAACACCAGCCTCATGATGCGATCATCGTCCGGCTGCTCGCCGACCATGAACACGTACCGCCCGATCTCGACGAACCCGTAGCGCTGGTAGAACCGGATCGCGCGCGCATTGTCGACAAAGACGCTGAGGATCATCTCCGTCCGACCATCGCCGCGCGCGGTGGCGATCGCCCAGTCCATCAGGGCGGGGCCGATCCCGGCGCCATGCTGATCGCCCAGGACGTAGAGTTGGTAAAGCTCGACCGCCGTCGCGGACCAATCGCCGGGGAACGCGACCGGACCAGTCTTGGCGAACCCAACGATCCTGCCATCGGCCGTGGCGACTCGGATCTTGTAGGTCGGGTCCGAGAGTTGCGCAGGCAAACCCGCCGCGCCGAATGCCTGGTCGAGAAACGTGGCGAGGTCTTCGGGGCGATACAGCGTGCCGAACGTCTCGGTGAACGAGCGTTTCGCCATCGCGGCAAGCTCGGGCCCGTCCGCGGGAACGGCGCCTCGGTAAGCGATCACGCAAACGCCGCCGGGTTCGGCCAGAACGGCGCGGTGATCGCCAGCGCTTTGAACAGCGTGCCCATGTCGTCCATCAGCCGCTGCCGATCCGCACCGAGCGCATCGGCGCGATCGGGGGACGCCTTCGCCAGCGCCGAGGTCCGCGAATCGATGCCGAGCCCACCGAGCAAATCGCGCTGCGTGACGGGCCCCCAGGCGACCGCGCCCTCGGCCTGCGCGGCGGCGGCAAGCGTGGTGAAATCGACATGCGCGGTCAGATCATGCTCGCCGGGCGCCTCGAACGGATTGGCAAACGCGTGGCCGCGCACCGCCTGCAAGCTGTCGCCGAGTGCCGGCCCCTCATAGCCATAGTCGATCGCGATCAGCGCGCCGCCCTGCGCGGCGATCCGCTGGGCGAGACCACGCACGATCGTCACCGCGGCGGGCGATGTTTCGAGGATCGAGCCGGCCGGCGCATCGCGGAACGGTTCGGGAATCACCGCGCCGGGGAGTGGCTTGCCGGCGATCGGCAGGAACAGGAGGTCCTGCGCGGCGACGAGGCGTTCGTGCCATTGCTCGCGCTTCACCAGCTGGCGGATCGGAAGCGCGTCGAAGAACTCGTTGGCGACAACGATCAGCGGGCGATCGGTCGGGAGCGTTTCGATCGCATCGTGCCACGTCGCGAGCGGCACGCGCTCCGCCTGGGCTTTCCGCAACGCCGGACTGGTTTCGACCAAATGCACGTCCGGTTCAAGGCCTGCCTTCGCCATCGCCCGCACGGCGTCGGCGGCGAGCGTCCCGCGGCCGGGGCCGAGCTCGACCCATGCCACATCCACGCGGCCGGCGCGGTCCCACAGGTCCGCGCACCACAGGCCGATCAGTTCGCCGAACATCTGGCTGATCTCGGGCGCGGTGGTGAAGTCGCCGGCCGCCCCCAGAGGATCACGCGTTGCATAATAATGCGCGTTGGCGGCGGCCATATACTGCGCGACGGGGATCGGTCCGGCGAGCGCGATCGCACGGGCGAGGCGTTCGGGGAGGGCGGTGTCGGGTATGTCGGCCATCTTAAAACTCTCTACCACCCCGGCGGAGGCCGGGGCCCAATCGGGAAGGTCGAAGTAACTGCGCGCAAAGCGTGTCACGACGGACGTTCCACTTGGGCCCCGGCCTCCGCCGGGGAGGTACTTAATTCACAAGGGAACGCGTGTCAGGCAACGCTCTGCGTACCCGCGATCGACTCGACCCGCACGCGGCGCTTGGCCGAGGTCGCCACCAGATACGCGCCGCCGGCGATCATCGGCACGCACAGCCACTGCCCCATGTGCAGCCCGGTATGCTCGGCAAAGGCACGCAGCTGCGAATCGGGTTCGCGGAAGAACTCCGCCGTGAACCGCGCGAGGCCGTAGCCAAGCACGAACAGCCCGACGAGCTTGCCCGGGTCATAGCGCGCCTTGGTCTTCCAGAACGCGAACCAGAGCAGCGCGAACAGGAGGATGCCCTCGAGCCCCGCCTCGTACAGCTGGCTCGGGTGACGCGCCGGCTCGATCATCCCGAACGGCACGGTGCGCTCGAAGATGATGCCCCAGGCGACGTCGGTCGGCTTGCCCCAGAGCTCGCCGTTGACGAAGTTCGCGAGCCGCCCGAAGAACAGGCCGAACGGTACGCAGCACGCGATATAATCGTGCACGCGCAACCAGTTGAGCTGGTGCTTCCGCGCAAACAGGATCAGCCCGATCGACGTCCCGATCACCCCGCCGTGGAACGACATGCCGCCATCCCAGAGTCGGAAGATGCGCAGCGGATGCAGGAACATCTCGGGCGCGTAGAAGATCACATAGCCGAGCCGCCCGCCGAGGATGATGCCGAGCGTCGCGTAGAAGACGAGGTCGTCGGCATGGCGCCGCGCCATCGGGGCGCCGGGCTGTGCGAGGAGCCTCAGCAGATACCACCAGCCGAGCAGGATCCCGCCGATATAGGCAAGGCTGTACCAGCGCAGCGTGAAGAACCCGATCGAGAAGACGTCCGGGTGGAGCCCCAGCTCCTCGAAGCGGATGTGGCTGCCGACGGCAGCAGAAATGGTCGACAGGATCAAAGGCTTTTCCCTACGCGTTCGCCCCTGCATAAAGAGCGATAACGATAAGACCAAGTAGGAGAGCGATATGCGGACCGAGCTCGACGCGGCTATGGATTCGACGATGGCTGCGCTGACCGCGCCCGACGGCATGCTGGCGCTAGGGTCGGTCGAGCGATTCGGGGTGGCCCTGCCGACGATCGCCGCCGCCCCGCCCGCGCTCAGCTACTATTTCGCGCATTACGCCAACGAACACCGCGACGCCGTCTTCCTCGTCGCGGGCGACGAGCGGCTGACGTTCGGCGAAGTCTATGCCGCTGCCGAACGAGTCGCGCGCGCGCTGGTCGACGGGCACGGCATTACGAAAGGCGACCGAGTCGGCATCGCGATGCGCAATTCGCCATCGTGGATCGTGCTGTACATGGGCATCGTCATGGCGGGCGGCGTCGCGACGTTGCTCAACGGGTGGTGGCAAGCGGAGGAGCTGGAAACGGCGATCCGCGACGTCGACTGCGCGCTCGTTTTCGCCGACCCGCCGCGGGTGAGACGCCTCGCACAGATCGCCAGCCTCGCCGCGCCGGTGGTCGAGATCGACGATACGCTGCCGATTGCCGAGGCGCTCGGCGCGGTTTTCGCGAAGGATCACCACACCGCCGACCTGCCCCCACTCGGCCCCGAGGATCACGCCACGATACTCTTCACCAGCGGTTCGACGGGCCAATCGAAGGGCGCCTTGTCCGAGCACCGCGCGATCGTGCAGGGCGTCTTCAACTATCTGGCCCAGGTGATGATGATGGTCGGCATCTCGACCGCACAGGGCAATCCACCGGTCGGCCAGCCTGTCACGCTGCTGACGATCCCGCTGTTCCACATCACCGGTGAAGTGCCGGTGTTCCTCCAGAGCTTCGCGATGGGGCGCAAACTGGTCCTGATGCCGAAATGGGATGCGGGCGAGGCGATGCGGCTGATCGAGGCGGAGGGCGTCACCTATTTCGTCGGCGTGCCGCTGATGAGTTTCGAGATCCTCAACCATCCCGATCGCGCGAATTACGACCTGTCCACCGTCACCGACTTCGCGGCGGGCGGCGCGCCGCGCCCGGTCGATCACGTCCGCCGGCTCGATGCCGAAATGGGCGGAAGCGCGCCGCTGATCGGCTACGGCCTGACCGAGACGAACGCGGTCGGCACGGGCAATTGGCGCAGCAACTACCTCGCCAAGCCGAACTCCGCCGGTCGGGCGGGCGCTCCTTTGGTCGACCTCGCGATCCTCGACGATGCCGGCCACCCGGTCGATCAAGGCCAGCGCGGCGAGGTGTGCATCCGCTCGATCTGCAACTTCAAGGAATATTGGAACCGCCCCGACGCGACCGCCGCGGCGTTCACATCGGACGGCTATTTCCGGACCGGCGACATCGGCTATCTCGACGAGGACGATTACCTGTTCATCGTCGACCGCAAGAAGGACATCATCATCCGCGGCGGCGAGAACATCTCGTGCCAGGAGGTCGAGGCGGCGCTCTACGAACACCCCGCAGTCGCGGAAGCTGCGGTATTCGGGCTGGCCGACGAGCGCTTCGGCGAGGTGCCGGGCGCGGTGGTCGTAGTGCGCGACGGCGAGACCCTGACGGCGGACGATCTCTGCGCGTTCCTCTACCAGCATATCGCCGCGTTCAAGGTACCGCAGCGAATCTGGATGTCAGATACACCCCTCCCCCGGTTGGGGACGGAAAAGATCGACAAGGTCTCGCTCAAGACCACGTACCGCGCGCTCGCCTAAATTCCCTCGCCCCGCCGGGGAGAGGGAGGGAGGAGCCGAAGGCGACGGAAGGGAGAGGGGAGTGAGTCTCCCGCGCTGTCCCGGAGACCCACTCCCCCTCATCCGACGCTGCCGCGCCACCTTCTCCCCTTGGGGGAGAAGGATTAAGGCCACCCCATGATCAGCAGGCGGGGTATTCTCATTGGAGGCGGCACGGGGATCGGCCTCGTTGTCGCCTGGGGCCTGTCGCCGCGCAGCTACGCCCCTAACCTCGTCGCCAACCCCGGTGAAACGCCATTCGGTGCCTGGCTCAAGATCGGCACCGACGGGCACGTCACCGTCGCGATCCCGCAGGTCGAGCACGGGCAAGGCGTCTACACCACGCTGCCCCAGATCGTCGCGGACGAACTCGGCGCGGACTGGCGGACGGTCGGCGTCGAACCGGCACCGCTCAACCCGCTCTACGCCAACCCGGTCGGCACACACGACCTGTTCGAGGGGCTGTTCGATCGCCTTCCCGGAGGCACGGCACAGCCGCCGATGCTGACCGGCGGATCCAGTTCGATCCGGATGTTCGAACAAGCCTGCCGCCAGGCCGGCGCCGGCGCGCGGGCGCTGCTGTGCATGGCGGCGGCGAAGCGCTGGGATGCCGACTGGACTGCGGTGAACGTCGATGCCGGCTTCTGCACGCATGCGGGCAAGCGCATACGCTTCGCCGAACTCGCCGAAGAGGCGGCGGCGTTTACCCTTCCCGATCCGCTGCCGCTCGGCATCCAGGGCGCAGGCAAGCTGGCTGGCACGTCGGTGCCAAGGCTCGACGCACCCGCCAAGGTCGACGGGTCGGCGAACTTCGCCGGTGACGTGCGGCTTGCCGACATGGTCCATGCCGCGATCCGCCAAGGCCCCGTCGGTGGCCGGCTGGTGAAGGTCGACCGCGCCGCAGCCGATCGGATCCGCGGCGTGCTGTCGGTCGTGGAAAACCCGCATTGGGTGGCGGCGGTGGCGACGACCGGGTGGGCGGCGCAGAAGGCGCTCGATGCACTCGCGCCACGGTTCGAGAATGACGGCCCCCTCCCCGATTCGGCGTCGATCGACTCGGCACTCGACGCCGCACTCGCGGGCCCCGGCACGCGGATGACCTCGACCGGCGATGTCGGGGCGACGTTCCAGGGCGCGAGGCTCGTCACCGCGACCTACCGCGCGGGTCTCGGGTTGCACGCGGCGATCGAAACGCGCAGCGCGACCGCGTCATTCTCGAACGGCCGGCTCGAACTCTGGCTCGCGACCCAGGCGCCGGGTCTGGCCCGTGCCGCGGCGGCACGCGCGGCGGGTCTGAGCGAAACTGCCGTCGTCGTGCATCCGATGCTGGTCGGCGGATCGTTCGGCGCCGCGCTCGAGCACGACGTCGCCGAGCAGGCCGCGATCCTCGCGGTCAAGCTCCGGCGTCCCGTCAGCCTCGTCTGGTCGCGCGGGGAAGACTCGCTCCACGACCATTACCGCGCGCGCGCAGTCGCGAAGATGGCGGCGCGACTTGCCCCCAACGGGGCGATCATGGGCTGGAGCGCGACCATCGCCGCACCCGCGACCGGCGCCGAAATGGCGCGGCGGATGCTGCCGGGTCTTGCGACCGAGGCGGCGCTGATTGGCGTGGCAGGCGACCGCTATGCCGTGGCAGGTGCAACGCCGGTCTATCGCATTCCGGCCTGCGCGATCGATCATCATCCCGCCGAGATCGGCATACCGACGGGTCATCTCCGCGGCGGCGCGCATGGCTATACCGCGTTCTTCACCGAATGCTTTCTCGACGAACTGGCGCACGCGGCACAGGCCGAACCGCTGTCGTTCAGGATCGGCTTGCTCGGCCAAGAACCACGCCTGGCGCGCTGCCTGTCGACCGCAGCGGCGCTCGGCGGCTGGAACGGCGGCGTGGCCGGCAGTGGCCAGGGCATCGCTTGCCACGCTTTCCGAGGCAGCTACATCGCCGTCATGGCCGAAGCGCATCTCGGCGCAGACCAGAAGCCGGTGGTCGACCGGCTCGTCGCCGCGGTCGACTGCGGCGCGCAGATAAACCCCGACATCGTCCGCCAGCAGATCGAGGGTGGCCTGATCTTCGGCATGGCCTCGGCACTGGGCGCGTCGACCGGCTTCACCCGCGGCCTCGCCGACGCACGCGGGTTCGACACGATCGCATTGCCCCGCCTTGCCGACACGCCCGACATCACCGTTGAACTCCTCCCCAGCGAAGACGCGCCCGGCGGGCTGAGCGAACTTGGCGTCCCCGCAGTCGCCCCGGCGATCGCTAACGCGCTCCATGCCGCAACGGGCTTTCGCATCCGCCATTTGCCTTTAAGACCAGCATCATGACCCTACCCCCCGATCATCCGCCGATTCCCAAGCCCCGCATCGGCGTCTTGCTGATGAACCTCGGCACGCCCGATGGCCCCGATGTGAAATCGGTGAAGCGCTATCTCGGCGAATTCCTGTCCGACGGCCGTGTCGTCGAGATCCCGCAGATCGCGTGGCAGCCGATCCTGCGCGGGATCATCCTGAATACGCGGCCCAAACAATCCGCGCACGCCTATGCGCAGGTATGGCGCGAGGACGGTTCGCCGCTGGCCGCGATCACGCGGTTGCAGGCGGCGGCGCTGAAGGACGCGTTCGGGCCGGACGTGCTGGTCGATTGGGCGATGCGCTACGGCAATCCGTCGATCGCGGACCGGTTGACCGCGATGAAGGCAGCGGGCTGCGAACGCATCCTGCTGGCCCCGCTCTACCCGCAATATTGCGCGGCGACGACCGCGACCGCAAACGACAAGGCGTTCAAGCATTTGGCCGGCCTGCGCTGGCAGCCCGCGATCCGCACGCTGCCGCCCTATTATGACGATATGCTATATATCAATGCGTTGAAGGACTCGCTCGAGGAGGGGCTTGCCGGGCTCGATTTCGCGCCAGACGCGATCGTCGCGAGCTTCCACGGGATGCCGAAGCGCACATTGCAGCAGGGCGATCCCTATCACTGCCACTGCCAGAAGACCGCGCGGCTGCTCGGCGAACGCATGGGACGCGAATTGACGATCGCGTTCCAGTCGCGGTTCGGGCCGCAGAAGTGGCTGGGGCCAGCGACCGACGAGACACTCGTCGCGCTCGCCAAGGCGGGCAAGACCAAGGTCGTGATCTTCGCACCAGGCTTTTCCGCCGACTGTCTCGAGACGCTGGAGGAGCTTTCCATCCGTGGTCGCGAGAGCTTCGAAGAGGCGGGCGGCACGCATTTTGCGTATCTGCCATGCCTCAACGACAGCCCGGTCGGCGTAGAAATGCTGCGCAGCATTTTGGCGCGCGAGCTTGAAGGATGGGTACGGGCTGGTTAACCTTCCGCAAAATCTACGAGGAGAGAGACTGATGGCACGCGTCGCAATTGTAACCGGTGGTACGCGTGGCATCGGCGAAGCGATCAGCTTCGCGCTGCAGGACATGGGCCTGACCGTTGCGGCGACCTATGCCGGCAATGACGAGCGTGCGCGCGAGTTCACGGAGCGCACCGGGATCAAGGCGTATAAGTGGGACGTCGCCGATTACGACGCGTGCCAGGCGGGCTGCGCGCAGGTTGCAGCCGATCTGGGCGACGTCGATATTGTCGTGAACAACGCCGGGATCACCCGCGACGGCACCATCCTGAAGATGACGTACCAGGATTGGAAAGAGGTGATGGACACCAATCTTGGCGGGTGTTTCAACATGGCCAAGGCAGTGTTCCCCGGCATGCGGACGCGCAAATGGGGGCGGATCGTCAACATCGGCTCGATCAACGGGCAGGCCGGGCAGTATGGCCAGGTGAACTACGCCGCGGCGAAATCGGGCATCCACGGGTTTACGAAGGCTTTGGCGCAGGAGGGCGCGCGCGCTGGCGTGACGGTAAACGCAATCGCGCCAGGGTATATCGATACGGACATGGTGGCGGCGGTCCCGGCTGACGTGCTGGAGAAGATCGTCGCGAAGATCCCGGTCGGACGCCTGGGCCAGGCGAACGAGATTGCTCGGGGGGTGGCGTTTCTGTGCTCCGAGGAGGGCGGGTTCGTTACCGGGTCTACGCTTAGCATTAATGGCGGGCAGCACATGTACTGACGGGCGCAGGCGCGGCAACGTCCGCGCCGATGCCAGCGAGCAAAGCGAAGCTGGCAGCGCCCGGCACGGACGGCGGGTCGGCTCAGGCCGAACCCGTCCGACGGCGGCTTTGCCGGCGGCGCTGGATTAGTCCGCTAGAGTCACCAACGGAGCACTGCTTGATCCCGGGCCCCCGCCCCCGCAGGGGAACGGAAGATGCCGCAGTTCGGCGAGTTATCAGGCGCCCTGCCAATTGTGCCCCGGCTTTCGCCAGGGTGGTGGCAGAGGCACGGTTGTAGATGGGGGCGGGCAGCTCGACCCGCTCCCCAGCCCTCACCCGTCGCTGGCGCGCTCGATATCCGCACCAACCGCACTCAGCTTCTCCTCAAGCCGCTCATACCCGCGGTCGAGGTGATACACCCGCCCAACCGACGTCTCGCCGTCCGCCGCAAGCCCGGCCAAGATCAAGCTCATCGACGCCCGCAGATCGGTCGCCATCACCGGCGCGCCGACCAGCTTGTCGACGCCGCGCACGACCGCGGTCCGGCCGCGCACCTGGATATCCGCCCCCATCCGCGCGAGCTCGGGCACGTGCATGTAGCGGTTCTCGAAGATCGTCTCGGTCAGCACGCTCGCGCCGTCCGCCTTGCACAGCATTGCCATGAACTGCGCCTGCATGTCTGTCGCGAAGCCCGGATACGGTGCGGTAGACAGCGTCAGCGGCTTGAGCACGCCGTCGGACGCGACACGCACGCCGTCCTTGGTCGGCGTCACCGAAACGCCCGCCTCGACCAGCGCATCGAAGGTCGCGCCCATGTCGGGGATCGCCACGCCGACCAGTTCCAGGTCGCCGCCGGTGATCGCTGCCGCGCACGCATAGCTGCCCGCCTCGATCCGGTCGGGCATCACCGCATAGGTCGCGCCGTGCAGCCGGTCGCGACCCTCGATCGTCAGTGTCTCGGTACCGATCCCGTCGATCGACGCGCCCATCGCGACGAGGCAGTTGCAAAGGTCGACGATCTCGGGCTCGCGCGCGGCGTTCTCGATAACCGACGTCCCCTTGGCGAGCACCGCCGCCATCACGACGTTCTCGGTCGCGCCGACCGACACGATCGGGAAACGATAGCGTCCGCCCGGCAGGCGCCCGCCCGGCGCGGTCGCGCGCACATAGCCCGCCGCCATCTCGAGCTCGGCACCGATCGCCTCCAACGCGCGCAGATGGAGATCGATCGGCCGATTGCCGATCGCGCAGCCACCAGGAAGCGACACCGTCGCCTCGCCGCCGCGCCCGAGCAACGGTCCGAGCACGAGGATCGACGCGCGCATCTTCCGCACGATGTCATAGGGCGCCTCGGTCGAGGTCAAATTGCCCGCGCGGATCGTCATGACACGGCCGAAATCCTCGGGCCGCGTGCCCTGGATCGCGGTCGAGGCGCCGAGCTGGTTCAGCAGATGGCCAAAGCCATCAACGTCCGCCAGCCGCGGCAAATTGCGCAGCGTCAGCGGTTCTTCGGTCAGCAGCGCGCACGGCATCAGCGTGAGCGCGGCGTTCTTCGCACCGGAAATGGGCAGGCGCCCGGACAGGCGATTGCCGCCGCGAATGAGAATACGATCCATCCGGGGTGTCTATCGCGGCTGGCGTTCTGCGCAAGGGCCCGAGATGCGACGCGCCGACGAGACGATCCTGTCGCGGGCCCCGTCACCGACCCCATGACGGGATCACCGCGCCGCGCGCCGACGTTTGCGCTTGATCGACTTTAATGCGCAGAAATCATAGCTTTGCTCTGGGTACCCCGAACATTGGGGATCGTTACAGAGTGCCGGACAGCTGCTTCGCCGACCGCGTTGGCGATCTCATCGATCTGTCGATTAATGAGAGGGTTGCGCTCGCGCGGCTGGAAGAGCGCCCCCGTGATTTACGGCGCGGCGCCGTCTTGGTGCGCGAGAACGATCCGCAAAGCGAACTTTTCATCCTCCAGCGCGGCACGGCGATGAGCTATGTGCTCCTCGACGACGGCAGTCGTCAGATCCTGCGATTTCTCTACGCGGGCGACATGCTGGCGGTATCGGCGCTGGTGTACCGCGATTCGCCCGAGACCGTGGTCGCGCTCACCGACTGCACGGTCTGCCCGTTCGATCGATCGGCAATGACCGCGCTCGTCACCGACCATCCGCGCCTGTCGGCGATCATCATGGTGATGAACCAGATGGAGAAGGTCGCGCTGACCGATCGCCTGGCTGCCCTGGGACGGACATCAGCCAAGGCGCGGATCGCCGCCTTGCTGATCGAGATGCGCAACCGGATGCGGGTGCGCGATCCGGCTATGCGCAACAGTTTCACGCTTGGGTTGACTCAGGAGGAGATCGGCGACGCGACCGGCCTGACCGCGGTACATGTCAACCGCATGCTGCGACAGTTGGAAGAAGACGGGCTGATCCGCCGCGAAGCCGGTCGTGTCTCGCTACTCAACGAGACGATGCTGGCGCAGGCGGCAAACTATATCGACCGGTTCGACCGCCTCGATCTGCGCTGGTTGCCACCGGCGCGATAACCGGCCGATGTCGTCTCAGGCCTTTTCTAGCGTACACTGCAGCGGATGCTGGTTCTGCTGCGCGAAGTCCATGACCTGCGACACCTTGGTCTCGGCCACCTCGTAGCTGAACGTCCCGCACACGCCGACACCCTTCTGGTGAACGTGAAGCATCACGCGCGTCGCAGCCTCCATGTCCATGCGGAAGAAGCGCTGCAGACACAGCACGACGAACTCCATCGGCGTGTAATCGTCATTAAGCATCAGCACGCGGTAAGGCGTCGGCTGTTTGGTCTTGGCGCGCGTCTTGGTCGCGACACCGGCACCGGTGCCACCATTCCCGTCTTCACCGCCGTCGTCTCGGCGTTCGGCCATCCGCTCGGGAGTCGTTGTGTCTAGGGTCAAAAGCATGCTGCCAAAATATGGCATCACCGGGGGCAAGGGCAAGGGGGCGCCCGCAAACGCACGCGAAATGCGCAAACGTAAAAAGAGCAGCCGTTTCGCAACAGCTGCCCCTTTCGTGTCGCCCTGCCCGAAGGCAACGCTGGGTAGGGTTACGCCGGGATCTTCATCGTGTCCTTGGCGACCGCGACGCGGTTCGAGATCGGCTGCGCGACCTCGCCGAACATCTTGAGCATCCGCTCGGTCGAGCGCGAGCCCTCGGCGATCATCGTCTCGAACGCGGTGCGCGCGTAATCGCCCTGCAGCTTCATGAACTCGGTCGGCGACTTGGCGGCGGCGAGCGTCTTGGCGGCTTCGCTCGCGCTCTCGAACGACGTCTTGGCATAGGCTGCGACCTCGTGGCCGAGCGCTTCGACGTTCTTCGCGGCGATCTTCGACGACTCGACCAGCGCCTCGACATTGCCCTTGCCGAATGCGGTCATGTCTTCGACCATCTTCGCCGACTTCTCCATCGCGCCCTTGGCCTGCTCGTTGAACTCGGCGGTGTTGGCACCGGCGAAGAGGGCCTTGGTCTTCTCGGTGATGCTCTGAATCGTGTCCATAACGGCGTCCTTCGTTTCGCTGACTGGAATCCCCGACGGCGCGGCGGCCGGACTCGGGGCGGGAGATACGGGGTGCGGCGAGACAAAAGCAGCCGCGAGAGGTTCTACGGGGACCGGCGTCTTGGCGACCGGTTTGAGCGCCGGTTTGGCCGGCTTGGCGACAGTCCGGGCAGAGCCTTTCAAGGCCGCGGCCTTCGCGGTGGCGACAGGCTTCGAACCGGTCTTTGCCGTCCGCTTCACGATATCCGCCATGCACGCACCTCTCTTCGGAGTTATGTCGTGCTCTTCTCTACACGCTTCAACGCAGCGCACAATAAAAATTGTGCACTGCACCATTACGTTCACGGAAGGTAGCGCTACCGCGTTTTGACGTAGGTCCCCGGCGCGTCGGCAATCGCCTCTAGCACCCCCTCGCCCGGCATTCTCGCCCCCGCGGCCGCAACGGTCTCCTTCCCCAGCGCCTGGAGCCAGGCGACCCAGTCAGGCCACCAGCTTCCCTTGGTTTCCGTCGCGCCAGCAACGAAGTCCTGCAGCGTCGTATGCGCGCCGGGATTCGTCCAATACTGATACTTCCCCGCCGCCGGTGGGTTCACCACGCCCGCGATATGCCCCGAGCCCGCCAGTACGAACTTCAACGGCCCTGCGAACAGCTCGGTCATCTTCCACACGCTATCGGCCGGTGCGATATGATCCTCGCGCCCCGCCTGGACATAACTCGGGGTCTTCACGGTCGTCAGGTCGATCGGCGTCCCGTCGATGGTCATCGCGCCCGGCTTCACTAGCAGGTTGTCGCGGTACAGGTCCGTCAGATAGCTCAGATGCCATTTCGCGGGCAGGTTGGTCGTGTCGCCGTTCCAGTGGAGCAGGTCGAACGGCACGTAATCCTGCCCCAGCAGGTAATTCTGCGTGACGTAGTTCCAGATCAGGTCGCGCCCGCGCAACAGGTTGAACGTCGTCGCCATGTATCGGCCGTCGAGAAACCCCTCGGGCGACATCGACGCGACCATCTTCAACTGCTCGTCGTCGATGAAATGCTGCAACTCGCCCGCCTGCGCGAAATCGACCTGGGCGGTGAAGAACGTCGCGCTCGCGACCTTTGCCGCCTCACCCCGCGCGGCCAGCAGCGCGAGCGTTGCAGCGAGCGTCGTCCCCGCCACGCAATAGCCGATCGTGTGGACCGCCGGCACGTCGAGCACGCCGCGCACCGTGTCGATCGCCTCGACCTGCGCCATGACGTAATCGTCCCAAACGACGTCCTTCATGCTGGCGTCGGCGGACTTCCACGACACCATGAACACGGTGATGCCCTGATCGACCGCCCAGCGGATGAAACTCTTCTCGGGCGTCAGGTCGAGGATGTAGAACCGGTTGATCCATGGCGGAAAGATGACGAGCGGCGTCGCGAGCACGTCGGGGGTGGTCGGGGAATACTGGATCAGCTCGTACAGCGGCGTGCGCTTGACCACCTTGCCCGGCGTCATGGCCAGGTTGCGACCGAGCTCGAACGCGCCCTCGGGCGTGTGAGTCACCTGACCGCGGGCAAGATCCGCCATCATGTTCTGCATGCCCTTGAGCAGATTCTCGCCGCGCGTCTCGATCGCCTTCTCGATCACCTGCGGGTTGGTCAGCGCGAAATTGGTCGGGCTCATCGCGTCGACAAAGCGCTTGGTGGCGAACCGCAACTGCTCCTTCTGCTTGGGATCGAGCCCGTCGACCGCCTCGACGCCGCGCAGCATATGGTCGCCGATCAGTTCGTAGCTCTGGCGGATCAGGTCGAACACGGGCTCGCGCCACTGCGGCGCCTTGAACCGCTTGTCGGTGACCGGCGCAGGCTCGGGCGCCTTGGCAGGATCGAGGAAGCGCTGCCACAACGTCAGGCTCTCGGTCCAGAAATCGCGCGTGCGCTCCAGCGTGGCGGGATCGGTAAAGCCGGGGATCGCCGGGATCGTCTCGGGCGGCGGCTGCATCGCGGCGAGCCCCTGCTCCATCATCATCTGCTGCGCACGGCCCATTACCCAGGTCCAGTGCTGGAGATCGGGCAGGCTCGGAGCGGGAGGAGTTTCGGCCATGGCATCCTCTGATTTTTGCGGAGCTTAGCGGAGCGACCAGCCCGGCGGAAGTCACTCGCACCTCCTGATACCATCATCCCGCGCTAGAACCGTCACCCCAGCGAAAGCTGGGGTATCCCGGTGCGGGCCACCCGGGTAGCCAACAACGAGACCCCAGCTTTCGCTGGGGTGACGGACGTGGGGCTTGGGTTGCGGAAATGGTGCCGGGGTGCGGCCCGGGCCTGAATATCTCGGCTATCGCGAACCCGAATACTCCAGCTTTCGCCGACCCGACGAATGAGGCGGATGACGGCCAACCTCGTGTACGGTACAGCAGCCCTTCCTCCAACATGAGGCCTTCCATGTCCGAAGATTTCTACCGCATCAAACGCTTGCCCCCCTATGTCATCGCCGAAGTGAACGCGATGCGAGCGGCGGCGCGTGCGGGCGGTGAGGACATCATCGATCTCGGCATGGGTAACCCCGATCTGCCGCCCCCCGAACACGTCATCGAAAAGCTGGTCGAAGTCGCGCGGAAGCCGAGCGCACACGGCTATTCGCAGTCGAAGGGCATTCCCGGCCTGCGCAAGGCACAGGCGAATTACTACGGCCGCCGGTTCGGCGTCGACGTCGATCCCGAGACCGAAGTCGTCGTGACGATGGGCTCGAAGGAAGGCCTTGCGAGTCTGGCCACGGCGATCACCGCGCCCGGCGACGTCGTGCTTGCGCCCAATCCGTCCTACCCGATCCACACCTTCGGCTTCATCATCGCCGGCGCGACGATCCGCGCGGTACCGACGACCCCGGACGAGGCGTATTTCGAGAGCTTGGAGCGCGCGATGGCGTTCACCGTCCCTGCGCCCTCGGTGCTGGTGATGGGCTATCCCTCGAACCCGACCGCCGAAGTCGTCGACCTTGCCTTCTACGAACGCGTCGTCGCGTTCGCCAAGAAGCACAAGCTGTGGGTGATCTCCGACCTCGCCTATTCGGAACTCTATTACGACGGCAAGCCGACGCCCTCGATCCTCCAGGTGCCCGGCGCGAAGGACGTTGCGATCGAGTTCACCTCGCTCAGCAAGACCTATTCGATGGCCGGGTGGCGGATGGGCTTCGGGGTCGGCAACAAGACGCTGATCGCGGCGATGACTCGCGTGAAGAGCTACCTCGATTACGGCGCGTTCACGCCGATCCAGGCGGCGGCCTGCGCCGCGCTCAACGGCCCGCAGGATATCGTCGCGCGCAACCGCGAGCTGTATCACAAGCGCCGCGACGTGCTGGTCGAGAGCTTCGGCCGCGCCGGCTGGGATATCCCGAGCCCGCGCGCGAGCATGTTCGCCTGGGCGCCGCTGCCGCCCGCCCTCGCGCATTTAGGCAGCCTTGAGTTCACCAAACAATTACTCACGCACGCTCACGTCGCGGTGGCCCCAGGGGTGGGCTACGGCGAAAACGGCGAGGGCTATGTGAGAATCGCGATGGTCGAGAACGAACAGCGGCTCCGCCAGGCGGCGCGCAACGTGAAGAAATACCTCACGAGCATGGGCGTCAACACGCCCGGGCGCGGTGCCGGCTAACCGCTTAGTGGATATCAATCCGTTATATTCGGTGGCCGGCGTGCTCGTCGGCCTCATCGTTGGGCTGACGGGTGTCGGGGGTGGATCGCTGATGACACCGCTGCTGGTGCTCGTCTTCGGCTTCCACCCCGCCACCGCGGTCGGCACTGACCTGCTTTACGCGTCGGCGACAAAGACCGTCGGCACGACGGTGCATGGCTGGCGCGGCACCGTCGATTGGCGCGTCGTCCGGCGGCTCGCCACCGGCAGCGTCCCCGCGGCGATCGCGACGTTGCTCGTGCTCAACCATCTCGGCGAGACATCGTCCGACACGGGCCACGCGATCACCGTCGTGCTCGGGCTCACGCTGATCCTGTCGGCGGTCGCGACGTTCTTCCGCGGGCAGATCGTCGCATGGCTGACGCCGCGGATCGGCACGGTCGGCGGCGAGCGCCAGGCGTTTCTGACGATCCTGCTCGGGGCCATACTCGGCGTGCTCGTGTCGCTCACCTCGGTCGGCGCAGGCGCGCTGGGCATGACCGCGCTACTAATCCTGTATCCGAAACTGCCGATCAACCGGCTGGTCGGCTCGGACATCGCGCACGCCGTCCCGCTGACATTGCTCGGCGGGATCGGCCACTGGATCCTGGGCTCGGTGGACGTCGACCTGCTCGTGTCGCTGCTGATCGGGTCGATTCCCGGGATCATCGTCGGCAGCCTGATCGCGACGCGCGTCTCGGACCGCGTGCTGGTCCCCGTGCTCGCGACGGTGCTGGCGATCGTCGGCGTCCGGCTGATCTTCTGATGCGGCCTGGTTTCGCATTCTCCACGCGCTTCCGCGTGCGCTATGCCGAGATCGACGGGCAGAAGATCGTCTTCAACTCGCGCTATCTCGAATATGCCGACGTCGCGGTGACCGAGTTCTGGGAATGGACCGGGATCGCCGACGCGCTGCCAGATGTGTGGCCGACCACCGAGTTCAACGTCCGCCGGACCGAGATCGATTACCTCAAGCCGTTTCGCCTCGGGGATACGGTCGAGGCATTCGTGCGGATCGAGAAGCTCGGCAAGTCCAGCCTGACGAAACGGTTCGAGCTGGCGCATGCCGAGACGGGCGAGCTTCATACGGTGATCACCATGGTCAACGTGCATGTCGATCTGGAGACCGGGAGGCCGGAAGCGTTGCCGGACGCGATCCGGACGGTGTTGGAGGCGCTGCCGTCGTCATACTGACGAAAGGTGGCGTTACTCTGCGGCCTCGGCTTCTTCCCCGGCAATATCCCCAGGCAGCGCCCAGATCAGGTCCCCCTTCCCTAGTACCCGCCCGTCATGCGCGCGCACCGACACCGGCTGCAATGGTCGCCGGTCGCGTTCGTCGACCAGGATCGGGAATGCCGGCACGCACGTCTCCCACCGCTCGCCCCATTGCCGAAGCGCAATCATCGTCGGCAGCAGCGCGAAGCCCTTGTCGGTCAGCCCATAGGCGATCTTGCGACGATCCTCCGGGATCGGCTGCCGCGCGAGAATGCCATGCTCGACCAGCCGTGCCAGCCGGTTCGCCAGGATATTGCGCGCGATGCCCAGTTCCGACTGGAACTCCTCGAAGTGATGCAGGCCGTTGAAGGACGCGCGCAAGATCAGGAACGACCAGCGCTCGCCCATCGCCTCCAGCGCGGCGGGAAGGCTGCATTCCATCAGGGGTTCGCGCAACTTACCCATCATGTCATCCCTTATCGACCGCGAACGTACCGCATTACCTGCATGAGCGAAACGCTCCGCGCGTTCTCCGGTCGCATCGCTCCCCCCGGCACCTCCGGTGCATCTCCGGCGCATCACTCCTCGCCACTCGCGTTCCGCGCCTATCGCTCGATGCACGCACTAGATCACAGTGATGCGACGCTTTTTGTTGCCAAAAGTCCTCGCCCGGCCCCATCTATGCATGGTGCTGCGCCAATATGAACTGGTCGATCGCGTCCTCGACTACGATCCCGACGCCGATGAGGCCCTGCTGAACCGCGCCTATGTGTTCTCGATGCAGGCACACGGGTCGCAGAAGCGCGCGTCCGGCGATCCGTATTTCAGCCACCCGATCGAGGTGGCGGGTATCCTGACCGATCTGCATCTCGATGCCGAGACGATCGCGACCGCGATCCTCCACGACACGATCGAGGATACGGTCGCGACGCCGGAGGAAATCGAGCGGCTGTTCGGCGCGTCGGTCGCGCGGCTGGTCGACGGCGTCACCAAGCTGTCGAAGATCGAGGCGCAGACCGAGAACGAGCGCGCCGCCGAAAACCTGCGGAAGTTCCTGCTCGCAATGTCGGACGACATCCGCGTGTTGCTGGTCAAGCTTGCAGACCGCCTGCACAACATGCGGACGCTGCATCACATCGCCAAGCCGGAGAAGCGCCGTCGCATCGCCAAGGAGACGATGGACATCTACGCGCCGCTCGCCGAGCGGATCGGCATGTACGAGTTCATGCGTGAGATGCAGTCGCTGGCGTTCGAACAGCTCGAGCCCGAAGCCTCCGAATCAATCAACCGCCGCCTCGAACAGCTGAAGAAGGGCGACGGCGACCGGATCGCCAAGATTGCCTCCGGCCTGAAGCTCGTGCTGTCGCGCGCCGGGGTCGAGGCGGACATTTCGGGGCGCGAGAAGCATCCCTATTCGATCTTCCGGAAAATGTCGGAGCGGCACATCAGCTTCGAGCAACTCTCCGACGTGATGGCGTTCCGCGCGATCGTGCCGACCGAGGCGGACTGCTACCGGGTGCTCGGGATCATCCACCAGCGCTGGCCGATGGTGCCGGGGCGGTTCAAGGATTACATCTCGACGCCCAAGCGCAATGGCTATCGCTCGCTGCACACGTCGGTGATCCACGCCGACAGCGCGCGGATCGAGATCCAGATCCGCACCGCCGACATGCACGCGCAGGCCGAGTTCGGCTTGGCCGCACACTGGGCGTACAAGCAGCAGATCAACGGCAGCGACCGGCAGGTGAGCTGGATCCGCGACCTCGTCGAGATCCTCGACACGGCCGAGAGCCCCGAGGAGCTGCTCGAACACACGCGGATGGCGATGTACACCGATCGCATCTTCGCGTTCACGCCGAAGGGCGAGCTGATCCAGCTGCCCAAGGGCGCGACTTCGATCGACTTCGCCTATGCCGTCCACACCGATCTCGGCGACCAGGCGGTCGGCGCGAAGGTCAACGGCCGGGTGGTGCCGCTGTCGACGGTGATCGAGAATGGCGACCAAGTGCAGATCCTGCGCTCGAAGGGGCAGTCGCCGCAGCCGCAATGGCTGAACGTCGCGACGACCGGCAAGGCGCTCGCCGCGATCCGCCGGCACCTGCGCCAGAAGGAACGCGTCGAGCAGGTCGCGCTGGGTCGAACGTTGTACAACGACATCGTCACGCGGCTGCCCGCGCAGATCGGCACGGATGCCTTGACGCTGGCGTTGAAGCGGTTGAAGCTGCCCGACGAGGCATCGCTGATGGTCGCGATCGCGCGGCGGACGCTGTCGGATGCCGCGGTGATGGAAGCGCTGATGCCGGGCTCGGGCGGCGCGGACGTGATGCATGCGCTGGCGCCGCAATCGAGCGCGATCTCAATCAAGGGGCTGACACCAGGCGTCGCCTACGACCTCGCGACGTGTTGCCATCCGGTGCCGGGCGACCGGATCGTCGGGTTGCGCCGCCCCGACGCGGGGATCGAGGTGCACGCGATCGACTGCCGCGTGCTGGGCGAACTCGCCGAGCGCTCGGAGAACGAGACCGACTGGGTCGACGTTGCCTGGGGTGACGCGACCGAGGGCGCGGTCGCGCGGATCTCGGTGATGGTGAAGAACGAACCCGGCTCGCTCGGCATCGTCTCGTCGATCATCGGCGGGCACAAGGCGAACATCATCAACCTGCGGCTCGATACGCGCGACAAAAGCTTCCACACCAACGAGATCGACGTCGAGGTACACGACGTGCAGCAGCTGATGCGGCTGATGGCGGGGCTGCGCGCGGCGGATGCGGTGCATACCGTGGAGCGGGTGTAGCGGCGCCCATATCCGACGATGACGGCGGGCGCGGCGGGCGCTAAACGAGGGTCATGAACCGTCCCGCGTTATCGCCCGCTCTTTCGATCGTCGTCCCCTGCTACAACGAGGCGTCGTGCCTTGACATCCTCCACGCCCGTATCTCCGGCGCGGCGAAGGTCGCGGTCGGCGACGATTACGAGATCGTCCTGATCAACGACGGATCGCGCGACGACAGCTGGCACGTCATGCAGCGCCTCGCCGCCGCCGACCCGCGGCTGGTGGCGATCAACCTGTCGCGCAACCACGGCCACCAGCTCGCGCTGACTGCCGGGCTGGACCTGTGCGCGGGCGAGCAGATCCTGATCATCGACGCCGATCTGCAGGATCCTCCCGAACTCCTGTCGGACATGCGCGCGGCGATGGCGGCGAGCCAGGCGGACGTGGTCTATGCCGTGCGCCGCCAGCGCGCGGGCGAGACGGTGTTCAAGAAGGCGACCGCCGCCGCGTTCTACCGCCTGCTGACGCGGATGACCGAGACGCCGATCCCGCTGGACACCGGCGACTTCCGCCTGATGAGCCGGCGTGCGCTGGATGCGTTCCTGTCGCTACCCGAGCAGGCGCGGTTCATCCGCGGGATGGTCGCGTGGATCGGCTTCCGCCAGGTGCCGTTCCCTTATGATCGCGCCGAGCGGCTGGCGGGCGAGACGAACTATCCGCTCGCCAAGATGATCCGGCTCGCCTTCGACGCCGTCACCGGTTTCTCGACCGCGCCGCTGCGCTTCGCCAGCCATGCGGGGCTGGCGCTGACCGGCGTGTCGCTGCTGCTGTTCGTCTATATCGCGATCGGCTGGCTGTCGGGCAGCGCGGTGCAGGGCTGGACCTCGACGATGCTCGTCACGGTGTTCCTGGGCGCGGTGCAGATGTTCGTGCTGGGGATGATCGGGGAATATCTCGGGCGGCTATACGTCGAGTCGAAGCGCCGGCCCTTGTATATCGTCGCGGACGTGGCGGGCCCGATCCAGGGCAAGGCGACGTTGGGGTTCCGCGCGGAGCCGATCGAGGCCCCCCTACCGGAATGAAGCGGGCGTTCCAGGGGTTTGGGTGAGACCCGCCCCGAGCGCGCGCGACATGGGCTGTCGGCACCGCGGCGGCCTTCAGGCCCAAAGGTTACGATAAAGTCACACCAAGGAACGCTTCTCGGGGCCATGGGATCAGCGAGCGTGACGCGGTGAATGCATCGCCCGCAAGCGCCGCACACACGAACGGATCGACGGCAAGTGTGACACCGTCAGGGCGTGTAGGACAGCGAAAGATGGAGTGTTTTCGCGACATTGGTTTTAGCGAGAGACGCGCATCCCGGACGCTCGAGATTGCAACTCGGGGCCCCCGAAAGCAGGCAGTCGATCAGCGCGATAATTCCGGTTTTTCGACCGCCGGACGGCCGTTGGTCCCATCGACGATCCCCAATGCCCGATAGTGTTTGTGCAGCATTTTCAACGCCGGAGTGACGAGCACGCCATGCATGAGGATCGACGCGGCAATGATGAGGCCGAGCGTGCCCCACAAATTATACTCGGTCTGAAAGGCGCCGTGGTTGAAGCCGTAGCTCAGGTAATAGACCGAGCCCAAGCCGCGGATACCGAAGAATGCGATGATCGCCAGCTCGAGCTTAGGACGCTCGACGCCGATCAGGCTTATCCAGCCGGCAAGCGGACGAATGACCAGCAGCATCACGACCGCAAAGGTGACTTCTTCCCAGCCGATACCCTTGAGCAATCCGGCCGCCAGCATGCCGCCGAACATCAGCAGAAGGAGCATCATCAACAATCGCTCGGCCTCGTCGGCGAAATGGTGCAGGCGCTTGTTGAAGTCGTGCCCCTGCGCGGCGCGGCGGATCATCAAGCCGGCCACGAACACCGCCAAGAAGCCGTAGCCGTGCGCAAATTCGGTTGCGGTATAGACGACGAGCGTAGCGCCAAGTGCGATGAAGCCGTCGCCGGTCCTGGAAAGCGAGGTACCGGCGGGCAGGTGGTAGATGATGAAGCCGACAAGCCAGCCGAGCGCGGTCCCGATGACGAGGCCAGCGCCGAGTTTCCACAGCACGTCGCTCAGCATCCAATCGCCAAGGACCTGACCGGTGAGGCTGCCGGCCGCAGCGATGGCAATGGCGAGGTGGATGAACGGAAACGCCAGGGCATCATTCAAACCCGCCTCGCTCGTCAGCGCGAACTTGGCTTCTGCCTCCTCTTCATTCTCGTCATGCTCGATCTGGACGTCGCCGGCGAGAACCGGGTCCGTGGGCGCCAGCGAGCCGGCAAGTAGCAGCGCGGTCGCTATGCCGAGCCCCAGGAGCTGATACCCGAGCAGCATGACGAGGAGGATGGTGAGCGGCATGGCGATCCCGAGCAGTCGCCAGGTGACGTTCCAACTCCGCCAGGCGACCGCCCGCTCGATCTTCAGCCCACCGCCCATCAGCGACACGATCACGATGAGTTCGGTCGCGCGTTCGACCAGGCTCGGCGTCTTGTCGGGATGCGGCGCCCAGCTCGAAAACGGCGGAAACGAGAACAGGATAAAGCCGATGCCGACGCAGACGATGGGGAGCGACAAGGGAAGCGTCTTGAGCAGGATCGGGACCCATGCGATCAGCAGGATCATCGCACCCAGACCAAACAGGATTTGGAAGTAATGCTCGCCGAGCTCTGGCGTTTGAGCCGCGAGCGTGGCGGCTTCGGACAGCGAATATAACACCGGCAACCCCAATCCGTCGGCCTGCTTCACGGACGCGTGAAGTGCGATTTTGGTGTAACGCACCGCTGACTTAATCGGCGTCCGTTTCCTCCACCGCAATGTCAGGGGCTATGTCGGCTCCCGCCCAAACCCGGTCGTTCAGTCTGTACGCGCACGATCCTGAAACCTGCCGTTCGAGCCGTCGTCAAATTCCCGTTTTTCCATTTCCAGCAGGCAATTTAGGGAAAACTCAATCGGGAACAGATTTTGGGAAAGCGGGCATCGGCCGGGTCACGATAGGCCATGACAGCTATTGACCCATTAATATACGCTTCGTATACGAAACGTATATTGGTGAGTATGGGGATCGGCTGATGGGTTTGGTGAAGATCGATGACGAGCTGCACGAGGAAGCCCGCCGCGCCAGCGCCATCATGTGCCGGTCGATCAACGCCCAAGCCGAGTTTTGGATGAAGATCGGGATGCTCGCCGAGGCCAATTCCACCATGGCCTTCAATGATATTGTGAAGGTGCAGCTCGCGGAAGCGAACGTCCGCTTGGTCCAGCCGCTCGCCGCCTGATCGAGCGCCGCCAATAATCCTGACCACCTACTAGGACTGACATGCCCTTTCATGACGAAATCACAGAGTTCTTCGGCCGCTACGTCGATGCCTTCGCGCGCGAGGACGCAGACGTATTAAGCGAGCTGTGGGACGAGGTTGGGCTGTTTCCCACCCCCACCGGCAACTTCGCCATGCCGCGATCCGCGTTCCGCGATCATTGCGCCACGCTGTTCGGCTTCTATCGAGCCCAGGGCGTCGTGCGGCCGGAAGGCACCCTGCTGTCTGCCGACGAGCTGTTCCCGAGCGTTGCCCAGGCGCGCACGGCCTATCGCATGATGGGAGCAGACAATACTCCCGTGGCCGAGTGGGAGCATGTCTATATCCTACGACGCACTGACGCCTGGCGCGTATCGCTGACCATCGCCGATGGCGAGATGGCGGCTTGGACGGCCAAAGGCGTTCAGCTCTAATCGAATTTGCTGCCGCTCGCTCGTTCTGGAAATACCATCCCAATCGAGAAAGCAGCCCTTCCGCTTCCGCCCAGACGCGGTCATTCCGGTTAGCGCAGTCTGGACCTGAAGCGGGACGGGCGATGGTTGATGGCGTACGACCGCGCTCTTCTCTAAGAGTTGGCAGTCCGAGCGAGCGGCAATTGAATTGATTGAACGGGAAGAATCCAATGGAGTGGACTGTCCTCATCGCATTGTTCTTTGGCGGCCTTCTGGCCGGCGGCGAACTGGTCGTTCGGTTCGGAGTGCGGGGACCGCTCGCTCGGCTCGACCCCCATTCGCATATCGAAATGCGTCAGGGACTCATTCGCACTTTGCGCGTGCTGGTGCCGATTCTTTTCGCCCTAGCCTTACTCTCTAACATTGCTGCCGCCGTGGCGGCGGCGACGCCACTCCGAATCGGCGTCGTAGTTTTGCTGCTCGGCTTCATCTCCGTGACGTTAGCCGGCACCGTTCCGATCAACCAAGCAGTCAGCAGTTGGAACCCTGCCGCCCCTCCATCAGGGTGGAAAAACACGATCCGTCGGTGGGAACGGCTCGACGATTGGCGGACGTTACTAGCGACCAGCGCGTTCGCGCTTGCGTTGTCCGGGGCCGCCGTCATCCGATAGCCGGCTGTCACCTTTCCACCCAAAGCCCGCCATTCCTGACAAGCCTTCGCTGCGAAAAGGCCTAACGCGGCACCGCCAGCGTCACGATCGAAACGCCCGGCGTCATCGGCATGCGGCCGACCATATGCCGCTCAAGCCGGAAGATCTTCTCGAACAGGGCGTTTACGAGCTTGGGTGGCGGGGAGTCGTCGCTGTCGTCGCGGCCCGAGAGGCGTCCGGCGATCCGGGCCGCCGCCGCCAGCGGGAAGAGCAGCGAGTTGAAATAGCCGAGCTTTTCGGGCTTCAGCCCGGCCGTCTCGATCGCCGCCTTGAGCGTCGCCTTCGAGTAGCGGCGGTGGTGGTGGTTCACGGTGTCGTGTGCGCTCCACATCCACTGGTGCGCGGGGACCGCGATCAGGATTTTCCCGCCGGGGGCCAGGCAGTCCGCCATCGCCTTCAGCGCCGCCACGTCGTCCTCGATATGCTCGACCACGTCGAGGACCGCGATCAGGTCGTAATGGCCGCGGGGTACGCCGGGGAGTTCGGGCAAAGGTGCGGCGCCGACCGGCTTGCCGAGGCGTTCGCTGGCGATCTCGCGCGCGGCGGGGTCGATCTCGATCGCGTCGATGCTGCCGGACTCGGCGAACTCGGCGAGCATCGGCAGATTGTGGCCGGTGCCGCAGCCGATCTCGAGGATCTTCGCGTCCTTCGGCAACGCGCCGTAGCGGGTCAGGTAATCGGCGAGGATGTCGCGGCGCGCGCGGTACCACCAGTGGGTGGAGTCGTGCGCGGCCATTCGGTCGTAGACGATGCGGTCCATCAGTAATTCGTCCAGTTCGTTGGCAGCATCAGTTGAAAACCCAGAGACGGTTGAGCACGAAACTCACGATCGCGGCGAGCAGTACGGCGGGGACGAGCGGGATCCACGGGTGGAGGTGGAACAGCGCGGTGCCGATCCACGTGATCAGCGCGTTGAGCGAAAGCCCGGCGCCCTGGACGATCACGAACTTCACATGCCGCCCCGCGCCGGGCTCCTGGGCGTGCCCCTTGAAGCTCCAGCGGCTGTGCAGGAAGAAGCCGACGACCACCGCGACCGCGAACGCGAACGGTACCGCCGCCACCGCCTGGCGCGGCGGGAAGACGTAGGCGGTGAGCGGCAGGTAGACGAGCGAATAGACGACGCTGGAAATGCCGCCGGCGATGCCGAAGCGCACGAGCTGGCCGAGCATGCCGCTCGCCCGCATCTGCTCCATGTGTCGCCAAATCGCCTGCATGCCCGCCTTGTTCTTTGCCCTCCGGCGATCGCGCCGGTGCCTTGTTCTTTACCGATACCGCGATAGAGCGGCCCCGAAGACAAGCCCGCGCATCTAGAGTGCGTGCGGGCAGGAGGAAAGCGTTTTGGATCAGGCCCCCGCTTCTCGGCAGCGCACGCTGCTCGACGAACTCGATCGGCATTGGATCGCGCTGACGCTGCTCGCCTGGGTGGCGGTGGCGGCGTGGTCGGTGTTCGATCGCTGGGGCCAGATCCGCTGGCTGTCGCTCGGAGATACCGACGACAACATGCGCCTGATGCAGGTCCGCGCGCTGCTCGACGGCCAGGGCTGGTACGATCTGCGCAATTACCGGCTGAACCCGCCGGTCGGATTCAACATCCATTGGAGCCGGATCGTCGATCTGCCGATCGCCGGGCTGATCCTGTTCTTCCGGCTGTTCACGAGCAACAGCTGGGCGGAGCGGCTCGCCTGCGGGATCGCGCCGTTGCTGCCGCTGTCGATCGCGATGCTGGGCATCGGCGCGACCGTGCGGCGGCTGATCAGCCCCTATGCGTGGCCGCTCGCCGTCGTGTTCATGGTCGGCGCGACGGGCACGATGCTGATGTTCATGCCCGAGCGGATCGATCATCACGGCTGGCAGCTGGCGATGCTGAGCCTGACGGTCGCCGGGCTGTGCGACACCAACGGCCGTCGCGGCGGCGCGATGGTCGGGATCGCGAGTGCGGTGTCGCTGTCGATCGGCCTCGAACTGCTACCCTATGCGGCGATGGCGGGGGCGATCATCGGCTTGCGCTGGGTATGGGACCGGGCCGAGGCCGAGCGGCTGTCGGTCTATGCGCTGACGCTGGGTGGCGGCAGCACGCTGGGGTTCGCGCTGTTCGCGTCGAACGCCAACCAGGCGATGCGGTGCGACGCGCTGACGCCGGTGTGGCTGAGCGTGATGATCGCGGCGGGGATGCTGTTGTTCCTGCTCGCACGGTTCGGACCGGCGTCGCGGGGGGCTCGGCTGGCGCTGGCGGTGGTGGCGGGCGCGGCGATCGTGGTCGGCTTCGCTTTGGTGTTCCCGCAATGCCTGGGGCGGCCGGAAGGCGTTTCGCCCGAGCTGCAACGCAATTGGCTCGACAATGTCCGCGAGGCCAAGCCGATCTACAAGCACAGCTTCCGTGTCGGGTTCGCGCTGGCGACGTTGCCGATCATCGGCCTGATCGGGGCGATCTTCGCGGCGGTGCGCGCGCGGCGCGATCCGCGCGCGGTCGGCTGGGCGGCGGTGGCGCTGTTCACCGCGTTCGCGTGCGCGATGCTGTTGTGGCAGGTCCGCGCCGGGCCGGCGGCGCAGTTGCTCGCGATTCCGGGGGCGACGGCGCTGGGCTGGCTGATCCTGCCGCGGCTGCTCGGCAATCGGTCGCTCGCGGTGCGCGTCGGCGGGACGGTGGCGGCGTTCCTGGTCGTGTCCGGGCTGTTCGCCGGGATGGTGATCAAATACCTGCCGATCGACCGGCCGAAACCGTATGAGAAGCGGGTCAATGCGGCGACCGGCAATTGCATGCGCACGACCGTGCTGCTCGCGCTGAACAAATATCCTGCGCAGACGGTGTTCACCTTCGTCGACATGGGGCCGCGGCTGATCACGATCACGCATCACGACGCGATCGCGGGGCCGTATCACCGGAATGGCGATGCGATCCTAGACGTGCAGCACGCGTTCGGGCGGACGCCGGACGAGGCGCATGCGATCATCAAGCGACACGGCGCGACGATGTTGCTGCTGTGCCCGAACGCGGCGGAATCGACCAATTACAAGGCGCGGAGCCCGAACGGCTTTTATGCGCAGATGGCGAAGAACGAGGTGCCGGCGTGGCTGACGCCGCTGCCGCTGCCGCGCAAATCGCCGCTGCGGTTGTTCAAGGTGGACTAGCGCAGGACCTCGGTCAGCCCGTCGATTACGAACTGCACCGCCAGCGCGGCGAGGAGCACGCCGAGCAGTCGCGTGATCACCGCCTCGATCTTGGCACCGAGGATCCGCATGATCGGGCCTGCGGCGAGCAGCGCGACCAGCGTCAGCAGCAGGATCGTCACCATCGCGCCGAGCACCACGAGGCTGCGCTCGATCCCGCTGTTGCGGCTCATCAACAGCATGACCGACGCGATCGAGCCGGGGCCGGCGATCATCGGCATTGCCATCGGGAAGATCGAGACGTCCTCGACCTCCGGATCGCTCGCGACCTTGGCGGCGCGGTCCTCGCGGCGCTCGGTGCGCTTTTCGAACACCATTTCGAGCGCGATCAGGAACAGCATGATGCCGCCGGCTATGCGGAAGCTGGCGAGGCTGATGCCGAGGCCCTTGAGCAGCGCCTCGCCGAACAGCGCGAAGACGAACAGGATCAGCGCGGATACGCCGACTGCACGGATCGCCATCGCCCGCTTCTGGAGGGACGAGGCGCTCGCCGACAGCCCGGCATAGATCGGCGCGCAGCCGGGCGGATCTATGACCACGAAGAAGGTGATCAGCGACGAGATATAGAGTTCGATCATGCGGTGCCCCCGTCGATACGCGCGATGTCGATCGCGACGCCTTCGCGGCGGCCTGCGGAAACCAGCGTATTGCGGAGCAGGCAGGCGATCGTCATCGGACCGACGCCGCCCGGCACCGGCGTGATCGCGCCCGCGACCTCGACCGCGCTGGCGTAATCGACGTCGCCGACGAGGCCCGCGTCGGTGCGGTTGATGCCGACGTCGATGACGGTCGCACCCGGCTTGAGCCAGTCGCCCTTGATCATCTGCGGGATACCGACCGCGGCGACGACGATGTCCGTGCGGCGGATGTGCGCGGGGACGTCCTTCGTGCGGCTATGGACGATGGTGACGGTGCAGCTCTCGCGGAGCAGCAGTTGCGCCATCGGCTTGCCGACGATGTTCGAGCGACCGACGACCACCGCTTCGAGTCCGCTCAAGCTCGGCAGCACGCTTTTTAGGAGCAATATGCAGCCGAACGGCGTGCAGGGGACGAACCCCGGCAGGCCGGTGGCGAGACGGCCGGCGTTGATCGGGTGGAAACCGTCGACATCCTTATCGGGGTCGATCGCGGCGATCACTGCCTGCTCGTCGATATGCTTGGGCAACGGCAGCTGGACGAGGATGCCGTCGATCGCCGGATCGGCGTTGAGCGATGCCACCAGCGCGAGAAGGTCCTCGGCGGTCACGTCGGCGGGGAGCCGGTGCTCGATGCTTTCCATGCCCGCTTCGCGCGTCGCTTTGCCCTTCGACCGGACATAGACGTTGGAGGCGGGGTCCTCGCCGACCAGCACGACGGCGAGGCCGGGCGCGCGGCCCGCCTGTGCCCGGAAGGCGGTGACGCCGTCTGCGATACGGGCCCGGAGGCCGGCGGCGAAGGCCTTGCCGTCGATGATGGTCGCGCTCATGCCCGCGGCCCATAGAGCGCGGACGCGATTTCCGCCAGCACAGTGGCATCGCCGGCGATGTGGAGGCGCTTCAGGCGAGAGGTGTCGCCCGCGACGATCGTGACGGCGCGCTTGGGTACGCCGAAGGTCTTGGCGACGAGCGCGAGCAGCGCGGTGTTCGCGGCGCCGTCGACCGGGGCTGCCGCCAGTCGCGCGGCGAAATGCTCGTCAGTGCCTGCCGTCAGTAGGTCGCGACCGCCGCGCGGGGTCACTCGGACGGCGATCGCCAGGCCGTCAGTGCGCCCGCGCCAAGCCGACCGATCGCTCAATAGGCCGCGACGAGGTAATTCGCTGCGATGTTCGGGATGACAATGTTCGTGAGAATGTAGAGGATGAGCAACACGACCAGCGGCGACAGATCGAGCGCGCCGAAATCGGGAAGGATGCGGCGGATCGGGCGGTAGAGCGGCTCGGTGATCTTCTGCAGCGCATTCCAGACCGTACGGACGAAATCGCTGTGCGTGTTGATGACGTTGAACGCGATCAGCCACGACAGGATCGCCTGGATGACGATGACCCACCAGACGAGGTTGAGCAGCAACTGGACGATCTGAAGAAGGGCGATCAAGGCAAGGGTCTCCGCTGGGTGTATTGCCGATATAGGGGGGCGACGGGGGAACGAGAAGCCCGTGGGATCACGAAACACAGCCGGTGGCGTACGATCCCGCGCCCGCTTCCCGTCATCCCAGCGAACGCTGGGATCCAGAGCCATAATCGGTGTCCTCCGCGGCCCTGGATCCTGACTTTCGTCAGGATGACGGAGTGGGGGAAAAACGGCGGTCTTCTACCGCGGCCGGCCCTTCGCGCTCACCAGCGTGCCTGCGCCCTGCTTGGTGAAGATCTCGAGCAGCATCGCGTGGGGAACGCGGCCGTCGATGATGACCGCGGCGTCGACGCCGGAGCCGACCGCCGCGACGCACGTCTCGAGCTTGGGGATCATGCCGCCGGTAATCGTTCCGTCGGCGCGCAGTTCGGCGATCTTCGCGGGGTCGAGGTCGGTCAGCAGCTCGCCCTCCTTGTCGAGCACGCCCACCACGTCGGTCAGCAGGAAGAAGCGCGCGGCGCCCATCGCCGAGGCTATCGCGCCGGCCATCGTGTCGGCGTTGATGTTGTAGGTGTGGCCGTCGGCACCGATGCCGATCGGCGCGATCACCGGGATGATGTCGGCCTTGATCAGCGTGTCGAGGATCGTCCGGTCTACTGCGATAGGCTCGCCGACGAAGCCGAGATCGACGTGCCGTTCGATCCCCTGGAGCTTGTCCGGTTCGCGGCCGTGGCCGACTTTCTGCGCGAGGACGAGGCCGGCGTCCTTGCCCGAGATGCCGACCGCGCGGCCGCCGGCCTGGCCGATCCAGCCGACGATTTCCTTGTTGATCGAGCCCGCCAGGACCATCTCGGCAATCTGCGCGGTTTCGGCGTCGGTGACTCGCAAGCCGTCGACGAAGCGCGATTCGACGCCGAGGCGCTTGAGCATCGCGCCGATCTGCGGGCCCCCGCCATGGACGACGACCGGGTTGATGCCGACGGCCTTCAACAGCACCATGTCCTCGGCGAAGTCGCGTTGGAGCTCGGGGTCGCCCATCGCGTGGCCGCCATATTTCACGACGAACGTCTTGCCGGCGTAGCGCTGCAGATAGGGCAGCGCCTCGGTGAGCGTTTCCGCCTTGGCGAGCAGGGCGGGATCGGGCGTGTGATCGGTCATCCCGACCCCTTAGCCAGTGCAAGGGGCCAGCGAAAGCATCACCGCGCATCGCCAAGTCCGTCATCCTGACGAAAGTCAGGACCCAGGGTTACGGGCGGCGTCTCTGGTGGCTCTGGGTCCTGACTTTCGTCAGGATGACGAACAGAGCGTCAAACCCGGTCCAGCCGCCGGCCCAGTCGCACGAAGAAGGTGATCATGAACGGCACCAGCACGATCGACAGCACGACCTTGGTGAGCATCTGGCCTTCCATCAGCGCGAGGATCGGGCGCTCGCCGAGGAAGGAGATGGTGATGAACAGGATCGTGTCGATGATCTGCGAGATGATGCTCGCGATCATCCCGCGCAGCCATACCAGCTTGCCCTCGCCACTGCCGACCTGCCCGGACAGCTTCGAGAAGATCAGCACGTTGAGCGTCTGCGAGATGCCGTAGGAGACCAGCCCGGCGATCATCATCCGCGAGCTCTGGCCGACGACGATCGGGAACGCGTCGATCGCGGGCGGGTACATCCCCGGGTCGTGCGGCAGCGCGAGCACGAGGTGGATCAGCGCCGCCGATACCAGCAGCGGAATGAAGCCAAGGCGGACCAGGAACGTCGCGGTCTTTTGCCCATGCAGCTCGGAAATCGCGCTGCTGAGAACGACCAGCAGCAGGAAGCCGAAGATCCCCGCCTCGACCGCGAGCGGGCCGAGCGCGACCTGTTTCACACCCAACACGCCGGCGATGCAGACCATGCCGCCGTACAGAACCGAAAAGACGAAGAGCGAACGCGGAAACGCGGCCGGAGAACTGGGAAGTGGTTTATCCATCGCCCGGGACGCTAGCGAAAACGGTCGCGCCGTCAAATGACTCGCGCATCATAAAGACTGGCGATGCCTTGCCGCGCGTGTCATGTCGGTCGCTTGTGCCGCCGGGGGGCGGCGAGTGTCATCGTCAGAAAATGCAGGGCGTCCATGGAAAGACTATTCATCGGCCTTGCAGGCATCGCCGTCATTCTCGGCATCGCCGTGCTGCTGTCGACCGACCGCCGCGCGATACGCCTGCGCATCGTCGGCGCCGCGTTCGCGCTGCAGGTCGGGATCGCGGTCCTCGTGCTATATTCGAGCGTCGGCAAGGTCGTGCTCGGCGGCATGTCGGGCGGTGTCGCCAATCTGCTCGGCTATTCGCAAAAGGGCACCGAGTTCCTGTTCGGCAAGATGGCCACGCCCGAGATCGGCGGACAGAGCTTCGCGATCGCCGCGCTGCCGGTGATCATCTTCTTCGCGAGCCTCGTCTCGATCCTTTATTATCTCGGCATCATGCAGCTGGTGGTGCGCTGGGTCGGCGGCGGCATCGAGAAGGTGATCGGCGTCTCGAAGGTCGAATCGCTGTGCGCGGCGGCCAACATCTTCGTCGGGCAGAGCGAATCCCCGCTCGTCATCCGGCCGTATCTGGCGGGCCTCACCCCGGCACAGCTGTTCACCGTGATGACCAGCGGCATGGCCGGCGTCGCGGGGACGATCCTGGCCGCCTATGCCTCGATGGGGATCCGGATCGATTATCTGCTGGCCGCCAGCTTCATGGCCGCGCCGGGCGGTATCCTGATGGCCAAGATCATCATGCCCGACCGCATCACGCCCCCCGAAGGCGAACTCGCGCTCGGCGACCTGCCGGGCGAATCGTCCGCGGGCGAGCCGATGCCACAGGCGACGCATGACGAGGAAAAGCCCGCCAATCTCATCATGGCAGCCGCGCAGGGTGCGCAGACCGGCGTGCGCCTGGCCGTCGCGGTCGGTGCGATGGTGCTGGCGTTCGTCGCGCTCGTCGCGCTCGCCAACGGCCTGCTTGGCGGGCTCGGCAACATGATCGGGCTGCCGGGGCTGAGCTTCCAGGGGTTGCTCGGCTATGTGTTCGCGCCGATCATGTTCCTGCTCAACGTGCCGTGGAGCGAGGCGGGGATCGCCGGCGGGCTGTTCGGGCAGAAGATCGTGCTGAACGAGTTCGTCGCCTATATCTCGCTCGGCACGCAACAGGGCCTCAGCCCGCGGACGATCGGCGTCATCACCTTCTCGTTGTGCGGCTTTGCTAACTTTTCGTCGATCGCGATCCAGATGGCGGTGACCGGCAGCCTGGCGCCGAACCAGCGCCCGATGATCGCCAAGCTTGGCCTGCGCGCGCTCGCCGCGGGAAGCCTGGCGAACCTGATGTCGGCGGCGCTGGCGGGGTTGCTGATCGGCTGACTTCTACGGTCATCCTGACGAAAGTCAGGGTTTAGGGCGGATCGACCTGCAAACTCGCCTCCTGGAATGGAGCGGCTGACCTGAAGCTCTCCCCTCCCCGAAAGGGAGGGGCTGGGGGTGGGTTGGCCAGCTTTTGCCGCTGCCGTTCGACGATACGGGACCCGACCCACCCCCGCCCCCTCCCTTCCAGGGACGGGAGAGGAGTCGCACGCACGGAGCCTTCTTGGCTCTGGGTCCTGACGTTCGTCAGGATGACGAGCAGAACGCAATCGGGCCCGCTGCCTTTCGGCAACGAGCCCGACGATGACCGCCTCGTGGGGGAGGACGAGACGGCTATGCTGTCGCGGGATGCCGGGTTTACGGCAGCATCACGGTGTCGACGACGTGGATCATGCCGTTGGACTGCATGACGTTGGCGATCGTGATCTTACCCTTGTGTCCCTTGCCGTCCATGATGCCCCAGCCCATGCCGACCTTCTTGAACATCAGCGACTCGCCCTGCACGGTCGTGTAGGTCGCGGTGCCGCCGTTCGCCTTCGCCTTGGCGGCGATGTCGGCGGCGGTAATCGTGCCGGGGACGACATGATAGGTCAGGACGCCGGCGAGCTGCGCCTTGTTCTCGGGCTTGAGCAGCGTGTCGACGGTGCCGGCGGGCAGCTTCTTGAACGCCGCGTTGGTCGGCGCGAACACCGTGAACGGACCTGGACCCGACAGCGTCTCGACCAGGCCGGCGGCCTTTACCGCGGCGACCAGCGTCGTGTGATCCTTCGAATTGACCGCGTTCTCGACGATCGTCTTGGTCGGGTACATCGCAGCGCCGCCGACCATCGGATTGGTCTGCGCGGCGACGATCGCGCTACCGCTGACAGCGACGGCGGCGGCGACGATCGCGGTACGAAACAGGTAATTCACGGCGGCTCTCCTACAGTGCGCCGGTCGTCCGACGCTTCTGGTTGGAGTTACGGCCGAACCGGGAGAATGATGCAGCCGGCGTTCAGATCGTCGCGACAAGCCCTGCCCATGCCGCGATCTCCGCGTCGTTGCGCGTCGTGATCGAGAGGGTGCTGGCGGTCGCGGTGTCGAGATCGACGTCGACCGACCCGCGCCATTCGAACGTCGCATTGCCCGACAGCGTGACCATCGCTGCCTCGCTCGCCTCGGCGCGGACGAGGCCGCCCTTGTTGAAGACCGTCGTCGGCGTGTCGTACGCGATCCGTCCGGTCAGGCAGGCGGCATAGGTCGACGCCGCCATCGCGCTGCCGCAGCTGTCGGTCAGGCCGACGCCGCGCTCGAACGTGCGGACGAACAGGTCCGCCCCGCGCATTTCGACGAAACTGACGTTCGCGCGGTTGGGCAACCAGGCGGGTGCCGCCTCGCACGTTTCGCCGATGCGGACGAGTTCGGCGTCGTCGATCGCCTCGACGAACGTCACGAGATGCGGGTTGGGCATCGCGACCGCGGTGAACGCGCGGGTCGTCGGCAGACCTGCGATCGGCGAGTCGACGATTCGCGCGGCCTCCGCGTCCATCGGCCATGCGGCGACGTCGAGCGATGCCGGTCCTGCGATCTCGCGCACGGTGAAAACGCCCGGCGCAATATCGGCATCGCGCGCGACCAGCGCATCGCTCGTCTTCAACAAGGCGCTCGCCGACTCGGCACCGGTCGCGGCGAACCCGGCGCGCGCGACGCAGCGCAGGCCGTTGAGGCACGTCTCCGATTCGCTCCCGTCGGAATTGAACATCCGCATCCCGAACGCGTGATCGCCGTCGCCCCGGGTGAGAAGCAGAAGGCCGTCGCCGCCGACCGGCCCGGCGCGGTCGGCCAAGGCGCGCGCGACCGATGCCCAGGCCGCGTCGTCGAGCGTCGCCGCCCGCGCGTCGATCAGCGGGAAATCGTTACCGGAACCATGACATTTGACGAGATCAAAGCGCATGCCGCCCATCTAGGCACCGACATCGCCCAATGCGAGCGCTTAACGGGTGCCGTAGTGCACCGCCAACCGGTCGAGCGCGAGCGTCAGCACCAGCCGCCCTGCCCGTACCGGCCACGCCAACGCCTTTTCCGCCGCGGGCAGCCCCTCCCCCGCACACACCACGCGCCAGAGAATATCGGCGAGCCCCGGCCCCGCCGCCGCGATCGCGTCGTCGAACCGCCGCTTCGCCGCGATCTGCGCCGAGGTCGGGTCGAGCCCGTCATGCCCGCCTCCATCGACACGCGCCGCCCAGCGCATGGTCACGCTCGGTGCGATCGACGCGCGTTCGTAATCCGCGCGCAACCGCTCCCCGGCGTCGAACTGCCGCGCGTCGACCAGCCCGCGCGACCGCAGCCAGCCCAGCGGCGACTCGGCCAGGTTGACGGTCACCATACGGCCGCGGCGCGCGCCGGACGCCTGCGGCACCCCTTCCAGATCGATCGACCGTTCCACCAGTTCGCGCATTCTTCATCTCCCGTTGCACGGGATGGTTGCCATATCGGCACGGTTGTAGGACAGCGGAATAACCTATTTGGTTTGGAGCCGTCCCATGATCACCGCGATCCGCGAAGTCCGCCGCGCCAAAGGCCTGACGCTGGAGGATGTCGCCCGGCGCTGCGTGCCGCCGACGACGGCACAGACGATCGGGCGACTGGAGACGGGCACGCGCACCGTGTCGATCGATTGGCTCAACCGGATCGCGGCGGCGCTGGGCGTCGCAGCGGCCGATCTCGTCACGATCGCCGACCGGGCGGACCGCGCCGACCTGCCCGTCGCGGCGATCCTCGACAGCCACGGCGTATCCGCGCCGCGCCGTACCGCGACGATCGCGCCACCACAGGTCGCGTCGGGCCAGATCGCGGTCTGCGTGAGCGGCGGCACCGGCGACTATCGCGCCGGCGACGTGATCTGGTGCGCGACGCTCGCCCCCGAAAGCTTCGCAACCGCGCTCAACCGCAACGTGCTCGTCCCGAGATCGGCGGGGCGGTTCGCGTTCGGGCGACTGACCGGCGTCGACGGCGGCGTGACCGTGTTACCGCTCAATATCGGCGCCCCCGCGCGGACGATCGAAGCGCCCGCCTGGATCGCGGTCGCCGTACGATTGGTCCGCGATTTGGCATGATGGTGAGCGCTGATGGGCGTGACGGGCCCGAACCGCCGACCCTCTCGGTGTAAACGAGATGCTCTACCAACTGAGCTAAGCGCCCCCTTGCGGGTGGTCGGGGTAATAACGCCGTTTCTGCTCAGGGCAAGGGACCGCGTCGCAGTTCTAGGCGCCGTGGCGCGCTCGCGGGATGGCGTCAGCGATCGTGCCGATGCCAGGGCTCCCTGCGTCGTCGATCCTGAAGCGAATTGTCGCGGGCACCACCAGACGTCTTCGCAAGATGGCGCCTCGCTCGCTGGGCGAACTTCGGGTCCCGTCGAGCGATATGTCATAATCACCAGAGCCGATTTTACCGCTTGCTCGCTGTCAGAAAACTGCAATAGTTCCTCCTAACGATCGGCCAACGCCGACGTCCGAGAGGGTGTCCGAATGATAGCAATTGCAATTGCTTGGTGTGCGGCCTCCGTCGCTGTCGGATTTGCAGCCGGTCGGGTCGCCATACTGGTGAAACGTCAATCCTATCCCTGATGTGGTATCTCGCCATTGTGGTGGGTTGCGTCTGGGGATTTTCGCTTGTGCTGACCATAGCCCCCTGGCTCGGATATTCGTGCAGTAAGCGGTTCCGCGCGTTTTTCGATGGTTCGGAGGAGTGAGTCCGATACGGTCTAGCATCACGACCGAAGCTTAGAGTCGCGGATGCGTGCCTGTGGCGCCGTCGACCTCGGCCGTCGACATACTGTACTCAAGGGATTCGCAGGTCTGCGCCGCGGGTCTCCGCGATGTAGTTGCGCATCGCCTCGCTGGCGCGCTCTGACAGGACCATGAAGGCGCGACGGCGGTCGACCAGGTCAGGCCGACGTTCGAACAGCCCGGTGTCGGTCATCCGCGCGATCCAGCGAAGCGCGGTCGTTGGCGCGACCGCCGCGGCGATGCACAGGCTGGACACCGACACGCGCCCGCGTTCCAGTTCGGCGGCATAGAGATCCAGCAGCATGTCCCAGCCCGGATCCTCGAAAAGCGCGGCCCCGAAAAACTGGTCGCGCAACCGGCGAGCGCGGATCGCCCGGCGGACATCGGCAGCGCTTGGCTCACTCGCGGACGGCGGCGCACCATAGCGATTCGTCCGATCGCCGACGATCGGGAGGGCCGGAGCATCCCCCGCAATCTCCGCACGCGTCAGCCTGGCCAGCGCCTCGGCGATCCGCGCGACTTCGACGTTCAGACGCTCCAGACGCGTCCCGTCGGTCTCCCTGGCGATATCGAACACCCCTGCCGGGGTACGGACATGCTCGGCCGCGACGATGACCGCCGCCACGCAGTCGGCAACGCTCGGGTCGACCAGCAGTATCGTGCCACCGCCCAGCGTTGCCGCAGCGACCGTGTCGATCTGCTCCTGCCCCATCGCCACCACCAGTCCCGCGCCTAGCGCGGTCGCGTGGTCGACGATTCGCGGCAATTGCTTCGCCAGGACGGCCAGATCGACGCCCTCCGCTTCGACCAGGACGGCCTGGGATGTCGCCTGCGGGCCACACGGCGATTGCCAACCGACGCGCGCTACGATCCGTCCTCCGATCGCATCGAGTGCCACCGGAAACCGGTCATGCGCAGATGGTGCCGCGATCAACGTCGCGTCGACCCCGCTACCGTAACGCATCTCGGCAAGTTGGCCGTCCGAAAGGATCATGACTGTCTCCGTTGCAAGGCGGAGACTAGACTGGGTCGATCCAAGAGTTACACCCGAACTGGATCGGGTTTCGTTCGAGTCGGCAAGAGATGGTGTAATCCGTCAATCGAGCACCTTGACGATATCCTCGACCATCTTCTTGGCATCGGCGAGCAGCATCATCGTATTGTCGCGGTAGAACAGGTCGTTGTCGACCCCTGCATAGCCGACGCCGCCCATCGAGCGCTTGATGAACAGCACCGTCTTGGCCTTTTCGACGTCGAGCACGGGCATGCCGTAGATCGGCGAGGTCTTGTCGGTCTTGGCGGCCGGGTTGGTCACGTCGTTCGCGCCGATCACGAACGCGACGTCGGTCTGCGCGAACTCGCTGTTGATGTCCTCGAGCTCGAACACGTCGTCATACGGCACGTTCGCCTCCGCCAGCAGGACGTTCATGTGCCCTGGCATGCGCCCTGCGACCGGGTGGATCGCGTATTTCACGCGGACGCCCTCGGCTTTCAGCTTGTCGCCCATCTCGCGCAGGACGTGCTGCGCCTGCGCGACCGCCATGCCGTAGCCGGGGACGATGATGACCTGCTCGGCCTGGCTCATCAAGAACGCGGCATCCTCCGCCGAGCCGCGCTTCCATGGGCGGTCGCTGGCCGCCGCGGGGCCGCCGGCGTCGGACGACTGGCCGAAGCCGCCGGCGATCACGCTGATGAAGCTGCGGTTCATCGCGCGGCACATGATGTAGCTCAGGATCGCGCCCGAGCTGCCGACCAGCGCGCCGGTGATGATCATCGCGGTGTTGTGCAGCGTGAAGCCCATCGCCGCCGCCGCCCAGCCCGAATAGGAATTGAGCATGCTGACCACCACCGGCATGTCCGCGCCGCCGATCGGGACGATCAGCAGGAAGCCGATGACGAAGCTCAAAATCGTGATCGTCCAGAAGATCCAAGGCTCCTGATTCGTGACGAAATACGCGATCAGGCCCAGGATGCCGGCGAGCAGCGCGATGTTGATGACGTGGCGGCCGGGCAGCATGATCGGCTTGCCGCCCATGTTGCCGTTCAGCTTGAGGAAGGCGATGACCGAGCCCGAGAAGGTGATCGCACCGATCGCGACGCCGAGCGCGAGTTCGATCCGGCTGACCGGGTGGATGACCGCGAACGGCTGGCCGATCATGGGGATGACGAGGTCGGAGATCCCGAACGCCTGCGGGTTCAGATAGGCGGCGACGCCGACCAGCACTGCGGCGAGGCCGACCAGCGAATGGAACGCGGCGACGAGTTGCGGCATCGCGGTCATCGCGATCCGGCGTGCGGTGACCAGGCCGATCGCGGCGCCGACGCCGATCGCGGCAAGAATTTCGACGACCGTGATCCAATCGATCGTACGCACGGCTATCGCAGGTCCGGTATTCGAAACGAGCAGGTGCTGTACGAATGGCACATGCGTCACCAGCGTGGTCACGACCGCGATCGTCATGCCGATGATGCCGAAGCGGTTGCCGCGCTGGCTCGATGCCGGGCTCGACAGCCCACGGAGCGCGAGGATGAAACAGACCCCCGCGACAAGATAGGCGAGCGATGCCCAGGGGCTGACCGTCAGTTCATGCATCGCGCGTCCCCCTTACGTACCGTATCGCTCACTTGCTCGCAGCAGGTGCGACCGGCCGTTCCTTCTTCTTGTACATTGCCAGCATCCGCGCGGTGACCGCGAAGCCGCCGAAGATATTGACGCTCGCCAGCACGACCGCGAGCAGCCCCAGCGCCTTGGCCACGGTTGAGCCAGCACCAATTCCCGCCGCCGCCGCGGCGATCAGCGCGCCGACGATGATCACGCTCGAGATCGCGTTGGTCACCGCCATTAGCGGCGTGTGCAGCGCGGGCGTCACCGCCCAGACGACGAAATAGCCGACGAAACACGCCAGCACGAAGATCGACAGGATCGCGATAAAGTCCATTATTTGGTTCCCGATTCCATCACGCTGCGGCGCGCGTCGCGGCGGGGACGGTGCGTCCCAGTTCTTCGGCGGCTTCAATCCAGCAGGCGATCGCATCATAGGCGTTCGCGAGCGCGTCCTGAGGCGTATCGCCATCGGATTTACAGCCAGGCAATTCGGACACGGTCGCAAGATAGCCGCCGCCATCGGACACCGGGAGCGGCCTGATTACGACTTCATAATCCTGAGGTTTCATCGTCCGCTCCACAAGAGCCATAGAAGCAACATTACCGCGCATCATTCCTCCCCGGCACGGGGAGGGGGACCGGCCGCAGGCTGGTGGAGGGGGCGGGCCGCAGACGATACGATCATCGTCACCACGGCTTCGATATCCCTAAGCACGTCGCTGGCGGCCACTCGCAGCACCTGGTGGCCATTCTGCTCGAAAAATCGGTCGCGATCGGTATCGCGCTGGGGCCGATCACCGCGGCCGTGGAATTCGCCATCCACCTCTACCGCCAGCTTGGCAGCAGCGCAGTAGAAGTCACAAACGTAGCGGCCGATGGGATGCTGGTGGCGAAATCGAAGGCCCGTCCTCGTTGCCCGGATCTGCTCCAAAAGCAGCACCTCTGGGATGCTCATCTGGCGGCGTAGGCGGCGGGCCAGCGAAACTTCAGGGCGTAGCGTGTGCGGGACACCCCCTCCACCGGCTGCGCCGGTCCCCCTCCCCGTGCCGGGGAGGATTATCATGATGCGAGCCGCAGGTTCACGATCTTGCCGCCCTGCGTCAGGCGGATCGCGTTGCCGATCTCGGCGTCGAGCACGGGCTTGCCCGCCTCCTTGTCCCAGAAGGCGTTGAGGAAATTGTACAGGTTACGGCTGAACAGCGCGCTGGCGTCGGCGGCGAGCCGCGACGGTACATTGCGGTGTCCGACGATCTTGACGCCGTTCACCACGACCACTTCGCCTGCGACCGAGCCTTCGACGTTGCCGCCCTGCTCGACCGCGAGATCGACGATCACCGAACCCGGCTTCATGCTCGCGACCTGCGCCGCCGAGATCAGCCGCGGTGCGGCACGCCCCGGGATCAGCGCGGTGGTGATGACGATGTCCTGCTTGGCGATGTGGCCCGACACGAGTTCGGCCTGCGCCGCCTGGTATTCGGGGCTCATCTCGCCGGCGTAGCCGCCCGTCCCCTCGCCCTCGATCCCCGCGACCGATTCGACGAAGATCGGCTTCGCACCCAGCGACTGGATCTGCTCGCGGGTCGCCGCCCGCACGTCGGTCGCGGACACCTGAGCCCCCAGCCGTCGCGCGGTCGCGATCGCCTGAAGCCCGGCGACACCAACGCCCATCACGAACGCCTTCGCCGCGCTGATCGTCCCAGCGGCGGTCATCATCATCGGAAACGCGCGACCATATTCGGCCGCCGCGTCGAGTACCGCCTTGTAGCCCGACAGGTTCGACTGCGACGACAGGATGTCCATCGACTGCGCGCGCGTGATCCGCGGCATCAACTCCATCGCCAGCGCCTCGTACCCCGCCGCAGCATAGGCCTCGACGCGCGCGCGATCGCCGAACGGATTGAAACTGGCGACGATCCAGGCGCCCGCCGATACGCCGGCAAGAGTCGCGGGATCTGCCGCCTGCACGCCAAGCACGATATCCGCCCCCGCCAGCGTCGCCGCACGGTCACCGACCGACGCACCTGCATCGGCGTAAGCGGCATCGGCGATCGACGCAGTTTCGCCCGCACCGGCCTCGACCGCGAGCGTCGCCCCCAACGCGATAAATTTCTTCACCGTTTCCGGCGTCGCGGCAACCCGCCGCTCGCCGTCCGCTTGCTCTTTCAGGACGGCGATCTTCATGCCGTTACGAGATCAGCCAGATGACGAGCGCGACGACCACCGCACACGCGACCGAGCCCCATTTCATCATCCCCGTCACGCTCGAATAGGTCGCCACATGCGCCTTCATGTCTCCGTTGCCGGCCATGGTTCGTGCCCCAATCCTCTGAGTGTCATCCTCGATGCCCGCGACCTTATCGCGCACGCACAAAATGTCCAAGCCCGAGACTTAAGTCGCCCTTTACCCGTAAGTTTTACTACACGTGCCGGAACGGGACAGGATTCGCCATGACGCGAAACGGGCAACGCCTCTTATTGCTGATCGACGACGAGCCGGCACAAAGGCGGCTGGTGGCGACGCTTGCCGCGCGTGGCGGCTGGCGTGCGATCTTCGCGACCGATGGCGAGATGGCGATCGCGACGCTCGGCACGCACGAGGGCATGCAGCTCGATGCGATCCTGCTCGATCATTCCGCGCCGGACGGCGACGCGACCGAACTGATCGCCGAACTCCGCGAACGCCGCCCCGCATTGCCGATCCTGATGCTCACCGCCAATGGCTCGGTCGCGTATGCGGTCGCCGCGATGCGCGCCGGCGCCACCGATTTCCTGGTCAAGCCGCTCGCCCCGGACCGTGTCCTTGCCGCATTGGAGGCCGCCGTCGCCGGCACCGCCGCCGGCGAACTCCGCCCCCTGACCGAGAAGATCCCGGCATTGCTTGCGTTCGACGAGATCGTCGGGTCGTCCCCCGATTTTCGCGCGGCGCTGGCGATCGCGGCAAAGGCGGCGCGTGCGCGCGTCGCGGTGTTGGTCGAGGGAGAGAGCGGGGTCGGCAAGGCGGTCGTCGCAGAAGCGATCCACGCCGCCTCGCCCCGCGCCAAGAAGCCGATGATCACGGTCAATTGTGCCGCTTTCCCCGCCAACCTCATCGAATCCGAGCTGTTCGGCCATGAGAAAGGGGCGTTCACCGGCGCATTCGAACGCAAGGTCGGCCGATTCCATGATGCCGATGGCGGTACGCTGTTCCTCGACGAAATCGGCGCCATTCCGCTCGAGGCACAGGCCAGGCTCCTTCACCTCCTCCACACCGGCGAGGTCCAGCCGATCGGCGCGCCACATGGCCGCGACATCGACGTTCGCGTGATCGTCGCGACCAACCAGCGGCTGCTCGAAGAAGTCGAGGCGGGTCGGTTCCGCGAAGACCTGTATTACCGGCTCAACGCGGTCCAGGTGACGATCCCGCCGCTCCGCGAACGGACCGGCGACATCCCTGCGCTTGCCCGCCACCTGCTCGCGCGGATCGCGGAGCAACCGGGGCTGCGACCGCTCGGGATCACCGATGCCGCGCTCACGCTGCTGGTTCATTACGATTGGCCGGGCAACGTCCGCCAGTTGCAGAACGCGCTCTTCCGCGCCGCGGTCCTGTGCGAAGGCGCGGCGCTGACCGAGGAAGATTTCCCGCAGATCGCCGCCCTTGGCGACCGCCAGCGCGGGCCTGCGATTGTTGCGGCAGGAGGCGGCGGCGTCACGCTGTTCCGTCCCGACGGCAATCTACGCACGCTCGAAGAGATCGAGGCCGACGTCATCCGCCTCGCCATCGGTCATTACCGTGGCCGCATGACCGAGGTAGCCCGTCGCCTCGGCATCGGTCGTTCGACATTATACCGCAAGCTGAGCGACCTGGGGATCGACAACGCCGCGTCGGTCGGCAGCTGATTAGCCGACGCGCGCGCCCAGAACAGGGTCACCCTACCACAAGACGCCCTTGACCGGCTTCAACGGCTCGGGTGCAGGGTCGCCGATAGCCTGAAGCAGATCGATCTCGATCGTCCGGCACATTGCGTTGAGCGGCACGTCGTGGATTGTGTCCGCAAACGGATCGACCAGATCGTCACCGATCTGGAGCACAGCGAGGAACATAAGCCCGGCGATCGTCGAGCCTACTGGCGTCGCATAGCCGAGCGTCTCGACCAGGCCGATCGGCAGCAGGATGCAGAACAGCCGGGTGAAGATGCTGGGGAAGAACCGGTATTGATTGGGAAGCGGGGTGTTCTTGATCCGCTCCATTCCGCCTTGGGCATTGGCGATATCGACCAGGATGCTTTCGAACTGGGTCTGCTGGATCGTGTCGATCCAGCCGTTGCGGCGCGCGATGTCGATCCGGCGACCGGTGCCGTCGAGCAGGCCGTTGGCGATATTGGTGCGACTGAGCGCGAACGCCGCCTCTTCCTCGGACAGGAACCGCAAGACCTCGGGCGGCACCGGCTGCTTGCGCAACTGACAGCGTAGCGCATTCACGTACGCGATCTGGCGGAGCACGATGGTCCGTTTCATGTCATGGCCCTCGGGCTCGGGCAGCATGTTGCGCGTCATCCGCGCCAGGCTGCGCGAGGCGTTGGTCATCAGGCCCCACAGACCGCGGCTTTCCCACCAGCGCTGATAGGCGGAGTTGTCGCGGAAGCCGAGGAACAGCGCGAGCGCGGTGCCGAACAATGTCAGCGGCAGTGCCGGCGCATGGAAGGGAAGGACGTAATAGGTAACCGTGACGACCACGTCCCAGACGAACAGGCCGAGCAGCGGGCGCCAGACCTCGCTCAGGATCTGGCTCAGGCGCGGTGTTGCAGTGACGATCAAACGGAAGCTCCCTTGTTCACGCGGCTTTCAATGCGCGAAGAGGCGTTTCGCTGCAATGCAGCGACGATCAGCCTCCTACCAGCGACTGATCGCGCAAGCCCCGCCATATCCTTACCGCCTGCACCGTCTCGGCGACATCATGAACGCGCAGGATCTGGACGCCGGCTTCCGCGCCTTTCAGTGCCAGCGCGAGCGATCCGGCGAGCCGCTGGTCTACGGGTGCCTCGTTCGACAGCGCGCCGATCAGACGCTTGCGGCTCGCGCCCAGCATAATCGGGCAACCGAGGCCGTGGAAGATCGCCAGGCCGTTGAGCAGCGCGAGGTTCTCAGCGAGCGTCTTGCCGAAGCCGATGCCGGGATCGATGATGATCCGCGACCGCTCGACCCCGCCCGAGACGACCGCGGCGATCCGGGTTTCGAGCCAGTCGAACACGTCGGTGAGGACGTTGCCATAGCCGCCGTGACCGTGGCCGCCCTTTTTCGGGTCGGGCGAGTGCATCAGCACGACCGGGCAGCGGCTGCTGGCGACCACATCGAGAGCGCGGTCGTCCCATAGCAGCGCGGCGACGTCGTTGAGGATGTGCGCGCCGGCGGCGAGCGTTGCTTCCATGACCGCGGCCTTGCGGGTGTCGACCGAGACGATCGCGCCGGCGCGGGCGAGGCGTTCGACCACGGGGACGAGGCGCGCGATCTCGTCGCCTTCCCAGACCGTGGCGGCGCCGGGGCGGGTCGATTCGCCGCCGACGTCGATCATGGTCGCGCCGGCGGCGGCCATGTCGATGCCGGCAGCGGCGGCGGCGGCGGGATCGTCGACGTGCTTGCCGCCGTCGGAGAAGCTGTCGGGGGTGACGTTGAGGATGCCGGCGACACTCGGCTGGTCGAAGCGGAGCGTGCGTTCGCCGAGTTGGAGCGCGGGACGCAGGGCCGTTATCGTGGCGTGGAGGCCGGCGGCGCGGTCGCCCAGCGTTGCAATCTCGGCGACGGGGATCGTCCGGCGGGCGCGGCCTTCGATAACTTCATAGGCGGCGAACCACTGCAGGCCGCCGGCTAGCCTGGCGACGCTGCCGTCTTCGTGGCCGATCGGGGTGTCGACGAACTGCGTCGGGCGGAGGTGGAGGCTGGTCATGATGATCCGCCCTACCTCGATCCGCCATCCCAGCGAAAGCTGGGATATCTCGCCGCATCCGGGTCGCCTGCCGAGGGAGACCCCGGCTTTCGCTGGGGTGACGGGTTTGGCCGGGGTGACGCGCTGGCGTCAGACCGTCGTTGCCAGCAGGTACGTCTGGCGGAGGTCGTCGATCGGTTTCAGGCCCTTGTCGCTTTCGTAATGCCAGAAGCTCCAGCCGTTGCACGCAGGCGCGTTCTGGAGCGTGGAGCCGAGCTTGTGGATCGAGCCGATCGTGCCGCAGTCGCTGAGCAGCGAGCCGTCCGCGCGCACCGTGGCGCGCCAGCGGCGTTTCGCGTCGGTCAACAGCGCGCCGGGAGCGAGATACGCATTCTCGACGAGCACGCCGAACGCGACCTTGGGCTGCGTGCGCGGGCTCATCATCGTGGCGAGCGCGGATTCGTCGAGCGGGAGCGCGGCGTCGATGCGTTCCTGCGCGGCCTCGATATAATCGCCTTCACGGTCGATGCCGATCCAGCTGCGGCCGAGGCGCTTGGCGACCGCACCGGTGGTGCCGGTGCCGAAGAACGGGTCGAGCACCACGTCGCCTGGCTTCGTGCACGCCAGCAGGATGCGGTACAGCAGCGCCTCGGGCTTCTGCGTCGGATGGACCTTGGTACCGTTCTTCTTCAGCCGCTCGGCGCCGCCGCAGATCGGGAATTCCCAGTCGCTGCGCATCTGGAGCTCGTCGTTGAGCGTCTTCATCGCGCGGTAGTTAAAGTGGTACTTCGCCTTCTCGCCCTTCGACGCCCAGATCAGCGTCTCGTGCGCGTTGGTGAAGCGGGTGCCGCGGAAGTTGGGCATCGGGTTCGTCTTGCGCCAGACGATGTCGTTGAGGATCCAGTAGCCGAGATCCTGCACCGCCGCGCCGACGCGGAAGATATTGTGATAGCTGCCGATGACCCAGAGCGACCCGTCGTCCTTGAGGATGCGGCGCGCTTCCTTGAGCCAGGCGCGGGTGAAGCGGTCATAGGCGGCGAAGGTGTCGAACTTGTCCCAGTCGTCGGTGACCGCATCGACGTGGCTGCCGTCGGGGCGATAGAGTTCGCCGCCAAGCTGGAGATTATAGGGCGGGTCGGCGAAGATCATGTCGATCGAGTTCGACGGGAGTGCCTTCATCGCCTCGATGCAGTCGCCCCTCAAAATCTGATCGAGGGGCAGGATCTGGTCGACCGGCAGGACAGCCTGAACCGCCGGCTCGGGAACCCTTTTGGCAGCCCTTGGCCGCGCGATCGTCTCGATCAAACCCATGATTTCCGCCCCTTGTCGGCGCCTATAGCTGCGGAATTGTCCGACTCCGTCAAGCAAACAATCGTTAACGGCATTTTCGTGCGATTCCGCCGATGCGACCAAAGGAGTCACCTTCGCCCAGATGTTGAGTCGTGCGAGACTCTCGGCTCAAGCCCTTGGGGTGTGGCGCGAAAGACTCAGCTGGTCGTTTCCTTCGCGAAAAGATCCTCGCGCGCCAGATAGGCCGCCGCGACGGGTGCGAAACTGCGGCGGTGAATCGGCGTGGGACCGTGTTCGCGCAGTGCTTTCATGTGGTGCGCGCAGCCATAGCCCTTGTTCGAATGCCAGTTATATTCGGGGTGGACGTCGGCGGCGGCGATCATGATGAGGTCGCGCGTGTGCTTGGCGACGATCGAGGCGGCGGCGATCGACAGCGACTTCGCGTCGCCGCCGACCAGCGGCGTCGCGGGGTAGGTCCAGCGCGGCAGGCGGTTGCCGTCGACCAGGACGTGGCCGGGGGCGCAGCCGAGTTCGACCGACAGCGCGTCGACCGCGAGCGTCATCGCCTTCATCGTCGCCCAGTAGATGTTGAGCGTGTCGATCTCGTCGGGCTCGACGATGCCGATCCCGACGATCGCGCAGCCCTTGAGGCGGGCGCAGAGCCGTTCGCGTTCGGAAGGAGAGAGTTTCTTCGAATCGTCAATGCCCCGCGGCACGCCTTTCGATGGCAGGATGACGGCGGCGGCCACGACCGGGCCGGCGAGCGGGCCGCGACCGGCTTCGTCGACGCCGGCGACGGGGCCGACGCAGAGCTTTTCGTGTTTCATGCCGGGCATTATCGGTCTTTCAGATCGTCGAACGGGGCCGTGCCGAGCGCATGCCCCATCGGGCCGTGTCCTGCGCCGAGCCCGGGGGCGTGTGCAAGCGCGGCGCGGACGAACGCGATCGCGCGCTCGACCGCGGTTTCCAGCGGCAGGCCTTGGCCAAGGCCGGTGGCGATGCCGCTGGCGAGCGTGCAGCCGGTGCCGTGGGCGTGGCGGGTTTCTATGCGGGGGTTGGTCCAGCGAAATTCGCCGTCGTCGGTGACGAGGCGATCGGTGACGTGGTCGCCTTCGCCGTGACCGCCCTTGATCAGGAGTGCGGGGCCTAGGTTACGGATTGCTGCTTCGCCGCCGAGGGCTGCCAGTTCCGGGAGGTTGGGGGTGACGAGCGTGGCGATCCGCATGAGCCGCTCGAAGGCTGCGATCGTGGCGGCGTCGGCCAGGATGGAGCCGCTGGTCGCGATCATGACGGGATCGAAGATTATCGGGATTCTACTCCCCTCCCTGGCAGGGAGGGGTTGGGGGGGGGTCGGCTTGGGGCTGGCGGCGGGCTCGCCAAGCGGCCGACCCACCCCTGGCCCCTCCCTTTCAGGGAGGGGGGAAAGACGCTCCAGATAGGCGGCGACCGCGTTCGCGGTTTCTGCCGAGCCGATCATGCCGATCTTGATTGCGTCTACGCCGATGTCGCGGACGACCGAGTCGATCTGCGCGAGGACCATGTCGGTCGGGACCTGGTGCACCGCCTGCACGCCGAGCGTGTTCTGCGCGGTGATGGCCGTTACCGCGGTCATCGCGTGGGCGCCGAGCATCGTGACGGTCTTGATATCCGCCTGGATTCCTGCGCCGCCACCCGAATCCGAGCCGGCTATTATGAGGATTCTGGCGGTCATTTCGGGGTGTGGGTCGGAGTGAAGTATAGAAAGTGCAGACGCTCGCGCGGTTCTGCTGGGCTTGTGTACTTCGGTTGAGTTTGGGGTGTTGCGACGGTGAAGGTCATGTTTTTCGGTATGCCATGATCGCTCGGTTGTAGGACAGATAGGATCATCCCATCACCTTCGCCGGGGTGGAGAAAGTGAAGAGGGTCGTGCCTAGTGGCGCCGGCCGTCCGCTGGGCGTTGCGGCGGCGCTTTGCCCAATCGGGTCGGGCGGTCGAGCAGTTCGCCGCCGCAGTTCGGGCAGCGCTCGTCCAATGCTTCCGCACATTCCGCGCAGAAGGTGCATTCGAACGAACAGATGAACGCGCCCGGCGCGTCGGCGGGGAGGTCGGCGGCGCAGCGTTCGCAGGCGGGGCGCATTTCGAGCATCAGGCGGCGGCCTTTCGCACGGCGTCGCAGATCCGGTCGACGACCTGTTCGACCTGCGCGGGATCGTCGCCTTCGGCCATCACCCGGATCACCGGTTCGGTGCCCGACGGGCGAATGACGAGCCGTCCCTTGCCGGCGAGTTCGGCCTCGGCCTCGGCGATCACCGCCTTGACCGGCTCGTGGTCGAGCGGCTTGCCGCCGGCGAAGCGGACGTTCTTGAGCAATTGGGGCAAGGGCTCGAAGCGGTGGAGCACTTCGCTGGCCGGTGCCCCGGAACGTTTCACCTCGGCGAGGATCTGCAGCGCTGCGACGAGGCCGTCGCCTGTGGTCGCATAGTCGCTGAGGATGATGTGGCCGGACTGTTCGCCGCCGACATTATAGCCGCTGGAGCGCATCTTCTCGAGGACATGGCGATCGCCGACCGCGGTGCGGACGAGCCCGAGGCCCTGCGCGGCGAGGTGGCGTTCGAGGCCGAGGTTGGACATGACCGTCGCGACCAGTCCGCCGCCCGCGAGCCGGCCTTGTCGCGCCCAGCTGGCGGCGATCGTCGCCATCAGCTGGTCGCCGTCGACGATCGTGCCGGTCTCGTCGACGACGATCAGCCGGTCCGCGTCACCGTCGAGCGCGATGCCGATATCGGCGCCGCTGGCGACGACCGTCTCGGCGAGCGCCTGCGGGGCGGTCGAGCCGACGCCGTCATTGATGTTGGTACCGTTGGGCGTGACACCGATCGCGACGACGTCGGCGCCGAGCTCCCACAGCGCGGAAGGCGCGACCTTGTAGGCGGCGCCGTTCGCGCAATCGAGAACGATGCGCATGCCGTCGAGGCGGAGATTCTCGGGGAAGGTCGACTTGGCGAAATGGATATAGCGGCCCTGTGCGTCGTCGATGCGACGCGCACGGCCGATCGCGCTGGACGGTACCATGGGAATCTCCCCGTCGATCAGCGCCTCGATCGCCGCCTCGGCCTCGTCGGACAGCTTGTAGCCGTCGGGGCCGAACAGCTTGATGCCATTGTCCGCATAGGCATTGTGGCTGGCTGAGATCATCACGCCGATATCCGCGCGCATTGACTGGGTGAGCATCGCGACGGCGGGGGTCGGCATCGGGCCGACCATGACGACATCCATCCCGACGCTGGTGAAGCCGGCGACCAGCGCGGATTCGAGCATATAGCCCGACAGCCGCGTGTCCTTGCCGATCACGACGCGGTGGCGGTGATCGCCGCGCAGGAAATACGCGCCCGCCGCCATGCCGACCTTCATCGCCATTGCCGCGGTCATCGGCGACGTGTTGGTTGCGCCACGAATGCCATCGGTGCCGAAATATTTCCTTGCCATCGTGCGCGCTTTCCGTCCGATATCAGTGTTCGAAGCCGTTGATAGCGCGGTGGAACACGAAGGGCGAGCATGTCGCAGACTACACGGATTCTCGCGGCGCTGATCGGCGGCATCGCGATCGGCATCGCCGCGGCCGCGTGGTCGCCGGCGAACGCGCTGGCGGCGACCGCGGTGACTCAACCGATCGGTTCGGCGTGGCTGCACGGATTGCAGATGGTGATCGTGCCGCTCGTGGTCGGGTTGCTCGTGACGGGCATCGGCGCGACGACCGAAGCGGCGCGCGCCGGGCGGGTCACCGTGCGGGCGATGGTGATGATCGTCGTCATCCTGTGGAGCACGACGATCATGGCCGCGCTGGTCATGCCGTTGATCCTGGATGCCTTCCCGCTGCCGCGCGCGCTCGGCTCCGCGCTGCGCGCCGCGCTGACAGGCGCCGCGCCGGTCGGGCCGGTGCCGGGGATCGGCGCGTTCTTCGATACGATCGTGCCGACCAATATCGTCGCTGCTGCGTCGAGCGATTCGTTCCTGCCGCTGACCGTCTTCGCGCTGGCGTTTGCCTTTGCCGTGACGAAACTGCCCGACGATCGCCGCCGCGTGCTGACCGGCTTTTTCCAGGCGGTGGTCGACGCGCTGTTGATCATCATCAAATGGGTGCTGAAGCTGGCGCCGATCGGCATCTTCGCGCTCGCTTACGGCGTCGGTGCACGCACCGGGACGGCGGCGTTCGGGGCGCTGCTGCACTATATCATCTGCGTCTCGGCGATCGGCTTCATCGTCCTGCTCTGCGCCTATCCAATCGGCATGATCGGCGGCCGGGTGGGCTTTGGCCGGTTCGCCCGCGCGGTTGCGCCGGCGCAGGCGGTGGCGATCAGCACCCAGTCTTCGCTCGCCTCGTTGCCGGCGATGTTGAAGGCCTCGACCGATCTCGGCGCGTCGCCCGCGACCGCGGGGATCGTCCTGCCGCTGTCGGTCGCGGTGTTCCGCGCCACCAGCCCGGCGATGAACCTGGCGGTCGCGCTCTACGTCGCGCACTGGCTGGGGCTGCCGATCGGGCCGGGGCAGATGGCGGCGGGCGTGGCGACCGCGGCGATCACGACGATGGGGTCGATCTCGCTGCCCGGCACGATCAGCTTCGTCGCCTCGGTCGCGCCCGTGGCGCTGGCGATGGGCATCCCGCTCGAGGTGCTGGGTCTGCTCATCGCAGTCGAGACCATACCCGACCTGTTTCGGACTGTCGGCAACGTGACTATGGACACCGCCGTCACCATCTCCGTGGCTGCACGCGCCGATCGAGAGGGCGCTGCACAGGAGATTCCCTATGAAATATCGCACGCTCGGCCCTGACTTCGAAGTTTCCGCGCTTGGCCTCGGCTGCATGCCGATGGCCGGCATCGGCAAGGGCATGTACGGCGAGGCGGAGCCGCAAGAGAGCATCGCCACGATCCACCGCGCGATCGAACTGGGCGTGACGCTGTTCGACACCGCCGAGATTTATGGCCCGCTGGTCAACGAGGAGCTGATCGGCAAGGCGATCCGGGGAAAACGCGACGGCGTCGTGATCGCGACCAAATTCGGTTTTCGCTATGACGAGAAGGGCATGACCGGAGTCGACTCGACGCCTGCCAATGTGCGGCGCGCGTGCGAGGGATCGCTGAAGCGGCTCGGCGTCGAGACGATCGACCTGTTGTACCAGCACCGCGTCGATCCGGGTGTGCCGATCGAGGATACGGTCGGCGCGATGGCCGAGCTCGTCCGCGAGGGCAAGGTGCGGCATCTCGGGCTGTCCGAAGCGGGGCTCGACACCATTCGCCGCGCGGCGGCGACGCATCCGATCGCGGCGCTGCAGAGCGAATATTCGCTGTGGGAGCGCGATGTCGAGGAGGCGATCCTGCCGCTGTGTCGTGAATTGGGGATCGGGTTCGTGCCCTATTCGCCGCTTGGGCGCGGGTTCCTGACGGGGCAGATCACGAGCCGGGACGACCTGCCCGAGGGGGATTACCGCCGCAACGACCCGCGCTATTCGGACGCGAACTTCGCCAAGAACATGGAGATGGTCGCGGTGGTGAAGGCGATCGCGGACGCGCATGGCGCGAGCCCGGCGCAGGTCGCTCTCGCGTGGTTGCTCGCGCAGGGGGATGACATCGTGCCGATCCCTGGGTCGAAGCGCCGCGTGACTCTGGAGGACAGCATGAAGGCGGCGGATGTGACGCTGTCGGCGGACGATCTGGCGAAGCTCAACGCGGCCGCACCGCGTGGGGGGACGGCCGGGCCGCGATACGCCGAAAAGGCGCTGTCGATGACGCGCATCTGATCTTCTAGCCTACTCCCCTCCCGCTTGCGGGAGGGGTCGGGGGAGGGGTGCGCTCCAAAGGCCGGACGCGAGTACGTACTTCGCGCCCTCCCCTAACCCCTCCCGCAAGCGGGAGGGGAATTTCCGTCTCAGCCGCGCGGCACCTGCTCGCCGCGCGTGTCGACCCCAGCCGCACCGGGTTCGCCGAGCTCGTTCTGGCCGGCCATCGCGTGATCGACCGCGCCCAGCTGGTCGAGATGCATCAGCTTGGTGACGAACGGCGCGAGCACCAGCACGACGACGCCGATCCCGATCGCGACCCAGCCGATCCGGCCGTACACCTCGAGCACCAGCCCGACGCCGGCCCCCTCGCCGCCGGTCGCCTGCGCGATCAGGCCGGCGAGGAAATTGCCGCCCGCGGTCGCGAGGAACCAGGTGCCCATCATCAGCCCGGTCATGCTCGGCACCGACAGACGCGTCATCGACGACAGGCCGATCGGCGAGAAGCAGAGCTCGGCCATCGAGTGCAGCATGTAGAGCAGGATGACGAAGATCGCCGGGGTCAGTCCCTGCGCGGGGGCGCCGAGCGTCAGCGCGAAGAAGCCTGCGCCGACCAGGATCAGGCCGATGCCGAACTTGAACGGCGCGCTCGGTTCGCGACCGGCGCGGCCGAGCTTGGTCCAGATCGCTGCGAAGACCGGGGCCAGCGTGATGATGAAGAACGGATTGACCGACTGGAACACCGAGGCGGGGATGTTCCAGCCGAATACGACGCGGTCGACCGACTGGTCGGTGTAGAGGTTGAGCGACGACCCGGTCTGTTCGAACAGCGCCCAGAACAACGGCGCGAGCGCGATTAGGAACAAGGCAGCGAAAATCCGGTCGCGGTCGATGCGCGGCAGCTTCGCGACCGCGGTCCACAGGATGTAGCCGACCGTGACGAGCGAGGCGACGATCAGCGCGGTGCCGACGACGCCCTGGCTGCGCACCAGCCACCACGATACCGCGACGCCGAGCAGGCCGCCGAGATAGATCAGCCACTCGATCGACAGCCCGGCGACCGGCTTCGACGCGAGCTTGGCGGGGGCGGGGGATTCGCCGACGCCGTGCAGCTCGCGGCGGAACAGCACGAACACGATCAGACCGAGCGCCATGCCGATGCCGGCCGCGCCGAACCCGTAGGACCAGCCGACCGTCTCGCCGAGGATGCCGACCGCGATCGGACCGACGAACGCGCCGGTGTTGATCCCCATGTAGAAGATCGAGAACGCGCCATCGCGGCGCATGTCGTCGCGCGCGTAGAGCTGGCCGACGAGCACCGAGATGTTCGCCTTGAGGAAGCCGGTGCCGACGATGATGAAGGCGAGGCCGAGATAGAAGCCGTTGAGCGCGTTGCCCTGCACGCCCTGCGGCGCCTCGACGACCGCGAGCAGCAGATGGCCGAGCGTGATGAAGATGCCGCCTGCGAGCACCGCCTTGCGCGGCCCGAGAAAGCGATCGGAGAGATAGCCGCCGATGATCGGCGTGATGTAGACCAGCGAGGTATACGCGCCGTAGATCGCGTAGGCCGGCTGTTCGGCGAACAGGAAATGCTTGGTGAGGTACAGCACCAGGATCGCGCGCATGCCGTAGAACGAAAAGCGTTCCCACATCTCGGCGAAGAACAGCATAAACAGCCCGCGCGGGTGCCCGAAAAACGTCTTCGCATCGGCGGGAACGCCGCTGCCCGTACTCGCTTTGGCGATAGCGCTGGCCATGAGGTAATGAAGCTCCAAAGATCGCGCCGCTGCCGGGCGCGTGTTGGCGCGCAACCTAGCGGCAAAGCCCGGACTGTAAATATCGGACATCAGGGCCTATCTGCGGAGGCATGCTCAACGACCGCTCCACGCCGCTCTCGCTCCTCGCCACCCGCCGCTCGGGCAAGCCGCGCGACCTGATCGCGCCCGGCCCCGATTCCTACCAGCTCGCGACGATCCTGGAGATCGCGGCGAGAACGCCGGATCATGGCAAGCTGGCGCCGTGGCGGTTCGTGGTCGTCGGGGAGGAACACCGGGTCGCGCTATCGACGCTGATCACCGACGCATACCGCGCCGAACGGCCCGAGGCATCGCGGCTGGAGATCGAGTCGCTCGACCAGTTCGCGCACCAGGCGCCGACGCTGGTGGTCGTGCTGTCGTCGCCCAAGGAGAGCAAGATTCCGATGTGGGAGCAGGAATTGTCGGTCGGCGCGGCGTGCATGAACCTGTTGCACGCGGTGCATGCGGAAGGGTTCGCAGGCGGCTGGCTGACCGGGTGGCCTGCCTATTCCGACGCGGTGCGCGACGCGTTCGGCAGCCCGGCGGAGCGGATCGCCGGCTTCCTGTTCATCGGTACGCCGTCGCGCGCGCTGGACGAGCGCCCCCGCCCCGATATGGCACGGCTGGTCTCGCACTGGGAATCGTAAACCCTCGACTTTCCAGCCAATTGCTGTATTAAGTCACCATGACAGCTCTTAGCAGCGACGACAGCCCCGTCTATATCCGCCTCCGCAGCACGATCGCCGCAGGGATCCTGCGGGGCGACTATCGTGCGGGCGATCAATTGCCTTCTGTTCGCGCGTTCGCCGCCGAGCAGGGCGCGAACCCGCTGACGGTCGCCAAGGCGTATCAGAGCTTCCAGGACGACGGGTATGTCGAAGTGCGACGTGGTGTCGGCATGTTCGTAATGCCGGGAGCCGCGGAAGCGTTGCGGGTCGCCGAGCGTGAAAATTTCGTGACGACGCAGTGGCCGCGGATCCTGGGGCATATCGACCTACTGGGGCTGGATGCGCATGATCTGCTGGAGCGGGAGCCGGTCTAGCTTACTGTTCGCCGTACCCCGCTCCCAGCCCGTTCGTCCTGAGTAATCCTCGAGTAGCTGCGAAGCGGCGTATCGAGAGGATGTATCGAAGGACAGGTTGGCGCGCGGAACCCATGCTTCGATAGGCGCCCTCGATACGCTCCTGACGGAGCTACTCGGTCGCTACTCAGCACGAACGGAAGGGAGCCGCGATCATGGGCGAGGCACGGGGTCCTTCCCGGCCTTCAGAACAACCCCAGTGCCTCGATGTCTTCGACGCTCAGGTCGATCCCGAACAAGAGGCTCATCCGGATGCGGTAGACGCGGGGGTCGGTGATCTCGGCGATCTTGGAGTCGGTCTTCGACCGGCCGCGGTAGTTGCGGCCGATCAGCGAGGCGAAGCCGCTCGGCAGGACGATGCTGGCGATCGCGGTATGCGTGAAGCGGCTGGCGGGCGCAGTCGAGGTCCAGTGGTTCGACAGCGCGAGGTCCGCGTCGAATACCGGCGCGGTCGTGAAGCTGTATTGCGGCTGATAGCCTTCGCCGATGCCGCGGCCGTCGCTGTTCATCGGGTCGCCGTTGCGGAGCAGCATCCAGCCTTGTTCCGTCGCTTCCAGCCGGAAGTGTGCGCCGTCGTGGGATGTGGCCTCGGCGCCGTCGGCGAGCGGGAGGACGGGCGTGTAGCTGCCGCCGAAACCGGTGTCGGCGATCCAGTCCTGACCGTCGATCGTCACCAGCGCGAACGTATGCGTGAGCGGCGGCACGTCGGTCGCGGCGATCCAGACCCGGGCGAGTAGCGGCCGCGCGGTGAAGCCGAGCTCGGCGAGCGCGTCGAGGAAGAGGCGGTTGTGTTCGAAGCAATAGCCACCGCGGCGGGCGGTCACGAGCTTGGCGAACACCGACGTGCTGTCGATCGCGATGCCGCGGCCGAGGACGACGTCGAGATCCTCGAACGGGATGGTGAGCCGGTGTGCGAGCTGGAGCCGGCCTAGGCCGATCGAGTCGAGCGTCGGGCGGGCGGGCATGGCGACGCGTTGGAGATAGGCTTCGAGGTCGAACATATGGCAGGGTTTCCCATGATTCCTCCACCCCATACCGTTCGTTCCGAGTAACCGTCGAGTAGCCCTGCAAGGGCGTATCGAGACGGCGTATCGACGGACAGGTGGGATGCGGGGCGCGGGTGTACCTCGATACGAGCCCTCGATACGCCCCTTGCGGGGCTGCTCGGTCTCTACTCGGCACGAACGGGAGGGGGGTGCGCGCGTTCAATTTCCCCTGCCCCTCCCTTTTCCACCCTTCCGGTCGTGCTGAGCGAAGTCGAAGCACTGCCGTGTGGGGCCTGCCCTTCGACTTCGCTCAGGGCGAACGGAGGGGGGGAGGCAAAGGCGAAGGCGAAGGCGGAGCGGGGGATAGAGAGGAAAATGGAGGAGCCGAGCCCTACCCCATCCCGTCATCCTGGGCTCGACCGAGGATCCAGAGCCACGGACGCTGCCGTGTTTGGTTCTGGATCCTGACTTTCGTCAGGATGACGGACGAGGTGGCGGATGACGGGGGAGGTTGCGGATGACGGGGTAGCGCGCGCTCAGGCTGCGAAGAGTTCCGGCTCGATCGAGTAGAGGACCGCCGCGCTCGCGGTCGCCGCCGCGTTGAGGCCCATCGCTTCGGGGACGATCTGGTCGAGGTAAAAGCGCACTGCCGCGGTCTTCATCCGGCCGAAATCGTCGGTGCCGGCAACCGCGCCCTGCCGCTCCATCAGCCAGCCGCAGGTGGCGACGGACAGCATCGTCAGGAACGGATAGCTCGCGGCGAGCTTGTCGTCGGCGTCCGCGGTCGCGAGGCGGCGGCCGATCGCGTCGCACGCATCGACCAGCGCGAGCAGGCGCTCATCCTTCGATTCCGCGCGGATGTCGGCGATCAGCGTGGCGAATGCGCCGCCATTGTCGAGGCCGAGCTTGCGCCCGACGAGGTCCGCCGCCTGGATGCCGTTGGTACCTTCGTAGATCGGCGTGATGCGGGCATCGCGAAAATACTGCGCCGCGCCGGTTTCCTCGACATAGCCCATGCCGCCGAACACCTGGATGCCGAGCGAGGCGACTTCGTTGCCGAGATCGGTGCCGTGCGCCTTGGCAAGCGGGGTCACGAGTTCGAGGCGGTTGCGGGCTGCTGCGTCGCCGAGATTGGCGCGATCGACCTGGCCCGCGGCGTAGTAGACGAGCGCGCGCGCCGCCTGGGTCTGCGCCTTCATCCGCATCAGCATGCGGCGAACGTCGGGATGCTCGACGATCTTGACCGAGTCCTTATTGGGCGAGCCGGCGCGCGCCGACTGCACGCGATCGAGCGCGTAGGCGACTGCGCCCTGAGTCGCACCCTCGGCGACCTGCACGCCCTGGAGGCCGACGTTGAGGCGCGCGTTGTTCATCATCGTGAACATCGCGCGGATACCGCCGAGCTCCGCGCCGATCAGCTCGCCGACGCACTCGTCATTGTCGCCGAAGCTCAGTACGCACGTCGGGGACGCGTGGAGCCCCATCTTGTGTTCGATCGAGACGACGCGGACGTCGTTGAAATCGCCCGGCGTACCGTCGTCGGCGAGGCGGTATTTGGGGACGAGGAAGAGCGAGATGCCCTTCGTGCCCGCGGGAGCGCCGGGCGTCCGCGCGAGGACGAGGTGGACGATGTTCGGCGCCATGTCGTGGTCGCCGAACGAGATGTAGATCTTGGTGCCCTTGATGCTCCACTTGCCGTCCCCGAGCGGAGTCGCCGTCGCGCGCAGTGCGCCGACGTCGGAGCCCGCCTGGGGCTCGGTCAGGTTCATCGTGCCGGTCCACTCGCCGGTCGCGAGATGGGGGAGGTAGAGCGCCTGCTGTTCCGGGGAGCCGTGATGCTGGAGCGCCTCGATCGCGCCGACGGTCAGCGTCGGGCAGAGCGCGAAGCCCATGTTGGCCGACCCGAGCGTATCGAGCACCGCGGTCTGGATCGCGAACGGCAGGCCCTGCCCGCCCCATTCTTCCTCGACGCCGATCGTGCCCCAGCCGCCCTCGACATAATCCTTGTACGCCTGCGCGAACCCTTCGGGCATCACCACGCCTTCGGGGGTCCATTTCGCGCCGACGGTGTCGCCGGCGCGGTTGAGCGGCGCCCATTCGCCGGCCGCGAGCTGTCCGACGCCTTCGAGCACCGCGTCGACGACGTCGTCGCTGGCGGCGGCATAGCGTTCGGTCGCGGCGAGTTCGCCGATCCGTACGACGTGGTCGAGCAGGAATCGCTGTTCGGTGGTTGCTGGAGTGAAGGCCATCGCATCCTCTTATCGCTACGGTTTGGACCCGCTATACGCCTGTAAAATGACCCGTCCACACCCTCGGATTTTACCCTACGGCACGGCCGCGCTCGCCGAGGCCGCCGCGCTGATTCGCGACGGGGGACTCGTCGCGGTGCCGACCGAGACGGTCTACGGACTCGCGGCGGACGCGACCAATGCCGAGGCGGTGGCGGGAATCTATGCCGCCAAGGGGCGCCCGAGTTTCAATCCGCTGATCGTGCATGTGGCGGATCTGGCGGCGGCGGAGCGGATCGCGGTGTTCGATGCGGATGCGCGGGCACTGGCGGCGGCGTTCTGGCCGGGGCCGTTGACGCTGGTGCTGCCGGTGCGGGGGGATTCGGGGATCGCTTCGCTGGTGACCGCGGGGCTGGCGACGATCGCGATCCGGGTGCCGCGGCATCGGGCGATGCAGGGGGTGATCGCGGCGTCCGGACGGCCGTTGGCGGCGCCTTCGGCCAATGCGAGCGGGGGGATTTCTCCGACTTGCGCCGCGCATGTGGCGGGGAGTCTTGGGGGGAACGTGCCGTTGATTATCGACGACGGGGCTACCGAGGCGGGGCTGGAGTCAACGATCGTGGCGGGGCGGACGGTGCTGCGGCCTGGGCCGATCACTTCGGAAATGATCGCGCTACACCTCCCCGGCGAAGGCCGGGGCCCAATTGGAACGTCGGATGTAACTGGGCGCAACGCGCTTAATGGCCGCCCCCCAATTGGGCCCCGGCCTTCGCCGGGGGGGGGTGATGGGGTGGTGACGGCGCCGGGGCAGCTTGAGAGCCATTATGCGCCGATCAAGTTGCTGAGGTTGAATGCTACCGAGGCAGCTTCAGATGAGTGGCTGATCGGTTTTGGCGATGTCTTGGGAGATGTCACGCTGTCGGCACCGGGTGACCTCGTCCAAGCGGCCGCTCGGCTGTTCGACCTGCTCCACGCTGCCGACGCAAACGCGTTCCCACGGATTGCAATCGCGCCGATCCCGCTCGACGGTGTCGGCGAGGCTATCAACGACCGCCTCCGCCGCGCCGCACATCGCTGATGCTGTTCCCCCGCGCAGGCGGGGGTCCAGGGTCTGACAGTGCTACGGTATTTTGGTGGGCCCCCGCGTCCGCGGGGGAACAGCTACTCTCCTGACGTTACGCGTTGACCGCCGCCTTCGACCGCGCCGCAAAGCTCTTGCGCAGCTTCTGGAGCTTCGGTGGGATAACCGCCATGCAGTACGGGTTCGAACGGCCCGACGTCTCCCAGTAATCCTGGTGATAGCCTTCCGCCTCGTACCACGTGTCCATCGGCTCGATCGTCGTCACGATCGGCTTCGGCGAATCCGCCTGCGCTCGCTCCAGCGCGGCCTGCATCTCGACCTTCTGCGCATCGTCGGCCGGGAACATCGCCGAGCGATACTGCGTGCCGACGTCGTTGCCCTGGCGGTTGAGCGTCGTCGCGTCATGCGTCGCGAAGAAGATGTCGAGCAAGTCGCCGAGCTTCAGTTGCTCGGGATCGAAACCGATCCGGATCGCCTCGGCATGGCCGGTGTCGCCGCCGCAGACCTGCTGGTAGGTCGGGTTGGGCACGTCGCCGCCGATATAGCCGCTCTCGGCGCTCTGCACGCCGATCACGTCCTTGAACACCGCCTCGGTGCACCAGAAGCAGCCGCCGGCCAGGGTTACATAGTCCGTCATCACGATCTCCTTTCTCCCAAGATAGGAAGCCGCTACCGCGAACCAAAGAGGAGACGCGCATGATCGACGGTAAGGTGATGGTGACCGGCGGGGCCGGCTATATCGGCAGCCACGCGGTATTGGCGCTGCTCGACGCGGGGCATGAGGTCGTCGTGGTCGACAATCTGGTCACCGGGTTCGACTGGGCGGTCGATCCCCGCGCGGTGCTGGTCGAGGCGAACGTCGCCGACGACGCGAAGATTCGCGCGACGATCCGCGAGCACAGCGTTAAGGCGATCATGCATTTCGCCGGCTCGGTCGTGGTGCCCGAATCGGTCAGCGATCCGCTCAAATATTACCGCAACAACACTGCAGCCAGCCGTGCGCTGATCGAAAGCGCGGTGGTCGAGAGTGTGCCGCACTTCATCTTCTCGTCGACCGCCGCGACCTATGGCACGCCCGAAAAGGTGCCTGTGGCGGAGGGCGATCCGACCGTGCCGATCAACCCATACGGCATGTCGAAGCTGATGACCGAGGCGATGCTGCGCGACGTCGCGGCGGCGCATCCGATGAACTATGCCGCGCTGCGCTACTTCAACGTCGCGGGCGCGGATCCGCAGGGGCGCAGCGGCCAGTCGACGATCGGCGCGACTCATCTGCTCAAGATCGCGGTCGAGGCGGCGACCGGCAAGCGCAGCCATGTCGGCGTCTACGGCACCGATTTCGACACGCCCGACGGCACCGGCGTGCGCGATTACATCCATGTCAGCGACCTTGCCGCCGCGCATGTCGCAGCGCTCGACGTGCTGATCGCGGATCCGTCGAAGAGCCACACGCTCAATGCGGGATACGGCACCGGCTTCTCGGTGCTGCAGGTGCTCGATGCGGTCGACAAGGTGACCAACCGGACGATCGAGCGTCGCATGGAAGGGCGGCGCGCGGGCGATCCGGCGATGCTGATCTCGGACAATCGCGCGATCCTCGAGGCGCTCGACTGGACGCCGCGCCACGCCGATCTCGACGGGATCGTCCGCGATGCGCTGGCGTGGGAGCGGTCGCTGGCGGAAAAGGGCCGGTGAGACTGCAGCCGAGACTGCGCTCGCTGCTGTTCGTGCCGGGCGACCGGCCGGAGCGGATGGTCAAGGCGCTCGGGTCGGGGGCGGACGCACTGATCCTCGACCTCGAGGATTCGGTCGCCCCCGCAGGCAAGGCCGCCGCGCGCGCGCATGTCGCCGCGTTCCTCGCCAAGCCGCGGACGGTGCCGCTGTTCGTGCGGATCAACCCGCTCGACTCAGGGCTGGCCGATGACGACCTTGCGGCGGTGCTGGCGACGGAGCCCGACGGCATCATGCTGCCCAAGGCGGAGGGGGCGGCGAGCCTTGCCGCTTTGGATGCCAAGTTGAGCGGACCCATCCTTATCCTGCCGATCGCGACGGAGACGCCGACGGCCATTTTCGCGCTCGGCAGCTATCGCGGCGTGACGGACCGGCTCGCAGGGCTGACCTGGGGTGCGGAGGACTTGCCCGCCGCGATCGGCGCGGCGACGTCGCGCGAGGCGGACGGATCGTACACCGCACCGTATCAGCTCGCCCGGTCGCTGACGTTGTTCGGCGCGCATGCGGCGGGGGTGCCGGCGATCGAGACGGTCTATCCCGATTTCCGCGACCTGGACGGGCTCGCCGCCTATGCCGCGCGGGGTCGGCGCGACGGCTTTACGGGGATGATGGCGATCCACCCTAGCCAGGTACCGGTGATCAACGCCGCCTTCACGCCGTCCCCCGAAGAGCGCGCGCATGCTCAGGCGATCGTTGACCTGTTCGCCGCCAATCCCGGCGCGGGGGCGCTCCAGTTGGACGGCAAGATGGTCGATGCGCCGCACCTGAAGGCAGCCAAGGCCGTGCTAGCGCTCGCCGCCGATTGAGGTCCGCACGCGGGCGGTGGCGAGCCACCACGCCAGCGCCCAGAGCGTGCCGAAGCTCCAGCCGGCGAGCACGTCGCTCGGCCAATGCACGCCGAGATACACCCGGCTGCACCCGATCGCGCCGACCAGCAGGATCGCGACGACGAGCATGTAGCGCCGCGTCGCGCGATCCGGCGTCACCTGCGAGGCGAGGCCGGCGAGCGTCAGGTAGACGATCGCGCTGTTCGCCGAATGCCCGCTGGGGAAGCTCATATGCGTGACGGTGACGAGGTGCGCGACGATGTCGGGCCGCGGGCGGGCGACGTACGTCTTGACCAGCTCGACGATGATGTTGCCGCTGATGCTCGCGGCGACCATCGCGAATGCGGTCAGCCATAGCCGCTGCACGATCAGCAATCCGGCGACGGCGACGACGACGATCGTCAGGACGATCCCGCCACCGAGCGCGGTGACGTCGGCGGCGACCTTGGGCAACCAGGACGGGCCACCCCAGGCCCGCAGGCCGAGGATGATCGAGCGATCGAACGCGAACAGCCAATGATCGACCGCGAGACCGACGAGCAGGATGAAGACAATGCCGACTGCCGCGACCGAAGCGCCGGCGAGGATGGCGGGCACGTGTCGGCGCTCGCCCTTTTCGGGCGCGCTGCCGATGGTGGGTCCGCCGGGGCTCGAACCCGGGACCTCTCGATTAAAAGTCGCTTGCTCTACCAACTGAGCTACGGACCCCCGCCATCGTGAAGCGCGCACCTAGTCGCGTGGTCGCTTTCGGTCAACCACATGCGCCAATTGCCGGATCGTCCGCCCGGTCAGCGGATCGCGCCAGCGGGGTATCAGGCTGGCCAGCGGGCCGAGCACGAAGCTGCGCGTCCGGAACGCGGCGTGCGGGACGGTCAGGCCCGGCGACGACCATGCGCCGCCCGACCAGAGGATGATGTCGAGATCGATCACCCGGCTGCCCCAGCGGCGGCCGGCGCGGCGGCCAAACGCGCGCTCGATCTGCTTGAGGCGGACAAGCAGCGCGGCCGGGTCTTCCTGCGTTTCAATCAGCGCGACGGCGTTGGCGTAGCGGCGATTCGATGGTCCGAGCGGGGCACTGGCGATCGTCGGGGACGCTGCCACGATCCCGCCGACCACCTCCAGCGCCGCGGCGATCTCCGCCTCGGGCCCACCGTGCCGACCCCGCCGGTTCGAGCCCAGCGCGATCGCGTAGGTCGGGAGCGGGGTTGCAGGCGACATGATGCCCGCCTAGCGCAGACCGCATGGAATTCACACCTGCCCCGACGGCACCGATCGATGCCGAAACCGAGATCGACGTCACCACCGTGTTCGTCCCCGTGTCCGCGCTGCCCGAGACAGAGCCGCCGCGCGATTGCCCGCTCTGCCCGCGGCTCGTGGCGGTACGCGAGCAACTGCGGACCGAGTTTCCGGGGTGGTGGAACGCCCCCGTCCCCGCGTTCGGCGATTCCGCCGCGTGGCTCGGGATCATCGGCCTTGCACCCGGCAAACAGGGTGCGAACCGGACCGGGCGTCCCTTCACGGGCGACTTTGCGGGGCAGCTGCTGTTCGAGACGCTCGGCAAGGTCGGCCTGGCGAGCGGAACCTACACCGCCAAGCCAACGGACGATATCGCGCTGCACGGCGCGATCCTCGTCAACGCGGTCCGGTGCGCGCCGCCGCAGAACAAGCCGTTGCCCGAAGAGATACGCAACTGCCGGTCGTTCCTCGAGGATCAGGTCGCCGCGTTGCCCGACGCGCGCATCTTCATCGCGCTGGGCGAACCGGCGCATCGGTCCGCTGTCAAGATGCTGGGCGGGCGGCTGCCCAAGGCGCGGTTCGCGCATGGCGCCGAACACGTCATGCCGGATGGCCGCATCCTGCTCGACAGCCATCATCCCTCCTACCACAACCAGAATACCGGCCTGCTGACCGCCGATCTGTTCGAAAGCGTGTTCGCGCGCGCGCTGGCATTGCGCGAGACGCTCTAGCCGCTGACGACGATGTCACCTGCCCATCAGCTTCCGGTCACGCGCGACCGGGCACAGCGACGGGCATGGACGACGATTACGACGTACGCGGCTGGCATGAGCATGTGGCCGAGGAGCGCGCCCGGTCGGGCGAGACGCTGGACCAGCGGATCGCGCTGTTCACCGCGGTGCTGGCGACGCTGGCGGCGGTGACGAGCTTCCTCGGCGGGCATACGCAGAACGAGGCGCTGCTCCACAAGAACGAGGCGGTGCTGATCAAGGCGCAGGCGTCGGATGCGTGGGGCTATTACCAGGCGGAGGCGCTCGACCGGCAGTCCGCGGCGGCGGATGCGCAGTCCGCCGACGCGCTGCGACCGCACACGATGCTGGCGCTGGCGGTGACCGCGATCCAGGTGGCGATCGCGATCGCCTCGATCACCGCGCTGACCGGCCGGCGGTGGTTGCTGTGGGTGGCGGGCGCCGCGGCGGTGACCGGCGCGGTGCTTGCCGGGCTTGCGTGGGTCTGAGCGTCAGATGTCCTGGACGAGGCGGCCGTAGAGATCGGGGCGGCGATCGCGGAAGAAGCCGAACGCGGCGCGGTGGCGCTTGACGATGTCGAGGTCGATCGTCGCGGTGATCACGCCTTCATCGTCGCGGCCGAGTTCGGCGAGGATGTCGCCGCGCTCGTCGGCGATGAAGCTGGTGCCGTAGAAGGTCTGGCCGTGCTCGACGCCGACGCGGTTGGCGGCGACGATCGGCACGACGTTCGATACCGCGTGGCCGACCATGGCGCGGCGCCAGAGCCGGGCGGTGTCGAGCGATGTGTCGTGCGGCTCGCTGCCGATCGCGGTGGGGTAGAACAGGACTTCGGCGCCCATCAGCATCATCGCGCGCGCGGTTTCCGGGTACCATTGGTCCCAGCATACGCCGACGCCGAGCTTGCCCGCGGGATGTGGCCAGACCTTGAAGCCGGTGTTGCCGGGGCGGAAATAGAACTTCTCCTCATAGCCGGGGCCGTCGGGGATGTGGCTCTTGCGGTAGACGCCCTGGACGTTGCCGTCGGGACCAATCATCGCGAGGCTGTTGTAATGATGCGGGCCGTCCGCCTCGAAGAAGCTGGTCGGGATCGTCACTTTCAGCGCCTCGGCGAGCGCCTGCATCGCGAGCACCGCCTTGTGCTCGCCGACGGGCGCGGCGTTGGCGAAGAGGCCCTCGTCCTCGACGCGGCAGAAATACTCGCCCTCGAACAGCTCGGGCGGGAGGATGACCTGCGCGCCCTTCGCGGCGGCCTCGTGGACGAGCCGCGAGACGTTGGCGATGTTGCGGTCGATGTTCGGGGTGAAGCCGAGTTGCAGCGCGGCGACGGTGATCTTGCTCATGGCGGCGCATATAAGAGAGCGCGTCGCGGAGTGCGAGCCTTCGCTTGCCGTTCCCCCGCGGAGGCGGGGGTCCAGGGTAACGGGCGGTATCGTGTGTGATCCTGGGCCCCCGCCTTCGCGGGGGAACAGCGTGGGTGCGATTGACACGGCCCTACCCTGTCCGACATGCCGCCGCGCATGATGACTGCCGATACCTTGCCGCCGAGCTGGCAGGCGCTGGGCCCCGAGTTCGCGGCGCCGTATATGCGGGCGCTCGATGCGTTTCTGGAGGCGGAGCGGGCGGCGGGGGCGCGCGTCTTTCCGGACGAGGCGGACCGGTTTCGGGCGCTCGAACTGACGCCGCTCGATCAGGTTCGGGTCGTCATCCTGGGGCAGGATCCGTATCATGGCGAGGGGCAGGCGCATGGGTTGAGCTTCTCGGTGCGACAGGGCGTGCGGACGCCGCCCAGTCTGGTGAACATCTACAAGGAACTGGAGGCGGACCTCGGCATCCCTCGCGCGCGCCACGGCATGCTCGATCATTGGGCGGCGCAGGGCGTGCTGTTGCTGAACGCGGTGCTGAGCGTGCGGATGGGCGAGGCGGCGTCGCACAGCAAGCGCGGGTGGGAGCGGTTTACCGATGCGGTGATCGCGACGGTGAACGCGCAGGACAAACCGGTCGTGTTCCTGCTGTGGGGGGCGTATGCGCAGAAGAAGGCGGCGTTCGTCGACGATCTGGCGAAAGGCGGGCGGCATCTGGTGATCCAGTCCGCGCACCCCTCGCCGCTGGCGGCACGGACCGGGTTCTTCGGATCGCGGCCGTTCAGCCGGGCGAACGCCTTTCTCGAAACCCATGGGCGCACCCCGATCAACTGGGCGCTGCCGGAGATGACCGATGAGTGATGGCGAATACGTTTATGACGAAGCGACCGGCGAGTGGGTCGAGGCCGGGGCTGCGACCGTCGCGGCGGCGGACGACGGCGCCGTGGTGGTGCGCGATTCGGTCGGCAACGTGCTGGCGGATGGCGATCAGGTGACGCTGATCAAAGACCTGACCGTGAAGGGCGCAGGCCAGACGCTGAAGCGCGGGACGCTGATCAAGTCGATCCGGCTGACCGGCGACGCGCAGGAGATCGACTGCCGGTACGAGGGGATCAAGGGCCTCGTCCTGCGCGCGGAGTTCGTGCGCAAGCGGTGATCGGAATGGCGCGCGCCTGGCGGGCCGGTCCAAAGGTTACGATAAAGTCACACCTAGAACGCGTCCGCGTCATCGTCCTCGATAGGGCGGAGGCGCGGGATCGTGGCCTTGGCGGCGGCGAGTTGCGCCTCGAACGCCGCGCCGAGCGGCGACGGATCTTCGGCCGACTTTGGCCGGCGCGCGGGCCCTGCATCGCTGCGGATATCGGCGACCTGGAGTGCAATCGCGAGGTCGTCGGGCGCCATCAGCCGGTGCGGCTCGGGCGGTAGCGGCGGCGCGAGCGCGGCTAGCGCGGTCTCGACCGAGGGTGCCGCCAGCGCTGGCGTAGCCTGGGCCGGGAGCGGGTTGGGCGATTGGCCGGGCGTGCGATAGCGATCGGGCTGGTGCGCGCGCAGGAGGAACATCAGCAGGCGATCATTGTAGCGCACACGCTGGCCGACGCGGTTGCCTTCGCGGTCGAAAACCGGCTCGGTCGATCCGTTGACCGCGCGGTCGAAGGCGAGATCGACCAGCCGCAGCGACGCGGTCTGCACCGCCGCATCCCAGGCCGCGGCAAACGCCCGACCATCAGCCGAGCGCCGCAGCCGGTAGCAGGAGGTCGGCGACATGTTCACTTCGATCGCGGCCTGCGTGACCGAGCCGGTATCCGCGAGCACGCCGATGAAGCTCTCCTGCGCGGCGACCGTCCAGCCATCGCGCCGCGGCTTGCGGCGGACCGGCACCCAGTCATAGTCGGCGAGATCGAAACCCTCGGGCACCGGCGCCTCCACGACGTCGAGCGCGCCCTCGGGCCGGGGCGCGATTACGGTCAGCGCTTTTGCCGAGTCGGGCGTGGGATCGGGGGCGAGCCCTGCGGTGGGAACGGGCGCGATGTCGGGCATGACATCGCGCGGCGAGTGCACGGTGCGCGTGGGTTTCATATCCATGGCCGAACCGGATCAAATCGCGCGCGTGTAGGACAGCGATATCGTGGCGTGTTTGATTTTTTGCGCGAGGCGTGTGGCGTTTGGGCATCCATCAGGATGGCGGCCGGCTTGTCTTGACATTGGACAATATTCTGTCCATCTTCGCGCCATGCAGACCGTCACCTATTCCGAAGCGCGCGAGAACCTGAAGTCCGTGATCGACAAGGTCGCCGCGGACCGCGCCCCCGTGATGATCACGCGCCAGCGCGGCGAGAATGTCGTGATGATCTCGGCGAGCGAATGGGCGGGGATGGAGGAGACGCTCTATCTGTTGCGCTCGCCCAGGAACGCCGAACGCTTGCTGGAGGCGGTGCGCGGGTTCGAGGCCGGTGATGCCGAGGCGATAGCGTTCCCGTGAACGTCGCCTTCTGGCCTACGGCGTGGGAGGACTATCGTCACTGGCAGGATCACGACGCCAAGATCGTCGACAAGCTGAACACGCTGATCGAGGAATGCCGCCGTACTCCGTTCAAGGGCACCGGCAAACCCGAACCGCTCGGCGGCAACCTGTCGGGCTGGTGGTCGCGCCGGATCAGCCATGAGCACCGGCTGGTGTACCGCGTGACGGGCAGCGGCGATGCGCAGACGTTGCAGGTCGCGCAGTGCCGGTATCATTATTGAGGCGTTGCCTGAACCGTTGCGGGCGTATAGAATTTCAACATGCCCCAACTTAGCGTCTCCCTCACTGACAGCCTGAAAAACTGGGCGGAGCAGCGTGTTGCTGATGGCGATTATTCCAGCGCGAGCGAATATGTCGGTGACCTTGTGAGCCGCGACCAAGAGCGAATTGAAGCGACGAGGCGTCTGCAAGCGGCCATCCAAGAAGGCTTGGCCTCCGAGGATACCGATGCGACGATCGAAAGCATAATCGCCGACGGACGCAAGCGACGGGCGGGGTGAAGATAATCATCCGAGCGCGCGCACGACGCGATTTGGATGACATTCTCAATTACAGCGTCGCCGCTCACGGAGAGGCAGCAGCCGAAACGTATCTTTTGAAGATTGGCGCTGCGTTTACGCGACTTGTCGAATACCCCGCTTTAGGTCTGGCGCGTGACGAAATTGCGGCGGGCCTTCGGAGCCTACCTGTTAGCGAACACCGCATTTTCTACAGGTCTTCTGGCCGAACATTACTTATCGTCCGGGTCCTTCATAAGGCGATGGATTCTGCCCGGCATCTATAGTGAGCGCGGGGATAATCATGTTGGCAGTACGGTTGGGCGAGGAAACGGAGAGACAACTGGGAGCACTTGCCGCACGCACCGGGCGGACCAAGACCTTCTATGCGCGGGCCGCGATCGAGGCGCATCTCGATGATCTCGAAGATTTCTATCTTGCCGAGGACCGGTTGCGCGATTTCCGCGAGGGTGGCGCTATTCCGCTCGGCACGCTGAAGGCGGAGTTTGGTCTGGAAGATTGAGTTCCTGCCCGAGGCGGCAAAGGAACTGAGCAAGCTGGATCGACAGATCGCAGCCCGGATCGTCAGTACGCTCAAAACGCTCAACCTACTTTCGTAATTAATACGATAAACTGATTTTGTAGAAATTCAGTTAAAGGACTGTCTTATCCTCAATTTGTTCTGCAGTATCTCGCCGCTCCATAGCTTTTCTGGCTCCCTCCGGTAAGCTATCAAAAAGGTCACCAATCTTGGCTGGCTCCGTAATCAGACGTTCTATAACAAAATTTATTAGCTGGAAAAGAGCAGCTGCAATTTCGCTATTATCATCTATCGCAATTTGCCCAGGATGCACAGCATTGTTTCCAACTACCCGAACTACATCCAAGGCCTTTTGGACGTTACGAGAAAGTCCATCAGAAACTAAATGCCCGATCCGCTGATCGAGCGTCATTTTATCTGGCGTAAGCTCGGAAACGATCTTTTCTATGCACAATCTCAAAAGAGCTGCAGCCGCCCGTGGAGAGTAACCGAACACGTTTCGGGCCTCGTCGTAGATTAATCTGGAGCTTGCAGGCATATCCACATGAGGAAATGGAGCAGTACTAACTTCTGGTGCGACAGCCCTATTTTGCCACCACAACATTTCCTTACTACAATGCCCGCACTCTGTCAGCTCAGCGGCTGTTTGATGCTCATCTGGACTCCACGAATATAACCAGATCAGATCGTGCCAAGATTGAGACGCTAAAACCCCACAATGCGGGCATGTGAACGCTTTCTGCCCTAGCTTAGGCTCCACGCTATGATCGCTCACCACTAGATTCCTGCCTTGAACACCCTTTTCCCAACATTGCTGAAAAATCCCTATTATCCAAGTGAGACGCGCGATTCAAACTGCCGGTAGATAGATCTCGCCGCCCTTTTCTCGAAATTTTTCACTCATGTCGGCCATGCCTTTTTCGGCGTCGGCCTGGGAGCCCTTGGCGAAGATCGCGCGGTTAGCGTCGGTCTGATCGAAGTCGGCGGCCAGAAACGTGTCCGCCGGCGCATTCTGCTTCGCCGCGAAGTCGCGAACCTCTTGCGTGATCTTCATCGAGCAGAATTTGGGACCGCACATCGAGCAGAAGTGGGCGGTCTTGGCACCCTCTGCTGGCAGCGTCTGGTCGTGATAGTGTTCCGCAGTGTCGGGGTCTAGCGACAGGTTGAACTGGTCTCGCCAGCGGAATTCGAACCTTGCGCGGCTGAGGGCGTCGTCGCGCATCTGGGCGGCGGGGTGGCCTTTGGCGAGGTCGGCGGCGTGGGCGGCGAGTTTGTAGGTTACCACCCCGACCTTTACGTCGTCGCGGTCGGGGAGGCCGAGATGCTCTTTCGGCGTGACGTAGCAGAGCATCGCGGTGCCGTACCAGCCGATCATCGCGGCGCCGATGCCGCTCGTAATGTGGTCGTAGCCGGGGGCTATGTCCGTCGTAAGTGGTCCTAGCGTGTAGAAGGGGGCTTCGCCGCAGACTTCGAGTTGCTTGTCCATGTTCTCCTTGATCTTGTGCATCGGCACGTGGCCGGGGCCTTCGATCATGACCTGGACGTCGTGCTTCCATGCGACTTGCGTCAATTCGCCGAGCGTGTGGAGCTCGCTGAACTGCGCTTCGTCATTGGCGTCGGCGATGCTGCCGGGGCGGAGGCCGTCGCCGAGGCTGAAAGCAATGTCGTACGCCTTCATGATCTCGCAAATCTCCTCGAAGCGGGTGTAGAGGAAGCTTTCGCGGTGGTGGGACAGCATCCACTTGGCCATGATCGAGCCGCCTCGGCTTACGATGCCGGTGACGCGGCTTGCCGTCATCGGGATGTACGGCAGGCGGACCCCGGCGTGGATGGTGAAATAATCGACGCCCTGCTCGGCCTGCTCGATGAGGGTGTCGCGGTAGACTTCCCAGGTGAGATCCTCGGCGACGCCGCCGACTTTCTCGAGCGCCTGATAGATGGGGACGGTGCCGATGGGCACGGGCGAGTGGCGGATGATCCATTCGCGGGTGTCGTGGATGTTGCGCCCGGTGGACAAGTCCATGACGGTGTCGGCGCCCCAGCGGATCGACCATACCATCTTGTCGACCTCGGCGGCGACGTCAGACGCGACGGCGCTATTGCCGATGTTGGCGTTGATCTTGACGAGGAAGTTGCGCCCGATCGCCATCGGCTCGCTTTCGGGGTGGTTGATATTATTCGGGATGATCGCGCGGCCGCGGGCGATCTCGGAGCGGACGAATTCGGGGGTGACGAAGTCGGGGATTTCGGCGCCGAAATCCTCGCCATCGCGGACGTGGTCGGCGAGCATCTCGCGGCCGATATTCTCGCGCGTGGCGACATATTCCATTTCCGGCGTAATGATTCCGCGGCGGGCGTAGTGCATTTGGCTCACATTGTTGCCCGGGCGGGCGCGCAGCACGCGGCGGCGGACGTTGGGGAAGGGGGCGACGCCACCGCTGCGGCCGGGGCCGAGCTGGCCATTGTCCTCGGGGCGGGACTCTCGTGCCGTAACCTCCTCGACATCGCCGCGATCGCGGATCCAGTCGCGGCGCAGCTCCGCGAGGCCGGCGTTGATGTCGATCGTGATTGCAGGGTCGGTGTAGGGGCCGCTGGGGTCGTAGACGTTGAGCGGGGGCTCGCCCGATGAGGGTTCGAGGTGAACCGCGCGCATCGCGACCTTGAGCGGGCCGACGTAGATCTTGCGGCTGCCGCGGATGGCGCCGGTGGTGACGGCGGGGGCGAGTTCGGTGCGCGAAGGTGCGTCGGCCATGGTCTTCTCCAAATCGGGAAGGATGGCGCGACGCCTCCCTTCCTACGCCGGGGTGAGCCGGATCAGGTTCGACGGGTCGCAGTCGTGAACTGCCTCTCAGCCGCTTGTCGGCTCCCCGGGGATGAGAGGCTATTAGGCCCAAGCACCGCGCAGGGGAAGCGTTTCGCTTGACCGCGCCGCTGGGCTCGGCTGGAAGGCATGCGATGGCGCTGACCCACCTCGACCGGCTCGAAGCCGAAAGCATCCACATCTTGCGCGAGACGCTCGCCGAGGCGGCGCGGCCGGTGATGCTCTACTCGATCGGCAAGGATAGCGCGGTGATGCTCCACCTCGCCAAGAAGGCATTCTTCCCCGCGCCGTTGCCGTTTCCGCTGCTCCACGTCGATACAAGGTGGAAGTTTCGCGCCATGTATGCGCTGCGCGACAAGGTCGCGCGCGATCACGAGCTGCTGATTCACGAGAATCCCGAGGCGGTGGCGCGCGATATCAACCCGTTCGATGATGGCCCGCTGCATACCGATGTGTGGAAGACGCAAGGGTTGCGCCAGGCACTCGATGCGCACGGCTTTGATGCGGCTTTCGGGGGAGCGCGGCGGGACGAGGAGAAGAGCCGCGCCAAGGAACGGATCTTCTCGTTTCGTTCGGCGCAGCATCGCTGGGATCCCAAGCGCCAGCGGCCCGAATTATGGTCGCTCTACAATGTGCGCAAATGTCTCGGCGAATCGATCCGCGTGTTCCCGCTGTCGAACTGGACCGAGCTCGACATCTGGCAATATATCATGGCTGAGGGGATCGAGATCGTCCCCTTGTACCTCGCCGCGCCGCGCCCGACGGTGGAGCGCGACGGGCTGATCCTGATGGTCGACGACGAACGCTTCCGGCTGGCCAAGGGCGAAGTGCCGGTGATGCGATCGGTGCGGTTCCGGACGCTGGGATGCTACCCGCTGTCGGGCGCGGTCGAGAGCAAGGCCGACACGATCGAGAAGATCGTCCAGGAAATGCTGCTGGCGACGACTTCGGAGCGCCAAGGGCGGGTGATCGACCGCGATGGCGGCGATGCGAGCATGGAGAAGAAGAAGCAGGAGGGGTATTTTTGATGGCGCGCGAGGCTTCCCCTCCCTTGAAAGGGAGGGGCCAGGGGTGGGTGAGTTGTGACGGGGGCTCAATGCCCCCAGAACAACTTTGCGCCGCGCTGGAGTCTTTTGGCTCGCTGATCGCTCGCACCCACCCCTCAATCCCCTCCCTTGAACGGGAGGGGAGGCAATGACCTTCGCGCCCGACCCGCTGATCGCCTCCGACATCGGCGCTTACCTCGCGCGGCACCGCGACAAGCAACTCTTGCGCTTCATCACCTGCGGGTCGGTCGATGACGGCAAGTCGACGCTGATCGGGCGCTTGCTGTACGATACGCGGCAGATTTTCGACGACCAGCTCGCCAGCCTGGAGGCCGACAGCAAGCGCGTCGGGACGCAGGGCGCGAACATGGATTTCGCCTTGCTCGTCGACGGGCTCGCCGCCGAGCGCGAGCAGGGGATCACGATCGACGTCGCCTACCGCTTCTTCGCCACGCAGACGCGCAAATATATCGTCGCGGATACCCCGGGGCACGAACAATATACTCGCAACATGGTCACCGGCGCCTCGACGGCCGAAGCTGCGGTGTTGCTGGTCGATGCGCGCAAGGGGGTTCTTACCCAGACTCGCTGCCACAGCTATCTCGCGCATTTGGTCGGGATCCGCCGCATCGTGCTGGCGGTCAACAAGATGGATTTGGTCGACTACGACCAGCAAGCATTCGACGCGATCGTCGCCGACTATCGCGCCGTCGCCACCGCGACCGGGATCGAACATTGGGATGCGATCCCGCTGTCGGGGCTGACCGGGGACAATGTCGCCAGCCGCAGCGCCGCGAATAGCTGGTATGACGGGCCGAGCCTGATCGAGTGGCTCGAGGCGGTGCCGATCGACGCGGCCAGCGCTGATAGCGCGCTGCGGCTGCCGGTCCAGTGGGTCAATCGCCCCAGCCACGACTTCCGCGGCTTCGCCGGGCAGATAGCGGCGGGGCGCGTCCGTCCGGGCGACGCGGTGCGCATCCTGACGTCGGGGCGCAGCGCGAGCATCGCGCGGATCGTCACTGCGACAGGCGACCTCGACGAAGCCGTTGCCGGGCAATCGGTGACGTTGACGCTGAGCGAAGACGTCGATTGCTCGCGCGGCGACGTGATTGCCGATGCGAACAACCCGCCCGAGGCCGCCGACCAGTTCGAAGTGACGCTGGTGTGGATGGACGAGGAGCCACTGGTGGCGGGGCGCGGTTACTGGATCAAGCTTGGTACGCAGGCTGCGACCGCGACCATCCAGCACCCCAAATATCAAATCAACGTCAACACGCTCGAACATCTCGCCGCGCCGAACCTAGAGCTCAACGCGATCGGGGTGGCCGAAATGCTGGTCGATCGCGACCTGGTGTTCGAGCCTTACGCCACGAGCCGCGTGCTGGGCGGGTTCATCCTGATCGACAAATTGACCAATGCCACGGTGGCTGCGGGGATGATTCACTTCGCGCTGCGCCGCGCGTCGAACATCCACCGCCAGCACCTCGACGTCAGCCGCGAAACGCATGCGCAGCTGAAGGGGCAGACGCCCGCAATCCTGTGGTTCACCGGCCTAAGCGGGGCGGGCAAATCGACCATCGCCAACCGCGTCGAACAGAAGCTCGCGCGGCGCGGGCGGCATACCTTCCTGCTCGACGGCGACAATCTGCGCCATGGGCTCAACAAGGATTTGGGGTTTACGGAGAGCGACCGGATCGAGAATGTCCGTCGCGTCGGCGAAGTCGCGCGGCTGATGGCCGACGCCGGGCTGATCGTGCTGACCGCCTTCATCTCGCCGTTCCGCGCCGAACGCGACATGGTGCGTGGCATGGTTCCGGCCGGCGAATTTCTCGAGATCTTCATCGACACCCCGCTCGCGGTCGCCGAACAGCGCGACACCAAGGGGCTGTACGCCAAGGCGCGGAGCGGCAACCTCGCCAACTTCACCGGGATCGACAGCCCCTACGAGCCCCCGCTCGCCCCTGACGTGCGGATAGACCCGTCGATGAGCGTCGAAGTGGCGGCCGACGCGATCATCGCCGCGCTCGACCGCCGTTAAGTCTGTTCCCCTTGCGCGCCTGACTCAAGTATGCCGCTAACCCTATTTGGGGGACATAATGGCCTTCGCCTCGTTGGCGGTGAGGCTGCCGTCCTTGTTGGTGTCGGCCTTGGTGAACGTCTCGCGCAAGGCCGCGCGATGTTCGGCAAGGCTGACCTGGCCGTCCTTGTTGGTATCGATGCGCAGCACGGGATTGGCGTCGACGTTGGGGGCCTGGATGGCCTTGGCGAATTCGAGGGCGCTGATCTGGCCGTTCTTGTCCGCGTCGAGTTCGGCGAACAGCGCTTTGTTGCGCGCGGTCGCACGCGCCATGCCGCTCGTACGCTGGAAGTTCTCGATCTCGGCGCGGCTCATCTGGCCGTCCTTATTGGCGTCGACACGGGCGAACTCGCCCTCGGCATTGGCGGTAACCTGGGCGAGCGAAATCGAGGTGGCGCCGCCGCCCGCCGGGGCCGGGGCTTGGGCCTGGGCCGGGGCTTGGGCCTGGGCTTGGGCCAGCGAGGGCGCCGCTGTGACCAGCGCGAGCGTGAAGAGGGTCGATCGAATCACAAGCTATCTCCTGAAAGGGTCTGCCGCCTTTATCGCGCCAAGATGAATTGGGACTGACCTTGCGGCGAAACGTGATCAGCCCGCGCTGTCCGATCAGAAGGTGTAGCCAAGCCCGATGGCGCCGAACCATTGGGTCGCGCTGCCACGGTCGGCGACGATCGGCGAGCGCTTGAAGTCGCCGGCGAGGCGGCCGTAGCTCGCGGTGCCGAACAAGGAGAGTCCGCCGGTCAGATCGCCGGTCAGCGACTGGTTGGCGAGCAGGCCGACTTTCCAGCCCTTGTAGCCGCCGTCGGCATCGTAAGCGCGCAGCCCGCTGGCGAGCGCGTCGGCCGGGGTGATCGAATAATAGCTGTCGGCATAGCCTTCGCCAACGAAGTCCGCGCTGAGCGAAGCCGCGACATAGGTCGTTCGCGACAAGGGCGTGCCGAAATCGAGCGTGGGCGAGATGACCGTCGATTCATGGCCGTTGGCGACATCCTTGACGACGTCGACCCTGAAGCTGAGCGCGTCATAGGGATTGGTCAGGCCGTGCGCGGTGATCCCGACGAAGCCCCCAACCTCGATCGCCGCCTTGCGCTCGGGTAGGCGGTCGACGAAATCGTCCTTGATCTTGCGGTTGCGATTGAGGCGCACCCCGACGATCGGCCCGGCGTCGAACTCGATCTTGGCCGATCCGCGCGGGACCAGGTCGACGTAAAGATAGGTCCCGCGGGTGAAGAAGGAGAAGCCGCTGATCCGCCCGCGCGCCGCGACCGCGGGGATCAAGCGATAATCGTCCGAGCCTTCATAGTCTGGCACGATCCCGACACCCGCGCCGATGGTGACGGTGTCGCTCTGGTCGTTGGGGTCGGGCAGCGCAACGTCGATCGACTGGGCCAGCGCGGGGGTAGCGAAGGCGGTCAGCGCCGCGGCGAGGAGGAGATGCTTCATCGATCGTTTCCCTGTTGGTCAGCTTCGCATGCGCGGCCTTCGGGCTCGTTAGCGCATCGCTTCGCGCGCGGTTCCATCGCTTGTCGACGATTGCCACGGCTGTGGTAACCGCGCCACGCGCTCAGTCGCCCTCGCCCGGTTCGGGGGAGAAATATTCGTCATATTTGCCCGCCTTGCCCTTATACTCGTCGGCGTCGGCGGGGCTGTCCTTCTTGCGCGTCAGATTGGGCCATTGCGCCGAGAAGGTCGTGTTGAGCTCGAGCCATTTTTCCTGGCCGCTCTCGGTGTCGGGGAGGATCGCCTCGGCGGGGCATTCGGGCTCGCACACGCCGCAATCGATGCACTCGTTGGGGTTGATGACGAGCATGTTCTCGCCTTCGTAGAAGCAGTCGACCGGGCACACTTCGACGCAGTCCATATATTTGCATTTGATACAGGCGTCGGTGACGACGTAGGTCATGAGATGCTCCCTTGGGTTGGCCCCTCGCTAAGCCATGCGGTGGAGCGGCGTCAACAAAAGGACCTCCCACGGTGTGGGATGATATCTCCAAGCTCCTGATAGTGGCACTGCGCCTCGGCCGCGGGACCGCGGCGCGCGGGGAGCGCGGTGACGCGCAGGACACGGATCGCGCCGCGCAGGGGGAGCGCGATGACTTGTCCGGCGCGCACTTCCTCGGCGCATTTGAGCACGCGCTTGCCGTCGATGCGGACATGCCCGGCATGGACCAGCGCCTGCGCGGTGGTGCGGCTCTTCGCCAGCCGAATGCAGTGGAGGAAGCGATCGATCCGCACCGTCAGCGCTTCAACCCGGCCAGAGCGGCGAAGGCGTTGCCCGGGCGCGGGGGTTCGGCGCGGGGCGGGGCGCGGTGATTGCCGCGCCACTTCCATGCCTCGCCGGCGGGTACGAACCCGACTTCGAGCATCAGCCGCTTGAGCGTGTCGGGGTCGAGCCCGAGACTGGTGGCGAGGGCGTGGTCAATCGGGTCGCTGCCCTTGTGCGCCTTGACGTGGTGGGCGTGGGTCGCGAGCCGGTCGGCGAGGTCGACCCTGAGCCAGGTTGCGCCGAGCCGGCGGAAGCCAAGCGCGGCGCCGCGCGAATCGGCGCTGCCATCGAGCGTCGCGGCGGACTGCGCGGGCAAACGCGGCATCGGCAGCCCGGCGCGGATGCTGAGCAGCGCCGCGCGCCAGTGTATCGCGGCGGGCTTGAGCAACGGCTGGACATAGATGTCGAGCGCGCCGAGCCGGACGCGGTGGCGATGGAGCGCGTGACGGTCGGTCTTGTCGAGCGCGGCGAGCTGCGCGGCGATCGTCCGGCGCGCGAGCAGGCCGCCCGAATCGACCAGCATCGCGGCGAGCGCACGCACCCCCGGGCTCGCTTGCTTGTCGGCGGCGGCGTGGGCGAGGTGGCGCAGCGCGGGGACGTTATGCGCGACCTGGCGCACAATCCATTGCTCCATGCGCGCGCGGAGCAGGCCGCGGCGCTCGGCCGACAGCCGGTCGAGCGGGCGCGCGGTGCGGACGGCGGGCTCGATCAACGAGCGACCGGGGGCAAGGCGGGCGAGGATGTATCCGTCCCAGCCGATCGCAAGCCCACCGGCTTCCTCGACCAGGCTGAAATCGATGTCGGGCGCGGCGCACAGCGCGGCCGCGCGGCGTTCGAGCACTTCGCCGAGGCGGCGCTCAGCGGCCGCGAGAAGCAAGCGCTTGTCGGCCAGCCTGGCGGTGGGATCGACCTTGAACTCGAACCCGGCGAGATGCCCGATCGGCTCGGGCCCAACGCTGACCTCGCCATCGGCGGCGACCGTGACGGGCAGTGCGTCGGCGCCGTGCGCGCCGATATCGCGCACCAGTACGGCCGTGCGGCGATCGACGAAGCGCTGGGTCAGCCGCTCGTGGAGCGCGTCGGACAAGCGACCTTCGACGGCGCGCGTACGCTCGGCCCATTTGGCGGGATCGGCGAGCCAGTCGGGGCGCTGCGCGATATAGGCCCAGCTGCGGATCCCCGCGAGGCGATCGGCGAGCGCCTCGATATCGCCGGCGACATTGTCGAGCCGGGTCACTTCGGCGGCGAACCATTCGTGCGGGATGTGGCCGCCCTCGCCGATGTAGCTGAACAATCGCCGCACCATCCGCGCATGGTGCATCGGGCCGACCTTGCGGAAGTCCGGCAGCCCGCACACCGCCCACAATTTGCGCACCTTGCCCCCGCGCTGTGCGGCAATCGACGGGTCCTCGGCGATCAGCTTGAGCACGGCGAGGTCAATTGCCAGCGGGGCCGAGCGGAGCAGCGGATCGTTCGAGCGCGTCTCGAGGCTGGCGATGAGGTGAAGCGTGGTCGAGAAGTCGAGCTCGGCGCTGCGCCAGTAAAGATGGTCGAGCGGGCGGAAGCGATGCTCCTCGATCGCCTCGATCTCTTCCTCGCTGAACTCGGGCGCGCCGTCGCCGCCAAGCCCGAGCGTGCCAAAGCTACCGTCGCGCTGGTGGCGCCCGGCGCGGCCCGCGATCTGCGCCATTTCGGGGATCGTCAGGCGGCGGTCGCGGCGCCCGTCATACTTGTGCAGGCCGGCGAAGGCGACATGGGTGACGTCCATGTTGAGCCCCATCCCGATGGCGTCGGTGGCAACCAGGTAATCGACCTCGCCGCGCTGGAACATCGCGATCTGGGCGTTGCGCGTGGCCGGGCTCAATGAACCCATCACGACCGCCGCCCCGCCCTTGAAGCGGCGCAACATCTCGGCCAGCGCGTAGACCTGCTCGCCCGAAAAAGCGACGATCACCGAACGCGGAGGGAGCCGCGCGAGCTTCGCCGCGCCCGAGTAGCGCAAGGTCGAAAAGCGCGGGCGGCGGACGATCTCGGCCTCGGAAAGCAACTGCCGGATGAGCGGGCGCAGCGTATCCGAGCCGAGGATCAAGGTCTCCTCGCGTCCGCGTGCGCGGAGCATGCGGTCGGTGAAGACGTGCCCGCGCTCGGGGTCGATGCCGAGCTGCGCCTCGTCGATCGCCGCGAAGGCAAAATCGCGGTCGCCGCCGACGGGCATCGATTCGGCCGTCGTCAGGAAATATTGCGCGCCCTGCGGCAGGATGCGTTCCTCGCCGGTGATCAGCGCGACCTTGCCCGCGCCCTTGATCGCCACCACGCGGTCGTAGACCTCGCGCGCCAGCAGCCGCAGCGGGAAGCCGATGACGCCCGACGAATGGGCGCACATCCGCTCGATCGCCAAGTGGGTCTTGCCGGTATTCGTCGGGCCGAGGATCGCCCGGACAATGCCGTCGCTGCGCGGTGACATGCCCCCAATGTGGCAGGGGTTGCGCGAAGTGCAAGCGCGGATCGATCGGAAACCGGTTCTTAACCATGCCGCGCCAGAGTGGCCCAAGGAGACGGGCGAACAGTGTATCAATGGCGCGACATGATGATCGAGGGCGGCGGGGCGGCAGCGATGCCGCGCGGCTTCGGGCGTCTTGCGCCGGTGGCCAATGTCAAGCGCTTCAGCCTCGTCATCGACCTTGCCGCCGAGCCCTTGTCGGCGAAATGGTGGCGCGGGGCGGCGACTCTGGCCTTGCTGTGCGGGAGCACAGGGGTGCTTGCGCCGACCATCGAACCGCTCAGTGCCACAACCAACGAGCGCCCGAGCGAGAGCGCCGCACGCCACTATCGCGAGGTCGGGGTTGCCCCGCTGGCGATGGGCGGGCGCAGCAGCGGGCGGATGGCGGCGAACAACCGCGTCATACCGTTGCTGGTGGCGCCCGAACGCGCGCAGGTCGAGCTTGATGCCCGCTTGAGCGAAGGTGACCGGATCGAGGCGTTGCTGATGCGCATCGGCGCGGTCCCGGCCGACGCGATGACCGTCGGGCGGATGGTCCACGCCGTGGCACCGCGCGGGCTCGATCGCGGGACGAACATTTCAATTCGCCTCGGCAAGCGCGCCGGGGCGGGGCTGCGCAACGTCGACCGCATCGCGCTGCGCGCCGGGCTCGATACCGATCTCATCGTCGAACGCAGCGCGAACAGCCTTTCCGCGCGCCACATCCGCATTCTCGTCGACCAGCGCCCGCGGCGGATCCGCGGACGCGTCGGCGACGGGCTCTACTGGTCGCTGCGCTCGTCTGGCGTGTCCCCTGAAGCTGCAGCGGATTATCTGAAGGCGCTGGCGACGAAACTCGATGTCGGCGCCGACCTGGGTCCCGACGACCGCTTCGACCTGGTCATCGCCCACCGCCGCGCCGCGACCGGCGAGGAGCAGAGCGGGCCCTTGCTCTACGCCGGGGTCCGGCGCTTTGCCGGAACGCCGATCGAAATGCTCAGATGGACGGTAAGTGGACGCACCGGCTGGTATGACGCCGCGAGCCTGACCCAAGTCTCGTCGAGCGCGCTTGCGTGGCCGGTCAGCGCGCGGGTCACCTCGAACTTCGGCATGCGGCGCCACCCGATCCTGGGCTATGCGCGGATGCACAAGGGAATGGATTTCGGCGCGCGCTGGGGCTCGCCGATCGTCGCCTCGGCCGACGGCGTGGTCAGCCGCGCCGGCTGGGCGGGAGGCTATGGCAAGCAGGTGCGGATCGCCCACGCCAGCGCGATCGCCACCAGCTACAGCCACATGAGCCGCATCCTGGTCGAGCCGGGCAGTCCTGTGCGCCAGGGCCAGTTGATCGGATATGTCGGCTCGAGCGGGCTATCGACCGGCCCCCACCTTCACTATGAAACCTGGCGCAACGGAGTCGCGGTCAACCCGCAGAGCGTCCGCTTCACCAGCGCCGCAGCGGTCGACCCCGCCGAAATCGCGCGCTTCAAGGCGCGGCTGGCGCACTTGCTCGGGACGGGGAAGGGCTGAGGTCGTTCACGGCTTTCGCGTGTTTTCGGCTGAACGTTCCCGTCACGAAAATAACATATGTTGGCGTGATCAAGACCATCGCCGATATAATCGCGCGTCAGCCGGTCAGCACGGTGCGCGAGGATGCGGTCAAGGAAGCCAGCATCGGGCTGTTTGCGAGCAACGAATTCAGCTTCAGCGACAAATTGCGAACCTATGTCGGGCTTCGCTACGATTATTTCGACTTCAAGGTCGACGCCAGATCGCTGCCCGAAAATTCGGGCAAGGCAAACGACAGCAAAGTGTCGCTCAAGGGCAGCGTGATCTACAAACCCGTCGCGCCGCTCGAACTCTATCTCAGCCTTGGCCAGGGCTTTCATTCGAACGATGCGCGCGGGACCACGATCGCGATCGACCCGGTGTCGGGCGATCCCGCCGCCCGCGTCGATCCGCTGGTTGCGTCGAAAGGCGGTGAGCTCGGCGAACGATTGTTCCTCAGCGACAAGGTGCAGGCGACGCTCGCGGCGTGGACGCTGCAGCTCGACAGCGAATTGTTGTTCGTCGGCGATGCGGGCAACACCGAAGCCAGCCGCCCGAGCAAGCGCGACGGGGTCGAGCTCGGCCTTTATTATTTCGGCAGCAAATATTTGAGCGGCGAGGTCGAGCTGTCCTACACAAATTCCAAATTCAGGGACCGCGACCCCGCCGGCAACAACATTCCCGGTTCGATCCCGCTGGTCGTCAGCGGCGGGGTCACCGCGAGCAGCGGCACGGGCTGGCTGGCGACCGCGCGGGTGCGTTATTTCGGCAAATATCCGTTGATCGAGGATAAGAGCGTTAAGTCAGACGGCTCGTTGCTCGTCAATTTGCGTGGCGGGCGCGAATGGGGCCGGATCGGCGCCTTTATCGACGTCTTCAACCTGTTCGATAGCAAGGATCATGACGTCGATTATTTCTACGTCTCGCGCCTCACCGGCGAGCCCCCCGAAGGCGTCGAGGACATCCACTTCCACGCCTTCCAGCCGCGCGGCATCAGGGCGAGCCTGCGCTACGCCTTGTGAAATGTGCCCGCGAGCGCTTAGCGCCCGTGGCCGCGCCAGCGCTTGATGGTGCGGTCGATGATGCCGGCTTCGTCGCCCGTCTGGCACCATGATTCGGCGAAGCTTGGGTCCGACGACGCGGGGCGCTTCTCGGGCTCGAGGTCGTCGAAGCGGACCCGGATCGGGATCGCGACGCCCTCGCCGCAGACGATGCATTCACGGTTCCTGAGCGCGGGGATGGCGTCGAGGAAGCCGCGTGCGCCTTCGGGCATGGCGGCGCGCACGCACGCCTGATCGCGGTCATTGTTGAGGCGCATCGCGATGATCGTGCCGCACTGCGACAACACGCCTTCGGCCAGATCCGAGGGACGCTGGGTGATCAGGCCGAGCGAGACGCCATACTTACGGCCTTCCTTGGCGATCCGTTCGAGGATCTTGCGCACCGCCTGGCCCTTGGCGCTTTCGTCCTTGGGGACGTAGCGATGCGCTTCCTCGCACACCAGCAGGATCGGGCGCTGGGCCTCGGTGCGCGACCAGATGGCATAATCGAACACCATCCGCGCCAGCACCGAGACCACCACCGAGGTAACGTCCGAGGGGAGCCCCGAGACGTCGACGATCGAGATCGGCTTGCCGTTGCTCGGCAGGCGGAACAGCTTGGCGATGAAGCTCGCCATCGTGTCGCTCACCAGCATGCCCGAGAACATGAAGCTATAGCGCGGATCGGCCTTCAACTCGTCGAGCTTGCCCTTGAGGCGCATGTACGGGAGCGTGTCCCGGCGCGGTCGAGCTTGCCCATTTCATTGACCAGGATCGCGTTGAGGTCGGACAACAGATAAGGGATCGGCGAATCGACCGTGACCTTGCCGAGGCTCTCGGCATTCTTGCCCTTCATCCGCGCCGCGAGCAGGCATTTGGCGAGAATGTCGGCATCGCGGTCGCGCTCGGCGCCGTCGGTGGTGAGCAATACCTCGCAATGCTCGGTGAAGTTGAGCAGCCAGTAAGGCAGCTGGAGGTTGTCGGCATTGAACAGTTCGCCGCAGCTCTTGAACGCCGCCGAATATTCGCCGTGCGGATCGATGATCACGATATGGCCCTCGGGCGAGAGCTGCGAAATGCGGTGGAGGATCAGCGCGACCGAGGTCGACTTGCCGGTACCGGTCGAACCGAGGATCGCGAAATGCTTCGACAGCATCGGGTCGACGTAGAGCGTGCCGCGAATATCGTCGGTCGGGTAGACGGTGCCGATCTGGATATGCGCGCTGTCGTCGGCGGCGAAGATCGCGCGCATGTCGTCGGTGGTCACGGGCAGGATTTCGCAACCCGGGATCGGGTAGCGCGTCACGCCGCGGCGAAAACCGAGCAGATTGCCGTTGGCCTGCTGGCCGCCCTCGCCGAGGAAGTCGACATTGGCGATCAGCGCGCCATCGTCGCCTGCGCACAGGGTGCGGACGTTGGCGACAAGCCAGCTCGACCCGACCTTCATCTTGATCTGGCTGCCGACCTGGCCCGACATGGCGATCGACGCATCGGGGTGGTTCATGAGGTGCTCGAGGCGGTCGGCGTGCATCATGACGCGCGATCCCGACCCGGCAATCTCGACCACGCGCCCGATCGCCGGGATGGCGGTGGGACTGCTCGACTCATTGTTTCCGCCCACAGCCTCGTCGCTGTAGCTGCTCATCTGGTCGAGGAAGCTTTGCAGATTATTGTTGTCGGTCATCGGCGTTCGCCACCCTATTATCGCTGAAACTTCAGCAATCCGGGTAGCGCGAACGGGTTAAGATCAGGTTAGGCCGGTGCCGTCTAACGGACGCAGACTCTAGCTGCGCTTGCGGAACGCCATCGCCGCGGCCCAGCCCAGCCCAAGCGACAGCAGCACCGCGGCCAACCCATAGAAGAAGCCATGCTGGCGTGCGGCGAGCGCGACGAAGCGTTCGAACCCGGCCTTGCCGACTTCGACATCGCGCGTCGCGGCGGCGATCACCTGGCCGCGGTCGATCAGAAAGGTTTCGGCGGTGTAGGTCCCGACCGGGACCTGGCTGGGGATGGCGATCCGCGCACGGTAAAGGACGCCGTCGGTAATCTCGACCCCGCCCGGCTCCTGGACATACAGCCCCTGGCGTTTGCGCAGGTCGAGCAGACCGCTTTCGAAGCGCCGCTCCTTCTCGGGCAAGGCACCGCCGCCGGGCGACAGCTGGAGGCCCCGCAGCCCGAGCTCGAAGATTGCCGCGGTGCGCTCGTCGACGAGCTCGCGCACCGGGCGCGACGAGGCCACCGCATAATAAGACGGCGCCGAGCGGAAGCGGTTCTGGTCGGCGTTCATCCAGATCCCGGCGATCTTCTGCTTTTCGCGCACCACGATCGGCTCGACCGGCCCCTTCAGCACGACGACGATGTCGGCGGCGCGGCTCGGCACCTTGCCGCCGGGATAGAGGATCGCGCCGAACAGCAACAGTTGCGCGCCCGAGAAGCTGTAGCGGATCTCGATCGAGCGCGCCGACACGTCGGGCACCAGCACCGGCTCGCGTTGCGCGAGCAGCAGCGGGGCGGCGATGGCCAGCAGGGCCGTTCTGGCAAAGAGCGGGCGGCGCATCACAGATACTCGATCGAGTAAACCTCGTCGGGACGCC